>NZ_VIKT02000002.1 GCF_009371975.2 Microcella pacifica
TCGTCGAGTGTTCACTTTTCAAGCGTCGATACTGTCCAATTTTCGAGCGTTGTCGACATCAATCAGCTGGCAGCTCACTTGGGGCGTGACCGGAGTCGGCGGCGCGCTCGTGACAAGTGCCTACGGCCTCTACATCGTGCGCGAGGGACGCCGCGTAGTTCGGTCCTACAGGGCATTGACGCCGGCCTGACCGGCTGCACATCAGAGGCCGACGGGCGGGCGCGCCTCGGCTGCTCCTGCGGTCGGAATAACTTCTACTGGTGAAGATGCCGAGCCACAAGGCAGCTGCACCGCTTGCCGCGCCGCTGCTTCCCGCGACGATCCGCGACCGAGGTGGGCGGTGAACCGCCGATCCCCGGCCAGCAGGGCGATGGCTCATCCGACGAGCGCGGGCAGGGCCGTCGCCATTCCGAGGACCGCGCCCAGGGCCAGCCAATAGAAGACTCCCAGCAGCCCTGCGCTGGCCCGGCAGTCTGGGTTTCCGCCCGCATACAGAGCGAATCCGAGAACCGATCCGATCCCGCCGGCGAGCAACAGCGACCAAGCGATCGTGGAGCGATACCAGCGCCAGAACACGATCGACCACATCGGTGCGGGTCCGCGTCGCTCGTCTCGAGCGTGGAGGATGGACGGCACTCGGTCGACCGTTCAAGGAAACTCTTGGTCGAGGCCTGCGCTTGCGCGAATCCCGCACGTAGAACTCTGATCGTGAAGTGCGTTACCCGTCTCGTCGACTATTGCCGCGGCTTCGCTCGCGTCCGTGCGATGCGGTTGCGCATTTTCCTGGACTATGCGGAGCTGCCTGCCACAACGGCGGGGCTTCGCCGACCGCCGATCCAGGCGCCGAGAGCAGCACCGATCAGGAGGGCGGGCCACCAGACGATCAGATGGCCAACCCACATCCCGGTCGAGAAGATGTTGAAGACGACGGCAGACGTGTCGATGGGGCCGCGGGGCGGGTCGCCGTCGAGGAGGAAGACACCGTGGCGATCCATCCAGATCAACCCCTCGGTAGCGAGAACCGTGAACAGGGCGATTGAGCTGGCGATGAATGCGACTGCGCCGGTCTCCAACCCGATGCGGAACGACCGGGTCAGCCCGGCTGAGAGCAGGGCCGCAAGCAGGAGGAGGAACGCCGGGACGGGCACAGTCACCTCGAGGAGCCCGGGAGCGCCGTCGGCGAGTTGTAGCCGTGACGCCATGAGCGCGACGGCAGCGACGAGCACTCCCGTGATCAACCCGAAGCCGATGCGGATGACGAATCCTTGCCGGAACGCGGCGAAGGAAGCGCTGCGGGCGAAGCGCCGCCGCGCGCCGGGGTCGTCGATCGCAGCGAGTTCGGCGCGCATCGCGGTGCCCCACTCGGCGCGGTGCGCGGGGAGTCCTGTCGTCCCGAGGGTGAGGAGGCGTTCGGCGCCGTCGCGCGAGCTCATGCGCCTGCCTCCCCGAGTACGGGCCGAGCGGTGAACGGGGATGTCGGGTCTGAGCCGACGGGTCGGGGGAGGGTGGCGGCAAACGTCGCACCGGTCGTAGAGAGCCGGTAGAGGTGCCGAGCCGGGCGACCCTGGGGTACTTCCTGTTCCCAGGCCGTCTCGACCAGATTGCGATCGGCCAGCCGGATCAGGATCGGATACAGCGTGCCGGCCTTGAGGCCCAGGGCGCGGCACAACTCGTATCCGTGGCTCCATTCAGGGCCTCGCTCATGAAGAGCACGCAACACGGTTGCGGTCTGGGGAGATGGTCGCCTCATCGTGAACATGGCAATAGTCTATCTAGATAGAGTTAGTTGTCAAGCCTCCCATGACCCGCCCCGCAGTCCCGCACGTAGTGTGGCCTCTTCTACTGGTGAAGCGTGTTGTGCGTTCTAATCCTGTTCCGGCTCGCATCCCGAGATGCGAGTCATCGGGCGCGCTCGAGAGCCGCGGCGAGAGCCGAAGCAAGTCGCTGCTCATGTGCGAGGCACCCGTCGACGAGTCGAGCCAGCTCGTCGAACAAGTCGTCCGCTGGCGCCTGGGTCGTCGCGGCCTGCGCCGCGAGATCCGTGATCGAGCGCCATCCGTCTCCGGACGCGGATGCTGCGGCCGCGGCGGCGTCCAGGTCGAGCCCCGCGATCAGGGCGGCCTCGGTCAGGAACTCGGCGTACAGGGGGCGGGTGCCGCCTTCGGCGGTGTGCGCCCAGGTGAGGCACTCGGCCAGGCGGGTCATGCCGGCCTGGAACGCCTCCGGGGTGCCGAACCGCCGGCACCAACCGGACTTGGTCGAGGTGTCGTGCAGGTCGGCGGAGAGCTTGGCGATGCCGGAGAGTCCCATGTTGACGTCGAAGTAGTTGCCGAGCACGGGTCCGGTCAGATGCGCGTGCGTCGTGGCGATCGCGGCGCGCATCGCGCGGGGGAGGTCCACGTCGTTTGCCGCTCCGATGGTCTGCAGCGCGAAGCGGCCCTTGCGGTGGGCCGTCCAGGCCGCCGCGAGGGCGTCCGGTCCGATGGCGTGCGGCGACCCCAGGCCGTCGTCGACGAGATACGCTCCGCCGCGTCGCCCTGCGACGACGATCCGGTGCGGGTCGGCCCGTTCGGCCTGTTCGACGGGTTCGTGCCAGGGGAGTGCGCCCCGCGCGAGGGTGAGCTGCGCCGCCGAGCCTGTCTCCAGCGCGGCGTCGAGCTTTCTCAACGCCGCGGCCGCGGATGACGAGGTGGCGGTAGTCAGTTCGACGCCGGTGTGCCGGGCGACGGCGTCCAGCCACGGCTCCGGGTGGTGCTGGGCGACGATCGTGAGGAGCGGGTGCGGCACCTGCTTGTACTCGAACACGGCGTACAGGAACCCGATGCCCCCGCCGAGCCCGCAGGCTACGGCCTCCGAGACCTCGAGCCCTGCCTGAGCCAGAAGGTGCCGGGTCAGGGCCGATGGAACGTGCGCCGCGGCGCCGAAACCGGGGTATCCCGGCGCGGTGCCTGGCGGGATCGGCACCTCCCGTCGAGCGGTGACGTGACGATGGGCGGTGGTGTAGCTCTCGCCGGTGCGCTGCATGCGCTCCCGGACGAGCTTCTTGAGCGATCGCTGCTCGGTCATTGCCAGATCTCTCCGCGACCACGAGCGCCCGCGACCCCGCACAGCCCGGCGCCGGCCGCTTGATCGGAGGATCACCGAACGGATGACGCTGCACGTCACGACGGCATAGATGCCACCTCTGCTCCCACCCAGCCGTCGAGTGCGGTCGACAGTCAAGGAAGTCCGGCGTGCGACGACGCCGGCGCCAGAATAGTCGCCGAGTCTCGTCGTCCGCAATCGAAAATGAGAAGGTCCCAGCCATGCGAGTAGGTCGGGGAGGGTCTTTGAGCACTACAGATTTCGCCAAGCGTCGCCGGGTCTTCACATCGAATCCGTTCCTACAGAACGTTGGCGCCGACCTAACTGGGCGCCAGACAGCAGGCCAAGGGGCGAGTCCCGGGGCTCATCCTGCAGTCGGAGAAACTCCTGCTGGTGAAGACCATTATCCGTTTTCACGCTATTCAAGGGCCATGGCGCTCAGCGGTGGCCACGGGGGAGGACATCTGGCGGCGTTCGCAGAGCCAGACCCCGCCAGCGGCGATGAGCGCCGCGGCTGCACCGAGGACCCAGAGACTGCTCTCGCCGCCAACCCAGCCGGGTCGGAGAAAGATGTAGGCCAATGGCAGCATGCCGGTGATCCCGGCGCCGAGACCGGCCAGGGCCGGGCGCAGCCACTGCCGGATCGGGCGTCGACGAGTTGCCAGGAGGACGGCGGTCGCGCCGACCGATGCTGCTGCTGCGACGATCGCCCCGACGAGGAGGCCGACGAGGCCGACGAATAGCGCGAACGGTAGCGCGCCGGCAAACAGTGCGGACGGTGACGTTGGGGCCGACGGCAAGGACAGCTGCGTTGCGAGTTGGGTGACGAAGGTCAGCACCCCGCCCAGCGTCGCTCCGGTCGCGATGGCTATGCCGGCCATGCCGAGGATTCGCCGGTTGGGCCACATGGTTACCAGTTTGCACTCCTTGGAAGCTTCTCCTCGCTGTCCGGAGTGCTGAGCGCCCAGGTGACGTCGATCGAGTGAGTGGCCTCCAGATTGATCGCGTCGGGGCTCGGGTCTGTCACTCGCTGCCGTCTTCGGTCGTCGCTTCCCGCGGGATGAGGCGGGGGTCTAGCGGGATGTTTTCGCTGATGTGGAAGGCTTGCTGGCCGATGATGGTGGTGCCGTCGGATTCGTAGACGTTGATGAAGCCCTCCTGGTCCATGGCCGAGAGTTCTTCGGCGAAGACGTAGCCCCATGCCCCGTTGGAGGCACGTGCAGGGGTTAGGTCGGGGACACCGTTGACGTTGGGAACACCGTAGGTCTGTCCGTTGGCGTTGACGCCCCACTCCGTCGTCGACGAGGTTCCGTACTGGGCTGTGGCGCTCCAGGCTGTGCCTGGGTCGGCGGTGATCGTGATCGAGCTTGTGCCGGCTGCCGGGAGCAAGCCGTTCTCGATGTGAGCGGTCTGCCCTATCGCGCAGTGCACGCCCGAGCCGTCGGCGCCCTCGGAACCTGCGCTTGGGACGGTCAGCGCGGTGACCCGGCCGTCACCGCTGACGCAGGTTAGGTCGATAACGACAACGGTCGCGTTGGCCGGAGCGGAACCCAGGTCGATACTCGCAGTGCCGGTGTGTGCCGCCGTGACGATGTTTCCCAGAGGTACGACAGTAGTTGTCCCAGGAAGGTTGCTGATGACCACGGCCGCGCCGGTAAGGGCGCCGACCATGACGACCGCACCAACGCTCACTGCAACAGCGCGGGCGCGGCGCTGGTGTCGCTGCAATCGGCTGTCCTTGGTGCCGATCGCGGTCAGTTCCGCTCGTACACCTCGGGCGAATTCGGTGTCCATCTCGGTCGTGCTCATCAGTGGTTCCCTTCTACGGCAGGCTGAACGATCGGGTTGAGGTCATGGAGGTCGGTGCGGAGTCGCAGCCGGGCACGGTGGAGTCGCATGCGCGCGGTGGACGGTTTGAGCCCGACGGCTTCGGCGGCCTCAGCCAGCGGCATGTCCTCGAGCGCGGTCAGGACGAAGAGAGCGCCGTCGACGGGGGAGAGGCGTTGCAGTGAGTCCGTGAGGCGCTTCTTCGTCTCCACGGTCTCGGAATCAGGCGCGGCGAGTGCTTCGGCCCGCGGTATGGTCCGAATCACTTGCTGATATCGCGAGCTCGACCGCTGGGCATTGCGCGCCAGGTTGACGGTCGTGACGAGCAGCCAGGGGAGGACCGATCCTTGGACAGGCCGCACCGTTCGCCGCTTGCGCCACAGCTCGAAGAACGCGGACGCCGCGACGTCCTCCGCATCGTGGGTGTTCGCCATCAGCCCGAGCGCACGGCGGTAGGTGCGATCGTGATGAAGATCGAACAAGGACCCGAATGCGTCGCCATCGTCGCGGCGCGCGCGCTCCCACAGCGCGGCTTCGGTGCTCTCGGAAAGATCCATCACATTAGAGAATGTCCGCTCGGACTCGAATCGTCCCAAATTCATAGGTCTGAGATCCAGCGCTCGATTATCTCGGCGAAGACCGTTATCCGTTTTCCCACTATTCGCCCGCCAGCTGCAACGTTTTGCGGTGAGACTTACCTAACCGTCCTTCCCTATGGCTTCGTGCTCGCTCAGACGGGAAGGCCCGATGAAGTCCACTCCTTTCGAGGTGTCGCGATAGGTAGGCTCGTGCCATGACAGCCTCTACCGTTGCCCGGCCCCACAATGGTGCCAGCCTGTGGATCGGTCTGGCGATCGCTGGGCTTGCGGGCCTCGTGGTCGGACTGTTCGGCTCGGCCTTGGCGATGTGGCTGGTCTGGATCGCCGGGGGAGCGGCGGCAATCTTGGGAGGAATCGCATTGGCTCGGCACGTACGATGGGGTTCCGTCCTCCTAGCATTTGGGGTTGCCCTGTTGCTCGGCAGCGCTGCCTACATCGGCCTGGGCCTGATCCAGCCCGACGGGCCACCGTGCGGTGGCAGCGGCTGCTGATAAGTCGGTCTGCGCGAGAGAAAATCCCGATCAGACAGGTAATCGGGCAGCCGTCCGGCCTTACCCGCTTACCCGCTGATTGTCTTTCTGCAGATAGAGTAACTTCTGCTGGTGAAGCGCGTTATCCGTTCTCACACTGACGGTCGCCGACTGGTGCTGCTCGAGCAGTGTCCGGATAGCTTGAGCCATGCGAGTCAAAGCGGTAGTGGGCGCCCGCGTCGGCGCTGGGCCTTCCGATCGTTGGCCCTGGCGCGTAGGCTCGGTTGCGGCACCGGGATGTGCCTGCGGCTCGCGTGAAGGCTTCGCCATTTCCAGTAGTTCGGTAGTGCCATATCCGTTGATTACACGTATCGGCTCCACCGTCATGCGAGCGCGGACGAGCCGGGAATGTGAATCAACATCATGGACACACTTCGCTACTTCAAGGACCTCGCCAAGGCTCAGCACCGTGAGTTCCGCGGGTCGATCGCGAGCGATTCTGTCGGTCTGCAGAGAGTGCAGCACCTGGTCGCAGTGAACGCCGGCTACGCATCGTGGGATGCGTTGCGGGGCGCTTCATCCGCCGACCGCGACCTCGCGGTCGCCATGACACTCGAACCGCATCTGTGCATCAACGGCTTCGGGGCCGGCTCCTTCGACGTGCCGCTCGAAGCTCGCCGTGCTCGGTTCGCCGGATGGCGTCTCGAGCTCAGGGGGCGCGCGACCCACGTCGCGGAGATCCTCAAATGGCTGGAGAGCAACGTCGAGCGCCGTAAGACTATCAACCCCGATTACGGCAGTTACGGCCTCAAGCACATGGCCGAGCGGCACCTCGGAGCGTACGTCGCGAATGGTGAATTTATTGCGGCCGCGATCATCGCCGGTTACCCATACCGACGCGGGGAAGGCACGTCGCCCAACGCCACGTTCGGCATGAGTTCACGCAGCCTCGCGGTGCTCCGACGAGGCGCAGCGTAGCGCGGTTCAACCAGACCCACCGTTCGCTCCGCGAAGCCGGCAGCTGAGCGAACGGTGGAGCGGCGAGACGGAACGCCTTGGACCGCGTCGAGGGACATGCTGCAGCTGCAGACGGGACTTTAAGACCCCGAGCAGCACCACCGCAGTCGCCACAGTTTGTGCGGCTACGTCAGCCGTCCGGCGACCTCGGTGGAGACGCTTCGCCTGCCGAAGGGGACCGGTTCTCTCCGCGCCCGGCCTACGGGCTAGACAGCCTTCGACCGCTCCAGATCGCCAGTCCGACGAAGAAGGCGCCCCCGGCAAGATCGACCAGTAGCCAGTCGGAACGTGCCATGTAGATCGGGGCGAGAGGGTTCCAGAGGATCGCTGCAGGAATGAGTCCAGCGAACCAACCCGCGGCATTGGCCCTCGCGGTGAGCACCATGAGAACGACGCAAATCACAAGGATGGCCAGACGGAGGAACGAGTAGTAGCCGATCGGCAAGTCAAACACAGAGACAAATAGGGCGACCGCGCCCGCAACTGCGAAGCCCGTCGTTGCGTTGATGGCTGAACGATGGCTACTTGCGGCGTCGTCTGCCTTTCGCGTCGCGGCGAGCTCCTCCATCTTCTTGGCTGATTCGATCGTCGTCACGCGCGTTGCTCGGCTTCGCTCGCCTGGTTCGCCTCGGACTGCTCGCCAGCCTCCGAAGAACGAGGTCAGTCCGTGGGCCTTAAGAATCGCATCCAGCTCTTCGATTGGTGGCGTCTCGGTGCGTGGGCCAAGGTCGAGGTAAGCCCCTGGGTTTGGCTTTGGATTCGGGTTGCTCACGTTGGTCAAAAAGAACCACCACCGGTCAGCTTCCACATCCTCGATGACCGTAGCCATATCGACGGCGGCCACCTGGTCAGGTAGCTGTTCCGGAAGGAGTACGAATCCGTTTTCCGCAGGGCTCTTCGCAGCGGGCATTATTCAACAACCGGCTCTCATGGTCACATCGTATGGCCCTAGTTCAGTCCGTATCTCGCCCGACCTCGCCCAACGAGTTCGTCGATGTCGATACGACCATTGGCATAGTCCTCGCCGTCGGCTCGAGCCGCTTCATTGATGTGCAGACCTTCCATCTCGCCGCTGTGCTCGGCCTGCTCGAGGACTGTGCGGCGGAGAGCGATCTCAGCAGGTGTGATCGATGGCTTAGGGCTATTGGCCATCTCCGCTCCCGTCGCTGCGTCAATCAACTTTATCGTTGCCCTGGCGATCGGCGTGACTTTTGCGAAGGTCGACGTAGTCGGACATCGGGGCACCGGCACGCGAAGCGTGCTGGGTGACGATCGTCCCGCTGTAGCCCAGGAGATCGATCAGCGAACGGGCGTCGACCTGGCGCACGAGGTCTTGCAGGGTGGTGTTGCGAGCCCGCTGAGGGTCGATCCCGAGCACCAGGAATCGTTCCCCGAGCGTGCGGTGATGGATGTGCTGGCCGGCACGGAAACCGGGGAAGAGCCAGTCAGTGCCGGTGTTGGCCGTTTGCTGGTTGCCGCGGTTAGAGAGCTGCTCCCAGAAGAGCGGTGCGACCAGCTCTGGGACGGCGGCCGGGTTATCCCCGAGCTTGATTGTCATCCCCTCGGGAAGCCGCTCGAGCCGGTCAGTTGTAAGGGCAACGATCTTCACGAGCGGATGCGCCCAGAGCAGAGAGATCAAGCCAGCGACGCGGGTGGAGAGGGCTACCTGCTGGAACTCGAGACAGTTGCGGACGAGTTCGAGGCGTTGGCTTTGGGTCAGCATCGGGATGGATTTCGCCGTTCGGTAGGGAACTGTGACCGTCCGGCGCCGAGGTCGGCCCGGTTGGAGCCAGTGCACGAAATTTCGGATGTGCTTGCGGGTGCTGGTGCCCTCTGCAATGTACTGGTCGATATGCGCCTGCTGGATGCCGTCGGCGACCACACCGTGCTCTTCGAGCAGCCATCGCAGGAACTTGCCGGCCTCGGTGATTTCCTGCTTCGCCGAGAGGGTCGCCGTGTTCATGTTCGCGGCGCCGGCGTCGAGTTTCCGGCGGAGGTTCTTCATGTGGTGCCAGCGGGCGAATCGTTCGATCGGGCCGTGGATGTCTGGCCACTCCTCGAGTTCGGTGAGGCGCCCTGCAAGCCACTGCTCGAAGAGCGCGAACGGCAAGCTTGCCCGGTTCGGCAGCATCCCGTGGTGCACAAGGATCTCCCGGAGGTGGCCAGCGGCCGCGGGCGAGGGAGAGTAGGCGTCGAAGGCCTCATGCGTGAGATCGAGCTCCCGTCGACCGATCAGCTCCAGTAGGTGCTTTGGCGCCTTGAGGTTCATCCAGGTGTAGACGCTCTCGGGCCGCGCGGAGTCGGCCAAGATCGCAACGAGTCGCTTGAGGCGGACATCGGCAGGTGAGTTCGGATTCAGGCGGGACTCGAGGTCCTCGCGCACGACGCATCGCGCGCAGACGCCTTTGCGGAATCGCTCGGCCTCGTGGCTGCAGCGGTCGCAGACGAGCAGGGTCGTGATCCCTGCGCAGTCACGGCAGATGTGTTCGCCGGCGGGTGAGCGTCCCGGGAGCATGCGTTCTTCGCCGCAGCCGGAGCATCGGCCGTACTCGTGAACGGCCGAAGTGAAGCACGCTCCGCAGATCGCTCCATCGGGCCAGCGAACCCGGATCTTCGCGACGTCCAGCCCGCATCTGTCGCAATGCTTGTTGCCGGTCGATCGGGGGCGGCCGCGGCGTCGAGGCTTTGAGAGGTTCTCGATCGTGGGGGAGCGGGACACCCCTATTCCGTTAGTCGCCGGCCTTCCGGTCGGCTTACTCGTCGACGTCATCCGTGACGATTCGCGCTCTGACCGGACGGTAGTCGCGAAGGTCGGGCAGATCGGTGCCACCGGCGGCCTTGCGACGCAGCGTTCGCGCGTCAGCCGCTTTGAACACGATCAGCTCGTTGACCTGCACCCCGAGGATGTCGCACAGTGCACCGAGCACGGCGAACGAGATCCGTTCGGGGTCTTTGGTGACGAGGCGCCACACCTGGGTGGGCGAGAGCGTAATTCCCCTCTGGCGCAGCAGCTCGGTCAGCTCCTTGCTGTTGTAGATATGGCTGCGGGCCATGAACTCCCGCACCTTCCACTCGTAGGTGATCTCGCGTGTCATGGGTTCCTCTTTCGTGGTGGCAGTGCTCGCGCGGCGTCAAGGGTTCGGTTGTGGACCCTTTCGAGAGCCAGGCGCTGGTAGTCGGGGGAGGGGATCGAGTAGATCGAGGTCGTGGAGGCATGCTCGTGGCCGAGTTGCATCTGCACGAACGCGACGTCGAAGCCCTCCGCGGTGATCAGGTGGGTCGCATACGAGCGACGGAACGAGTGAAGGTCGAGCCCGGGCGGGAAGCCGAGCTCGTCGAGCAGCCGATGCAGAACGTCAAGCAGATGCGTCCCGCCCAGGATGGCTCCTGTCGACGTCGGGAACAGGTCGGTGAGCGGAGTGCCGTACCGGGGGAGTCCGCGCTCGACCCAATCGCGGAGGACCTCAACCGACCATTCCCACACGGTGAGCACCGATCGCGGCTTCTTCGCCGACCCGCGATGGGGTTTGCCCCAGCGAACCCGCATCACCCCGTAGTCGCCGAAATAGGGCGCCTTGTAGTTCCGTGAGAGATCAACGACCTGCAGGTGGCGGAGCTCGTTTGAGCGAAGCCCCCAGGCATAGGCGGTCTTCAAGGCGACCGAGTCACGCCACGCACTCAACGCGCCGTGCCGGCCGGAGTTGAGGATCCTCTCCACCTCGAGGTCGGCCAGGTCGAACAGTTGCTGCAGCTCGGATTGGGTGAACGGGCGCTTCGCCGGCCGGGTCTCGCTCGGTTGGGAGTGGGCTACCCGGTTCAGCTCGGTGATGACTTGGATGAACACCGTGCCGAACAACTTGGCGCACGCCACGGACCAGTCGTATCGCGGGTTGCAGGCGTAGTCGCAGAACAGCTTGATCGCACCCTGATAGGCGCGAACCGTCGAATGCGACAGGTTCTTCACGCCGCGGGCGTGAGCGAAGAACTCGTCAGCATCGCCGATCGACCACTCCCACGGATAGTGCCCGGAGAAGTCGACAAGCTTGATCACGACCGCTCGGCGGGTGCGAATCGTGTTCGGCGAGAAGTCGCTGGCCCGCTGCGCACGTTCCCAACCCTCGAGCACTCGTTCGAGGAAAGCATCGGGATTCTGAGCATCGCTGGCGACAGGGAGGTACGCGACGTTTCCCGATCCATCCGGCACTGATCACCCCTCCGCTCGTTTGCAAGTTTTGCATTCCGATTGCACTTTATGCAATTGATGAAGGAGAAATACCTGATCAAACGGGCTTGAGCAGGCAGAAGCAACAGCAGGATCCTCGACACAGTACAGTCGCGATCTGTCGGCGTGCTCTGAGAGAAAGTCCTGGTCAGACGAGCAGTCGGGGAGTGGCTCGGGTGTTACCCGTTTCTACTCTGATTGCAAAAAGTGCAATCAGAGTAACTTCGATCTGACATAATGTGCATTATCGGATACTAGGTATGCGAGGAAGCACGGGCCGGTAGTCGGCTCTAGCGTGCGACGACGACTCCGGCACTCTCGGCAGCGGTCTCAAGTGCGTCGTCGAACGTCGCGAGCTCCGAACCTGTGCTCACGGCGGCGTGCAGAGCCACGGCATCCGGCAGGCGTACTCGGTGGCCGCTCCGCGCGAGCGCCAGCGCCTCGGCGGAGTCGGCCGTGACCGGAAGCACCTGGACTCCGATCGCCCTCAGCGACTCCATCGCCGCCCTCTCGCGACCCGCGCGGGCGGGATGTACGAGAGCCTCGGCCACCGTCAGTACGCTCGCACCGAACCCGTCAACGAGTCGTCGCTCGAGCAGATCCAGCGTCGCCTCGTGGTGCGCGTCGCTGCCGTCGAGGAAGGCGATGAGGACGTTCGCGTCGAGGATGATCACTCTGGCCACTCTGTCCGCAGGGCGGCCAGTGCGTCGCGTGGATAGGATCCCGTTGCAGCGCCCGCTGCGGTTCGGACGATCTCCCGCGCTCCCCCGCGCACCTCGAGGGTCGCGTGCCCTGCCTGCACAAGCCTGCGCAGGAGAGCTGGGCGATCGCCGCGCAGCTCGGGCCAGGCCGCCGCTGCATCGTCGAGAGCGCGCGCGAGATCATCGGTCTCCGTCAGCATGTGGCGCGCTCGTACAGTGGGCATGCCGAGAGTGTAGCACTGATAGCAAAGTGCAACACTGTCGCTTACGCGCCCACATACTCCGCGAGGTGCTGACCGGTCAGCGTCGCGCGGTCCGCGACGAGGTCGGCGGGTGTTCCCTCGAAGACGATGCGGCCGCCGTCGTGGCCCGCGCCGGGCCCGAGGTCGATGATCCAGTCGGCGTGCGCCATGACGGCCTGATGGTGCTCGATGACGATGACCGAGGTGCCGCTGTCGACGAGCCGGTCGAGCAGGCCGAGCAGCTGCTCGACGTCGGCGAGGTGCAGCCCGGTGGTCGGCTCGTCCAGCACGAGAACCCGACCGGTGTCGGCCATCGCCATGGCCAGCTTGAGCCGCTGACGCTCTCCGCCCGAGAGGGTCGAGAGCGGTTGCCCGATCGTCAGATAGCCGAGGCCCACGTCGTTGAGGCGTTCGAGGATCGCGTGCGCGGCGGGCACGCGCGATTCCCCCGCGGCGAAGAACTCCACGGCCTCGCTCACGGGCATCTCGAGCACGTCGGTGATGGTGGCTGAGCCCAGCCGGTACTCGAGAACGGACGCCTGGAAGCGCCGGCCGCCGCAGTCTTCGCACGGTGACGACACCGAGGCGAGCATCCCGAGATCGGTGTCGATGACGCCAGCGCCCTTGCAGGTCGGGCACGCGCCCTCCGAGTTCGCGCTGAACAGCGCCGGCTTGACGCCGTTGGCCTTCGCGAAGGCCTTGCGGATCGGCTCGAGCATGCCCGTGTAGGTAGCCGGATTGCTGCGCCGCGAGCCGCGGATGGCACCCTGGTCGACGGCGACCACGCCGTCCCTTCCGGCGACCGAGCCGTGGATGAGCGAGCTCTTGCCCGAGCCCACGACACCGGTGACGACGACAAGGACGCCGAGGGGCACGTCGACATCGACGGCCTCCAGATTGTGGCTGGATGCTCCGCGCACCTCGATCGCACCCGAGGGCGTGCGCACCGTCGTCTTGAGGGTGACCCGATCGTCGAGGTGGCGGCCGGTGAGGGTGCCGCTCCCCCGCAACTGCGCGACGGTTCCCTCGAAGACGATCTCGCCACCCGCCGTACCTGCGCGGGGCCCGAGGTCGACGACATGATCGGCGATCGCGATCGCCTCGGGCTTGTGCTCGACGACCAGCACCGTGTTGCCCTTGTCGCGCAGACGCTTCAGCAGCTCGTTCATGCGCTGGATGTCGTGCGGGTGCAGGCCCACCGTCGGCTCGTCGAAGACATAGGTGACGTCGGTGAGCGAGGAGCCGAGGTGCCGGATCATTTTCGTACGCTGCGCCTCTCCCCCGGAGAGCGTGCCCACGGGCCGATTGAGGCTCAGGTAGCCGAGCCCGATCTCGACGAACGAGTCGAGCGCGCCCTGCAGGGTCGTCAGCAGCGGGCCGACACCCGGTGCGTCGATCGCCCGCACCCAGATCGCGAGGTCGCTGATCTGCATCGCGCACGCCTCGGCGATGCTCACGCCGTCGATGCGCGACGACCGGGCGGCCTCGCTCAGGCGGGTGCCCTCGCACTCCGGGCAGGCCGTGAAGGTGACGGCGCGCTCCACGAAGGCGCGGATGTGCGGCTGCATCGCGTCGACGTCTTTGCTGAGCATCGATTTCTGGATGCGCGGCACGAGCCCCTCGTAGGTCATGTTGATTCCCGACACCTTGACCTTGGTGGGTTCCTTGTAGAGGAAGTCCTGCAGCATCTCGGGGCTGAAGTCGCGGATCGGCAGGGTGCCGTCGACGAATCCCGACTCGGTGAAGATGCGCACCATCCAGCCGTCGGCCGTGTAGCCGGGCACCGTGATAGCGCCATCGTTGATCGCTGTGCTGGCCTCGTAGAGCTCGGCGAGATCGATGTCGTTCACCGCCCCCATGCCCTCGCATCGCGGGCACATACCGCCGAGGTAGATCTCGTTCTCGATCGTGACGGTCTCCCCGGTCGAGCTCGTCCTCTCGCCGCTCACGCGCGTCGTCGGCACGTTGAAGGAGAAAGCGTTGGGAGGCCCGATCTGCGGGTCGCCGAGGCGGCTGAACAGCACGCGCAGCAGGGCATTCGCATCCGTCGCCGTGCCGACGGTGGAGCGAGAGTTCGCCCCCATGCGCTCCTGGTCGACGATGATCGCGGTCGTGAGCCCCTCGAGCACGTCGACGTCGGGTCGCGCGAGACTCGGCATGAAGCCCTGCACGAACGCGCTGTAGGTCTCGTTGATCATGCGCTGCGACTCGGCGGCGATCGTCGCGAAGACGAGCGAGCTCTTGCCCGAGCCCGACACACCCGTGAAGACCGTGAGTCGGCGCTTCGGGATGTCGACGCTCACGCCCTTGAGGTTGTTCTCCCTCGCGCCCTGCACGCGGATGAGGTCGTGGCTGTCGGCGTGATGCTGCGCTGAGGTCATGTCGACATTCTGGTGCCATGCACCGTCAGCGCGCGTCATTCTCGTCCCACCAGCGCAGCACGCGCAGCGCGAAGAACGTCAGCCACGGCGAGCGCTCGCCGACGGGCACGTCGAGCTCGAACCAGACGCGCCCCGGGTAGCGGCGCTGCTGCAGCCACGTGCCGTCGGGCTGTTGAGCGCTGCGGACGACCTCGATGGCGTCGGCGGCGCGCTCGTCAGGGGCGACGCCGTCGTGCAGGGATGCCCTGCGCAGGTAGTCGAGGGCGTTCATTGCGGTGTACACGTGTCGGAAGGGGTAGCCGAACGACGTGGCCCAGGGGCCGACGAGCTCGCCCGTCGACGCGCGGTGGAGCATCCGCCGCCGCAGCAGGTAATCCTGGGCCGCGTGACGCGCTTCCCGAAGGCGCGCGTCGCCCGTCCTGATCTCCCAGTCGAGGATGCCCTTCAGCGAGTTGAGCGTCGAGGGGAAGCTCGAGCGCGTCGAGCCCTCGACCCACTCGCAGTTCCAGCCGCCCTCGGTCATCGCGTGCTCGGCGAACCAGGTGGCGATACTCTCCACGTCGACACCGAGCCAGGCGCCGTTGGCGAGGGTGAAGCCGTTGATGCACGCGTCGACCTCGCCGCCCCAGTACGGAAGGTCGTCGTACTCCCACCTACTGTTCGCCGCGAGCTTCTCGGCGGTGCCGTCGAGTGCAGCGCCGTCGAGACCCCACTCGCGCAGGGTGTTGAGGGTCCACGTCGTCGCCGTCCACGGCTGGCCGGCACCGTCGGCCGCCTCGGGGCCGTGCCAGTCGAAGTCGCCGGGGAAGTAGGCGCCGCCCGCCCACTGCCCGTCGGGGTCCTGGTGCGCGAGCAGCTCGGCCCCCATCCCCTCGGTGGCCACTCGAGCACGCGTCGCCTGCCAGACGGCTTCGGGCTCCTCGAGCAGATCGCGCTCGACCTGCCAGCGAAGGGCCGGGTCGGTGTCGAGCATCCACCTGATCACCCCTGGATCGATCATCATGCCGCGAGCGTAACCCCGGCGCGTTACGCCGGTGCGGAACCGAAGCGGCGCAGGAGGGCGGGCAGGTCGACGGGCTCGAACGGCTCGCCCGAGGCCTCGAGCTCGTCGGCCGTGAACCACTGGTGCGCCGTCACGTCGACGTGCTCCTCCGCCGTCCAATTCGTCGACGCCGGCGTGAAGCGCTCGCAGCGCACCAGGTAGTACTCGGCATGGCCGCGATTGTGATCGGCCTCATCCCAGACGACGTCGAAGTCGAGGCTCCAGACCGGCTCCCCCACGCTGTCGACGACGAGTCCCGTCTCTTCGAACAATTCGCGCACCGCAGCCTCGTGGTGCGACTCCCCCGGGTCCACTCCCCCGCCGGGCGTGATCCAGCGCGAGAAGCGGCTCGAGTCGGGCGCGGCCGTCAAGAACAGCAGGGCGGCGCCGTCGGCGTCGATGAGCAGAATGCGGGATGTCCGGCGCAGGCCCGGCGCCGCCGCCACTACTCCCCCGCTGAGGTGAAGTAGTTCACGTCGCCGACGAGCTTCGTGTTGTCCTCCGGCACGGGCTCGACGGCGGCCAGCGCGACCTCGGCGGCGAACTCGCTCACGTTGTAGAGGCGGCCGGCGGCTTCCTTGCGCGCGTCGATGGAACCGGGAGCGGCGCGCTCGAGCAGCGTGGCCGTGATCGTGCCCTCGATCATGTCGCCCGAGACGACCGTGAACCCGATGCCGCGGTCGGCGAGCGTGCCGATGTGCTCGCGCAGAGCATCCTCACCCGCACGCTTGGAGAGCGCGACGGCCTCGTACTCCGGCATCGTCGGCGTCGTGCGGATGAAGTGCGCCTGGTGACTCGTCACGAAGACGACACGCGAGCCCTCCCCCAGGAGCGGGAGCGCCGCAGTGAGCACGTTCACTTGCGCATCGCGGTTGAGCCGCAGCGCGTAGTCCTCGCCCATGCCCGACTCCATGCCGCCGGAGGCGTTGAGCACGAGGATCTCGAGGGTGCCGAAGCGGGAGCGGATAGTCTCCATCATCGACTCGACCGACGCGGGGTCGGTGAGGTCGGCGCCGATCGCGATCGCCTCCGTGCCCGCTGCTCCGAGCTCGGCGACGAGCTTGTCGGCGCGCGGCGCCTTCGAGCGGTAGTTGATGACGACATTCGCGCCGGCGGCCGCGAAGTAGCGTGCCGTGTCGGCGCCGATGCCGCGCGAGGAGCCAGTGACAAGGGCGGTCGTGCCGGCGAGCTGGCCGGGCTGCAGAGGGCTGTTCACGGTTCTCGACCCTACCGGCTCGTGGCACCCGATCAACGGTCACCTCCCGGTGATAGCGTGAGCCGCACGCCGGCGAGGAGGGCATCGTGATCGATCTGACGCAGTATCTGTGGATCATCTGGCTCGTCTTCGTGATCATCTGCGTCATCATCGAGGTCGTCACACTCGAGTTCACCTTCCTCATGATCGCGGCGGGTTCACTCCTGGGCGGCCTGGGCCTCAACCTCATCGGTGCCGAGTGGTGGGTGCAGGTGGGGGCGGCCGCGATCCTCTCCGCTCTGCTCCTCTTCACCATCAGACCCCTGCTGCTGCAAACGCTGCGCAAGGGCGCGGATCCGGCGAAGAGCAATGTCGATGCGCTCTACGGCATGCGTGCTCGCGTGCTGCTCCCCGTGACCGACACCGGCGGCCAGGTCAAGCTCGCCAACGGCGAGACCTGGACGGCGCGCCTCGCCGCCGACCTGACCGACCACCTCAGCCTCGGGGAAGGCGACCGCGTCGTCGTCACCCGTGTCGATGGAGCGACCGTGGAGGTCGCTCCGGAAGAAAGGAATGACCCCTCGTGATCGCTCCCTCGGAGTTCCTCGGGCAGATCTTCGTGATCGCTCTTCTCGTCGTCCTCGGCATCTTCGTCGTGGTCGTCCTCATCCGCGCCATCCGCATCGTGCCGCAGGCCTACGCGGGCGTCGTGGAGCGCCTCGGCCGCTACCACAAGACGCTCCAGCCGGGCCTCAACCTCCTGGTGCCCTTCATCGACCGCATGCGGCCTCTCGTCGACATGCGCGAGCAGGTCGTCTCCTTCCCCCCGCAGCCGGTCATCACCGAGGACAACCTCGTGGTCTCAATCGACACCGTCATCTACTTCCAGGTGACGGATGCTCGTGCCGCGACCTACGAGATCGCGAACTACCTCGCCGGAGTCGAGCAGCTGACCGTCACGACCCTGCGCAACGTCGTGGGTGGCCTCAACCTCGAGGAGGCGCTCACGAGCCGCGACAACATCAACGGCCAGCTGCGCGTCGTGCTCGATGAAGCGACGGGCAAGTGGGGCCTGCGCGTCAACCGCGTCGAGCTCAAGGCCATCGACCCGCCCGTGAGCATCCAGGACTCGATGGAGAAGCAGATGCGCGCCGAGCGCGACCGTCGCGCCGTGATCCTCACCGCGGAGGGCACCAAGCAGTCGCAGATCCTCGAGGCGGAGGGCGCGCGGCAGTCGGCGATCCTCAATGCGGAAGGTGACGCCAAGGCGCAGGTTCTGCGTGCGGAGGCGGAGGCGGAGGCGATCAAGATCGTCTTCGGCGCCATCCACGCCGGCAACCCCGACAGCAAGCTGCTCGCCTACGAGTACCTGCAGACGCTGCCGAAGCTCGCCGAGGGCGACTCGAACAAGATGTGGATCATTCCGAGCGAGCTCACCGAGGCGCTCAAGGGCATCGGCCAGGGCTTCTTCGGCCCCGGCGGCACCCCGCCCAAGGCCTGAGCGGTGTCGCCGGAGGACCACTACTTCTCCCCCGACGGCCCCCGCGTGCTCGCGCACCGGGGGCTCGCGCTGGAGGCGCCGGAGAACACCCTGCTCGCCTTCGCGCACGCGCTCGCCCTCGGTGTGGAGTACCTCGAGACCGACGTGCACGCGAGTGCCGACGGCGTTGCGATGGTCGCGCACGACCCCGACCTGTCGCGCGTGCTCGGTCGGCCCGAGAAGGTCAGCGATCTGACCGTCGCAGAGCTGGCAGCGCTCGACCTCGGCGAGGGGCAGCACATGCCCACCCTCGCCGAAGCCCTCGATGCCTTTCCCGACGCGCGCGTCAACATCGACCTCAAGGACGCCGCGGCGGTGCCCTCGGCTGTGGAGTCGATCACCTCCCTGCGGGCAGAGAAGCGCGTGCTGCTCACCTCGTTCAGCGAGCGGCGTCGGCGCGCCGCCCTCTCTCAGCTCCCCGCTGTCGCCACGAGCGCGTCGGGGCCTCTCTTCGCGGGGGCGCTGCTCGCCGCCTCCGTACGCGGCGGGCCCGCGGTGCGGCGCCTCCTGCGCGGCATCCAGGCGGTGCAGATTCCCGAGCGCGCGCTCGGCATGAACACGGTCACCCCGGGCCGGCTGCGCCAGTACCACGCAGCCAGCGTCGAGGTGCACGTGTGGACGATCAACGACGTCGACTCCATGGGCCGCCTCCTCGACCTCGGGGTCGACGGCATCGTGACCGATCGTGCCGACCTCGCGATGGATGTGGTTCGCTCACGTCCGTAAGCGCTGGCAAGTCTCTGGGAAAGCCCCTGTTCATTGGGCGTGCACCCTCTCAGGGGTCTATACCTATACATGGATTTCCCGATGACTGATGGAGGTGCGCGATGGCAGATCGAACCCTGCGAGGCATGCGACTCGGCTCCCAGAGCATGCAGACGGAGGAAGGCGTGGAATTCGCGTCTCGTCAGCGCGTGCAGTTCCGTACCGCCGACGGCGAGACCTTCGACGTGATCTTCGCCTCCGATGCCGAGCTGCCCGACCGCTGGCAGTCCCCGAAATCGGGCAAGGAAGGCGTGCTGCTCTCCCCCGACGGCACCCCGGTCGACCTCGTGGAGAGCGAGATCAAGGCCGCTCGCACGCACTGGGACATGCTGCTCGAGCGTCGCACGCGGGACGAGCTCGAGGAGCTTCTCGAAGATCGACTCGCCCTGCTGCGCGAACGTCGCGGAGGCTCAGCGCGCAAGGGCGCTTAGGCGTCGGCGAGGGGCGACAGGCCCAGACGCGTCGCGACGCCCCAGACGGTGACCCGCCAGAGAGCCTCGGCGACGATCCCGGGCCCCATCTTCGAGCGGCCGCTCACGCGCTCCACGAACTGGATCGGCAGCTCGCGCACGTGGCCTCCCGCGCGCTCGACGCGCCAGGCGAGTTCGACCTGGAAGCAGTACCCCTGCGAGGAGACCACGGCGCGGTCCAGCCCGTCGAGGGCGCTCAGCCGGTAGACCCGGAAGCCCGCGGTGATGTCGCGGATGCTCGACCCGAGCATGGCGCGCGCGTAGCGGTTGCCCGTGCGGGAGATGAACCGTCGCGACCACGGCCAGTTGACGACCGAGCCGCCCGGCACCCACCGGGAACCGATGACGAGGTCGAGCTGCTCCGCTTCCGCGAGGGCGATCATCTGGCGCAATTCGAGCGGATCGTGCGAGCCGTCGGCGTCGATCTCGACGACGTACCGGTAGCCGCCCTCTCGTGCACGCGCGAACCCGGCCAGATAGGCCGAACCGAGCCCGCTCTTCGCCGACCGGTGCAGTACCGTGATGCGGCGGTCGGCGGTGGCCAGCTCGTCCGCAATCGACCCTGTGCCGTCGGGCGAGGCGTCGTCGACGATGAGGACGTCGGCGTCGGGCACGGCGTCGCGCACGCGCCCCACGATGGTGCGGATGCTCGCGGCCTCGTTGTAGGTCGGCACGACGACGAGAGTGCCCCTCATGCGCGCTCCCGTCGTGCGCTGACGCCGGCGATCGCGATGCTCGCGAGCGTGAGCAGGATCGCGAACCACTCGACCGTGCGGCCGAGCGCGTGAGCCGGCGTGATGGTGTCGCTCAGCGGCACCTCCGCGACCATCGTGCCCTTCTCGAACAGCGGCAGGTCGTCGATGGTCGAGCCGTCGGGCGCCACGATCGCGCTCGCTCCCACGGTCGAGGCGTTGACGAGGCTGCGGCCCTGCTCGATGGCGCGCAGACGCGCGATGCCGAGCTGCTGCACGCTCTGGTCGGTGCGCCCGAAGTCGGCGTTGTTGGTCGGCGCGAGCAGCACCTGGGCGCCCTCGTCGACCATGCGCTGCAGGAGGTCGTCGTCGACGATGTCGAAGCAGATCGCGATGCCCGCGATGACTCCGTCGATGTCGAACACGGTGTCTCTCTGGCCGAACGCGTAGTCGCGCGGCACGAGGTCGAACAGGTCGGGGGCGAGCGGGTAGAAGAACTCGCGGGCGGGCAGGTATTCGGCGAACGGCACGGGCCGCACCTTGTCGTACTGGTCGATCGCGCTCTCGCCGTCGCGCCACAGCAGCGCGCTGTTGAAGGTCTCGTCGCCGTCGACCGTGATCGTGCCGACGACGACGGGAGCGTCGAGGCGATCGCTCACCTGGTCGAGCACCGCGGCCGAGAGCTCGCTGCGCAGGGGGTCGAGGTCGGAGGCGTTCTCGGGCCAGACGACCATGTCGAGATCGAGCCCGGTATCGAACAGGGGCACGGTCGCGTCGTAGTGGTCCTGCAGGATGTCGCCGGGCTCGCGCCCGGCGAACAGCCCCGCATCGGAGTTGCCCTGCACCGCGGCGACGGTCGTCGTGCCCGTGACCGTAACGGGGAACGCGGGCCACACGAGGGCGGTCGCCGTGACACCGACGACGAGGATGCTGCGCCGCAGCACCCCCTCCCGCGACTCGATCGCCACGACGACGAGCAGCGCCGCGAGCGTGGCGAGCAGCCAGGTGAGGCCGGAGAAGCCGATCCACGCGGCCCAGTGCCCGAGCGGACCCTCGGCCTGACTGTGCGCGAGACGGCCCCACGCGAAGCCGCCGAACGGGAACGTGCTCGAGACGGCCTCCCGGAGCGTCCAGGCCCCCGCCACGATGACCGGGGTCAGCAGGAGGCGCCCGGCCGTGCCCGGCCAGGCTCGCGGAACCCAGCGCCAGGCCAGGGTGATGACGACAGCGCCGAGCGAGGTGAAGAACACCTGCGCGAGGGTGAGGGCGAGCCACGGCACGACGCCGAGGTAGATCGTGAGCCACTCGATGAGGGTGCCGTAGAACGCGAAGCCGCTCACCGCGCCGACGAGGAGCGCCCCGCCGACGCTGCGACCGCGCAGGCTCGCGAGCACGAGCGCGACCCCGACGATCGTGAGCGGCCAGGCCGCGCCGTCGGGGAACCCGAGGTCGGTCATCCAGCCACCCAGCGCGCCCATCGCGAGGGCGAGCGGCAGCCGGGGCGCGGCGGGGAGCGACCACGCCGAAGCGCGCGGAGCGGGAGCGGTCGTGCCGTGAGTCATCAGGCGACCGAGCTGTAGGCGACGATGCCGCGGCGGATCGCGTCCAGGGCCGACCGCGCGGTGCGCCCGACGGCGCCGTCGGCGACGATCGAGATCTGGTCGAGGAGGTCGATGGTCTGCTTGGTCCAGCGCACGAAGTCGCCCGCGGCCATGTCGGCGTCGCGCAGCACGACGTCGAGGCTCGCGCCTTGCGCCCAGCGCTGCATCGGGAGGGCGAGGGTCGTGGCGAGCGGGATCGACCCGGGCAGCCGGTGGTCGCGCTCGAGGTCGTCGAGCCGCGCCCACAGCTCCTGGGTGCGCTCGAGCGCGGGGCGGAAGGCGCCCCGCGGCAGGTGGTACTCGGGTGCCTGGCCGTCATCCCGACGGGCCTCGAAGATGATCGCACTCGCCATCGCGGCGAGGGAGGCGGGGTCGAGATCCTTCCAGTGCCCGCGACGCAGGCACTCGGCGACGAGCAGGTCGCGCTCCCCGTAGATGCGTCGCAGCGAGCGGCCGTGGACGGTGAGGGCAGTGCGCCCGTGCTCGTCCTTCGTGAGGTAGCCGAGCTTCTCGAGCACGACCGTGACGCGGTCGAAGACCGCGGCGACGGCACCCGTACGGCCCGAGATCTGGCGGCCGAGCTTGTCGTTCTCGCGCTTGAGCCGCCACCAGCGCTCCGCCCACCGGGAGTGCGCCTCCCGATCGGCGCAGCCATGGCAGGGGTGCGTGCGCATGCGCTTGCGCACGCCCTCCATCTGCTTCTGACGGCGCACCCGTTCTGCTTGCGACGCGCCCTTACCCGGGCCCGTCGAGCCCTTCTCGAGGTCGCTGAGCTCGCGGCGCAGCGCGGAGTACTCGCCGAAGTCGCCCAGGTGGCACTCCATGGCCGTCGCGTAGCCCTGCAGAGACTCCTGCTGCTTGCGCACCGTGCGCGCGAGGTCGACGACGGCGCGGTCGGCCTGGAACTGCGCGAAGCTGCTCTCGAGAATGGTGCGGGCGCGGTCGCGGCCGAACTGCTCGATGAGGTTGACCGCCATGTTGTAGGTCGGCCGGAAGCTCGAGTTGAGCGGATACGTGCGTCGCGAGGCGAGCGAGGCGACCGCCTGCGGGTCGAGGCCGCCCGTCCATTGGATGACCGCGTGACCCTCCGTGTCGATGCCGCGCCTGCCTGCCCGGCCGGTGAGCTGGGTGTACTCCCCCGGCGTGATGGGCACGCGCGCCTCGCCGTTGAACTTCTCGAGCTTCTCGAGCACGACAGTGCGTGCGGGCATGTTGATGCCGAGGGCGAGCGTCTCCGTCGCGAAGACCACGCGCAGCAGCTTCTTCTGGAAGAGCTCCTCGACGACCTCCTTGAAGGCCGGCAGAAGACCGGCATGGTGGGCGGCGACGCCGCGCTGCAGCCCGTCGAGCCACTCCCAGTAGCCGAGCACCGCGAGGTCGTCGTCGCGCAGCGTGCGGCAGCGCTCTTCGACGATCGCGCGGATCTCGTCGCGCTCCGCCTGGTCGGTGAGGCGAAGACCCGAGCGCACGAGCTGGCGGACGGCGGCGTCGCACCCCGCCCGACTGAAGATGAAGAAGATCGCGGGCAGCAGGTTCTTGGCCCCGAGCATCCCCGCGATCGCCGCACGATCCATGCGGCCCTCCTCGCCGCCGAAGCCGCCGGAGCGCCCCGCGCGCTTCTCCCACCGCTTGGGGTGGTGGCCGCGACCGCGGTGCACCTTCGCCCCGCCGGCGCGCGCGAGCTGCACGAGTTCGGGATTCACGCGGTTCGTGGCCGCCTGCCCCGACGAGTCGAAGAGGTCGAGCATCTTCGACCGCACGAGCACGTGCTGCGTGAGCGGTACGGGGCGGGTCTCGCTCACGATGACGTCGGTGTCGCCGCGCACGGCCTGCAGCCAGTCGCCGAACTCCTCGGCGTTGGAGACTGTCGCGCTCAGGGAGATGAGCCGCACTGCGAGCGGCAGGTGGATGATCACTTCCTCCCACACGGCCCCGCGGAACCGGTCGGCGAGGTAGTGCACCTCGTCCATGACGACGTAGGCCAGATCGGTCAGGAGCGGCGAATCGGCGTAGAGCATGTTGCGCAGCACCTCGGTCGTCATGACGACGATGCGCGCGCTCGCGTTGATGTTCGTGTCGCCCGTGAGCAGCCCTACCTCGCTCGCTCCGTACTCGGCGACGAGCTCCGTGTACTTCTGGTTGCTGAGCGCCTTCATGGGCGCCGTGTAGAAGATCTTCGCCTTCGGCTCGAACATCGCGAGGAACACGCCGAACTCGGCCACGATCGTCTTGCCCGCACCCGTGGGGGCGGCGACGAGCACGCTGCGACCTTCCTCGAGCGCCTGGCACGCGGCAAGCTGGAACGGGTCGAGGTCTATCGCGAGACCGTCGCGGAAGGCGCGCAGTCGGGGAAGCCCCCGCAGGGTGCGCGCTGCCGCGTATCGTTCGGCCGGCGTGGGTTCTGCCGCCGGCACGCCGCTACTCGGCATCGGTGGGGATGCCGTAGCTTGCGTTCATGGCCGCCTCCTTCTTGGCGACTCGACGGTCGTGGAACGTTGCGATCGCCGCGGCGAGGAAGTACAGGCCCACCATGGGGATCGCGAGGAGGAACATCGACAGCACGTCAGCGGCAGGAGTGGCGAGAGCCGTGAACAACGCGATCGCGATGATCGCCCAGCGCCAGCTCTTGAGGATCGACGCGGCGGTGAGCACTCGCGCGAAGTTGAGCATGACGAGCACGACGGGCAGCACGAAGCCGATACCGATCGCGATGATGAGCTTGAGCGAGAAGTCGAGGTAGACCCGCGCCGTGAGCAGCGTCGTCGTGTCATCGGGAGCGAAGCCGGTCAGAAGGCTCACGATGTTGGGCAGGATGAGCCAGCCCGTAGCGCAGCCCGCGAGGAAGAGCGGCACGGCCGCGCCGAGGAATCCGATCGCGTAGCGCTTCTCGCGCTGATGCAGAGCGGGCACGATGAAGGCCCACAGCTGGTACAGCCAGATGGGCGAGGCGATCACGACGCCGAGCGTGAGAGTGATGAGCAGTCGGGTGTCGAACGCCTCGGTCACCGTCGTATAGCTGATGGCGGCCTCGCGGTCCGCGCGCTCGGCGAACTCGAGCACGGGTCGGCTGAGCTCGGCCCAGACGATGTCGACGAGGAACCAGCCGCCCACCGCGGCGAGCAGGATCGCCGCACCGGCGCGCGTAAGGCGCTTGCGCAACTCGACGAGGTGCTGGCCGAGGGACATGCGGCCCTCGGGATTCCGGGGCCGCGGCGTGCGGCCTGACACGCGCTACTTCGAGCTGGAGGAGTCGGAACCCTCGCCCGAGGCCGTCGAGCTGCTGTCGCCGCTCGACTCGGCAGGAGCATCCCCGTCCTTGTTCTTGATCTCCTTCTTGAAGATCGTCATCGACTGGCCGAGGCTGCGGGCGAGCTGGGGAAGCTTGGGCGCGGCGAAGAGCAGGATGACCACGAGAAGGAGGATGAGGCCTGTCCAGCCTCCGAGATTTGCCGGCATGTGCTCTGATCCTTTTGCTCGAGACGCGGTGTGGGTCGAGTCTAGACGCTTTCCTTCGTGAGAGCCGTGCGTGCCCACGCCGCGACGGCTGCGCGCGCCTCGGGCGGAGCCGCGATCTCGATCGCGCCGGGGGCGCTGCTCACGAGACGCCCGAGCACGCCGTCGTGGCCGACCATGAGGGTGAGAGTCGCCGTGCCGTTCTCGGCGTCGACGCTCAGCTCGTCGTCGGGGCCGCGGTAGTCGGCGACGAGCGGCAGCGCGGAGACCGGCAGCCGCAGCGTGACGCGCTGATCGTCCGGCGCCGGGCGGAACAGCTGCTCGGGGTCGACGCTCACGGCCTCGTGCTCGGCGGCGGGACCCACGAGCTCCGCGTCCGCGATGCGATCGAGCCGGAAGGTGCGCTCGGAATCGCGCAGGAGGCACCACGCCCGCAGGTACCAGACGTCGTCGAGGCCGTCGAGCCGAATCGGATCGACCTCGCGCGAGTGCCGCTCCCCTCGCGTCGACACGTAGTCGAGCCGCACGCGCAGCCGCTCGTCGAGGGCGCGCGTCAGCAGAGCGCGCAGGTCGTCGGGAGCCGACGGCGCGACGGCGACGGGCGAGATGGACTCGGAGGCCCCCCTGCCCAGCAGCTCCATGAGCTCGACGGCGTCGGTGCGCGCCGCGAAGCTCGGGCTCGCCGCGAGCACCTGCAGGCCCGCGAGCAGCGCCGCGGCCTCGCGGGACGACAGGCGCGGAATCTCATCGACGGGCGCGCGGATGATCGTGATGACATCGCGTTCCTCGTAGGCCGTCCAGTCGATGTCGAAGAGGTCGGCGTGCGAGTAGGCGCCGTCGTCGCCCGGCAGGCCGCTCGTCGTGATCAGCGAGACCGCGTCGCGCACGCGCTGCGGCGGCACGCCGAAGTGCGCGGCGGCCTCGTCGACACTCACGCGCACCTGGTCGATCAGGTACGGCACGAGAGCGAGGAGGAAGGTGAGCTTGTCGCCCGCCTTCGGGGCAGGAGCGCGCTTAGCCATGACGCTCCAGGATCGCCTGCCAGCGCGCGTCCACCGCGTCGCGCAAGGACGCAGGCTCCACGACCACGACGTCGGCGCCGAAGGCGGTGAGCTCGTCGGCGAGGATGTCGAGGTCGGTCGTGCGGATCTCGAGGGATTCCCCGAGCACGCGGGTCTCGGCGCGGTTGCGCAGCACGACGTCGGCCTCGCTGCCGGGGCGGGGTCGCACGACCGCGACCGTCCGCTGCCAGATCTCGCGCAGCTCGGCGAGGGCTCGAGCCGGCTCATCGGCGGCGGGACGCCGGGTCGCGGCGCCCGCGACCGAGACCTGGCCGACGATGCGGCGCAGAAGGAACGTGCGCGGAGCATCCGCGGCATCGTCGTGGGCCTGCAGGTGCCAGCGGCCCTCGTGATGCACGAGGGCGAGCGGTGAGACGCGGCGAAGCTCCGGTGCCGTGCGACCCGGCTTGAGGTACCGGAAGGTGACCTGCTGGCCGCGATCGATCGCGAGGGTGAGCGGCTCGTGCGCGGCATCCCGCGTGCGGATCGTCGGCGCCATGCCGATGATGGCGTCGTCGAGCGCGAGACCGAGCGAGCGCAGCTTCGTCAGCGCCCGACGCGAGTCCTGCGAGAGGGAGCCCTCGCGCCACACCTGCGCGGCGAGACCGAGGAGCGCGTACTGGTCGGGCGTGAAGCGCACCTCGTCGGGCAGCTGGTAGCGGTCGGCGGGAATGCGGTAGCGCTGGAACTTCGTGTCGTTCTCCGCGCCCTGCGCATCGAAGGTCTCCAGGGGCACGCCGAGGTCGCGCAGCTCCTCCTTGTCGCGCTCGAACTGGCGCTCGAGACTGCCGCGATCGCGGTCGGTCGCGTAGCGCGCCGCGTAGCCCGTGACGGTGGAGAGGATCTCGTGCTTCGTGAGGCCGTGCTCCGTCGCGAGGAGCGCCAGCACGAGGCTGAAGAGGCGCTCTTCGACGGGGATCGTGCGGGCCACGAGAACTCCGGGGCTTTCCGCGGTCAGCCTTCGAGGCCGAGGATGTCGACGACGAACACCATCGTCGAGCCCTCGGGCACGCTCGCGGGCGCCTGACCGGCCGGGTAGCCCAGCTCGGGCGGAATCACGACGATGACCTGCGACCCGACCGTCTGGCCGATGAGGCCCTCGGCGAGACCCGGCACGACGCCCGTGGGGTCATCCTCGAAGCTCGCCGCCGTGAACGTCGACGGCACCTCGCGCTCCCAGCTGGAGTCGAACACGCGCTCCGTGTTCCACAGCACACCCGTGTAGTGGAGCACGACCGCATCACCTTCCGCGACCTCGGCGCCCTGGCCGAGCACGAGCGTGTGCACGATGAGATCCGACGGGGGTTCCTCATTGGGGATCGTGATGCCCGGCACGCCCTCGGGCGTCGTGACGACGGCGGGAACGCCCTCGCTGCCCAGCTGCGGGATGCCGGTGGCCTTGCCGAGGTACGCGGCCTCGACGTCGATGACCATGACGATCGCATCGTCGTCGGCCAGACCCAGGCCTGGGTCGAGCTGGCCCTCGCCGAACACGTCGGCGATCGTGCCGGTCGCGGCGATGCGCGAACCGACCTCGGCGCACTGCACGACGCTCGCGAGGATGTCGGTGTCAGCGCCCGCGGTGCGCCGCACGGGCGCGGCGTCCGGGTCGTAGGAGGTCTGGGTGATGAGCTCGCCATCGGCGCCGTTGAAGAGGCTCACCTGAAAGTCGACGACCTGGCCGGGGCCCGCGACCGCGCCCTCCCCGTCGCCGCTCTCGATGACCGCCTGCACGGCGCTCTCGGCACGCAGCGGAGTGGGGAAGGTCACCTCGGGAGGAGTGCCGATCGCACCCGTGGCCTGCACGTAGGAGGCGGGCTCGCCGGCGGGGACGAGCGGCGTGCAGGACTGCGCCACGCCCGGCGTGGTGCACGCGGCGAGCGAGCCGACCAGTGCGGTGGTCAGGATGAGCGCGGGTGCCAGGGAGCGCACGGAACCTCTTTCGATCGGGCGAGCAGCGTCGAAGGTCACTCTATCGGCTGGCGTCGCGCCGATCGCTCGGCGAGGGACTGCGCTTCGCGGGCCGCCTTGCGCAGCTTCTTGTCGCTCGCCGTGCGGTCGCCGACGGCTCCCGGGGTCCACAGTTCCACGTCCTCGTCGGTGAATTCCGTCTTCGAGCCGCGCTTGGCCTTGATGAAGCGCTCGGTGCCGTCGGCGAGCCGTCGCGCCGTGATGAGGAACCCCGTGTGGGCGACCATGCGGTGGTCGGGACGCACCGAGAGCCCCTCCACGTGCCAGCCGCGCACCATCGTCTCGCTCGAGACGGGCTCGGTGAACGAGGCCGTGTTGCGGATCGCCTCGGCGACGCGCGAGAGCTGGGTCGCGGTCGCGATGTAGCACAGCACCACTCCCCCGGGCGTGAGGGCGTTCGCGACCGCCTCGAGGCACTCCCAGGGAGCGAGCATGTCGAGCACGACGCGGTCGACGCTGCCCGCCTCGACGCGCTGCGGCAGAGCATCCGTCAGATCACCGAGCGTGATCGACCAGTTCTCGGGTTCTGCACCGAAGTAGGCGCTCACGTTGCCGCGGGCTATCTGCGCGAACTCCTCACGGCGCTCGAACGAGAGCAGCTCGCCGTGGTCGCCGATGGCGCGCAGCAGCCACATCGAGAGAGCGCCCGAGCCGACGCCCGCCTCCACGACGCGCGCGCCGGGGAAGATGTCGGCGTGCCCGAGGATCTGCGCGGCGTCCTTCGGATAGATGATCGCGGCGCCGCGCGGCATCGACATGACGAAATCGGTGAGCAACGGGCGCAGTGCGAGGTAGGAGATGCCGCTCGAATTGTCGATGACGCTGCCGTCGGGCAGGCCGATGAGGTCGTCGTGCGCGATCGTTCCGCGGTGGCTGTGGAACACCTGACCGGGGATGAGCGTGATCGTGTTGAGGCGGCCCTTGGGGTCGGTGAGCTGCACCTGGTCACCCTCCACGAAGGGCCCGCTCTGGCGCCGCAGAGTCACGACACGACCCCCGTCGCCCGGTGCTGATGCCGCGCGAGCGCGGCGGAGAGGTCGTCGATGCTGCGCCCGGCGAGGCTCGACCACAGTTCGTGCGTCGGCCCCTCGTGCAGCGTCAGGTGCAGGGGAATGCCGATCGTCGCGGCCCCCGAGGAGACCGCCGAGACGAGGCCGAACTGCGAGTCCTCGAGCGCGACGCAGTCGGCGATGTCGACGCCGAGCAGCTCGGCAGCGCGCAGGTACGGCTCGGGGTGCGGCTTGGGGTTCGTCACGTCATCGCCCGCGACGACAGCATCGAACACGTCGTCGCCGATCGCGGTAGCGACCTGGAGCGCCATGCGCCGGATCGACATGGTCACGAGGGCGATCGGGATGCCCGCGGCCCGCAGCTGCTCGATGAGCTCTCGGGCGCCGGGCCGCCACGGCACCGCCTGCTCGATCTGCGCCATGACGCGATCGGTGAGCGCGTCGATGATCGCCTCTTCGGGCAGCGCGACGCCCGCTTGCTGCAGGATGCGCGCCGACTGCACGAGCCCGGAGCCGACGAGCTGCATGCCGTCCGCCTCGGTCCAGGTGCCGCCGTGCGAGGTCACGAGGTCGATCTCGGCGCGCATCCAGTACGGCTCGGTGTCGACGATCGTGCCGTCCATGTCCCAGAGCACGGCAGCGGGGCGGATCGGAGTGGTCACGACGGGCAAGTCTAGTTGCGTTCTATCCTGGGGCGACGCCCCGGTGAGGTTCCGGGATCCGGCGACGAGAGTGAGCGAGTGACCACGAGCGATCTGTTCCGCGGCGGCCGACTGCTGGTCGTCGCCTTCGAGGGCTGGAACGATGCGGGCGAGGCGGCGAGCGGCGCCGTGCGCTCGCTCAAGCAGGTGCTCGATGTCATGCCCATCGCCGACATCGACCCCGAGGACTACTACGACTTTCAGCTCAACCGCCCCATGATCGAGCTCGACGAGGAGGGCAATCGGCGCCTGCAGTGGCCGAGCGTCACGCTCTTCGGGCCCGTGGGCGATGACGGGATGCCCCGCGAGCGTCCCAGCACCGACTCGCCTCTCGACGTGAGCGGCGACAATCACGAGAACATCTACCTGCTGCTGGGCACCGAGCCTTCCCGCGGGTGGAAGACCTTCGCGACGGAGACGATCGATCAAGCGCTCGCCGCCGACATCACGGGCATCATCCTGCTCGGTGCGCTCCTCGCCGACGTGCCGCACACGCGGCCGATCGCCGTGCACGCCTCGAGCGAGAACCCCGATGTGCGCGACGAGCTCGGCCTCGAGCGCTCGACCTACGAGGGGCCGGTCGGCATCCTGAGCGTCATCGCCTCCGCTGCGGAGGAGGCGGGCATCCCCACCGTCTCGCTGTGGGCGTCTGTGCCGCACTACGTGCACAACGCGCCCTCCCCCAAGGCGACTCTCGCCCTGCTCGACCGGCTCGAGGAGCTCGTCGACGTCGTCATCCCGCGCGGCGACCTGCTCGACGAGTCGCGTGCGTGGGAGGAGGGCATCGACACTCTCGCGGGCGAGGACGACGAGATGACCGCCTACATCTCGCAGCTCGAGACGGCGCGCGACGCGGTCGAGGCGCCCGAGGCGAGCGGCGAGGCGATCGCGCAGGAGTTCGAGCGCTATCTGCGCAAGCGCCGCGACGACCCGCCGGCGGGCGGAGTCGCGGGAGAGAACCCGGTCTAGGCGCTGCGCGCCCCGAGGGCGGGTGCGGAGCTCGGCGGGCGACTGCGCTCCGCGCGGCAGCTGTCTGCGACCGCTCCGCGCGGCAGCTGTCTGCGACACCGACGCGTCCTTCGCCGCGCGGGCGCGTCGCCGACGATTCTGCGGCGTGTCGGGCGCTGCTGTCGGTGCAGCGGACACCACGCCGCGCGAGCAAGTTCGCCGCGCGCCGCCTCCACAACTCAGGAGTCGCGTGCTCGAGGCCCGCGCGACACGCCGGTGGAGCATCCAGGCACCGCGATGAAGATCGCATTCTCCTGAATTGTGGAGACGGGCACGGGATGCTCGGGGCCGCGCTCGCGCAGCCAACCGCCGAGCGACCAGGGGTTGGTGCGCCCCGGTCAGAGGGGGTCGATGACTCCCGTGGCGAGCAGCACGAGCAGCGTGCCGCCGAGCAGGAGCCGGTAGATCACGAAGGGCAGGAAAGAGCGCTTCGAGATGTAGGCCATGAGCCCGGCGATGACCGCGAGCCCGACGCCGAAGGCGACGACCGTGGCCGCGGCGATCTCGAGATAGCTGAACGGGCTCGAGCCGGGCTCTCGGATGGCCGTGAGCAGTTCGTAGAAACCGCTGCCGAAAACCGCGGGCACGGCGAGCAGGAAGGCGTAGCGCGCCGCCGCCGGGCGGGTGTAGCCGAGAGCGAGACCCATCGACGTCGTGGCACCCGACCGTGAGACTCCGGGGATGAGCGCGAGGGTCTGCGCGGCACCGTAGGCGAGACCGTGCGGGTAGGTCAGCTGCGTGAGCTCACGATCGCGGCGACCGAGCCAGTCGGCGATGCCGAGCAGGATGCCGAAGACGATGAGCACGATGGCGACGAGCCACAGAGAGCGGAACGCGGAGCGGATGTACTCCTGGGCGAGGAAGCCGATGATGACGATCGGCAGAGTGCCGATGATGATGAGCCAGCCCATGCGCACGTCCGGGTCATTCGCGGGAAGGCCGCGGCGCGTGACGTGCCGGAACCACGCGCCGATGATGCGCGTGATGTCCTTCCAGAAGTAGACGAGGACGGCGGCCTCCGTGCCGATCTGCGTGATGGCGGTGAACGTGGCACCGGGGTCGGTGGCGCTCGGCAGCACCTCCCCCGCGATGCGCAGGTGCGCGCTCGACGAGATCGGCAGGAACTCGGTGAGGCCCTGGATGAGCCCGAGGATGAGGGCTTCGAGGAGTGACACGCGGCGGCTCAGTAGGTCGTGAGCAGGTCGGTGAGCGCGCGGTGCCCGAAGCTCAGCGCCTCGAGCGGCACGCGCTCGTCGACGCCGTGGAACATCGCGGGGAAGTCGAGCTCGGGCGTAAGGCGCAAGGGTGCGAAACCGTAACCCGCGATGCCGAGGAGGCTCAGCGCCTTGTTGTCGGTGCCTCCGCTCATGAGGTACGGCAGAACCTCCGCTCCCGGGTCGTGCCGGTTCAGAGTGCTGACCATCGCGTCGACGAGATGCCCGGAGAACGGGTTCTCGAGCCCGAGGTCGCGGTGCATGACCTCGATCTCGATGTCGTCGCCGACGAGCTGCTGCACCTCGGCGAGGATCGCATCCTCCTCCCCCGGCATCATGCGCAGGTCGATGAGCGCCTCTGCCTGGTCGGGGATCACGTTGTGCTTGTACCCCCCGCTCAGCAGCGTGGGGTTGCTCGTCGTGCGCACCGTCGCCGTGAGGAAGCCCGCCGCCGTGCCGGTGCGGAGCATGACTTCGTCAGGGCCGAGCTTCTCGACATCGACGTCGAGGATGCGACCGAGCTCGCCCAGGAGGAGTTCGGTCGTCGCCGTGAGGTGCAGCGGCCATTCGCGACGGCCGAGCGTCACGACAGCCTCGGCAAGCTTCGTCACAGCGTTGTCGTGGATGACGCGCGAGCCGTGCGCGGCCGTGCCGCGGCTGATCAGCTTGATCCACACGAGAGCCTTCTCGCCGGTCTGCAGCAGATAGGCGCGCGTGCCGCCGATCTGCACCGAGTACCCGCCGACCTCGCTGATGGCCTCGGTCGCGCCGGCGAAGACCTCGGGGCGATTCTTCACGATGTGGTGGGAGCCGTAGGCGCCGCCGTTCTCCTCATCGGCGAAGAAGGCGATCGTCAGATCACGGTTGGGCTGCCCGCCGTCGCGCAGGATCTCGTCGAGTGCGGTGAGGATCATGGCGTCCATGTTCTTCATGTCGACCGCTCCACGACCCCACAGCATGCCGTCGCGAATCTCGCCGGCGAAGGGATCGACCGACCAGTTCACCGGGTCGGCTGGCACGACATCGAGGTGACCGTGAACGACGAGTCCGGGGCGCTCGCCGCGCCGCGTGTCGACCTCGTTCTCGTAGCGGCCCTCGACGTGGGTGATCACGCTCGTGCGGCTCGTGGCGGAGTCGATGTACTCCGTCTGCAACCCGAGCCCTTCGAGGATCGCGCCGACGTATTCGGCTGCCTCGGTCTCGCCCTTGCTGCGCCCTTCGCCGTAGTTCGTCGTGTCGAAGCGAATCAGATCGCGGGCGATGCGCGCCGTGTCATCGAGGTGCTCTGAGGCCATGGCGACCACGCTACCTGGCGTGCTGGTGAGAGCACATTCCGTGCTAATGTCATACCTCGGTCGAGCCGCCTCGTGCGGTGCGACCACGACCAGCGCGGGTGGCGGAAATGGCAGACGCGCTAGCTTGAGGTGCTAGTGCCCGGATAGGGCGTGGGGGTTCAAGTCCCCCCTCGCGCACGGTTCACCCCGTGTGTGAACAACGAACTGGTTGAGACAGTGCGGTAGAGATACCGTGAACGGCCCCGAGGCGACGCGCCCGGGGCCGTTCGTCATTCCTGGGCGGCGACCGCGGCGGCCTCCTGGGCGAGCTGCCGCAGGCGCCGCTCGCGGTTCGCGAGGAACAGCGGAAACGTGAACGCGATCGCCGTGAGCCCCGCGAAGACGATGTACGCCCAGAGGTGCCGCATGCCGAGTCGGCGGCCCTCGACGACGATGAACGCGCACGCGGCGACTGCCATGATGAGGAGGTCCATGGTGAGGGAGCCCACGGCGGGACCGTTCGCGAACCAGTCGCCGAGGAAGTCCGACTGCTGAATGATGGCCTGGATGTTGTACGTCCAGGTGCCGATGAGCCCCACGACGGCGAGGACGAGGAACACGATGGCGGGAGCATTCCAGTGACGAGTCATGACACCATGATCGCCCCGTTCGGGCTGCTGCTCGACGTCGACGGGCCGATCGCGAGCCCCGAGTCTCGGCGCATCGCCGTTGACTCGATCGTGGACGACCTGCTGACTCTCGCGTCAGCGGGCATCCCGATCGCGTTCATCACGGGCCGCAGCGACGCCTTCATGCGCGAGCAGGTCGTCGCGCGACTGGTCGACGGCGGGCTGGATGCTCGTTCCCACGTCTTCGGCGTGTTCGAGAAGGGCGGCTGCTGGGCGCCGGTGACCCCGCAGGGGCTCGGCGAGCTCGACATCGACCGAGAGCTCGCCGTGCCCGAGTCGGTGCGCGCGGCGGTGGAGGGCCTCGCGCGCGAGCAGTACGCCGACACGATGTTCGTCGACGAGGGCAAGCACGTGATGATCTCGCTCGAGGCGCGCACCGACGTCTCCCCCGCCGCGTATCAGGCCGCCCAGTCCCGCTACGAGGCGGAGGTCTACGAGCGTCTCGTCGGCTCGGGTCTCGGGCTGCGCTACCGCGACCGCCAGGCGCACGACGGTCTCGGCCGCGTGCCGTGGCGCATCGACTCGACGATCATCTCGACCGACGTCGAATCGGTGCTGCTCGACAAGGATCGCGGGGCGGATCGCGCGCTCGACTGGTTCGCCGCGCGCGGCGTCACGGCGCAGCGCTGGTGGTCGGTGGGCGACTCGCGCTCCGACTACCGCATGGCCGACGCGGTGCACGCGCGCGGCATCCCCGTGGCGCACCTGGACGTGCGGCCGGCCGACGGCGTGCTCGGCAAGGAGTACGACGTCGTCGTCGAGGGCGACCTCGTGCACGACCATGCGGGGGCGGCGTTCCTGCGGCGCCGCGTCGCCGAGCTGCCGTGACCGCGTCGCGCACTCCCCCGCTCGAGACGGTGCGGGCGCTGCAGGCGGCGCTCGCGGAGGCGGGGGTGCCCTCCGTCGTCGGGGGCTCCGGGCTTCTCGCCGCCCTCGAGCTGGTGGACGAGGCGAGGGACTGGGCGGTCGCCTATCGCGCCATGGGTCGGGATGCTCGGGCCGACCTGCTCGAGGGCGCGGGCCCGGGCGGGCTCAGCGCTGGCGAGCATCCTCCACGAGGTAGCGCGCCACCTTCGTCGTGAGGCGCGGGTAGGCCTGCCGCACGGCCGCGACCGCGTCCTCGGGATCCGTCTTGGGGTCGATGCGCCGCTCGCGCAGCACCTTCGCGGCCCACTCCCGCGCGGAGGGCGGAGCGCCCATCGTCGTCGAGCGGTCGTCGAAGAGCTTCTGCAGCCGCACGCTCGGGTCTTCGCGATCGCCGAAGATCTTCGCGGCCAGTTCGCTCTGCATCGGGTGGCTTCCTCTCCCTCGCCGGTGCGGTCGTCACCGTCCATCCTGGCCTCGAGCGTGCTTCCCCGCGGTGACCTGCCAGCAACCTCGGAGGCTCGCGCGACACGCCGCTCGAGTGTCGGTGGCAGTTGCCATATTCGAATGTATGTTCGATCATGGAGAGATGCCCGCCCTCGCGCTCTCTGTTGTTGAGGATCCCCCCGTCGATGAACCCGTCGGCGGTACGGGTGCGGCGCGCATCCAGACCGTCGATACCGTGCAGGCGCTGCAGGCCCGCATCGACTCCCTGCAGCGCACGCGGCTCGACAGCCGCCTGTTGCCCACGCACGAGGCACTCGCCGACCTGCTGCCTGCGGGAGGTCTGCAAGAGGGTGCTGTCTACACGCTGAGCCCCTCGAGCGCCCTCACGATGGCGCTGCTCGCCGGCCCCTCGGCGGCCGGAGCATGGTGCGGCGTCGTCGGCATGCCCGAGTTCGGCATCGAGGCGGCCGAGGCCATGGGAATCGACCTCGATCGACTCGTGCTCGTGCCGCACCCCGGCGACCAGTGGCTCACCGTGACCGCGGCGATCGCCGATGCCCTCAGCGTTATCGCCGTGCGGCCGGGGCGTGCGGCGAGCGACGGCGCGATCGCGAAGCTCGCGGGGCGCGTGCGCGAGCGCGGCTCCACGCTGCTCGTGGCCGGTGCCTGGCCGCAGGCCGAAGCCATGATCAGCATCACGGGCAGCCGCTGGTCGGGCCTCGGCGACGGCCACGGCTACCTGAGTGAGCGCGAGGTCACGATCAGCGTGAGCTCGCGACGCAGCCCGCGCCCCCGCAGCGGGCGACTGCTGCTGCCCGACGGTGAGCTGGGCATCCGGCGCCTCGATCGCGCCGATGCCGCTCAGCACACCGACGCGACCCAGCCCGCCGATGCGACCCAGCGCGCGCACGAGCGCTGGAGCACCCCCGCCCGCAGGGCCGGCTGATGACCCGCACGATCGTCGCGTGGGTACCAGACTGGCCGATCCTCGCCGCCGTGCGAGAGGGGCTCGTGACGGCGGGGCAGGCGGTCGCGGTCGTGCAGCAGAATCGCATCCTCGCCTGCTCGTCGGCGGCGCGCGCGCAGGGCGTGCGGGCGGGGCAGCGCCGCCGCGAAGCCCAGTCGCTGTGCACCGAGCTGCGCATCGTGCCCGCCGACGATGACCGCGACCACCGCCTGTTCTCGCCCCTCATCGACGTCATCGAATCCCTCGTCGCGGGTGTGCAAGTCGTGCGCCCCGGACTGCTCGCCCTCGCCGCGCGCGGCCCGGCCCGCTACTACGGCAGCGAGAAGGCCGCCGCCCTCGCCCTGCGCAGCGCCCTCCTCGCCGAGGGAATACCGGATGCCCGGCTCGGCCTCGCCGACGGACCCTTCGCCGCCGAACTCGCCGCCCGCAGCACCGCGCCAGAGCCGACTGCGCCCGGAGAACGGGCGCCGGTGCAGAGCGTGCGCATCGTGCCGCGCGAGGCCACTGCAGCCTTCCTCGCGCCCTTCCCCGTGACGACCCTCGGTGACCCCGACCTCGCGACCCTCCTCGGTCGGCTCGGGGTGCGCACGCTCGGCGACTTCGCCGCGCTGCCCGCCTCGGCCGTGCGCGACCGCTTCGGCGCGGCGGGGGCCCACCGGCACGCGCTCGCAGGTGCCGCCGACGCGACACCGCTCCTGCCGCGCACTCCCCCGCCCGACCTCGAGCGGGTGCTCGACCTCGAGCCGCCCCTCGACCGGGTCGACCAGCTCGCCTTCGCCGTGCGCCAGCTCGCCGACGACCTCGTCGAATCCCTCGTCGCACGCCTGCTCGTCGCCACGGCCATTCGCATCGGGTTCCGCGACGAGCACGGCGTCGAGAGCGAGCGCGCGTGGTTGCACCCCCGCTCGTTCCGGGCGAGCGAGATCGTCGACCGCGTGCGCTGGCAGCTCAGCGGCGAGACGCGCACCCTCGGCACGCGCCCCGGCTCACCTGGTAGCGCCGCCGAACGGGGCCCCGGGTTGCGCTCTGCCATCACGCGCGTGACGATCATGCCCGAGAGCGTCGACGCGCTCGCCCACCACGAACCCGGGCTGTGGGGGGCGGCGCCCGACGAGCGCGTGCACCACGCCCTCTCCCGCGTGCAGAGCCTGCTCGGGCACGAGGCCGTGCTCACCGCCCAGCGCACGGGCGGTCGCACCCTCGCCGAGCGAGGCGCCCTCGTGCCCTGGGGCGACCGGCTCGTGAGCCCCCGCCCCGCTGATCGGCCCTGGCCCGGAGCCCTGCCCCAGCCGACCCCCGGCACCGTATTCCCCTCACGGCATGCTGTGACGGTGCTCGACGCGTCCGGCGCCCCGGTGCACGTCGACGAGAGGATGCGGCTCAGCGCTGCCCCCGCAGGATTCGCCCCGGGTGCGGGCGGGGCCGCGCGGCCCGTGACCTCGTGGGCGGGGCCGTGGCCGCTCGAGGAGCGCTGGTGGGACATCCCGCGGCGGCGCCTGCTGCACCGCCTGCAGGTCGTGGACTCCGCGGGGGTCGCGTGGCTGCTCGTGCTCGAGGGCGGCTCGTGGTGGGCGGAGGCGCGCTATGACTGAGACAGCACAGTCTCCGTGGACTGCGCGCACGCCTCCGGGGGTGCGCTGATGGCGGGCTGGCACAACCCGCCGATCCCGTGGAGCGAGTTCGAGCGCAGCCTGCGCAACGGCAACCGGCCCGGCACGACACCGCCCCCCGGCGCCGACGGCGGCGACTCCCCCGCGTGGTCGCCCAAGCGGGCGCCGTACCGCCGGGCCGGCATCGAGCAGCCCGACCCGACGACGGTCGTGCCCTACGCCGAGCTGCACGCGCACTCCTCCTTCAGCTTCCTCGACGGCGCCTCGAGCCCCGAAGAGCTGCTGGAAGAAGCTGCGCGGCTGGGCCTCACAGGGCTCGCCCTGACCGACCACGACGGCTTCTACGGCGTCGTGCGCATGGCCGAGGCCGCCGAGCCGTACGGCCTCACGACCGTGTTCGGGGCCGAGCTGTCGCTCGGGCTCACGGGCCCGCAGCAGGGCGTCGCCGACCCCGAGGGCACCCACCTGCTCGTCCTCGCACGCGGCCAGGCGGGCTACCACCGCCTCGCAGCCGCCATCACCGAGGCGCAGCTCGCGGGCGGCGAGAAGGGCCGACCGGTCTACGACCTCGACGCGCTCGCCGAGCACGCGGGCCGCGGCGGCGACGCCACGAGCGGCGACCACTGGATGATCCTCACCGGGTGCCGCAAGGGTGCCGTGCGGTCGGCGCTGGAGGGCCGCGATCCTGCGCGCGATGCCTCCGGGCCGGATGCCGTCGCCCGCACGCGGCCGACGCGGGCGCACATCGCCGCGGCGGGCGCCGAGCTTGACGCGCTCGTCGACCGGTTCGGAGCATCCAGCGTCGTCGTCGAGCTCTTCGATCACGGCCGCCCGCTCGACACCGTGCACAACGACGTGCTCGCCGCTCTCGCCGCCGAGCGCGGGCTGCCGATCGTCGCGACCGGCGCTGTGCACTACGCGACCCCCGCCCGGCACCCGCTCGCGACCGCCTTCGCCGGGCTGCGTGCTCGTCGCAGCCTCGACGAGATGGAGGGCTGGCTGCCCGCCGCCGGCACCGTCCACCTGCGCAGCGGCGCCGAGATGCAGCGGCTCTTCGCCCGCTACCCGGGGGCCGTGGAGCGCAGCGTCGAGCTCGCGACCGAGCTGGGGTTTCCGCTGCGGCAGGCGAAGCCGAACCTGCCGAAGCAACCCGTGCCGCCCGGTCACACGCCCATGAGCTGGCTGCGCGAGCTCGTCTGGGCGGCCGTGCCGCGCAAGTACCCCGACGCGAGCGACGACGACCGCGCCCGCATCGTGCGCGAGCTTGATGTCATCGAGATGAAGGACTTTCCTGGCTACTTCCTCATCGTCCACGAGATCGTGCAGTTTGCACGTTCCCGCGGCATCCTCTGCCAGGGGCGCGGCTCGGCCGCGAACTCGGCCGTCTGCTACCTGCTCGACATCACCGCCGTCGACTCGATCGGCTATCAGCTGCCCTTCGAGCGCTTCCTCTCCGCCCTGCGCGACGAGGAGCCCGACATCGACGTCGACTTCGACTCCGACCGCAGGGAGGAGGTCATCCAGTACGTCTACGAGCGGTACGGCCGGCGCAACGCCGCGCAGGTTGCGAACGTCATCTCGTACCGGCCGAAGAACGCCGTACGCGACATGGCGCGCGCGCTCGGGTACTCGACCGGGCAGCAGGATGCCTGGTCACGGCAGGTGGAAAGGTGGGGCGCCGTGCTCTCGAGCGACGACCACGACATCCCCGCCCCCGTCGTCGACCTCGCCCAGCAGGTGCTCACCTATCCGCGCCATCTCGGCATCCACTCCGGCGGCATGGTGCTCACCGACCGGCCCGTGGGCGAGATCGTGCCGATCGAGCACGCCCGCATGGAGAACCGCACGGTCCTGCAGTGGGATAAAGACGATTGCGCGTGGATGGGCCTCGTCAAGTTCGACCTGCTCGGCCTCGGCATGCTCGCCGCTCTGCAGCACTCCTTCGACCTCATGGATGCCCACCTCGGCGAGCGGTGGGAGCTGTCGACCCTGCCCAAGGAGGAGCAGGCGACCTACGACATGCTGTGCCGTGCCGACTCGATCGGCGTCTTCCAGGTCGAGAGCCGCGCCCAGATGGGCCTGCTGCCGCGCCTGCAACCGCGAAAGTTCTACGACCTCGTCGTGCAGATCGCCCTCGTGCGCCCCGGGCCCATCCAGGGCGGTGCCGTGCACCCCTTCGTGCGCCGCAAGCTCGGCCAGGAACCCATCACCTACGACCATCCCAAGCTCAAGGGGCCGCTCGAGCGCACGCTGGGCATCCCCGTCTTCCAGGAGCAGCTCATGCAGGTGGCCATGGCCGTCGGCGGCTGCACGGGCGACGACGCCGACCTGCTGCGCCGCGCGATGGGCAGCAAGCGCGGCCTCGAGCGCATCGAGTCGCTGCGCGAGACGCTCTACGCCGGCATGGCGGGCAACGGCATCACGGGCGAGCTCGCCGACGAGATCTACGGCCGCATCCAGGCTTTCGCGAACTTCGGCTTCGCCGAGAGCCACTCCCTCAGCTTCGCGCTGCTCGTCTACGCGAGCTCGTGGATCAAGCTGCACTACCCCGGCGTCTTCCTCGCCTCCCTGCTACGCGCGCAGCCGATGGGCTTCTACTCCCCCTCCTCGCTCACCGCCGACGCCGAGCGGCACGGCGTCGAGGTGCGCACGCCGTGCATCCTGCGCTCCGAGGTCGACGCGGGGCTCGAGCGCCTCGATCTGGTCGTCGCCTCGGCGCACGAGCCCGTGGCCCCGGATGCCCGGCGCGCGCCTCCGACCGGGCTCGAGCAGTGCATCCATCGCCATCAGCCGCCCGTGCCCGAGTTCGAGCCCGCCTCGACGAACGGCGACCTCGCCGACTGCGCGCTGCACCGCCGCGATGGTGACCTCGCCGTGCGGCTCGGGCTCGCCGGGGTGAACGGCATCGGCCGCCCGACCGCCGAGCGCATCGTCGCGGAGCGCGAGCGCGGGGGGCCGTACAGAGACCTCACCGAGCTCGTCTACCGCACCGGGCTCACCGCCGCTCAGGTCGAAGCCCTCGCGACCGCCGGCGCCTTCGATGTGCTCGGGCTCTCCCGGCGCGAGGCACTGTGGGCGGCGGGCGCGGCGGCGCAGGCCCGGCCCGAGTACCTGCCGGGCATCGTCACGGCGGTGCAGCCGCCACTGTTCACCGAGCTCGACGGCTACGAGACCATGGTCGCCAACCTCGTCTCGACGGGCATCGCCCCCGGTGACCACCCCGTGCGTTTCGTGCGCGAGCTGCTGCGCGAGCGCGGGGTGCTGAGCGCACGCGAGCTGCGCAGCGCCGAGCCGAACCGCCGCGTCGAGGTCGCGGGCGTCGTCACCCACCGTCAACGGCCCGCGACGGCGAGCGGCATAACCTTCTTGAACCTCGAAGATGAGACGGGGCTCGTCAACGTGATCTGCTCGGTCGGGCTGTGGAGCCGCTACCGCCGCACCGTGCGCGAATCCCGCGCGCTCATCGTGCGCGGCACCCTCGAGCGCTCGGCCCAGGGCGTCGTCAACATCGTCGCCGACCGCGTCGAGCAGCTGCCGCTGCGCGTGACCATGCCCAGTCGCGACTTCCGCTGACCTGGTGCTCGCAGAGCGGGCGCCACTCGCGACCGGCCGAGTCCTGAGAATGTGCCGGAGTGCACCGAGCCTCACCGCGCTACCGTGACGGCCATGCCGTCCACCAGCAGATCCTCCGCCTCCCACTCCGCCCGCAGCAGCGCGCGCTCCGCCACGAACAGCCACGCCGTACGCGTCATCGCTCGCAGCGGTTACGCGGTGAACGGCCTCCTCCACATCCTCATCGGAGTCATCGCGCTCCAGCTCCTCCTGACCGGCGGGGAGAGCACCGATGCCGATCAGAGCGGCGCGCTGCAGAGCCTCGCGTCCACTCCGTTCGGCGGCATCCTGCTGTGGATCGTGACGATCGGTCTCGCCATGCTGGGCCTGTGGCTCATCGTCGACGGCATCCTGCAGGGGCCTGCTCGGGACTCGAAGAAGAAGCTCGTGGTCGGCATCGTGAAGGGCCTCGTCTACCTGGCACTCGCGAGCACCGCGCTGTCCTTCGCCCTGGGCGGCTCGTCCGACTCCTCCGGCGACACCCAGAGCATGACGGCGCAGCTCATGGCGGCGCCCGCGGGGATCATCCTCGTGTTCCTCGTCGGTCTCGTCGTCCTCGCCGTCGGCGGCTACTTCATCCACAAGGGCGTCACCCAGGGCTTCCGCGACGACCTCAGCATTCCCGCGGGCACTGCGGGCACCGTGATCACCGGGCTGGGGGTCGCCGGTTATGTGGCCAAGGGAGTCGCCCTCCTCGCCGTCGGCGGTTTGTTCATCGCGGCAGCCGTCACCTCCGACGCATCTGGGTCGACGGGGCTCGACGGTGCCCTGCGATCCCTGCTCGCACTGCCCTTCGGCGTGTGGATTCTCGGCCTCGTCGGCGGTGGACTCATCGCCTACGGCGTGTACTGCTTCGCTCGCGCGCGCTACGCCAACCTCGGCTAGGAGTTGCGGCCGCGGGCAGCGACAGCCCACGCGCCGACCTCCAGGCCGTCGCGCTCGATGATGAGCTCGTCGACGAGGTTCACCGCGTTGCACACGTGGTTCGGCACGACGCGCAGCACCTCGCCGAGCGCGGGGATCGCCGCGCCGGTCGGGAACGTGACCGTCGCGTGGTGCTCCGAGAGCGCCGTGATGCGCGCCTCAGGGTGGTCGAGGAGCCGGCCGTACCCGGTCGCGTAGGCGGCACGGTCCGCCCCGAGCACCTTGCTGCCGGCATCGAGCACCGCGACACCGTCGCGCCGACTCACCACGGTGGCGTGCGCGGTCAGGGCCATCGAGTGCGGCGGCATGGTGCCGAGCTCCCACTGCTGCGCGTCACCGAATACGTACACGCCCGGCCGCAGCTCCGTGAGCACGCCGCCGTCGGCCGCACCGGCGCTCGGTGTGGATCCGCCGCTCACCACGGGGCATGGGATGCCCGCGGCCGTCAGCGCATCGCGCACCTGCCCGAGGGCCGCGGCCTCGTCCCCGGCCGCAGGCCCCGCCGCGTCGGCACCGTAGGAGTGGCCCGGAAACGTGAAGACTCCGTCCACGACGAGCCCGGCGTCGAGCGCCTCGACCGCCACGTCCGTAGCGCTCTCGGGCGGGACGCCGCTGCGGTGGTGGCCGCTGTCGACCTCGACTGCGATGGCGAGCGGCACCGCGCCGTGGTGACCGGCGTGCATAGCCCGTGCGAGCATCCTCACGCCGTCGACGGAGTCGGCGCCCACCCGCAGCCGCACGCGCGAGGCGAGCGCGCGCAGCCGCTCTGCGCGCGGCCCGACCGCCCACAGCGGATACGCGATGAACAGGTCGACGACTCCCGCGTCGGCGAAGACTTCGGCCTCACCGACGGTCGCGACGGTGAGACCGACGGCGCCGTGCGCGAGCTGCCGGCGCGCGAGCTCCACGGTTTTGTGCGTCTTGGCGTGCGGCCGCAGGGCGACGCCCAGAGCGCGGGCGTGCGCCGCCATCGCCGCGAGGTTGCCCTCGGCTACGCCCTCGTCCACCACGAGGTAAGGAGTATCGCGCACCCCACCATCCTCCCCCGTTTCGTGCCAGATCTGGCGCGAACGGGCGCTTGTACGACGGCCAAGTCGCCTTTTGCGACCAATCTGGAGGCGCTCCGATGGGCGTGGGTGCGCGCGGGTTCGAGGTGGGGGCGCACGATGTGGGGGTGTGCAGCGCGCGGCATGGGCCACGCGGCACGCGGCGTGGGGCGTGGGGCACCACGAGGTACGCGGCACGGGGCACGCTGCACGGGGCCCAGATTTGCCACGCATGGGCGCTATCGCTCGTGGCGAGCGCCCGTTTGCGCCAGATCTGGCACAACGCGCGGGCGGGAGGGACGCGCGGCGCGCGCGCTGGCGCGTGCGAGGGCGCGCTAGCCGCCGGTGGCGAGTTGGCGGCGCAGGTGCTCGATGCGCGACTGCAACTGCGCGACCGTGGCCTGGCCGACGGCGGGGCCGCCGCACACGCGGCGCAGCTCGGCGTGGATGATGCCGTGCGGTTGCCCGGTGAGCTTCGCGCGCAGGCCCACGAGGCTGTGCAGGAGCGTGCGCTGCTCCTTGAGCGACCGGTACATGGGCTGAGGCGCCGGCTGGGTCGCGGGCCGCTCGGCGGCGCGACGCACCTGGCGCTGGTGGCGGCCGCGCAGCAGCTCGTGCACCTGGTCGGGTTCGAGGATGCCGGGCAGGCCGAGGAAGTCGAGTTCTTCGAGACTGCCGACCTCGGCGAGCTGCCCGAACTCGGTGCCCTCGTACAGGACTTTGTCGAAGGTCGCCGACGACTCGAGCGCCTGGTAGGTGTACTCGGCGAGCTCCGACTCGCTCGCCTTCTCCTCGCGCTCGGCGGCCTCCAGTAGCGAGTCGTCAAGCAGCTCGTCGCCCTCGCGATCGAGCGCGTGATCGCGCTCGCGCTCGAGCTCGCTCGCGAGCGACTGGATCGTCGGCACGCTCGGGATGAAGATCGAGGCCACCTCGCCCCGGCGTCGAGCCCGCACGAAGCGCCCGATCGCCTGCGCGAAGTACAGCGGCGTCGAGGCGCTCGTCGCATAGACGCCGACCGCGAGCCGGGGCACGTCGACACCCTCCGACACCATGCGCACGGCCACCAGCCAGCGCGCCTCCGACTCCGCGAACTCGGCAATGCGCTCCGAGGCGCCGGCCTCGTCGCTCAGCACGACGGTCGGCTGCTCCCCTGTGATGCCCGCGAGGAGCCCCGCATAGGCGCGGGCCGTCGCCTGATCGCTCGCGATGACGAGTCCGCCGGCGTCGGGGATCGCGTGGCGCACCTCGGTCAGCCGGGTGTCGGCGGCACGCAGCACGCCAGGCATCCACTGCCCTTCGGGGTCGAGTGCGGTGCGCCAGGCCTGCGCGGTGATGTCGGCAGTGTCGCCCTGCCCGAGCACGGCCTCCATCTCGTCACCGGTGGTCGTACGCCAGCGCATGCGGCCCGCGTAGGAGAGGAAGAGCACGGGGCGCACGACGCCGTCCCGCAGAGCGCGGCCGTAGCCGTAGCTGTAGTCGGTGCGGGAGACGCGGATGCCGTCGCCTTCGTCCACGTAGGAGACGAACGGGATGGGCGCCGTGTCCGATCGGAACGGCGTGCCCGTGAGCGACAACCGCCGCGCTGCGGTGCCGTACGCCTCCCGCATCGCCTCGCCCCAGCTGAGCGCGTCCCCGCCGTGATGCACCTCGTCGAGGATGACCAGGGTGGGCACTTGGTCGACGAGAACGCGGTGCACGAAGGGCTGCGCGGCGACTTGCGCATAGGTGACGGCAGCGCCGTGGAAGGCCCGCGGGATCACGCGGGAGGCATTGCGGAAGGCCGGATCGAGGCGGATGCCGACGCGGTGCGCCGCGTCGGCCCACTGCCGCTTGAGGTGCTCGGTGGGGGCCACGACGATGACCCGCTCGACCGTGCGCCGCGCGAGCAGCTCGGCCGCGAGGCGGAGCGCGAAGGTCGTCTTGCCGGCACCCGGTGTGGCCGCGGCCAGGAAGTCGCGTGGCTCGTGCGCGAAGTACGCATCGAGCGCCTCGGCCTGCCAGGCGCGCAATCGGTCGGCCGTGCCGCGCGCCGCGCGCTCCGGGTAGGAGGGTGAGAGGTGCTCCGCCGCGAAGGTGCCGACGTGGGGTGCGCGGCGGAAGGTCGGAGACATGCGACCTCGATGCTAGTCGAGACGACCGACACCGCTCACGCGCGCGCGGGCGGCTCGGGCAGCTCGGGCGACGCGGGCGGAGCATCCTGACCCGACAGCGCGGAGCGCCGACGCGGCGTGGTCGACAGCAGAGACGCCCGCTGCACGGCACCGCGACCGAAGCGCTCGGCGAGCGCGTCCATCGTGCCCTCCGCCTCGCGCCAGGACTCGTCGTCGTCCCACAGGCCGCGGGCGACCGCCCCGGTCGGCAGCAGGTTCTCGGCACGCACGCCGATGAGGCGGATGCCCCTCCCCTGGGTCGGCGCGGCGGCGAAGAGCGCTCGGGCCTCCGTCGCGATGCGCTGCGCCACCTCGGTGGGCTCGGCGATCGTCTGCGAACGCGTGAGGGTCGTGAAGTCGCCGAACCGCACCTTGATCGCCACGGTGCGCGCGACCCATCCGCCGCGCCGCAGGCGCCGCGCGACGAGGTCGGCGAGCCGCAGCAGCTCTCGGTCGAGCGCGGCGCGGTCGTGCAGATCGGTCTCGAAGGTCATCTCGTGGCCGATCGACTTTTCGAGTCGCGTAGGGGTCACGGCCCGCGGATCGATGCCGTTCGCGAGCTCGTGCAGCTTGCCGGCGGTAGCGGCCCCGACGGCTGCGTCGAGCGCGGCGAGCGGAAGGTCGGCGACGTCGCCGACGGTGCGCGCGCCGATCCGCTCGAGCCGTTCGGCGACGGCGGCTCCGACACCCCAGAGCGCGCTGATCGGCTGCGGCCGCAGGAAGGCCGCGGTCTCGGCCTCGGGAACGACGAGGACCCCGTCGGGCTTGGCGCGACTGGAGGCGAGCTTGGCGACGAACTTGGTCGCGGCGGCGCCGACCGAGGCGACGAGCCCGGTCTCGTGCGTGATGCGGGCGCGCAGGCTCTGGGCGATGTCGTAGGGCGGCCCGAAGAGGGCTCGGGCACCGCTCACGTCGAGGAACGCCTCGTCGATGCTGAGCGGCTCGACGAGCGGCGTCACATCGCCGAGGATGGCCATGACGGCGCGCGAGACCTCCTGATAGCGCTCGTAGCGCGGCTCGAGCACGATCGCGTTCGGGCAGCGGCGCAGCGCGATACTCATGGGCATGGCGGAGTTGACGCCGTAGCGCCGAGCCTCGTACGTCGCGGCCGTCACGACCGAGCGTGCGCCGCGGTGCCCGACGATGACGGGCTTCCCCCGCAGCTCGGGTCGGGAGAGCAGCTCGACGGAGGCGAAGAACGCGTCCATGTCGAGGTGCAGGATGCTCGCGCTCGTGTCGCCCGTCGGGGTCTCGGTGACCTGCCGACCGGTGCCGTCCTGCTTGCTCACGGTGGCCGCCTCACGACTGCATCCTCACGACTGCATCCTCACGGGTGCATCCTCACATAGCGCGACGGGCGGGGCGCCGTGGCGCCCCGCCCGTCGCGGGTGTCGTGCGTGTCGCGCGTCAGGCGCGTCGACGACCCGTGATGGCGCCGTAGATGACGAGCACGAGCAGCGACCCGCCGATGGCGAGCAACCAGGTCTCGATCGAGAAGAACCCGCCGAGGTCGACGCCGAAGATGACGCTGCCGAGCCAGCCGCCCAGGAGGGCGCCGATGACTCCGATGACGAGGGCGGCGAGCCAGCCCCCCGGGCCCTTGCCCGGCAGGATCGCCTTGGCGATGGCTCCGGCGATGAGTCCGATGAGGAGGAATGCGAGGAATCCCATAGGGCGCTCCTTTCGTTGTGGCCGCACTCGGTTCGAGTGTCAGCCGTTGTTCGAGCGCTCCGGTGGAAACGCTCAGCCGACAGTCAACCAGGTTCACCCCCGTTCGGGGGGATCCACTGTCCAGGAGATTCTCAGGCCGCGCGGTCGCTGAGGCTCTGGCACTCTAGAGCCATGGCACAGCTTCACCCGTGGTCCCGGTACGTCGCCATCGGCGATTCCTTCACCGAGGGCATCGGCGATCCGGAGCCGCAGAGCCCTGGCGGTCATCGCGGGTGGGCCGATCGTGTGGCCGAGCAGCTCGCCCTGCGCACCGACGACTTCGCCTATGCGAATCTCGCGGTGCGCGGTCGACTGCTCAAGCAGATCGCCGAGCAGCAGGTCGAGCCCGCGCTCGCGCTGCGCCCCGATCTCATCTCGGTCTCCGCGGGCGGCAACGACATCATCCGCCCCGGCACCGACCCCGATCAGGTCGCCGAGCGGTTCGAGGAGCTCGTCGTGCAGCTGCGCAGCAACGGCGCGACGGTGCTCATGTTCAATGGCCCCGACATCGGCATGACGCCCGTGCTGCGGCGCGTGCGCGGCAAGGTGGCGATCTACAACGAGAACCTGCGGGCGATCGCCTCCAAGCACGACGCGATCGTCGCCGACATGTGGAAGCTGCGCGAGCTGCGTGACCCGCAGATGTGGGATCGCGACCGCCTGCACTTCTCGCCGATGGGCCACCACACGATCGCGATCATGGCGCTCGAGGCGCTCGGCGTCGAGCACGACCTCGAGCCGCGCGAGCCCGAGCTGATGCCGAGGCGCAGCTGGCGCCAGGCGCGCGTCGACGATCTCGGGTGGGCACGCGAGTACCTCGTGCCGTGGGTCGTGAGGCGCATCCGCCACCAGTCCTCCGGCGACCACATCACCCCGAAGCGGCCGGACGCCTCGCATCCGCACCGGTAGTGCGGCGCCTCTCCTACTCGCCCCAGACGGCCTCGAGCGGCTGCGCGAGGCGCCACGCGAGGTCGGGCCCCTCGAGCGCTCCGCGCCATTCGAGCGGGATGCTCACCCGACGGTCCCCGTAGCGCACCGTCACACTGCCGGGGTCGGGCAGCGGCACGCCCGGCTGCAGCTGCGGGGCGCGCACGACGCCGATCGCACGCACCTCTCCCCACACGAGGTCGGCGACGGTCTCGGCGACGTGCAGGCTCGCGCTCGCGCCCCACTCGGTCTCGTAGCGGGCGACGAGCTGCCCCTCCGTGGCGATCGTGATCTCGTGGAAGTCGTCTCGAGCGCTCGCGAGGAGGGTGCGCACGTCGTCGGCAACGGTGGGATGGTCGGGCCCGGCGAGCACCACGCCGACGACATCGACCTCCTCGCCGTCGATGACTTCTCGCGCCGAGAAGAGCAGGCACGCTCCCGCCTCGATGAGTGTGCCCGTCTTGAGCCCCGTGACACCGTCGACCCCCACGATCAGGTTGCGGTTCTCGTAGGTGCCGATGCCGGGCACGGTGACCGCGGGCAGCGCGGCCGCCGCGGCCACGACCGGATCGGCGAGAGCGAGCCGGCCGAGGTCCAGGAGCGCGCGCGGGCTCGCGCGGTTGAGGAGCGAGAACCCCGTCGTATCGCCCACGGAGATGGATGCCAGGTCGTGCGCGTCGAGCCAGGCGCGCGCGGCCGTCAGGTAGTCGGCGACGGAGCCGAACGCCCACGTCGCGAGCGTCTCGGCGTAGTTGTTGGCGGAGGCGACCATCATGAGCTCGATGACCTCGCGCTGCGTGATCGTCGCACCGGCCGGAGCGGGAGCCGTCGTGCCGTTGAGTGCTCGATATCGGGCGACGAGGTCGCTGTCGGCCTGGGTGAGCGTGATCGTCGCGCCGGACGAGCCCTCCTCGACGGGGTGCGCGTCGAGCACGACGAGAGCGGTGATGACCTTGGTGATCGAGGCGATGGGGCGCACCTCGTCGAGACCGCGGCTCGCGAACACCTGACGCCTGTCCGCGGCGCCGATCGCGGCGGCGCCGTAGCCGGGGATGCTCACCTCGGGCGCGGGTGTGACGAGTTCCGGCAGGGCCTGCACGTGCGGCTCGGCGGCCGGCACGGGGGCGAGCGCGGCGAAGGCGCTGTAGCCGAGGGTGCTCGCGCCGAGGGCGACGAGAGCGGCGATGGCGACCGAGCGCAGGAGGGGGCGGCGGCGGGTCACGCGCCCCAGTCTAGGAAGCAGGCGGAGTGCGGGGCGCTGCCGCACTGCCGAGCGCGTAGAGCGCGACAGCACTGGCCGCTGCGACGTTGAGCGAGTCGACGCCGTGCCCCATGGGGATCGTGACGACGACGTCGGCAGCACCGAGTGCGCCGCGGCTGAGCCCATCGCCCTCGGAGCCCAGCAGGAGGGCCACCCGCTCGGGCCGCTCGGCGGCGAACTCGCGCAGCCCCACCGTCTCCGGCGCGAGCGCGAGGGCCGCGATCGTGAAGCCGAGCTCGTGCAGCAGCTCGGCGCCCGCCGGCCAGTCGGGCAGGCGGGCCCACGGCACCTGCAGCACCGTGCCCATGCTCACCCGCACACTGCGTCGGTAGAGCGGGTCGGCGCAGCGAGGCGTGATGAGCACGGCGTCGGCGCCGAGGCCAGCGACGGAACGGAAGATCGCCCCCACGTTGGTGTGGTCGACGACGTCTTCGACGACGACGACGAGCCGAGCATCCCGCAGCAGGGCAACCGGGTCGAGGGGCTCGGGACGGTGCATGCTCGCGAGGGCGCCGCGATGCAGGTGGAAGCCGGTCAGCTCCTCGAGAAGTCCTGGCGCGCCGACGTAGACGGGCACGTCGTGGTCCCGCAGCAGTGGTTCGAGGTCGTCAAGCCAGCGCTCGCTCGTGAGCACGGAGCGCGGGCGGTGCCCGGCGCGGAGCGCACGGCCGATGACGGTGAGCGACTCCGCGAGGTAGAGGCCTCCCGCTGGCTCCTGCACGCGCCGCAAAGCAACGTCGGTGAGACGCGCGTAGTCGCGGAGGTCGGCTCCGTCGAGCGTCGTGAGTCGCTCGAGGTGCATGTGCGGGTCCTTTCGGTGGGCGTGTCCCAGCCCGTGGAAACATATCGGAAACCCCGGGCGTTTAGTCTCGTAGACAGTCTGACTGAGGCGTGGGGAGGCGACCGTGAGCATGATGGCGGCGGATGCTCGACCTCTCGATGCCGTCGCGCAAGCCTCACTCGCCCAGGCGGCGGAGATCCTGGCCGGCCGCCGCATCGCGGTGCTGACCGGGGCGGGTATGAGCACCGACTCGGGCATTCCCGACTACCGAGGTGCCGGTGCGCCCGTGCGCACCCCCATGACGTACAGCCAGTTCCTCGCCGACGAGCCGTATCGCAAGCGCTACTGGGCGGGCAGCCACCTGGGGTGGGAACGCTTCGCGCAGGCCCGGCCGAATCTCGGCCATGAGACGCTCGCGCAGCTCGAGGAGGACGGCTCTGTGACGGGCGTCATCACGCAGAACGTCGACGGTCTGCACGTGCGCGCGGGCTCCCGCCGCGTAGTCGACCTGCACGGCAGCATGGACCGCGTCCGCTGCCTGCACTGCGGTCAAACCTTCTCGCGGGCCGCGGTCGCGAACCGCATCGCCACCCTCAACCCGTGGCTCGTGGCGGGAGACAACCATCACATCAACCCAGACGGCGATGCCGAGGTCGACGACATCACCCTGTTCGAGGTGCCCGAGTGCTCGGTGTGCGGCGGCACGCTCAAGCCCGACATCGTGTTCTTCGGCGAGTTCGTGCCGCCCGTGAAGTTCGAGGAGGCACGCGGGCTCGTCGCTCGCGCCGACGCGCTTTTGATCCTGGGGTCGTCCCTCGTCGTCAACTCGGGCATCCGCCTCGTCGTGCAGGCGGGTCGCAAGCGCATCCCGACGATCATCGTCAACCGGGGTGAGACGAAGGCCGATGCCCGGGCAGCGGTTAAGATCGAAGCGGGCACGACCGAGACGCTCGCCGCTCTACGCGAGGCTCTGCGGGCCTGACCGGTGCGCGCGACCTCCGCCGACCGGCGGAAGGAGACGTGTGACTGCGTTCGCGCTCGTGCGCCACGGCGAGACCGACTGGAACCGCGCTCGGCGCATCCAGGGGGCGACGGACATCCCGCTCAACGACACGGGCCGCGAGCAGGCCCGCGCGGCCGGTCGTCTCCTGGCGGGCCGCGCGTGGAGCCGCATCGTCGCCTCGCCCCTCGTGCGCGCGGCCGAGACCGCGCGGCTCATCGCTATGGAGGCGGGGCTCGCCGAGCCTGAGCTCGATGAGGCCTTCGTCGAGCGCAACTACGGCGAGGCGGAGGGACTCACGGGCGCCGAGCTCGACGAACGCTTTCCCGAGGGCGTCGACGTGCCGGGCCGCGAGTCACGTGACGCGGTGGGCGAGCGTGTCGTGGCGGCGCTGCACAGGCTCGCCGCCGCCCACCCTGGCGAGTCGATCATCGTCGTCGCACACGGGGGCGTGATCCGCAGCGTCCTCGAGACGGTGGCGCCGGGCCGGCATCGGGAACCGATCACGAACGGCTCGGTGCACTCTTTCCAGCACGCTGACGGAGGTCTCGAGCTCGCGCGTTTCGATGATCCGCTCGACGAGCAGTCGATCTTCCCCTTCGCGGAGGACTTCCTCGACCAGAACCCGCTCGCCCATCGCGAGGATGACGCGCGGAGCACCTCCTGATGGCCGGGTCGGGAGCGGACCGCTTCGCCGCGGCGACCGCGCACCTGGGCCTCGCCCCGCAGCGGATGCCCGACTCGACCCACACGGCCGCCGAGGCCGCGGCCGCCGTGGGGTGCGAGGTCGGCGCGATCGTGAAGTCGCTCGTCTTCCTCGCTGACGGTGAACCCGTGCTCGTCCTTGTGTCGGGCGACAACCGGGCCGACGTCGACGCGCTCGGGGCCGACCTGGGGGCGCGCATCGAGAAGGCCGATGCGGCCACGGTCAAGCGTGCGACCGGCTATTCGATCGGCGGCGTACCTCCGATCGGGCATCCTGCGCCCGTACGCACGGTCGTCGACCGCGACCTCTTGCGCTACTCGACCGTGTGGTCGGCTGCGGGGAGCGCGAACGACGTGTTCCCCGCCGCTCCGCAGCAGCTCGTCGAGTGGTCAGCCGGCGACGTCGCCTCCATCGGCACGCGCTGAACTCTCAGGTGACGCGACCGCGCGCGGCCTGCGCGCGCAGCAGCTCGAGCAGTACGGCAGCCGATCGGGCCCAGTCGAAACGCGCAGCCTCGGCGGGGGCGGCGGCGGATCGCCGCTCCCACTCCCCCGGCTCGAGCAGCTCGGTGATGCGGGCGGCGAAGTCCTGAGCATCCCCGGCTGCCGCATAGAGCGCCGTCTGACCACCGATCTCGCGGAAGATCGGGATGTCGCTCACGACGACGGGCGTGCCGCGCCCCATGGCCTCGACGAGCGGGATGCCGAACCCTTCGTCGCGCGAGGCGCTCACGAGTGCTGTGGCGCGGTCGAGCAGGTCAGCGTACTCCTCGTCGCTCACGCCGTCGTGCGCCACGAGCGCGCCCGCCGGGGCGGCCGCCGCGAGGCGTGCGCGGTCGGCAGGGCGGATGCGGCTCAGCAGATGCAGGCGCGCTCCCGGTAGGACGTGCAGCGCCGCCACGAGCGTCTCGACACCCTTGTACGGCATGAATGAGCCCATGTAGACGAGTTCGATGCCCTTGGGTCGGATGCGCGGCTCGACGCCCGCGGGCCGCTCGGCCGCGTTCGGCACGACGGTGATCGCGCGCCGCGTGAGGCGGTGGTCGAGCATGAGCGCGCGCGTCGTCTCGCTCACCGTGACGACCGCGTCTGCCCGGTTCAGCAGCAGCCGCTGCGGCCACCACGCCCGGTGGTACAGGCGCCAGCCGAGCCGCACGGGCCACGGGAGGTCGCGGGGTGGCGTGGGGTGCGCGTAGTAGATCAGATCGTGCAGCGTGATCACGAGCGGGTAGCGGCGACCGAGAGTGCCCATCGTCTGCATGGGCGAGAAGACGACGTCGGGCTCGAGGCGGTTCACCTGGCGCGCCACGAACGGTTCGCGGGCGCTCGTCGGCCCGCTCACGCGATGCCAGGGAATGCCCTCGGGCAGCATGGCGAGTTGACGCTCATCGCTGATGAGCAGCTCGAGAGACTCCCCCTCGCCGAGGAGCGGGCGCAGGGCATCCACGATGCCGGCCGTGAACCGGCTGATGCCGTCGTGGCGGGGGAAGCGCACGTAGCGGCAGTCGACGACGATTCTCACGCGAGGAACTCGCGGATCGCGGAGGCGGCGGTCTCGGGCGTCTCGTAGTGGATGAGGTGGCCGACGTCGGGAATCTCCACGAGGCGGGCGTCGGGGAACAGCGCGACGAGCTCGCGCTGTCGCGCGATCGGGGTGATGTCGTCGTCGACGGCGGCCACGAGGAGAGTGGGTGACGCGACGTCGGCCGCGAACTCCGAGACGTCGTGCGAGACCGAGGCGCGAAAGGCCTCGAGCAGCATGTCGCGCGTGGCGAATCCCGAGAAGTAGCGGTCGTGCTCGGCGTGGATCCAGCGGCGCAGAGCGCGGTCGCGCGTCTTCGCCATCGTCACGCTCATGATGCGCGTCACGGCCCTGCTGCGGAGGACGGCGAAGCCAAGCCGGCTGGGCAGGGCGGCCCCCGCGCGGTAGAACGCCACCGCGAGCCGCGTGAGCACTCCTCGCGGGCCGGAGAGGGCCGGAGCGCCGATCGGGTTGACGAGCACGAGGTTCGGCGTCGGGGTGCCGCTCGCGACCGCGGCACTCGCGACGATCGAGCCGAAGGAATGGCCCAGGATGACCGCTTCACCGCGAATTCCCAGTTCCTGCAGGAGCGCGTCGAGCCACGCGGCGTAGGAGGCGATGTCGTGCGCACGGCCCTCCAGCGGCGCGGAGAGGCCGAACCCGGGCAGATCGGGCGAGAGGATGCGGAACTCGGGCAGGTGCGCGATGACCGGCTCCAGGCCATGGTGGTCGCCGCGGAAGCCGTGCACGAGCACGAGCGCTCGCGGCGCGTCCGATGGCCCGTACTCCACCAGGTGGGTGCGGGAGCCGAGCACGTCGATCGATCGATCCTTGCTCGGGATGCGCGCGAGCGCAGCGGCGTAGGGAGACGGTGCAGACATCCCGATCAGTCTAGGTCGGCACGGCATGTGGAACCGGTTGTCGAGCCGGTCTACAGTGGTGAGCACTGTCCGCCCCCAGCGCCGAGGAGCGTTGTGAACTTCACTGCACCGATCACCCTTCCCGGCCTGACCCTCGACCCCCATTGGCATCGCCGGAGCGTGTTCTACGAGGTCATGGTGCGCTCCTTCGTCGACGGCAACGGTGACGGCACGGGCGACCTCGCGGGGCTCATCTCGAAGCTCGACTATCTGCAGTGGCTCGGCGTCGACGCTCTCTGGCTGCCGCCGTTCTTCCAGTCGCCGTTGCGCGATGGCGGCTACGACGTGAGCGACTACACCGCGGTACTGCCCGAGTTCGGCACGATCGACGAGTTCCGCGAGCTCGTCACCAAGGCCCACGAGCGCAATATGCGTATCGTCATCGACCTCGTCATCAACCACACCTCCGACCAGCACCCCTGGTTCATCGCCTCGCGTGAGGACCCTGAGGGGCCGTACGGCGACTACTACGTGTGGAGCGACACCGACGAGAAGTACGAAGACATCCGCATCATCTTCGTCGACACGGAGGAGTCGAACTGGGCCTTCGACGCCGAGCGCCGCCAGTTCTACTTCCACCGCTTCTTCTCCCACCAGCCCGACCTCAACTTCGAGAACCCGAAGGTGCACGAGGAGATCTTCGACGTGCTGCGCTTCTGGGCCGACCTCGGCGTCGACGGCTTCCGTCTCGACGCCATTCCGTACCTCTACGAGACCGACGGCGGCAACGGCGAGGGCGAGCTGGCCACGCACGACTTCGTCAAGAAGCTGCGCACGATGGTCGACACCGAGTACCCGGGTCGCGTTCTCATCGCCGAGGCTAACCAGTGGCCCACCGAGGTGGCCGAGTTCTTCGGCACCGCCGAGGAGCCGGAGTGCCACATGGCCTTCGACTTCCCCGTCATGCCCCGCATCTTCTACGCCCTGCGCTCGCAGCAGGCCACCGAGCTGCAGCGCCAGCTCGGCGAGGAGACCGCGGCGCCTCCCGGCAGCGCCTGGGGCGTCTTCCTGCGCAACCACGACGAGCTCACCCTCGAGATGGTGAGCGAGGAATACCGGCAGGCCATGTACGGCTGGTACGCCTACGACCCGAGGATGCGCGCCAACATCGGCATCCGTCGGCGCCTGGCTCCCCTGCTCGACAACTCGCGCGCCGAGCTCGAGCTCGCCCACGCGCTCCTGTTCGCCCTTCCCGGCAGCCCCTTCCTGTACTACGGGGACGAGATCGGCATGGGTGACAACATCTGGCTCCCCGACCGCGACAGCTCGCGCACGCCCATGCAGTGGACGCCCGACCGCAACGCGGGCTTCTCGCACGCCGACCCGGGCAAGCTCTACCTCCCCGTCGTGCAGTCGCTCGTCTACCACTACAACCAGATCAACGTCGAGAGCATGCTCGCCCAGCCGCGATCGCTCCTGCACTGGATCCGCAACGTCATCCACGTACGCAAGGCTCACCCGACCTTCGGTCTGGGCACCATGCGGGTGCTCGAGACCGATCACGAGTCGGTGCTCGCGTTCGTGCGCGAGTACGAGGGCTCGGGCAGCCAGCTCGGCGATCCCGCCGAGCGCATCCTGTGCGTCTTCTCGTTCGCCCACAATCCCGTCTCCGCGACGATCGAGCTGCCGGGCTTCGAGGGTCGCGCGCTCTCGGACCTCTTCGGCGGCTCCGCCTTCCCCGCGATCGGCGAAGACGGTCGGCTGACGCTCACTCTCGGCAGCCAGAGCTTCTACTGGTTGCATGTCGGCGAACGGAGTGTCGCAGCCCCCGCCTAGGCTGGGCGCGTGACCGAACTACTGCGCGACCTGGCCGTCTTCGACCTCGAGACGACGGGGGTCGACGTGCGCACGGCGCGCATCGTGACGGCCTATCTGGGGGTTCTCGACGCCTCAGGGGAGGTCGTCTCCTCACGATCGTGGATGGCCGACCCTGGCATCGAGATACCGGAGGGCGCTGCCGCAGTACACGGCATCACGACCGAGCGCGCTCGCGCTGACGGGCGCCCTGCCGCTGTCGTCGTCGCCGAGGTTCTCGCCGAGCTGCGATCGGTGCTCGAGCGGGGGCTGCCGTTCGTCGTCTACAACGCGCCGTACGATCTGACGCTGCTCGCTCACGAGGCGGTGCGGCACGGTCTCGAGCCGGTCGCGACGCCCTCCCCCGTCATCGATCCTCTCGTGATCGACAAGGCGGTGGACCGCTACCGACGGGGCAAGCGCACTCTCGAGGCAGCGTGCGCCCACTACGGCGTGCTCCTCGACGGCGCGCACGATGCGAGCATCGATGCGATCGCGGCGGGCCATGTGGCGCGTGCGATCGTGACGCAGCATGCGGCAGCGATGCCCGGCACCCTCGAGGAGCTGCACGCCGCACAGATCGCGTGGCACGACACGCAGGCCGACAGCTTCGAGGACTACATGCGCACGCAGCGCGATCAGCACTTCACGGCCGACCGCGGCTGGCCCGTGCGGCGGTCCTAGCTTCAAGGGTGCGATGGGGCACCCGGTGCCGCGACAACGACGAAGGGTCCCGCCGTGAGGCGGGACCCTTCGTGAAGCGCTGGGGTGCGGCTAGTTGCCGAAGCCCTTGAAGCGCTGGTTGAACTTCTCGACGCGACCGGCGCTGTCGAGGATGCGCTGCTTGCCCGTGTAGAACGGGTGCGAGGCGGAGGAGATCTCGACGTCGATGACCGGGTAGGTCTCGCCGTCGAGTTCGATCGTCTTCTCGCTGCTGACCGTGGAGCGGGTCAGGAAGGTCTCGCCCGACGCGAGGTCGCGGAAGACCACCGGCGCGTACTCGGGGTGGATGTCAGTCTTCATGCTGGGTGTCCTTGTGTTCACTCGAGGTCGAGGTGCTGCAGGTCTGGGGTGAGACAGGAGTCTCCGTGGCGCCGCGTCAGCGGCAGAGCCAAGGGTCAACGATAGCAGAGCGGAAGCGCGCGAGGGCGCTATGCGGCGCGCGCGGTGAAGCGGTCACCGTCGCGCTGCACGACGAGCTCGAGGCCGAATGCGCTCGTGAGCGCCGAGCTCGTGATGACCTCGTCGAGCGGGCCGCTCGCCGTGATCCGGCCATCGGTCAGAAGGAGCGCGTGGGTGAACCCTGCGGGGATCTCCTCCACATGGTGGGTGACCATGACCATCGCGGGAGACTCCGTCGAGGAGGCGTAGGCGCCGAGCAGCTGCAGCAGCTCTTCCCGAGCACCGAGGTCGAGACTCGCGGCCGGCTCGTCGAGCAGAAGCAGCTCGGGGTCGGTCATGATCGCGCGAGCGATCTGCACGCGCTTCTGCTCACCGTCGCTCAGGCTGCCGAAGCGGCGGTCCTCGAACGAGTCGAGGCGCCACTCGCGCAGCACGCGCTGGGCACGCCGAACGTCGACCTCGTCATAGCTCTCGTTCCAGCGCCCCGTCACGGCGTGCGCGCTCGTCATGACGACGTCGAGCACGCGCTCATCCTGCGGGATGCGCCGCGCGAGCGCCGTGGAGGCGAAACCGATGCGCGGCCGCAGCTCGAACACGTCGCTCGACCCGAGTCTTTCGTCGAGCACCGTCGCGCTGCCGCTCGAGGGGTGCAGGAGCGAGGAGGCGAGCTGCAGCAGCGTCGTCTTGCCTGCTCCGTTGGGCCCGAGCACGACCCAGCGCTGCTCGGAACTGACCTGCCACGTGATGTCGGAGAGGATCGCCGAGCCGTCACGCGTGAGAGAGACATCGTCGAAGTGCAGAACGCCAGCCATGATTCCTCCAGCGTAGAGCACCGCGACTAGTGCACGAGGCTGCGGTAGAGCGCGATCGTGCGCTCGGCGATGCTCGACCACGAGAACTCCGTCTCGGCCCGCTCGCGGCCCGCGGCGCCCATGGCTGCGGCGGCAGCCGGATCGCTCACGACCTCGATCAGCACGCCGGCGAGATCGGCGATGAAGCGCTCAGGGTCCAGCGGCGTGCCCGAGCCGTCATGCACCTGGTCGATCGGCACGAGCCGACCGGTCACGCCGTCGTCGACGACCTCGGGGATCCCGCCGGTGGCGGTGCCCACGACGGGCGCGCCGCAGGCCATGGCCTCGAGATTCACAATGCCGAGGGGCTCGTAGACGCTCGGGCAGACGAAGGTCGTTGCGTTCGAGAGCACGGCGGAGAGATCGTGGATGCCGAGCATCTGGTCGATCCACACGACGCCCGACCTCTCGTCTTGCAGGGACGCGACGCCCGCGCGCACGTCCTCCAGGATCTGCGGGGTGTCCGGAGCGCCAGCGCACAGCACGAGCTGCACCTCGGGTGGCAGCCGGCGTGCCGCCGCCAGCAGGTAGGGAAGCCCCTTCTGCCGGGTGATGCGGCCCACGAAGACGACGGAGGGGCGGTCGGGATCGATGCCGAGTGCGCGCACGGCGTCAGCGTCGTCGACGCGGCGCCACCGGTCGAGGTCGATGCCGTTGTGGATGACGGAGACTCGCGATTCGTCGAGCCCCGGGTAGCAGCGCAGGATGTCGCGACGCATCCCATCGCTCACCGCCACGACGGCGTCGGCCGACTCGAAGGCGCTCTTCTCGATCCAGCGGGAGATCGCGTACCCGCCGCCGAGCTGCTCCGCCTTCCACGGACGCAAGGGTTCGAGACTGTGCGCCGTCACGACGTGGGGAATGCCGTGCAGCAGCTGCGCGAGCTGCCCGGCCGCGTTGGCGTACCAGGTGTGCGAGTGAACGAGGTCGGCCCCCGCGACATCCTCGGCGATGGCCAGATCCACTCCGAGCGTCGCGAGTGCCGGATTCGCGGAGGTCAACGACCCCGGCACGAGGTATGCCTGCGTCCCCTCCTCGTCGCGCGGGGCGCCGAAGCACCGCACGCGCACGTCGAGCTGGCGGCGCAACGCCTGGACCAGCTCGGCCACGTGCACACCCGCTCCGCCGTAGACCTCCGGTGGGTATTCCCTGCTCACGATGTCGACGCGCATGTCTTGACGGTAGTACAGCAGTGCCGCTGGCCCCGCACCCCACGCTCGCCTACTGTGGGTCTATGCCGTCACCGAAGATCTTTGGAATCGTGCTCGCCGGTGGTGAGGGGAAGCGCCTCATGCCCCTCACGGAGGATCGAGCAAAGCCCGCGGTGCCCTTCGCCGGCGGCTATCGACTCATCGACTTCGCGCTCTCCAACCTCATCAACTCGGGCCTGCGGCAGGTCGTCGTGCTCACGCAGTACAAGAGCCACTCCCTCGACCGTCATATCTCGCAGACCTGGCGGCTCACCGGCATGCTCAACTCCTACGTCGCGTCCGTGCCCGCGCAGCAGCGCCTGGGCAAGCGGTGGTTCTCCGGCTCGGCCGACGCCATCTACCAGAGCCTCAACCTCATCCGCGACGAAAAGCCCGACATCGTCGTCGTCGTGGGCGCCGACCACGTCTACCGCATGGACTTCCGGCCGATGATCGAGGCGCACATCGAGAAATCGGCCGGTGTGTCGGTCGCCGGCATCCGCCAGCCGATCGCCCTCGCCGACCAGTTCGGCGTCATCGAGACTGATCCCACCAACCCGCAGCGCATCGCCGCCTTCCACGAGAAGCCCCAGAATGCGGTGGGCCTCGCGGATGCTCCGCACGAGGTTCTCGCCTCGATGGGCAACTACGTCTTCGACGCCGACGTGCTCATGGATGCTGTCGTGCGTGACAGCGACAACGCGGAGTCGCACCACGACATGGGCGGCGACATCGTGCCCGACTTCGTGCGCAAGGGCGAGGCCTTCGTCTACGACATGAAGCGCAACGTCGTGCCGGGCTCGACCGATCGTGACCGGGACTACTGGCGCGATGTCGGCACGATCGAGTCGTTCTTCGACGCGCACCAGGACCTCATTTCGGCCCTGCCCATCTTCAACCTGTACAACGCCGACTGGCCGATCTACTCTCAGCAGCTCAACTCGCCTCCCGCGAAGTTCGTGCGCGACGCGGACGGTCGCAACGGAGACGTCATCGACTCGATCGTCTCGCTCGGCACCGTGATCTCAGGCAGCCACATCGAGCGCTCCGTGCTCGGTCCGTGGGTCGTGGTGGAGTCCGCGAGCATCACGGATGCCGTCGTGTTCGAGCGCACGACGATCGGCGCAGGAGCGACCGTGCGGCGCGCTATTCTCGATAAGGACGTCGTCGTGGCGCCCGGCGCGCAGATCGGTGTCGACCACGATGCCGACCGCGCTCGCGGCTTCACCGTCACCGAGACGGGCATCACGGTCGTCGGCAAGGGCGCAGTCGTCGAGGCCTGAGCCCGCCTCTCACCGCTGGAGCCGAGAAGGAGCCCTCCCACCCCATGGCGCGATTCCTCGTCGTCCTCGATGTCGACTCGACCCTCATCGAGGAAGAGGCGATCGAGCTGCTCGCCCGGGAAGCAGGCTCGGGAGAACGCGTGGCCGAGATCACGTCTCGCGCGATGGCCGGGGAGCTGGACTTCGCCGAATCGCTGCGGGAGCGCGTCGCGACGCTCGCCGGTCTCAGCCGTGACGTGTTCGCCGAACTGGCCCCAAGCATCCATCTCACGCCCGGTGCCCGCGATCTCGTCGACGGCGTGCACGCGGGCGGCGGGGCGATCGGCGTGGTCTCCGGCGGGTTCCACGAGCTGCTCGATCCGCTCGCCGCATCGCTCGGGCTCGACCACCACCGCGCCAATCGCCTCGGCGCCGACGCGGGCGTCCTGACTGGCGAGACCGAGGGGCCGGTCGTGGATGCCGCGGCGAAGGCCGATGCCGTCCGCGAGTGGGCGACCGCTCACGAGCTGCCGCTCGAGCGCACGATCGTCGTCGGCGACGGTGCAAATGACCTCGAGATGATGCGCATCGCGGGTCTCTCGATCGCGTTCGATGCGAAGCCGGTCGTGTGCGCGACCGCGAGCGTGTGCGTGCCCGAGCGCGATCTCTCCGCCGTGCTCGCCGTGCTGGGCCTGCGCGGGTAGCAGACCCGCGCAGCCGGTCACGCTGCTGGGGTCAGTGCCCCATGCCGAGGCCGCCGTCGACGGGGATCACGGCGCCGCTGATGTACGCGGCGTCGGCGCCGGCGAGCCAGGTGACAACCCGTGCAACCTCCTGGGGCGTCGCGAAGCGCCCCGCGGGGATGCTCGCGCGGTAGGCAGACTGCTGGTCCTCGGGAAGAGCAGCGGTCATGTCGGTCTCGATGAAGCCCGGCGCGACGACGTTCGCCGTGATGCCGCGACCACCGAGCTCGCGCGTGAGCGAGCGTGCGAAGCCCACGAGGGCCGACTTCGAGGCGCTGTAGTTGACCTGACCAGCGGAGCCGAGCAGTCCGACGACGCTCGAGATGAGGATGACGCGGCCGAAACGCGCCTTGAGCATCCCCTTCGATGCGCGCTTGACGGTGCGGAACGCTCCCGTGAGGTTCGTGTCGATCACGTCCGTGAAATCGTCGTCAGACATGCGCATGAGGAGGGTGTCGCGCGTGATGCCGGCGTTCGCGACCACCACCTCCACAGGTCCGAGCTCGGCCTCGACCGCCGTGAACGCGGCGTCGAGCGAGGCGGAGTCCGTGACATCGGCCGTGACCGTGAGGGCCCCGTCCGGTCCAGAACCGGAGCGTGCTGTCACGGCCACGCGGTGGCCCTGGGCGAGGAACTCCTCGGCGATCGCGAAGCCGATGCCGCGATTGCCGCCGGTCACGAGAACGGTGCGCTGGGTGGTCATGGGCATCAAGCATATGCGCAGGCCCGCGGGCTACGATCGTCTCACCATGAAGCCTGCATCCGCCGCGATCACGAGCCTGCCGGAGTCTCCCGACGACGAGCGGCGCGACCGCATGATCAAGTACTCGATCGCGATGGGGGTGCGCATGCTCTGCATCGCAGCGTGCTTCGTGGTGCCCGGCTGGTGGATACTCGTGCCGGCTGCGGGGGCCGTGATCCTGCCCTACATCGCGGTCGTGGCCGCCAACACGGTCGCGTCGCCGCGCGGGCGCGACGTCGAGCGCCCCGGGTCGATCGTGCGGGTGAGCACGCAGAACGGCACGGCGTGATCGACCTGCCAGGTGCGATCTCCGGCATGCGGTGCTCGCGCAGCGGGTGCCGTGCGGCCGCCGAGTGGGCGGTCAACTGGCGCAACCCGCGCATTCACGGCATCGACCGCGTCAAGGTCTGGCTCGCGTGCGACGAGCATCGCGACTACCTGTACGACTACGTCGATGCGCGCGGCTTCCCCGTGACGCTCACGCCGGCCGGCACGGTGGTGGAGAGCCTCCCTGACCGGGACGGCCCGCGCGATCAGGAAGAATAGGGCCGTGAGCATCCTGAGCCTCGCGGCGAGCCGACGCTGGCTGGGGTGGCTCGCCTTCACGACGCTCTTCGCTGTGGTGTGCGTCGCGCTCGCGCAATGGCAGTGGGCCCGCCGACTCGAGGCGGTCGCCGACATCCGCGTCGTGGCCGAGAACTGGGATGCGGCCCCCGTGCCCCTGTCCAGTGTGCTCCCGGGTGACGCGCCTCTCGACCCCGAGCGGGAGTGGACGCCCGTCGTCATCGAGGGCGAGTACCTGCTCGACGAGCAGCTGCTCGTGCGCAATCGCCCGCTCAGCGGCCGTCCGGGCTTCGAGGTTCTCACCCCGCTCGCACTCGAGGACGGCACCATTCTGATCGTCGATCGCGGGTGGTTGCCGACCGGCTCGCAGCAGGACTCCCCCGATGCTGTGCCGGCTCCGCCCCGGGGCCGCGTCGAGGTCATCGCCCGTCTCAAGCCCGGGGAGCCGACTCTGCCCGGCCGCGGGGCGCCCTCCGGCCAGGTCGCGACGATCCACTTGCCGACGATCGCGCAGCAGATCGACCGGGGCGAGGTCATCACGGGCGCCTACGGGCTGCTCGCCGAGGAGGACCCGGCGACGGCCGATCGGCCGGTCGCGGCGACGCGACCCATCGCGGACGAGGGACCGCATCTGAGCTACACCTTCCAGTGGTACCTCTTCGCGCTGCTCGGGTTCGTGGGCTACGGCTGGGCCCTGCGCCAGGAGTGGCGCGGGCTGCGCGGCGTCGAGGCGGCACCGTCGCGACGCGGCCCGAGCGACGCCGATGAAGAGGATGCCCTGCTCGACGAACGACGCTGACGCCGTCGCCCGCCGAGACGCCCGAGGGGCGCGGCCTGTGATCAGGCGAGCGCGATGAGCTCGGCGTAGTCCTTCGTCCAGAGGTCCTCGACGCCGTCGGGCATGATGAGCACGCGCTCGGGGTTGAGCGCCTCGACGGCGCCCTCGTCGTGGCTCACGAGCACGACCGAGCCCGAGTATGCGGCCAGGGCTCCCAGGATCTCCTCGCGGCTCGCGGGGTCGAGGTTGTTCGTCGGCTCGTCGAGCAGCAGGAGGTTGGCCTTCGAGACCACCAGGGTCGCGAGGGAGAGCCGCGTCTTCTCGCCGCCCGAGAGCACGCCGGCCGGCTTCTGTACGTCGTCGCCCACGAAGAGGAAGGAGCCGAGAACGCTGCGGGCCTCCCGTTCCGTGATGGCGTCGGAGGAGCTCATCATGTTCTCGAGCACGCTGCGGCGCGTGTCGAGGGTCTCGTGCTCCTGCGCGTAGTAGCCGATGCGCAGACCGCGGCCCGGCTCGAGCACGCCCGTGTCGGGGTCGTCGACGCCCGCGAGGATGCGCAGGAGGGTGGTCTTGCCGGCGCCGTTGAGGCCGAGAATGACCACTCTCGAGCCGCGGTCGATCGCGAGGTCGACGGAGGTGAAGATCTCGAGCGAGCCGTAGCTCTTGGAGAGGTTGTGCGCCTGCAGCGGCGTCTTTCCGACCGGCGCGGGGTCCGGGAACCGGAGCTTGGCGACGCGCTCGACGGCACGCACCTCATCGAGGCCCGACAGCATGCGCTCGGCGCGCGCGACCATCTGGTGAGCGGAGGCCGCCTTCGAGGCCTTCGCCCCGAAGCGCGCCGCCTGGAGCTGCAGCGCGGTCGCCTTCTTCTCGACGTTCGCGCGCTCCTTCTTGCGGCGCTCGGCATCCGCTTCGCGCTGCCGCAGGTAGTGCTTCCAGCCCATGTTGTAGATGTCGATGACCTGGCGGTTGCCGTCGAGGTAGAAGACGCGGTTGACGGTCTCCTCGACGAGCGCCACATCGTGGCTGATGACGATGAAGCCGCCCTGATAGGCCTTGAGGAACTCCCGCAGCCACACGACCGAGTCGGCATCGAGGTGGTTGGTCGGCTCGTCGAGGATCATCGTCTCGGCATCGCTGAACAGGATGCGGGCCAGCTCGATGCGGCGCCGCTGACCGCCCGACAGGGTGCTCAGCGGCTGGCCGAGAATGCGGTCGGGCAAGTTGAGGTTGCTCGCGATCGCCGCGGCCTCGGCCTCGGCCGAATAGCCGCCGAGCGACTGGAAGCGATCCGTCAGCCGGCTGTAGCGGGCCATGGCCTTCTCCGCGACGGCGGGTTCGTCGCTGCCCATCTCGACGCCGGCCTGCTGCAGCTCGAGCACGATCGAACCGAGGCCCCGAGCATCCAGAATGCGGGTGCGGGCGAGCTGCTCGGGGTCGCCCGCACGAGGGTCCTGCGGCAGGTAGCCGATCTCGCCCGTGCGCGTGATCGTGCCACCCGTGGGCTGACCCTCCCCCGCGAGCGCGCGCGTCATCGTCGTCTTCCCGGCGCCGTTGCGCCCCACGAGACCGACCTTGTCGCCCTTGTCGACCCGGAAGGAGACATCTGCCATCAGCAGGCGCGCACCGACCCGGATCTCGAGGTCTTGCACAGCGAGCACAGCAAACGTCCTGTTCTTTGGTGGGATTCGGTGGACCCGGCGCAGGGGGGCCAGCCCGATAGTCTAGCCGTGTCCCGACCCATGACCCTGTGTGAGGAAGACCACTGTGACGATCGCCTCCCCCGCCCTGCCACGCCCCACCCTCGTCGACCGCGTCGTGAGCCGCAGTCTCGCGACGGACGCGGCCCTCGTCGTCGCCGGCACCGCTCTCGTCGCGATCCTTGCCCAGGTGGCGATTCCGCTGTGGCCGGTTCCGGTCACGGGGCAGACCCTCGCCGTCCTCCTCGTCGGAGCATCCCTCGGTGCCGCACGCGGAGCGGCCTCGCTCTCGCTCTACGCTGTGCTCGGTGGGCTCGGCCTGCCCATCTACAGCGATGCGGCGTCCGGCTGGACGGTGCTCCTGGGCCCCACCGGCGGGTACATCCTCGGCTTCATCGCCTCCGCAGCGATCGTCGGCTGGGCGGCCGAGCGCCAGTGGGATCGGGGTTGGTACAAGCCCTTCGTGACCTTCATCGGCGGTTCGATCGTCGTCTTCGCCATCGGACTGCCGTGGCTCGCCGTCTCACTCGGTCAGCTCGGACTGCCGAACGACCTGGGTGCGGTCCTCGCTTCGGGCTTCGTGCCCTTCATCATCGGCGGCGTCATCAAGGCGGGGATCGCCGCGGCGCTCATGCCGCTCCTGTGGCGCATGGCCGAGAAACGCGGCCGCGCCGCGGAGTAGAGCGCGCCGGGGCTCAGATGCTGAAGCCCAACCGCCTATCGGCGGAGCGTTGGGCACTGAGAGCCCACTGGGCTCTCAGATGCTGAAGCCCAACCGCCTACCGGCGGAGCGCTCGGAATTGACGGTCCACTGGACCGTCAAATGCTGAATCCGAGCGCTCTCATCATGTCGCGGCCGTCGTCGGTGATCCGCTCAGGACCCCACGGCGGCATCCAGACCCAGTTGATGCGGAACTGAGCGACGATGCCGTCGAGCGAGTTCGCGATCGACTCCTCGATGACGTCCGTGAGCGGGCAACCCGCGCTCGTGAGAGTCATCGAGATGATGAGGGCGTCTGACTCCTCATCCCAGGCGAGGTCGTAGACGAGGCCCAGGTCGACGATGTTGACCCCCAGCTCGGGGTCGACGACATCCTTGAGCCCCTCCTCGACCTCGTCGAAGAGCTTCGGTTCGAGTGCAGTGGGCATGGCGATCAGTGTACGGGGGCGCCCGCGGTGTAGCGATCGTAGCCCTCGTTCTCCAAGCGCTCTGCCAGTTCGGCACCACCCTGCTCGGCGATGCGGCCCTCGACGAAGACGTGCACGAAGTCGGGCGTGATGTACCGCAGGATGCGCGTGTAGTGCGTGATGAGGAGGACCCCGAGGTCGGTGTTGTCCTTGACGCGGTTCACGCCCTCGGAGACGATCTTCAGGGCGTCGACGTCGAGACCGCTGTCGGTCTCGTCGAGCACCGCGATCTTGGGCTTCAGCAGCTCGAGCTGCACGATCTCGTGACGCTTCTTCTCGCCGCCCGAGAAGCCCTCGTTGACGTTGCGCTCGGTGAAGCCCGCGTCCATGCGCAGGGCCTCCATCGAGGTCTTGAGGTCCTTGACCCACGACCGCAGCGGCGGGGCCTGGCCGTCGAGAGCCGTCTTCGCGGTGCGGAGGAAGTTCGACACCGTGACGCCGGGAATCTCGACCGGGTACTGCATGGCGAGGAAGAGCCCCGCCTTGGCGCGCTCGTCGACGCTCATTGCGAGCACGTCCTCGCCATCGAGGGTGATCGACCCGGAGTCGACGGTGTAGCGCGGGTGGCCGGCGATCGTGTAGGCGAGCGTCGACTTCCCGGAGCCGTTGGGGCCCATGATGGCGTGGATCTCGCCCGAGTTGATCGTGAGGTCCACACCGCGCAGGATCGGGGTCGTGCCCTGGTCGGTCTCGATGCTCACGTGGAGGTCGCGGATGATGAGAGAAGTCATGGTCTGAGAAGTCCTTTACGGCTTGGGTGTCGGGTCGACGAAGATGTCGCCGTCGGTGATCGTGACGGCGTACACGGGCACCGGCTCGTAGGCCGGGAAGTTGCGGGGGGCGCCGCTCGCGAGGTCGAACTTCGACCCGTGGGCCCAGCACTCGATGGCGTCGTCCTCGACGAAGCCCTCCGAGAGAGAGATCTCACCGTGCGTGCAGGTGTCGCCGAGCGCGTGCACCGCGCCCGAGGAGTCCTTCACGACGGCGATGGGCGTGCCCTCGATGACGACGCGCATCGCGGTCGCGGGCGCGAGCTCTGCATCGGAGCAGACACGAGTGGCGGCCACGAGCTAGATCACCTCGATCTGGGCGAGCTCGGCCTCGATGGCTGCGAGCAGGCGCTCCTGCAGGGCGGCGTTGCCGATCTTCTGCACGACCTCGACGAGGAAGCCGTGCACGACGAGGCGACGCGCCTCCGGCTCGGGCACGCCTCGCGAGCGCAGGTAGAACAGCTGCTCGTCGTCGAAGCGACCTGTCGCGCTCGCGTGGCCGGCCCCAGCGATGTCGCCGGTCTCGATCTCCAGGTTCGGGATCGAGTCGGCACGGGCGCCATCGCTCAGCACGAGGTTGCGATTCTGCTCGTACGAGTCGGTGCCCGTCGCGTCGCGGCCGATGAGCACGTCGCCCACCCAGACCGTGCGCGCCTTGGCACCGTTGAGGGCACCCTTGTAGTTGACGCGACTCACCGTGCGCGGTGCGATGTGGTGCACGAACACCTGCTGCTCGAGGTGCTGACCGGCGTCGGCGAAGTACAGGCCGAGGAGTTCGCCGGCAGCGCCCTCCCCCGCGAGCCTCGTCGAGGGGTTCACCCGCACGAGCGACCCTCCCAGGGAGACCACCACGTGCTTGAGGCTCGCATCGCGGTCAACGCGGGCGAACTGGCTCGACAGATGCACGGCGTCGTCGTCCCACTCCTGCAGGCTGACGACCGTGAGCTGCGCTCCGGATTCCACGACGATCTCGACGTTCTCCGACAACCGAGCAGGCCCGGAGTTGTCGATGATGACGAGTCCGCGCGAGTTCGGGCGCGCCGTGATCACAGTGTGAGCCGCACGGGGCGCGGCATCGGGGCTCGCGCGCCGGATCGTCACCTCGACGGGGGTCTCCGAGGTGAGCGTGACGGCGTGCGCCTTCTCAAAGGAGCTCCACGCATTCGCTGCGGCGCGCTCTTCGGCGAGACCCGCAGAGCCGACGCGCGGGTCGTCCCGCGCGATCCACTCGCTCGTCACGCCCGGCGCGTCCGTCACCTCGACGGGGAGCGCGCTGCCGTCGAGCGCGTCGTCGAGAAGATCACGGACGGAGGCGACCGGCGTCAGGCGCCACTCGAGTTCGCGGCCCGTGACCTCAGGGAAGTCGGCGTGGACGGCGGACGCGAAGCGCTCGGCGCGGGACTGGACGGGAACGGGTGAACCGGGGCCGTGCGCGTGCTCGGTGGCACCGGGCACGACGCGATCGGTGTCGATGGCAGAAGTCATCTAGCCTACGGATCCTTCCATGCTCATCTCGATGAGCTTGTTGAGTTCGAGTGCGTACTCCATGGGCAGCTCGCGCGCGATGGGCTCGATGAAGCCGCGCACGATCATCGCCATGGCTTCATCCTCTTCGAGCCCCCGCGACATGAGGTAGAACAGCTGCTCCTCACTCACCCGCGAGACGGTCGCCTCGTGACCGAGCTGCACGTCGTCGACGCGGATGTCGATCGCCGGGTAGGTGTCAGACCGAGAGATCGTGTCCACGAGCAGGGCGTCGCATCGCACGGTGTTGGCGGAGTGATGCGCCGTGGCATCCACCCGTACCTCACCGCGGTAGCCCGCGCGACCGCCGCCGCGGGCGATCGACTTCGAGACGATCGACGACGTCGTGTACGGCGCCATGTGGATCATCTTCGCGCCAGCGTCCTGGTGCTGGCCGGGGCCCGCGAAGGCGACCGACAGGGTCTCACCCTTGGCGTGCTCTCCGACGAGGAAGATCGAGGGGTACTTCATCGTGACCTTGGATCCGATGTTGCCGTCGATCCACTCCATGGTCGCGCCCTCGTGGGCGACGGCGCGCTTCGTCACGAGGTTGTACACGTTGTTCGACCAGTTCTGGATGGTCGTGTAGCGCACGCGGGCGTTCTTCTTGACGATGATCTCCACGACCGCGGAGTGCAGCGAGTCGCTCTTGTAGATCGGCGCCGTGCAGCCCTCGATGTAGTGCACGTACGAGCCCTCGTCGGCGATGATGAGCGTCCGCTCGAACTGACCCATGTTCTCCGTGTTGATGCGGAAGTAGGCCTGCAGCGGGATGTCGACGTGCACGCCCGGCGGCACGTAGACGAACGATCCGCCCGACCAGACGGCCGTGTTGAGGGCTGCGAACTTATTGTCGCCCTCGGGGATGACCGTGCCGAAGTGCTCCTCGAAGAACTCGGGGTGCTCGCGCAACGCCGTGTCGGTGTCCATGAAGATGACACCCTGCTGCTCGAGGTCCTCGCGGATCTGGTGGTAGACGACCTCCGACTCGTACTGAGCGGCGACACCCGCGACGAGGCGCTGGCGCTCCGCCTCCGGGATGCCGAGCTTCTCGTACGTCTCCTTGATGTCGTCGGGGAGGTCCTCCCAGCTCGTCGCCTGCTTCTCGGTCGAGCGCACGAAGTACTTGATGTTGTCGAAGTCGATGCCGGAGAGGTCGGCGCCCCACAGCGGCATGGGCTTCTTGCCGAACATCTCGTAGCCGCGCAGGCGCTTCTTGAGCATCCACTCCGGCTCGTTCTTGAGTCGGGAGATGTCGGTGACGACGTCGGCGTTGATGCCGCGGCGCGCGGTCGCTCCCGCTGTATCGGAGTCGGCCCAGCCGAATTCGTACTGGCCGAGACCCTCCAGTTCGGGTCGGTCGATGAGCACGTCTGACATGCGATTCCTCTCCTTTGCCGAACCCAACCCGAGATCGCTCTCGGGCATTCCTGCGCCTGAACGTGCGGGGTGAGCTCTCCGTCGTAGGCGTCGGGTTGTTGCTCAATGAACGCGCATACACTGACCTCGTACTCGAGGCTGGGCGCTGCAGTTCTCGCGAATCTCGCGATCGTCACTGATTGATGAGCTTCAGCGATTCTACAGGCTCGCACTGGAATGAGGAGGATGCAGACCGTGAATCGGCTGTGGCAATGGTTCCCGACGACGATCGATCGCCGGGTGCGCGTGATCGCCTGCGCGTCGCTCGTCTCGCAGATCCTGATCGTCGGCACGGGTGGCGCGGTGCGCCTCACCGGATCGGGGCTCGGGTGCCCCACCTGGCCCCGGTGCACCGACGACTCGTTCGTCGCCACGCCTGAGATGGGCATCCACGGCATCGTCGAGTTCGGCAACCGTCTGCTCACCTTCGTCCTCATCGTCATCGCCCTGCTGGCCTTCCTCTTCGTCGTGCGGATGCGGCGCGAGCGCCCCGAGCTGCTGCGGCTCACGCTTGCCCTGGGTCTCGGCATCATCGCCCAGGCGATCATCGGCGGCATCACCGTGCTCACGGGCTTGAACTCCTGGATCGTCGGCCTGCACTTCGTCGTGTCGAGCGTGCTCGTGGCTCTCGCCGCCGTGCTCGTGCACCGCGTCTATCACGGGCGCGCGACGTCGCGTCTTGCGGTGCCGCCGCCCGTGCGCCTGCTGGCGCTCGCGACCGCCGTCGGGGTCTGGGTGACTGTTCTCGTCGGCATCGTCGTGACGGGCTCCGGGCCGCACGCGGGCGATGCGGACACGCCGCGCAACGGCCTTGATCCCGCAGTGTGGCAGCACGTGCATTCCTGGCCCGCGTACATCACTGCGGCGCTCAGTGTCCTGCTCCTCGTCGCCGCGATGCGCGTCGGCCACGCTCCCCTGCGCCGCGCCGTCCTCGGCCTCCTCGCTGTGGAGGCCGTGCAGATGGCCGTCGGCCTCGCGCAAGCGCGACTCGGTCTGCCCGAGCTCCTGGTCGGAACGCACATGGTGCTCGCGTGCGTGCTCGTCGCCGCGCTCACGCACATGCTGCTCACCCTGCGGGTGAGCGAGGGTTCAGCGACGCGGTCGGATGCGCGCGATCAGAAGGGCAGCAGCGGGTCGATCGCGACGCCGACGAAGAGCAGCGTGAGGTAGGTGTTGCTCACGTGGAAGACGCGCATCGGCGCGGCTTCCCGCCCGCTCGCGGCCCGCGAGTACAGCCGGTGGCTCTCCACGACGAACCAGCCACCGGCCACCACGGCCAGCGCGATGTAGAGCGCGCCCATGCCCGCCACGGGGATGAGCATGAGAGACATCACGACGGTCGCCCAGGCGTAGAGGACGACCTGGATGCTCACCACGGCCTGCTCGCGCACGACCGACAGCATCGGCACGCCCACGGAGGCGTAGTCGGCCCGGTACTTCATCGAGAGCGGCCAGTAGTGCGGCGGCGTCCACAGGAAGATGACGAGGAACAGGACGAGCGGCGCCCAGTCGAGCGAGCCGGTCACGGCGCTCCAGCCGATGAGAACCGGGAAGCATCCCGCGATCCCGCCCCAGACGATGTTCTGCTCGGTGCGTCGCTTGAGCACGAGCGTGTAGACGAACACATAAAACAGAATCGCCGTGAGCGCGAGCCCCGCCGCGAGCGCGTTGGTCGTCAGGAGCAGCCAGGCGATCGAGACGACTCCGATGATCCATGCGAAGCCGAGCGCCTCCCGATCACTGAGCTCGCCCGTCACGAGAGGACGCTTGCGCGTGCGGTTCATGATGCGGTCGATGTCGCGGTCGAGGTACATGTTGAACGCGTTCGCCGAGCCGGCGGCGAGCGATCCGCCGACGAGAGTGGCCACGACGAGGCCCAGATCGGGCAGCCCGCCCTCGGCCAGGAACATCACGGGCACGGTCGTGATGAGCAGCAACTCGATCACGCGCGGCTTCGTGAGGGCGACGTAGGCGGTGAGGAGACGACGGAATCCGCGGCGACGGGAGGTCAGAGGCTGATCGAGCGCGGTATCCATGTCTCCTCTTCGGCCGTGTCGAGCACGGACAGTCTACGGGAGCCGCCCTGAGCGGCCGCCGGGGCGCATGCCGCCCGCCGCGAGCGGTCTCCCTATACTGGGCTGTGCTTGTCAACCGCACGTATTCCGTCTCTCGAACGGAGCGCATCGCGCTCGGGCGGAGTGCGGTCAGGATCGAGGCCGATCCGGGCAAGGGGCTACCTCGCGGGGCGCCACCCAAGAAGGTCCCGCGGTCGATTCGAGAAAGGGCACCACTGCTGCCATGACCGACCTCATCTGGAACGAACTGGATTCCGCTGCCGTGGACACGGCCCGACTGCTCGCGGCCGACGCTGTCGAGAAGGTGGGCAACGGGCACCCCGGCACCGCCATGAGCCTCGCACCGGTCGCCTACCTGCTGCACCAGAAGGTCATGGAGCACGACCCGAGCGACCCGCACTGGCTCGGCCGCGACCGGTTCATCCTCTCTGCCGGGCACAGCTCGCTCACCCAGTACGTGCAGCTCTACCTCGGCGGCTACGGCCTTGAGCTCGACGACCTGAAGTCGCTGCGCACGTGGGGCTCCAAGACTCCCGGCCACCCCGAGTTCGGCCACACCGACGGCGTCGAGATCACGACCGGCCCCCTCGGGCAGGGCCTCGCGTCCTCCGTCGGATTCGCCTACGCCGCGCGCTTCGAGCGCGGACTCCTCGACCCGGACGCCGCACCCGGCGAGAGCGTCTTCGACCACCACATCTTCGTGATCGCGAGCGACGGCGACGTGCAGGAGGGTGTGACGAGCGAGGCGGGCTCGCTCGCCGGGCACCAGCAGCTCGGCAACCTCATCGCGATCTACGACGCCAACCAGATCTCGATCGAGGACGACACCGACATCGCCTTCACGGAGGACGTCGCGGCGCGCTACGAGGCATACGGCTGGCACGTGCAGACCGTCGACTGGAAGAAGACGGGCGAGTACGTCGAGGATGTGCACGCCCTGCACGCTGCGATCGAGGCCGCGAAGGCAGAGTCGAGCAAGCCCTCGCTCATCGTCGTGAAGACCATCATCGGCTGGCCCGCTCCCACGAAGCAGAACACGGGCAAGATCCACGGCTCGGCCCTCGGCGGCGAGGAGCTCGCGGCGACGAAGGTCGCCATGGGTGCCGACCCCGAGAAGCACTTCCACGTGAGCGACGAGGTTCTCACCCACACGCGCGGGGCCGTCGAACGCGGCGCCGAGCGTCGCGCCGCCTGGCAGGAGCGCTTCGACGCCTGGGCCGCGGCGAACCCCGAGGGCAAGGCTCTCCTGGACCGCATGCAGGCTGGCGAGCTCCCGAGCGGCCTCGAGGATGCCCTGCCCACCTTCGAGGCGGGCTCGAGCGTCTCGACTCGCGCCGCATCGGGCAAGGTCATCAACGCCATCGCCGGCGTCGTGCCCGAGTTCTGGGGCGGTTCGGCCGACCTCGCCGAGTCGAACCTGACGACGATCGCCGAGGGCGGCTCTTTCGTGCCGACGGAGCACTCGACCGAGCAGTGGAGCGGCCACCCGTACGGTCGCGTCCTGCACTTCGGCATCCGCGAGCACGCCATGGGGTCGATCCTCAACGGCATCGCCCTGCACGGCCGCACGCGCGTCTTCGGCGGCACGTTCCTCATCTTCAGCGACTACATGCGGCCGGCCGCGCGCCTCGCCGCCCTCATGCGCATCCCCGTGACGTACGTGTGGACCCACGACTCGGTCGCCCTGGGCGAGGACGGCCCGACGCACCAGCCGATCGAGCAGCTCGCCGCGCTGCGCGCCATCCCGGGCCTCGATATCGCCCGACCGGCTGACGCGACGGAGACCGCGTGGGTCTGGAAGTCGGTGCTCGAGCGCCACGACCGACCGGTCGGCCTCGCGCTGACCCGCCAGAACATTCCCGTCTTCGAGCGCGGCGAGGGCGCGGCGGAGGGCGACACGCTCGCCTCGGCGCGCTTCGCCGCCCACGGCGCGTACATCCTCGCGGAAGCCCCGGGCGGCACTCCCGACGTCATCCTGCTCGCGACGGGCTCCGAGGTGCAGCTCGCCGTCGAGGCGCGCACGCGCCTCGCGCAGGAGGGCGTGAATGCCCGCGTGGTGTCCGCTCCGTGCCTCGAGTGGTTCGACGAGCAGAGCGAGGAGTACCGCGAGTCGGTCCTTCCCGGTGCCGTCACCGCCCGCGTCTCGGTCGAGGCGGGCCTCGCCCTCAGCTGGCACCGCTACCTCGGATCCCGCGGCCGCGCCGTCTCGATCGAGCACTTCGGAGCCTCGGCGGACTACCAGACCCTCTTCCGCGAGTTCGGCATCACGACGGACGCCGTCGTCGAGGCCGCGCGCGCCTCCCTCGCCGCCGGCTGACACCCCACGACCTCATCGCCCGCCACCTACGAGAAGTGAGAACCCCATGACCTCCACCCCCACCGCACAGCTGAGCGAGCTCGGTGTCAGCATCTGGCTCGACGACCTCTCCCGCGACCGCATCTCGTCCGGTGCGCTCGCCGCCCTCATCGAGAGCCGCAACGTCGTCGGCGTGACGACGAACCCGACGATCTTCGCTGCCGCCCTCGCCACGGGCACGACCTACGACGAGCAGGTGAGCGAGCTCGCGCGCGCCGAGGCGAGCGTCACCGACGCCGTCTTCGCGATCACCACGAGTGATGTCGCTGCCGCGAGCGACATCTTCGCGGGCGTCTACGAGTCGACAAACGGTCGCGATGGCCGCGTCTCGATCGAGGTCGAGCCCGGCCTCGCGCACGACGCCGCCGGCACGATCGCCGAAGCGCGCGCACTCTGGTCGACGGTGGATCGCCCCAACGCCATGATCAAGATCCCCGCCACGCGCGAGGGCCTCGAGGCGATCACAGAGACCATCGGGGCGGGCATCAGCGTCAACGTCACGCTCATCTTCAGCCTCGAGCGCTATCGCGAGGTCATCGAGGCCTACCTCGCGGGCCTCGAGAAGGCTCACGCCGCGGGCATCGATCTCTCCACCATCCACTCGGTCGCGTCCTTCTTCGTCTCGCGCGTGGACACCGAGATCGACAAGCGGCTCGTCGACCTCGGCACGCCCGAAGCCCTCGCCCTCAAGAGCAAGGCTGGCGTCGCGAATGCACGACTCGCCTACGAACTGTTCGAGAGCTCGTTCGCGACCGACCGTGCTGCAACGCTGCTGTCGGCGGGCGGCAACGCGCAGCGTCCCCTGTGGGCGTCGACGGGGGTCAAGGACCCGAGCCTGCCCGACACCCTGTACGTCACCGAGCTCGCCGTCGCCAACACCGTGAACACGATGCCCGAGAAGACTCTCGAGGCCACCTTCGACCACGGTGTCATCGCGGGCGACCAGGTCACGGCCCACTACGACGACGCGCGGGCAGTGCTCAGCAGCCTCGCCGAACTCGGCATCTCGTACGACGAGGTGACGGCCCTCCTCGAGAAGGAAGGCGTCGAGAAGTTCGTCGTGAGCTGGAACGAACTGCTCGACACCGTCGCCGCCGCACTGGAGGCGGCACGATGACGGTCGTCGTCGCGGCACGAGGGTCGGCCCAGGAGGCCATCGACCGACTCGTACCGGCACTCGTCGACGAGCTCGTCGCGAGCCGGATCACGGCGGGCGACGCGACACTGTGGGGCCCCGAGGCGGAGGACGAGGCCGGCAAGCGACTGGGATGGACGCAGGCAGTGACGATCTCGCGCCCCCTCGTGGGCGAGATCGCTGCGCTGCGGGACCACTTCGCCGAGGCCGGCGTCACGCGCATCGTGCTGTGCGGCATGGGTGGTTCCTCGCTCGCCCCCGAGGTGATCACGCGCACGGCAGGGGTGCCCCTCGTCGTCCTCGACGCCACCGACCCCGGTCAGGTGCGCTCCGCCGTGGAGGAGGGCATCGAGTCCACCGCGGTCGTCGTCTCCTCCAAGTCGGGTTCGACGGTCGAGACCGACAGCCAGAAGCGCGCCTTCGAGACCGCGTTCCGCGCGGCGGGGATCGATCCTGCCGAGCGCATGGTCGTCGTCACCGACCCGGGCTCTCCCATGGAGGAGGCCTCGCGCGCCGCCGGCTACCGCGTCTTTCTTGCAGACCCCACCGTGGGCGGCCGCTATTCCGCACTCACAGCTTTCGGGCTCGTGCCCTCCGGGCTCGCGGGTGTCGACCTCGATCAGCTCCTGGACGAGGCCGAGGCGGCATCGCTGCCCCTCGCGGTCGACTCCCCGTCGAACCCGGGTCTGCAACTCGCCGCCGCCATCGCGGGCGCGACGCCGCGCCGCGACAAGCTCGTGATCGTCGCCGACGGCACCCACGTCGTCGGTCTCGGCGACTGGATCGAGCAGCTCGTCGCGGAATCCACGGGCAAGGAGGGCACGGGCATCCTGCCGGTCGTCGTCGGCCCCGACGCACCCGAGCTCAGCTCGGGCTCCCCCGACGTTCAGGTGCTGCGTCTCGTCGGAGACTCGCGCGCCACACGCGAGGTCGCGGACGATGAGATCGAGATCTCCGGCTCACTCGGTGCGCTGCTCATGACGTGGGAGTACGCCACCGCGGTCGCCGGTCGCCTGCTCGGCATCAACCCGTTCGACCAGCCCGACGTGGAATCGGCGAAGATCGCCGCGCGCGGGCTGCTGGATCACCGTCCCGAGCCGACCGAGCCCGTCTTCGTCGAAGGCGGGGTCGAGGCACGTGGACCACAGGAGCTCTTGGCGGGAGCATCCACGATCGCCGAGGCCATCGATCGTCTCCGCGAGGCGACGCCCGCCGACGGCTACATCTCGGTGCACGCCTACCTCGACCGGCAGGCCCACCCCGAGCTTGAAGCGGTGCGCCACCACCTCGCCGCCCGCTCCGGACGGCCCGTCACCTTCGGGTGGGGCCCGCGGTTCCTGCACTCGACAGGGCAGTACCACAAGGGCGGACCAGCGCACGGTGTGTTCCTGCAGATCGTCGGGAGGTCGAGCACCGACCTCGAGATCGCCGACCGCCCGTTCACCTTCGGTGAGCTCATCGCGGCGCAGGCGGCGGGCGACTCCGCGGTGCTCGCCGAGCACGGGCGCCCCGTCGTGACCCTGACCGTGAGCGATGCGGACGCGATCGCGGCCGTCATCGCCGCCGCATCCTGATCGACCCGACCGCTAGGAGCTCCATGTCACCGGTCGAGATCTCCTCCGACCATAATCCGCTGCGATCGCTCGATGATCGACGCCTCAACCGCATCGCGGGGCCCAGCGGACTCATCATCTTCGGCGTCACGGGCGATCTCTCGCGCAAGAAGCTCATGCCCGCGGTGTACGACCTCGCCAATCGCGGTCTGCTGCCGCCGGGCTTCGGGCTCGTCGGCTTCGCCCGGCGCGACTGGGACACGCAGGACTTCGAGAAGGTCGTCCACGACGCGGTGAAGCAGTATGCGCGCACGCCGTTCGACGAGAATGTCTGGCGCCAGCTCACCCACGGCATCCGCTTCGTCTCGGGTGAGTTCGACGACGACGAGGCGTTCACCCGGCTCGCCCAGACCGTCGCCGAGCTGGACCGCGAGCGCGGCACGATGGGCAACCATGCCTTCTACCTGTCGATTCCGCCCAAATCGTTCCCGCTCGTGACGGAGCAGCTGCGCCGCAGCGGACTGGCGAAGGCCGACGACGGTCAGTGGCGGCGCGTCGTCATCGAGAAGCCCTTCGGCAGCGACTTGCGCACCGCACGCGAGCTCAACGACGTCGTCGAGTCCGTCTTTCCGCCCGACTCGGTGTTCCGCATCGACCACTATCTCGGCAAGGAGACGGTCCAGAACATCCTGGCGATGCGATTCGCGAACATGCTCTACGAGCCGCTGTGGAACGCGAACTACGTCGACCACGTGCAGATCACCATGGCGGAGGACATCGGCGTCGGGGGTCGAGCCGGGTACTACGACGGCATCGGGGCGGCCCGAGACGTCATCCAGAACCACCTCTTGCAGCTGCTCGCCCTCACCGCCATGGAAGAACCCGTGTCGTTCGCGGCGGCGGATCTGCGCGCCGAGAAGGAGAAGGTTCTCTCGGCCGTGCGTCTGCCGAAGGATCTCGCCACGGGCACCGCGCGCGGCCAGTACGCGAGTGGCTGGCAGGGCGGTGAGTGGGTTCCCGGTTTCCTCGAGGAGGAGGGCATGAACCCTGAGTCGGTGACCGAGACCTACGCCGCCATGAGGCTCGACATCAACACGCGACGGTGGGCGGGAGTTCCCTTCTACCTGCGGGCGGGCAAGAGGCTCGGGCGCCGCGTGACGGAGATCGCTGTCGTGTTCAAGAGAGCGCCTCAGTACCTCTTCGCGGAGAGCCAGACCTCGGCACTGGGCCAGAACGCCCTCGTCATCCGCGTGCAACCTGATGAGGGTGTGACGATCCGCTTCGGATCGAAGGTTCCCGGCGCCGGCATGCAGGTGCGCGACGTGACGATGGACTTCGGCTATGGCCACGCCTTCACCGAAGCGAGCCCCGAAGCCTACGAGCGACTCATCCTCGACGTCCTGCTGGGCGAGCCTCCGCTCTTCCCCCGGCACGAGGAGGTGGAGCTCAGTTGGAAGATCCTCGACCCCATCGAGGAGTTCTGGGCGACGCAGGGTACGCCCGAGTCCTACGCTCCGGGAACCTGGGGCCCCGCTTCCGCCGACGATCTGCTCGCGCGCGATGGACGAGTCTGGAGGCGCCCATGATCATCGACCTGCCCAGCACGACCGCGAGCGCGGTCTCGAAGACCCTCGTGCGCATTCGCGACGAGGCGGGTGCGGTCGCGCTCGGACGCGTGCTCACGCTCATCATCGTGTCGACGATCGGTGACGAGGAGGAGGTCATCGCCGCTGCCAACGAGGCGTCGCGCGAGCACCCGATGCGCATCATCGTCGTCTCGACCGACGACGCGGAGCAGACCCCGCGGCTCGACGCCGAGATTCGGGTCGGCGGCGACGCCGGGGCGAGCGAGGTCATCGTGCTGCGTGCCTACGGTGAGACGGCGAGCGACCAGCGCGGCCTCGTGACGGGGCTGCTGCTGCCGGATGCCCCGGTGGTCTCCTGGTGGCCCAAAGAGTGTCCCGAAGGCGTCTGCGACACGCCCCTCGGGCGTCTCGCGCAGCGTCGGATCACCGACTCGGCGGCGAGCAGCGACCCCGTCGCAGCCCTCGATCGCGTCGCGGCGGGCTATCGACCCGGCAATACGGACTTCGGCTGGACCCGCCTGACCCTGTGGCGTGCTCAGCTCGCAGCGGCGCTGGACCAGCCTCCGTACGAGAGCATCGCGGCGGTGGAGGTCTCCGGGGCGCCGGATGCGCCCTCGACCACGCTGCTCGCGGCATGGCTGAAGTGGCGACTCGAGGTTCCCGTCGAGGTGCGCACCGAGGGGTACGCCCCTGCGTCGGGCATCCACAGCGTCGTCCTGCACCGCGCGAGCGGTCCGATCCGCCTCGCGCGCACCGAGCCCGCCGTGGGAACCCTCACCCAGCCGGGGCAGCCCGATCATGAGATCTCGCTGCCGCGCCGCGGGCTGCGGGAGTGCCTCGCAGAGGAATTGCGTAGGCTCGACCCGGACGACGTGTTCGGTGCCGTGCTCGCCGCGTCTCGCGAGAGCGCCACCACTACGCGCTGAGTCGTCGCTGCGCCCCGCCCCACCTGAAAGGCTCGTGATACTCGTGACCACCGATCGACGCGTGCTCGTGCATCCTGACCGTTCGACCCTCGCGGGAGCGGTGGCCGCCCGGTTCCTCACCAAGCTCGTCGACCTCATCGAGGACGAGGGGAGGGCGCACGTCGTGCTCACGGGAGGCAGCGTGGGCATAGAGGTGCTCGAGGCGATCGCGCACTCCCCGGGCCGTGACAGCGTCGCCTGGAGTGCCGTGCACCTGTGGTGGGGCGACGAGCGATGGTTGCCGCGCGGTGACGCGGATCGCAACGAGACCCAGGCCCGCCACGCGCTCATCGATCACATCGCGATCCCGCCGCACAACGTGCACGCCTTCCCCGCCTCGGATGACGGCATCGAGCTCGAGCAGGCGGCCGAGCGCTACGAGGAGGCGTTGCGCGCGCACGCTGACGGTGCGGAGTTCCCCACGTTCGCCATCACCTTCCTGGGGGTCGGCCCCGATGGCCACATCGCGTCGCTCTTCCCCGACCGGGAAGGACCGACCATCGAGCGCGCCAGCGTCATCGCCGTGCACGACTCCCCCAAGCCGCCGCCCGGTCGACTGAGCCTCACCCTGCCCCTGCTGCGCCGCTCCGAGCGCATCTGGCTCGTTCTCGCCGGTGCCGACAAGGCACCCGCACTGGGGTTGGCTCTCGCCGGCGCGTCCTTCGCCGACGTGCCGGCGGCCGGGGCGAAGGGCACGAAGCGCACGGTGTTCTTCGTCGACGAGGACGCCTCCGCCGAGGTTCCCGAGGCCCTCATCGCACCGACGTCGTACTGGACGGGCGCGATGGACCAGTCCGACTGGCAACCGGAGACCTGGCGCCCGACCGACACGTGATGAGCGCTGGAGCCGGATAAGGGCGGAGCTGCTAGGCGGTGCCGCGACGCTGACGCAGGCGCTGCAGTGCCTCATCGAGGATCTGCTTGGCCTCCTCGTCGCTGCGGCGCTCCTTCACGTAGGCGAGGTGCGTCTTGTACGGCTCGTTCTTCGCCATCGCGGGCGGGTTGTTCTTGTCGCGCCCCGCAGGCAGGCCCGAGGCCGGTGAATCGATCGTCTCCGGAATCTCCTCCTCTGGCAGATTCGCGGCGAAGTGGCGCACCGTCTCGTTGCCGAGCGCATCCCAGTACGAGATCGTGAGGCGCTCAGCCTGAATCCCGCGGTCCTGCTCCCCCATGGGGCCCGAACCGACTCGGGAACCGCGAATAGCGCTTCCTCCTGACACCATGACGTTTCCCCCTATGCCGCGTCGAAGCGCGTGATGAGACCGAGCACGATGATCGCGGACACCCAGACGAGGGCGAGGATGATCGTGATGCGGTTGAGGTTCCGCTCCGCCACCCCGGATGCACCGAGGTTGGACGTGACGCCGCCGCCGAACATGTCGGAGAGCCCGCCACCGCGACCGCGGTGCAGCAGGATCATGAGCGTCAGCAGGAGGCTCGTGATTCCCAGGATGACCTGGAGCACGACCTGAAGAATTTCCACGGATAGAACCTCTCGAGCGTTTCGGACAGTCTCCTACCCTACCGGACAGGGAAGGGCTGGTGCGTCAGACAGTGCCGACGTGCTTCGGGAAGCGGGCGATGGCGGAGAACTCGTCGACGTCGAGGCTCGCTCCCCCGACGAGGGCGCCGTCGACGTCCTTCTGCTTCATGAAACCGGCGATGTTCGCGGCCTTCACACTGCCGCCGTAGAGGATGCGCGTACGCTGCGCTGCCTCGGCCCCGAGGGCAGTCTCGATCTCCGCGCGCAGCGCTACACAGACCTGCTGAGCCTGTTCGGGTGTCGCGGCCTGGCCCGAGCCGATCGCCCAGACCGGCTCGTACGCGACCACGATCTCCTGGTCGGGAGCGAGTTCGGCAAGCACCGCGGCCAATTGCCCCACGGGAACTGCCGAGGGGCCGTGCGCCTCGAGGTCCTCCGCAGTCTCGCCCACGCAGACGACCGGCGTCACGCCGTGACGCAGGGCGGCGACCGTCTTCGCGGCGACGAGCGCGTCGTCCTCGTGGTGGTACTGCCGCCGCTCGGAGTGACCGATGATGACGTAGCGGCACTCGAGGGCCGCGAGGAAGGCGCCCGATATCTCGCCGGTGTACGCGCCGCTGTCGTGCGCAGAGAGATCCTGCCCACCGTGGGCGAGGTCGAGCTTGTCGGCGGAGATGAGCGTCTGCACGCTGCGCAGATCGGTGAAGGGCGGGAAGACCGCCACCTCCACCTCTGCTGAGGAGTGCTTCGCGTCGCGCAAGGACCAGGCCAGCTTCTGCACGAACGCGATCGACTGCAGGTGGTCCAGGTTCATCTTCCAATTGCCCGCGATGAGCGGGGTGCGCGTCATGACCATCCGAGGACCTCCAGTCCGGGTAGCTTCTTGCCCTCGAGGAACTCAAGGCTGGCGCCGCCTCCCGTGGAGACGTGGCCGAAATCTCTGTCGCGGTAGCCGAGTGCGCGCACGGCCGCAGCAGAGTCGCCACCGCCGACGACGCCGAGGCCGGGCATCCTGGACAGCGCCTCGGCGACCGCCTTCGTGCCCGCCGCGAAGGGCGGGAACTCGAAGACGCCCATCGGCCCGTTCCAGAACACGGTGGCCGAGGACGAGACGAGCGCGGCGAATCGCGCAGCGGTGTCGGGACCGATGTCGAGACCGATACCGGCTGCTCCTGCGGGTCCGCCCTCGAGGTCGTCTGCTGGCTGGACGGTGTGGGCGGCGTCGGCCGAGAACGACTCGGCGACGGCGACGTCCGTCGGCAGGACGATCTCGACGCCCCGCTCGCGCGCCTCATCGAGGTAGGCGCGCACCGTGTCGAGCTGATCCTCCTCGAGCAGGCTCGCCCCGACCGCATGCCCCTGCGCCTTGAGGAACGTGAAGAGCATGCCGCCGCCGATGAGAAGACGGTCGACCCTGGGCAGCAGGTGGGCGATGACGCCGAGCTTGTCGGAGACCTTTGACCCGCCGAGGACGACCGTGTAGGGGCGCTCGGGGGTCTCGGTCAGGCGGTCAAGAACCTCGAGCTCGGTGGCGATGAGCGAACCCGCAGCGCTCGGCAGCAGCTGCGCGAGCTCGAAGACGCTCGCCTGCTTGCGGTGCACGACCCCGAAGCCGTCCGAGACCATGGCGTCCCCGAAGCGCGCGAGGCGCTCGGCGAAGGCCCGGCGCTCGGTCTCGTCCTTGCTCGTCTCCCCCGCGTTGAACCGCAGGTTCTCGAGCAGCGCGATGCGGCCGTCCTCGAGTGCCCCGACGGTCTTCTCCGCGGCAGACCCGACGGTGTCCTCCGCGAAGGCGACGGGTGTGCCGAGCAGCTCGCACAGGCGCTGGGCGACCGGCTTGAGGCTGTAGCGCGCGTCCGGCGCGCCCTCCGGCCGGCCCAGGTGCGAGACGACGATGACGCGCGCGCCCCGATGCAGAAGGGCGTTGAGCGTCGGCAGGGACGCACGAATGCGCCCGTCGTCCGTCACGACGCCGTCGGAGAGCGGCACGTTGAGGTCGCACCGAACGATGACGCGGCGGCCGGAGAGGTCTCCGAGGGATTCGATCGTGCGCAGGGCCACGACGGTTCTCCTGGATGCTCGGCTAGAGCCGCGCGCCGACGTACTCGGTCAGGTCGACGAGGCGGTTGGAGTAGCCCCACTCGTTGTCGTACCAGGCGGAGACCTTGACGAGGTTGCCGCTTACGTTCGTGAGCTCGGAGTCGAAGATCGACGAGTGCGGGTTGAGCTGGATGTCGCTCGAGACGATCGGGTCCTCCGTGTACTGCAGGATGCCCTTCAGACGCCCCTCCGCAGCGGCGGCCTTGTAGGCCGCGTTGATGGTCTCCGCGGTGAGGCCCTCGGCGGGGGTGATGACCGTGAGGTCGACGATCGATCCGGTGGGCACGGGCACACGGTACGAGGAGCCGCTGAGCTTGCCGTTGAGCTCGGGCAGCACGAGGCCGATGGCCTTGGCGGCGCCGGTCGAGGCGGGAACGATGTTGATGGCCGCACCACGGGCACGACGCAGGTCGCTGTGGGGGCCGTCCTGCAGGTTCTGGTCAGCGGTGTAGGCGTGCGCGGTCATCATGAAGCCGCGCTCGATGCCGAAGGCGTCGTTGAAGACCTGCGCGAGGGGCGCGAGGCAGTTCGTCGTGCACGACGCGTTCGAGATGATGACGTCGGAGGCCGGGTCGTAGCTCTCCTCATTGACGCCCATGACGATCGTCGCGTCGTTGCCCGAGGCCGGAGCCGAGATGAGGACCTTCTTCGCGCCGCCGGCGATGTGCTTCTTTGCATCCTCAGCCTTGGTGAAGCGACCGGTCGACTCGATGACGATGTCGACCCCTAGGTCGCCCCAGGGAAGGTCGGCGGGGTCGCGCTCGGCGAAGACGCGAATGCGCTTATCGCCCACCGTGATCGAGTCGCCGTCGTGCGAGACGTCGTGGGCGAGCGGGCCGCCGACGGAGTCGTACTTGAGTAGATGCGCGAGGGCCGCGTTGTCCGTGAGGTCGTTGACCGCGACGATCTCGAGGTCGCTGCCCTGGGCGAGAGCCGCGCGCAGGTAGTTGCGGCCGATGCGTCCGAATCCGTTGATGCCGATCTTCACGCTCACGTGAGCTCCTTGTCGTGGGGGCGCTCCACGGCGCCGTGGGATGGTCCGGGTGGGGGTGGTGGTGGTGACAAGAGTGTGGCCGGGGACATCGCCCCGGCCACGATGCCGCTTACGACAGTAGCAGGAGGGCGTCGGTGCCTGAGCGCGCCGCGGCGAACCGGTCTGCGACGTTCTGCCAGTTGACGATGTTCCAGAATGCCTTGATGTAGTCGGCCTTGACGTTGACGTAGTCGAGGTAGAAGGCGTGCTCCCACATGTCGAGCTGCAGCAGCGGAACGGTCGTCTGGGCGGTGTTGCCCTGCTGATCGAAGAGCTGCTGAATCACGAGCCGACGGCCGATCGGGTCCCAGGAGAGCACTCCCCAGCCGGAACCCTGAATGCCCATGGAGGCCGCGGTGAAGTGCGCGACGAACTGGTCGAAGGAGCCGAAGAACTCGTCGATCGCGCTCGCGAGCTCGCCGGTCGGCTTGTCGCCGCCCTCGGGCGACAGATTGGTCCAGAAGATGGAGTGGTTCACGTGGCCGCCCAGGTGGAAGGCGAGATCCTTCTCCAGTCGGTTGATGTTGGCGAAGTCTCCCGACTCGCGCGCGGCCGCCATGCCCTCGAGAGCGCTGTTGGCGCCGGCGACGTACGCGGCGTGGTGCTTCGAGTGGTGGAGCTCCATGATGCGGCCACTGATGTGCGGCTCGAGCGAACCGTAGTCGTAGGACAGTTCGGGAAGGGTGTAGACGGACATGTGCGTATCTCTCCTCGCGAATTCTCGTCAGGCCGCAACGCCGTGCGCGCGACCCTCCTGACGGGTGATCAGTCTAGTGAGGGCAACCCCGTGGCCTCCCAGTGTGTTCCCGATACCCACCTCACGCTCAGTCGACCTCAGCGGGGAGCCCGGCCTCCGTCCCGGGAATGCCCAGCTGCTCAGCCTTCTTGTCCGCCATCGCCAGCAGGCGCCGGATGCGCCCGGCGACGGCGTCCTTGGTCATGGGCGGATCGGCGTGGTGGCCCAGCTCGTCCAGGCTCGCATCGCGATGGTTGAGCCTCAGCTCACCGGCGTAACGCAGGTGGTCGGGCAGGTCGTCCTCGAGGATCTGCAGCGCTCGCTCGACGCGCGCGCAGGCCGCGACGGCGGCCTGCGCCGAGCGTCGGAGATTGGCGTCGTCGAAATTGACGAGGCGGTTCGCTGTTGCGCGCACCTCCCGGCGCTGCCGCATCGCCTCCCAGTCCTCGACCGTGCGCTCGGCGCCCATCGTGCGCAGCATGAGCCCGATCTTGTCGCCGTCACGAATCACGACGCGGTGCACGCCGCGCACCTCGCGAGCCTTCACGGGGATGCCGAGTCGACCAGCGGCCCCCACGAGCGCCATCGCGGACTCGTTGCCGGGGCAGCTGATCTCGAGAGCCGCTGACCGCCCCGGATCGGTGAGGGAGCCGTGCGCGAGGAAGGCACCCCGCCAGACGGCCGCGAGTTCCTCTTTGGTGCCGGTCGTCAGCCGGTTCGGGAGGCCCCGCACGGGGCGCCGCCGCGCATCCAGCAGTCCCGTCTGACGCGCGAGGGTCTCGCCGCCCTCGAGAACTCGGACGAGGTAGGTGGGAGTCTTGCGAATGCCGCTCGGCGACATGACGGCCGCGTCGCTGCGCATGCCGTACAACTCAGCGAGATCCTTCCGCACGCGGCGCGCGATGGCCGGCGCATCGACCTCGATCTCGACGGCCACACGACCGGAGATCAGGTGGAGCCCGCCCGCGAAGCGCAGCACGGTCGCGAGCTCGGCCGCACGCACGGTGGTCTTGGTGACCGCCAACTGTGCCAGTTCCTCTTTCACGTCGGCGGTCAGCGCCACAATCGCGCTCCTCTCGTTCTGCCTCGTCCTCGCCCTGCGGGTCGGGATGACACTCGACCTTACTCGCGTCCGAGGTCGCGGTGCTTCACGGTCACATCGATGCCGGGCATGCCGCGGAGGTGGGTGGCGAATTCCTCGACCAGCGCGACCGAGCGATGCTTGCCCCCGGTGCAGCCGACCGCGATCGTCGCGTGCGGCTTGTTCTCTCGAGCGTACCCGGAGAGGACGGGGCCGAGGGCGGCGACGAAGTGCTGCACGAACTCCCGCGCTCCCTCCTGCTCCAGCACGAACTCGCTCACCCGAGGGTCATGCCCCGTGGCACCGCGCAGCTCGTCCTGCCAGAAGGGGTTGGGCAGAAATCGCGCATCCGCCACGATGTCGGCGTCCGTCGGGATGCCGTACTTGAAGCCGAAGCTCTCGAGCGTCACCCGCACGAGGGCTCGACCCTCGTCGGCGAAGAGCTCGGTGACGGTCGTGGCGAGCTGGTGGATGTTGTACTCGCTCGTGTCGATGATGAGGTCGCTCAGTTCGCGCACCGAGCTCATGAGTGCGCGCTCGCGCGCGATGCCGTCGAGCAGGGTGCCGTCGGCCTGCAGCGGGTGCGGTCGTCGCACCTGCTCGAAGCGACGGACGAGCGCCTGATCGGTCGCGTCGAGGTACACGACACGCACGGGCGTGCGTTCGCGAAGCTCGCCGATGTTGCTCGCAAGATCGGCGAAGAGCTTCCCTCCGCGCACGTCGACGACGGCGGCGATGGAGGGCAGCGCGCTGCCCGGGTGCATGGCGAGGTCGAGGAGCGGGCGCAGCATCTGCGGCGGCAGGTTGTCGACGACGTACCAGCCGAGATCTTCCAGAGCATTCGCGACTGTGGAGCGCCCGGCTCCGGACATGCCTGTGACGATGAGGACGTCGTTCGGCGTGCTCTCGCTCACGGTGGCCTCGTGTTCAGGTCGGGAATGGGGCGGCACCAGCCTAGACTCCCGCGCCGTCGCGAAGCTCGCGATGGATCGCCGCCGCGACGACCGCGCCGATGCCGTCGACCTTCTCGATCTCCTCGGTGGACGCCGCCCGCAGGCGGGCGACGGAGCCGAAGTGCTGCAGGAGCCGCTTGATGCGCGTGGGGCCGAGACCCGGCACCGTGGAGAGCCGACTGCGGATATCTCGCGAGCGCGTCGTGCGCTGGTAGCGGAGCGCGAAGCGGTGCGCCTCGTCGCGAAGTCGCTGCAGGAGGAACAGTGCGTCCGAGGTTCTCGGCAGGATCACGGGGTACGGGTTTCCTGGCAGCCAGATCTCCTCGAGCCGTTTCGCGATGCCGCAGACGGCGATGTCGTCGATCCCCTCGTCGTGCAGGGCGCGGGCTGCCGCCTCGACCTGCGGTTGCCCGCCGTCGACGACGAGCAGACCCGGCCGGTAGTGGAAGGACTGGCGGGTCGACTCCTGGACGACCTCTCCGTCGCCGACCGCTGCATCACCGGAGTCGGCGAGCACGGCTGCCGCACCGGTCTCCTCGCTCACCCCGCGATCAAGGTGAGCGAGGCGCCGTCGCAGCACCTGGTAGAGCGCATCGGTGTCGTCGCGGGCCTGCGGGATCGCGAAGGTGCGGTACTGGTTCTTGCGCGGGAGCCCGTCCTCGAAGACCACCATGGACGCCACTTGGTTGGTGCCGCCGAGATGGGAAACGTCAAAGCACTCGAGTCGCAGTGGCGCGCTCTCGAGCCCGAGGGCTTCCTGGAGGTCGGCCAGCGCTTGGGAGCGCGCGGTGAAGTCGCCGCTCCGACGGGTCTTGTACAGGCGCAGGGCGCCCTGCGCATTGGTGGCGACGGTCTGCGCGAGGGCGGCCTTCTCGCCGCGCTGGGCCACCCGCACCGTCACGGCACCGCGCTCGTTCGCGGCACGCCGCCGCTCCCCCAGCAGCGTCTGCAGGGCGGCCGCGTCGTCGGGCACGGCGGGCACGATGACCTCGCGCGCCGGTACCGTGCCATCGTCGTAGGCCTTCTGCAGCACCGTGTCGACGAGCTCGGCGAGCGTGACATCGAGCTCGGTGTCGACGACCCATCCGCGCACCCCGCGAATGCGCCCGCCGCGCACGATGAACAGCTGCACAGCGGCAGCGAGCTCGTCGTACGCGACACCGAAGATGTCGGCATCGACGTCCTCGGCGAGCACGATCGCGTTCTTGGCGAGAGCAGTCTCGAGAGCGCCGACCTGGTCGCGCAGCCGCGCGGCGCTCTCGTAGTCGAGCTCGGCGGCCGCGGCCGCCATCCGCTGCTTGAGATCGCGCACGAAGCGCTCGTCGTTGCCCGCCATGAAGGAGGCGAGATCGAGGGCGATGCCCCGATGCTGCTCGGGCGTTACGCGGCCCACGCACGGCGCCGCGCACTTGCCGATGTCCCCGAGCAGGCACGGCCGGCCGGTGCGCTGCGCGCGCTGGTAGATGGCATTCGAGCAGGAACGCATGGGGAAGGCCTTGAGCAGGATGTCGATGGTCTCCCGCACCGCCCAGACCTTCGTGTACGGGCCGAAGTACCGCGCGCCCTCCATGCCGCGCGTGCGCGTCACCATGACCCGCGGCACCCTCTCGCCGAGGGTGATGGCGACGTAGGGGTACGTCTTGTCGTCTCGAAACTGCACGTTGAAGGGCGGGTCGAACTCTTTGATCCAGGTGTACTCGAGCTGCAGCGCCTCGAGCTCGCTGCCGACGACGGTCCACTCGACGCCGCGCGCCGACGTGACCATGCGACGAGTGCGCTCGTGCAGGCTCGTGAGTGGCTGGAAGTAGTTGCTCAGCCGCGAGCGCAGGTTCTTGGCCTTGCCCACGTAGAGAACTCGACCGCTCTCGTCGTGGAAGCGGTAGACCCCCGGCTCGACGGGAATCTCTCCGCGTGCGGGGCGCCAGTGCTCGCGCGTGGACATGTCAGGCGCCGATGACCTCGGTCTGCGGCAGCAGTTCGGCGAGGAACTGCCCGGTGTAGCTGTCGGCGTGCTGAGCGACCTGCTCCGGCGTGCCCGTGACGAGCACCTGACCGCCGCCGGCGCCGCCTTCGGGCCCGAGATCGATGAGCCAGTCGGCGGCCCGGATGACGTCGAGGTTGTGCTCGATGACGATGACGGTATTGCCCTTGTCGACGAGGCCTCCCAGTACGACGAGCAGCTTGCGCACGTCTTCGAAGTGCAACCCCGTCGTGGGCTCGTCGAGCACATAGACGCTGCGGCCCATCGATCGCTTCTGCAGCTCCGTCGCGAGCTTGACGCGCTGCGCCTCGCCGCCCGAGAGCGTCGTGGCGCTCTGGCCGAGTCTCACGTACCCGAGGCCCACGTCGACGAGGGTTCTCAAGTAGCGGTGGATGGCCGAGATGGGCTCGAAGAACTCCGCCGCCTCCTCGATGGGCATGTCGAGCACTTCGGAGATGTTCTTGCCCTTGTAGTGCACGGTGAGGGTGTCACGGTTGTAGCGGGCACCGTGGCAGACCTCGCACGCGACGTAGACGTCGGGCAGGAAGTTCATCTCGATCTTGATGGTGCCGTCGCCCGCGCAGTTCTCGCAGCGACCGCCCTTGACGTTGAAGCTGAATCGCCCGGGCAGGTAGCCGCGCGACTTCGCCTCGAGCGTCTCGGCGAACAGCGAGCGAATGCGGTCGAAGACGCCCGTGTACGTCGCGGGATTCGAACGGGGTGTGCGACCGATGGGTGCCTGATCGACGTGCACGACCTTGTCGAGGTGCTCGAGCCCGTGCACGCGCGCGTGCTTGCCCGGCACTTGCCGTGCCCCGTTGAGCCGGTTGGCGAGAACCTTGTAGAGGATGTCGTTCACGAGTGACGACTTGCCGGAGCCGCTCACGCCCGTCACCGCGACGAAGACGCCGAGGGGAAAGTCGACGGTCACGTTCTGCAGGTTGTTGGCACGCGCGCCCTCCACGGTGAGGATGCGCCCGCGGTCGATCGGCCGCCGTGTCACGCGCTCGATGACCTGCCGCCGACCGGCGAGGTAGTCCCCCGTGATCGACTCCTTGTTCTTGAGCAGCCCGGCGTAGGAGCCGGAGTGCACGACACGCCCGCCGTGCTCCCCCGCACCCGGCCCGATGTCGACGATCCAATCGGCCGTGCGGATGGTGTCTTCGTCGTGCTCGACGACGATGAGGGTGTTGCCGAGGTTCTTGAGCTTGACGAGAGTGTCGATGAGTCGCCGATTGTCGCGCTGGTGCAGCCCGATGCTCGGTTCGTCGAGCACGTAGAGCACGCCGGTGAGGCCGCTGCCGATCTGCGTCGCGAGCCGGATGCGCTGCGCTTCGCCGCCGGAGAGGCTGCCGGCCGCACGGGCCATCGTCAGATAGCCGAGACCGACTTCGAGGAGGAACTCCAGGCGCGCTCTGATCTCCCGCAGCACGGCCGCGGCGATCGACGCCTCCCGCTCGGTGAGGCTGATCGCGGTGACGAATGCAAAGGCGTCCTGCAGGCTCAGCTCGGCGACCTCGGCGATGTTGCGGTCGTCGACGAGCACGGCGAGCACTTCGGGCTTGAGGCGCGCGCCGTCGCACTCGGGGCAGGGAACCTCCCGCAGGTACTCGGCGAACCTCTGCTGCGACCAGTCGCTTTCTGCCTCACGGTACTTGCGCTCGATGTAGGGGATGACTCCCTCGAAGCCCGTCGTGTAGGTCACATCGCGCCCGTAGCGGTTGCGCCACTTCACCCGCACGTCGAAGTCGTTGCCGTGCAGCACGGCGTGCTGCGTGCTCTCCTCGAGCTCTCCCCACGGCGTATCGAGGGAGAACCCGAGGTCGTTCGCGAGGCCGCCCAGGAGCTTCTGGAAGTAGCTGTAGAGCCCCTTGCCCTGCTGGTTCCAGGGGAGAATCACGCCGTCATTGAGGGTGAGGCTCGGGTCACCGATGAGCAGGTCGACGTCGACCGCCTGGCGCGTGCCGAGACCGGAGCACACGGGGCAGGCGCCGAAGGGCGCATTGAACGAGAAGGTGCGAGGCTCGATCTCGGTCAGTCGCAGAGGATGACGGTTGGGGCAGCTGAGCTTTTCGCTGAAGGTGCGGGTCGTCTCCTCCCCCTCCTCGTCCACGAAGTCGATCACGACGAGGCCGTCGGTGAGCCGCAGCGCGGTCTCGAGCGAGTCGGTGAGGCGCGTGAGGATGTCGTCCTTCGCGACGAGCCGATCGACGACCACGGCGATGTCGTGCTTGACCTGCTTCTTGAGCGTGGGCGGGTCGCTGAGCTGGATGACCTCGCCATCGACGACCGCTCGTGAGTACCCTCCCGCCGCTAGTTCCTTGAAGAGGTCGACGAACTCGCCCTTCTTCTGGCTGACGACGGGAGCGAGCACCTGATAGCGCCGACCGCTCTCGAGCGTCATGAGCTCATCGGCGATCTGCTGCACGGTCTGGCGCTGGATGCGCTCCCCGCACTCGGGACAGTGCGGAATGCCGACGCGCGCCCAGAGGAGGCGCATGTAGTCGTAGATCTCGGTGATCGTGCCCACCGTCGAGCGCGGGTTGCGGTTGGTCGACTTCTGGTCGATCGAGACGGCCGGGCTGAGCCCCTCAATGAAGTCGACATCGGGCCGGTCGACCTGGCCGAGGAACTGCCGCGCGTACGCGGAGAGCGATTCGACGTAGCGGCGCTGCCCCTCGGCGAAGATCGTGTCGAAGGCGAGCGAGCTCTTGCCCGAGCCTGAGAGCCCGGTGAAGACCACGAGCGAGTCGCGCGGAATCACGAGGTCGACGTCGCGCAGATTGTGCACGCGCGCACCGCGCACGCTCAGGTGGGGAACGGATTCGTCAGGAGTAGCCGGCACTCTCGTCATTGTAGGTGGGGCCCCCGACAACGAGCCGTGCGCACTCATCGCGCAGGAAGCGCTCAGCGCACGTGCCCGACCTCGATCATCTGCCGCAGCTCCTTCTTGAGATCCTGCACCTCGTCCCGCAGGCGCGCCGCGAGCTCGAACTTGAGCTCGTCGGCCGCCGTGAGCATCTGCGCATTGAGGTCGGCGATGATCGACTCGAGCTCGGCGGCGCCCGAGGCCGCCCGCCCCTCCCGGCGCGACACCGGTGCCGGAGCGCGCTTGCCCCCGCCGCGCCCGGAGAGCAGGGCCTCGGTGTCGGCGCCCTCGCGCACGAGCTGATCGGTGATGTCGGCGATGCGCTTGCGGAGCGGTGTCGGATCGATGCCCATCTCGGTGTTGTAGGCGATCTGGCGGTCGCGGCGGCGGGTGGTCTCGTCGATCGCCTGCGCCATCGAGGGCGTCACGGTGTCGGCGTACATGTGAACCTGGCCGCTCACATTGCGGGCCGCGCGCCCGATGGTCTGGATGAGCGAGGTCGCCGACCGCAGGAAGCCCTCCTTGTCGGCGTCGAGGATCGCCACGAGCGAGACCTCCGGCAGGTCGAGCCCCTCGCGGAGCAGGTTGATGCCGACGAGAACGTCGTACACGCCCTGGCGCAATTCGCGCAACAGTTCCACGCGGCGCAGGGTGTCGACGTCGGAGTGCAGGTAGCGTACGCGCACGCCCGCTTCCGTCAGGAACTCCGTGAGCTCCTCCGCCATCTTCTTCGTGAGCGTCGTCACGAGCACGCGCTCGTCGCGTTCGGTGCGCTGGCGGATCTGCTCGAGCAGATCGTCGATCTGGCCCTTGCTGGGCTTGACGACGATCTCTGGGTCGATGAGGCCCGTGGGGCGGATGATCTGCTCGACGACCGAGTCGGTGATGCCCAGCTCGTACTTGCCAGGGGTGGCCGAGAGGTACACCTTCTGCCCGGTGCGGGCGAGGAACTCCTCCCAGCGCAGCGGCCGGTTGTCCATCGCGCTCGGCAAGCGGAAGCCGTGCTCGACGAGCGTGCGCTTGCGTGAGGCGTCGCCCTCGAACATCGCGCCGATCTGGGGCACGGTCGCGTGACTCTCGTCGATCACGACGAGGAAATCCTCCGGAAAGTAGTCGAGAAGGCAGTTCGGCGGCTCCCCCGCCGCGCGGCCGTCGATGTGGCGGGAGTAGTTCTCGATACCGCTGCAGAACCCGATCTGCTCCATCATCTCGAGGTCGAAGGTCGTGCGCATGCGCAGCCGCTGCGCCTCGAGCAGGTTGCCCTGGCGCTCGAGCTCGGCCAGGCGCTCCTCGAGCTCCACCCGGATCGTGCCGACCGCGCGCTCCATGGTCGCCGGCGAGGCGGCGTAGTGCGTCGCCGGGAAGACCGACACCGCATCGAGGGAGCGCACGACATCGCCCGTGAGCGGGTGCAAGGCGTACAGAGCCTCGATCTCGTCGCCGAACATCTCGATGCGAATGGCGAGCTCTTCGTACATGGGAATGATCTCGATGGTGTCGCCGCGCACGCGGAACTTGCCGCGCGAGAAGTCCACGTCGTTGCGCTGGTACTGCATGCCGACGAAGCGGCGGATGAGGTCGTCGCGCGCGATGGTCTCCCCGACCTGCAGCGCCACCATCGCCTCGAGGTACTCCTCCGCCGCCCCCAGACCGTAGATGCACGACACCGTGGACACGACGACGACGTCGCGTCGGCTCAGGAGCGAGTTGGTCGTCGAGTGCCGCAGCCGCTCGACCTCGGCGTTGATCGAGCTGTCCTTCTCGATGAAGGTGTCCGTCTGAGGCACGTACGCCTCGGGCTGGTAGTAGTCGTAGTACGAGACGAAGTACTCGACCGCATTGTGGGGCAGCAGCTCGCGGAACTCCGTCGCCAACTGCGCCGCGAGGGTCTTGTTGTGCGCCATGACGAGCGTCGGGCGCTGCACCTGCTCGATGAGCCAGGCGGTCGTGGCCGACTTGCCCGTGCCCGTGGCGCCCAGGAGCACGACGTCGGTCTCGCCCGCGTTGATGCGGGCGGCGAGCTCGGCGATCGCCTGCGGCTGGTCGCCGCTCGGCTGGTAGTCACTGACGACCTCGAAGGGGCGCACGGATCGGGTCGGCTGCATGCCGCCAGCCTATTCCGCGCCCCCGACACTCGCCCGAGAGCGCACTGTGCTCCACACCTGGTCCGCCTGCTCGAGGGTGCGCTCGAGGGTGCCGGAGGCGTCGATCACGATGTCGGCGAGTGCGCGCCGCTCATCATCCGTCAGCTGCGCCGCGACGCGCACGCGCGCCTCCTCCTCCGTCATGCCCCGATGCTCGACCAGTCGCCGCACCCGGGTCTGCGCGGGGGCATCCACGACCACGACGAGGCCGAACTCGTCGCGCCCGCGCGCCTGGCCGAGCAGCGGTACGTCGTAGACGATGAGCGCTCCCGGATCGGCGTCGCGCGCCCGGGCGACCGACTCGTGGTAGAGGCGATGAACCTCGGGATGCACGATCGCATTGAGGGCGGAGCGCTCAGCCTCGTCGGCGAAGACCCTACGGCCCAGCGCGCCGCGGTCGAGGGTGCCGTGCTCGTCGAGCACCTCGGCCCCGAAACGCTCGGCGATGGCCTCGAGACCCGCCGAGCCGGGGGCGACCGCCTCTCGAGCGAGCGCATCCGCGTCGATGATCACTGCGCCGTGCCCGCGCCAGCGGCGCGCGACAGTGCTCTTGCCCGCGGCGATTCCCCCCGTCAGCGCGATCACATCCACGGGCTCCAGCCTAACGGCGCTCACGCGGCCGAAGCGGATATCATGGCGCTCAGCGAACGCGAGGGAGGACGACGTGCTCGAGATTCTCACCGGCACGGGCCTGGCGGTCGCCGCGGGTCTCAACGCCTACATCCCCCTCCTCATCCTCGGCCTCGCGGGTCGCTTCGTGGACGTCATCGAGCTGCCCGCCGCATGGGCATGGCTCACCAACGACTGGGTGCTCATCATCATCGGGGCGCTCCTCGTGATCGAGATCATCGCCGACAAGATTCCCGCGGTCGACTCGATCAACGACTGGCTCCAGACGCTCATCCGCCCTGCGGCGGGCGGCATCGTGTTCGGCACGGGAAGCGCCACGCAGACGGCCGCGGTGAGCGACCCCGCCGCCTTCTTCGAGGGTGATCAGTGGGTGCCCGTCGTCGTCGGCATCGTCATCGCTCTCGTGGTGCACGGCGGAAAGATGCTCGCCCGGCCCGCGGCCAACACCCTCACGGCCGGGGCAGCCGCGCCCGTGCTGTCGACCGGTGAGGACATCGGCGCGGTCGTTCTGAGCCTCCTCGCCCTCCTCATCCCCGTGCTCGTGATCGTGGCTCTCGTGGGGCTCGTGCTCGCCGTCGTGCTCGCCTTCCGGCGGGCGGGGCGTCGACGTCAGTCCGTCGAGCCCGTCCCCTCACCGCACTAGCGCTGCTGCCCGAACGCACGAACGGGCCGCACTCGCGAGGAGTACGGCCCGTTCGACCCAGTTCACGCGCGGGGCGTGACGGGTGGTGACTCAGATCAGACGTTGCCCGAGAGCTTCTCGCGCAGCGCGGCGAGCGACTCGTCGTCGGCGAGGGTGCCCGCACCCGCGGCGTCGGAACTGAACCCTGCACCTCCGGTGGACGGAGCCTCCAGGTTCTCGTCCTCGACGAGCGCGGTCGCGACCTGCTTCTTGTGCTGCTCCCAGCGAGCCTGGGCGGCAGCGTAGTCCTGCTCCCACTTGCCGCGCTGCTCGTCGAAGCCGTCCTTCCACTCGCCCGACTCGGGGTCGAAGCCGTCCGGGTACTTGTAGTTGCCGGCCTCGTCGTACTCGGTGGGCATGCCGTAGACGGCGGGGTCGAACTCGGTGCCCTCGGGGTCGACGCCCTCGTTCGCCTGCTTGAGGCTCAGCGAGATGCGACGGCGCTCGAGGTCGATGTCGATGACCTTGACGAACACCTCGTCACCGACCGACACGATCTGCTCGGCGAGCTCGACGTGCTTGGCCGAGAGCTCGGAGATGTGCACGAGGCCCTCGATGCCGTCCGCGACGCGCACGAACGCGCCGAACGGGACGAGCTTCGTGACCTTGCCCGGTGCGACCTGACCGATCGCGTGAGTGCGGGCGAAGACCTGCCACGGGTCCTCCTGCGTCGCCTTGAGCGAGAGCGAGACGCGCTCGCGCTCGAGGTCGACCTCGAGGATCTCGACGGTGACCTCCTGGCCCACCTCGACGACCTCGCTCGCGTGCTCGATGTGCTTCCAGCTGAGCTCGGAGACGTGCACGAGGCCGTCCACTCCGCCGAGGTCGACGAACGCGCCGAAGTTGACGATCGACGACACGACGCCCTTGCGCACCTGGCCCTTGGCGAGGTTGTTGAGGAACGTCGAGCGTGTCTCGGACTGCGTCTGCTCGAGCAGGGCGCGGCGCGAGAGCACGACGTTGTTGCGGTTCTTGTCGAGCTCGAGGATCTTCGCCTCGATCTCCTGGCCAAGGTACGGCGTGAGGTCGCGCACGCGGCGCAGCTCGATGAGGGACGCGGGCAGGAAGCCGCGCAGGCCGATGTCGACGATGAGGCCGCCCTTGACGACCTCGATGACGGTACCGGTGACGACACCGTCGTCATCCTTGATCTTCTCGACGTCACCCCAGGCACGCTCGTACTGCGCGCGCTTCTTGGAGAGGATGAGGCGGCCTTCCTTGTCCTCCTTCTGGAGGACGAGGGCCTCGACCATGTCGCCGACGGAGACGACCTCGGTGGGGTCGACGTCGTGCTTGATCGAGAGCTCGCGCGAGGGGATGACGCCCTCGGTCTTGTAGCCGACGTCGAGGAGGACCTCGTCGCGGTCGATCTTCACGACGGTTCCTTCGATGAGGTCGCCGTCGTTGAAGAACTTGAGGGTCAGTTCGACCGCGGCCAGAAAGTCTTCTGCAGAGCCGATGTCATTGATGGCGATCTGCTCGGGTGCCTTGGTCGTTACGGTGGTCATAGAGATGAGTGCTCCGATGCGGACAGTATTCGGGCCCGGGACGACGTGGTTCTGGAGTGTCGTTTCGGGCATGCGGACAGGATGGTCGTCACATCGACGACTCTCCAGCCTATCCTGCTCGGCGCCGGACCGGCAAACTGCCAGCCCACCGGTTCACGAGCCCAGCAGCGCGCCGCGCAGCGTGTCGAGCCCCACACCCCCGAGGTCGAGTGCGCGCTTGTGGAAGGACTTGTCGCTGTACGACGCCCCCTCGCGAGTGCGCGTCTCGGCGCGCAGCTGCTCCCAGATGCGCTGACCCACCTTGTAGGAGGGCGCCTGCCCGGGCCACCCGAGATAGCGATGCACCTCGAAGTCGATGAAGCCATCGTTCATGTTGACGTGGCGGTGCAGGAAGCGGAAGGCGTCATCGCTCGTCCAGACCGCGCCCGTCTCGGGGTGGATCTTGCCGAGGTGCACGCCGATGTCGAGCACGACACGGGCGGCCCGCATGCGCTGACCGTCGAGCATGCCCAGCCGGTCGGCGGGGTCGTCGAGGTAGCCGAGCTCCTCCATGAGCCGCTCGGCGTAGAGCGCCCAACCCTCAGCGTGACCGCTCGTGCCGGCGAGCAGCCGGCGCCACGAGTTCAGCTGCGCGCGGTTGTAGACGGCTTGACCGATCTGCAGGTGATGGCCGGGCACGCCCTCGTGGTAGACCGTCGTCGCCTCGCGCCAGGTGTCGAACTCGTCGACCCCTTCCGGGATGCTCCACCACATGCGCCCCGGTCGCGAGAAGTCGTCGGTCGGGCCCGTGTAGTAGATCGCACCACCCGCGGTGGGCGCGATCATGCACTCGAGCCGCCGCACGGGCTCCGGGATGTCGAAGTGCGTGCGCGAGAGCTCGTCGACGGCGGTGTCGCTGAGCTGCTGCATCCACTGCCGCAGCGCCTCGCGGCCGTGCAGTTTGCGGGCCGGGTCGCGCTCGAGATGCGCGATGGCCTCCTCGACGCTCGCGCCGGGCAGGATGAGGTCGGCGGTGCGGGTCTGCTCCTCGACCATGCGCGCGAGTTCCTCGATGCCCCACTCGTAGGTCTCGTCGAGGTCAATCGTGGCGCCGAGGAAGCGGCGCGAGTGAAGGGTGTACAGCTCGCGACCCACGGCGTCGGTCTCCGTCGCTGCGGGGGCGAGCTCGTGCTCGAGGAAGTCGGCGAAGGCGCCGTAGGCGGCGGCCGCGGTCTCGCCGCCACGGCGAAGGTCGCTGCGCAGCGCTGCGCTCAACTCGCCCTCAGCAAGGGCCGCGCTGGCGGTGAAGTCGCCAAAGAAGCCCTCAGCCGCGGAGTTCTGACGGGCCTGCTCGAGCACGCGCTCGACCTGTCGCCGCGCGGGTGTGCGACCGAGCCGGATTCCCTCGCGCAGGGTCGCCGCGTATCCCTCGAGCGCGCCCGGCACATTGCCGAGCTTGACGGCGATGGTGTGCCAGTCTGACTCGCTGCCGGTCGGCAGGAGGTCAAGAATCTCGCGGATGCTCTGCGCGGGCGAGGCGATGACGTTGAGGTCCCGCTCCGTCCACCCTGCCTCGTCGAGCTCGAGGTGCAGGCGCAGCTCGCTCGACAGATCGGCGATCGTGACGCGGTCGACCGCGTCCTCTGCCTCCGCAGCCTCGAGTTCGCCGAGCGCTGCGCGGGCAGCCTGAGCGAGCTCGGCGACGCCCTCGGGCGAGTAGTCGGCGAAGGTCTCGACGGGCCCGGGAACTCCGGCGTAGATGGCGACCTCGGGGTCGAGCTGGGCGAGGGTGGCGACCCAGCCTTCTGCGATCGCATCGACGCGGGTGGGGGTGCGGGCTGGAGCGGAGTCGGTCATGCGGGTCAGCCTAGTGAGCGGCGTCGTCCCAGTCGGCACCGACGCCCACCTGCACGTCGAGTGGAACGGCGAGCTCGGCCGCGCTCCCCATGCGCTCGCGCACGATGGTCTCGACGGACTCCCGCTCCCCCGGCGCCACCTCGAGCACGAGCTCGTCGTGCACCTGGAGGAGCAGGCGCGACCCGAGCGACTGCGCGCGCAGGTCGTTGGCGACGCCGATCATCGCGATCTTCATGATGTCGGCGGCGGAACCCTGGATGGGGGCGTTGAGTGCGGCGCGCTCCGCGTTCTCGCGCAGCACCCGGTTGGGGCTCGCGAGGTCGGGGAAGGGCCGACGCCGCCCGAAGATCGTCTCGGTGTAGCCGTCGACCTTCGCCTGCTCGACGACGCTGCGCAGGTAGTCGCGCACCGCTCCGAATCGCGCGAAGTAGTCGGTCATGAGCTGCTTCGCCTCCGCGGAGGGGATGCGCAGCTGCTTGCTGAGCCCGAAGGCGCTGAGCCCGTAGGCGAGCCCGTAGCTCATGGCCTTGACCTTGGTGCGCATCGCCGGAGTCACGTCGGCGGGGTCGACCGAGAAGATGCGCGCGCCGACGAAGCGGTGCAGATCCTCCCCCGAGCGGAACGCCTCGATGAGCCCCTCGTCGCCGGAGAGGTGCGCCATGATGCGCATCTCGATCTGCGAGTAGTCAGCGGTGAGCAGGCTCTCGTAGCCCTCACCGGCCACGAAGGCGGCGCGGATCCGGTGCCCAACCTCCGTGCGCACGGGGATGTTCTGCAGATTCGGGTCGGTCGACGAGATGCGACCCGTCGTCGTGCCGGTCTGCTCGTAGGTCGTGCGGATGCGGCCGTCGGTGTGGATCGAGGCGACGAGGGTCTCGATGATCTGACGCAGCTTCGTCGCGTCGCGGTGCTGCAGCAGCAGACCGAGGAAGGGGTGGGGATGCGCCTCCTGCAGATCGGCCAGGGCGGCCGCGTCCGTCGTGTACCCGGTCTTGGTCGCCCGCGTCTTCGGCATGCCGAGCTCCTCGAAGAGCACCTCCTGCAGCTGCTTCGGCGACCCGAGGTTGACCTCGTGCCCGATCTCTGCGAAGGCCTTCTGGGCGAGGTCGGCCGCCACGTCGGCGAGCTCGGCGCTCAGCGCTTCCAGCACGGACCGATCGACGGCGACTCCGGCACGCTGCATGGCGGCGAGCACCGGGGCGGTCGGGAGGTCGAGGTCGGTGAGCACGGTCGCACTGCTCGCCACGAGAGACTCGCGCTGCGCGGTGGCCAAGCGGTGCAGGTACCACGCCGAGGTCGCGGGCGAGACGGCGCCCGTGTCGGGTACCAGCTGGTTGGGGTCGGCCTCGGGCAGAGTGTCGCCGAGCACGCTGTGCACGAGGTCGGCGAGGGCGTACGACTTCGCGCCGGGACGCTCGATCCACGCGGCGAGCTTCGCGTCCCACACGACTCCGTCGAGGGTGATGTCGAGCGCGCTGAGCACCGAGTGCGCCGTCTTCGCGTCGGCGAGCACCTTCGGGTGGTCGCTCGCGAGCCACTGCTCGAGTGCGGCGTAGTCGGGGCGGTGCGCGGCCCAGTTCACCTGCACGCTCTCGGTCGCGGTCGCGAGCCCGATCGCGGCGAGTTCGCCGAGCGGAGCATCCACGATCATGGCGATGTCGCCGCCGGTCGTGGTCGCGGTGCGCAACCAGGCCGCGAGCTCTTCGTCCACGAGCGTGCGCACCGCGGGCGTGTCGGCGTGCGGGGCTGCGGGAGCGTCGTCGATGACGGCGCCCTCGCTCGCGGCGATCTTGAGCACGCGCTCGGTCAGGGTGCGGAACTGCAAGCGCTCGAACACCTCCTGCACCGCCGGCACGTCGATAGGACGCCGCTCGAGGTCGCGCGGGCCGACGGGCAGCTCGACATCGGTCACGAGGCGGTTGAGCCGACGGTTGCGCTCGGCTCGATCACGCTGCTCGCGCAGATTGTTGCCGACCACTCCCCCGATCTCGTCGATGTGCTCCCAGATTCCCTCGAGTGAGCCGTACTGGGTGATCCACTTCACAGCGGTCTTCTCGCCGACCTTGTCGATGCCGGGAAGGTTGTCGCTCGTCTCGCCCACGAGGGCTGCGATCTCCGGGTACTGCTCGGGCGCTATGCCGTAGCGCTCGCGCACCGTCGTCGGGTCGTAGCGCTTGAGCTCGGAGACCCCTCGCGCGTTCGGGTACAGCAGAGTGACGTCGTCGGTCACGAGCTGGATGGTGTCGCGGTCACCCGAGACGACGAGCACGTGCATCCCCTCCGCGGCGCCCTGGGAGGCGAGGGTCGCGAGAATGTCGTCGGCCTCGTAGTCCTCCTTTGTGATCGTCGTGACGCTCATCGCGGCGAGTGCCTCCTGCAGGAGCGGCACCTGGCCCACGAACTCGGGTGGAGTCTCGCCGCGGGTGCCCTTGTACTCCGGGTACTCGCGCGTGCGGAAGGAGTAGCGCGAGATGTCGAACGCGACCGCCACGTGGGTGGGCTTCTCCTTCGCGAGGAGCCCCAGGAACATCGAGATGAAGCCGTGGATGGCGTTCGTGTGCTGCCCGTCGCGCGTGACGAAGCTGTCGATCGGCAGCGCGTAGAACGCCCGGAAGGCGAGCGAGTGGCCGTCGACGATGAGGAGCGTAGGCTTTTCTGAGTCCGTCACGCGGTCAGCCTAGCGAGGCGCACCGACCGCCGCCCCGGCTCGCCGCCCACCTCGAGAGGAACCCGATGACCCGACTGCCCGACGACCTCGACCCGGAGCTCGTGGAGCGCCTCGTCACCACGCGCGGCGGAGCCCTCGCGCAGAAGATGGAGATCGACTTCGTCGAGCTGTCGGCCGAGCGCTCCCTGGCGCGGATGCCCGTCGCGGGCAATACGCAGGTCATCGGTCTGCTGCACGGGGGCGCCCACGTCGTGCTCGGAGAGAGCCTCGGCTCGATCTCCTCAGCCATCCACGCCGGGCCGGGGCGCTACGCGGTCGGCATCGAGATCAACGCCACGCACAGCCGGTCCGTCACCGAGGGCATGGTCACGGGAACGTGCACGGCCCTCGTGCTCGGGCGCACGCTGTGCACGCACGAGATCGTCATCACCGACGACGAGGGCCGCCGGCTGTCGACCGTGCGCATGACGAACCTGCTGCGCGACCGCTAGGTCGCCGGCGGGTTCAGGCTCCGTCGAGCTGCGGCCTCGACGGGTCAGTCGTCGGTGGGCTCGGTCGCGGCCTTCTTGGCCGGGGCGTCCTTCTTCGGCGCGAGCTGCTCGATGACGGCCTGGGCGACGGCCTGCATGGTGGTGCGGCGATCCATCGAGGCCTTCTGGATCCAGCGGAACGCTTCCGGCTCGCTGAGGCCCATGCGCTCGTTGAGGAGACCCTTCGCGCGGTCGACGAGCTTGCGCGTCTCGAAGCGCTCGACGAGGTCGGCGACCTCGGTCTCGAGCGTCAGGATCTGCTGGTAGCGGCTCAGCGCGATCTCGATCGCCGGCAGCAGGTCGTTGGGGGTGAACGGCTTCACGACGTAGGCGAGAGCACCCGCCTCGCTCGCCTGCTCGACGAGCTCCTTCTGGCTGAATGCCGTCAGCAGCACGACGGGGGCGATGTGGTTCTCGCTGAGACGCTTCGCGGCCTCGATGCCGTCGAGCTGGGGCATCCTGATGTCCATGATGACGAGGTCGGGGCGCAGCTCCGTCGCGAGAGCCACCGCGGTCTCGCCATCGCCCGCCTCACCGACCACATCGAAGCCGTTGTCCCGAAGGATCTCGACGATGTCCATGCGGATGAGCGACTCATCCTCGGCGACGACGACGCGTCGCGGTGCTGAAGTACTCTGCTCCTGATCACTCACGATCACGAGCCTACGGTATCGTCAACATGCCGCTTGCGACGCGGCGGGGCCGGCTTGGCGGAATGGTAGACGCGGAGCACTCAAAATGCTTTGTCCGAGAGGGCGTGTGGGTTCGAATCCCACAGCCGGTACGCATCACTAGTCGCACGACACGACCGTGCGGCTCTGCGCAACGCTGTGCGTCGCGGGGTTCGAATCCCACAGCCGATACGCATCACTAGCGATTCGCAGGGTCGAGGTTGAGTACCTCGCCCACATAGGCGAGTGCGGGGTCGTCGCCCGGCACGAGACGCGCTGGGTTGAGGTACAAAAGATCGTCGAGGGTGATCCCGAAGCGTGCAGCGATCTCCGCCAGCCGATCGTCGTCCGCGACCGCGTAGTCGATCGGAACGCCGTCCGACAACTCGACGTTGCCCCGTGCTCCCCCGGTAGACCCGGCATCCGTCACGACGAGTCCCGGTCGCATGTCCGGCATCGTCCAGGTGAGCGGTGCGACAGCCGCGACCGCGTAGAAGCAGTCCTCGAGGGGTGCTCCTGAGCGCGTCAGGACGACATCGTCGAGGTACGCGGGGTCAGGCCACGACGAGTCTCCATGGCCGAAGCCCCCGAGGGCGAAGGAGTACGTAGGCGCGGGCGTGAAGTCGCCGAATCCGTGAAGTCCCGCACGTCTCGACGCGCAGTACTCGCCGGGCACGAAGGGCTCCGTGCTCAGGTATGCCGAGAGCGTGCCGTCGAGCTCGGTCTCGAGGTCGTCGATGCGCACGCCGAAGCCGTCATCACCGGTCGCAGTGATCGTGACCGTCCCGGCGACATCGCCCGCGAGAGTTCCCGTGGCCACGACCTGGCCTCCGTCGAGCGTCGGGCGGGGAGCGGCCGCAGGAGCCGCGGACTCGGTCGGGGCCATCGTCGCGGCCTCAGTCGGCACGCGGGGCTCCGCAGGCCCGGTGCACGCGGCAACGACGACGAGCACCGCCACCGCGAGGCCACCGCCGAGCATCCGGCGTCCCCACCAGTTCTGCTCGCGCCCCGTCATGAACGCGAGCATACATCGGCAACGCGGCGCCGAGGGTGCTACTCGACGCTGCCGCCCGAGATCCACGCGGGCAGCTCGGTGCCCACGGTGTCGCCCACGGTGTGCACGCGGATGTCGTTGGTGCCGCCCGAGACCCCGGGAGGCGAGCCGGAGATCACGACGACCTTGTCGCCCGTCTCGGCCAGTCCGCGACCGAGCAGCACGTCGTCGACCTGCCGGTACATGGCGTCGGTGTGGGTGACGCTCTTGACGAGGAACGACTCGATGCCCCACGTGAGCGACATGCGCCGCTGCACGTGCGGGTTCGGCGTGAACGCCTTCATCGGGATGCGGAACCGCAGCCGCGACATACGACGAGCCGAATCGCCGCCCTCGGTGAAGACGCACACGTACTTCGCCTCCACGAACTCTGCGACCTCCGCGGCGGCGAGCGTGATGGCGCCGCCCTGCGTGCGGGGCTTCGTGCCGAGCGGCGGGATGCGCTCGAGCCCGTGCTCCTCGGTCGCGGCCACGATGCGCGCCATCGTGGAGACCGTGATGACGGGGAACTCCCCCACGCTCGTCTCGCCACTGAGCATGACCGCGTCGGCACCGTCGAGGACTGCGTTGGCGACGTCGCTCGTCTCGGCGCGGGTCGGGATCGGGCTGCTGATCATCGACTCGAGCATCTGCGTCGCGACGATGACGGGCTTCGCCATGCGGCGCGCGAGCTCGACGGCGCGCTTTTGTACGATCGGCACGGCCTCGAGCGGAAGCTCCACCCCGAGGTCCCCGCGCGCGACCATGATGCCGTCGAAGGCGTCGACGATCTCCTCGAGCGCGTCGACCGCCTGCGGCTTCTCGATCTTGGCGATGACAGGAAGGGTTACGCCCTCCTCGCGCATGATCTCGTGCACGCGTGTGATGTCGCTCGCGTTGCGCACGAACGAGAGCGCGATGTAGTCGGCGCCGAGGCGCAGGCCCCAGCGCAGGTCGTCCTCGTCCTTCTCCGACAACGCGGGAACGTTGACGGCGACGCCGGGCAGGTTGATGCCCTTGTTGTTGGACACGGCGCCCGCAACGACGACCTCGGTACGCACGCGCACTCCGTCGGTGTCGAGCACGCGCAGCTTGACCTTGCCGTCATCGACGAGAAGGAAGTCGCCCGGCTTGACGTCCTGCGGCAAGCCCTTGAAGGTCGTACCGCACTGCTCCTTCGTGCCGAGGACGTCTTCGGTCGTGATCGTGAAGATGTCGCCCTCGGCGAGCTCGTGCGGCCCATCGGAGAACTTGCCGAGCCGGATCTTGGGGCCCTGCAGGTCGACGAGGATGGCGACGGGGCGACCCGTGTCCTCCGCGGCCTTGCGCACGTTGCCGTAGACCTCCTCGTGCACGTCGTACGTGCCGTGGCTGAGGTTCATACGGGCGACGTCGACGCCGGCTTCGATGATCGCTCGGATGTTCTCGTAGCTCGACGTCGCCGGCCCGAGGGTGGCGACGATCTTTGCTCGTCTCATGGCTTCCTTCACTGTGGTGGTGGTGGGGTGGAGAAGGGAGGTGCGAAAGGGTGGGTGCGTCGCTACACGCGCAGCGGCTGGTCGGTGGCGCGCACGGGCGCGGGCAGCTCGCTGCTGCCCTGCAGGTAGCGATCGGCCTCGGCCGCCGCTGCACGGCCCTCGGCGATCGCCCACACGATGAGTGAGGCACCGCGGCCTGCGTCGCCCGCGACGAACACGCCGGGCTCCGAGGTCGTGTAGTCGGCGGCGCGCGACACCGTGCCGTGCTCCTCGAACGGGATGGACAGCTGCGGCTCGAGCGTGTCGCGCTCGGCCCCCGTGAAGCCGAGGGCCAGCAGCACGAGGTCGGCCGGGATCTCGTGCTCGGTGCCCGCCTTCGGCACGCGGCGCCCGTCGACGAACTCCGTCTCGGCGACGCGCAGCGCGCGCACCTCGCCCGCGTCGTTGCGCAAGAACTCGACGGTCGAGGCCAGGTAGCGGCGCTCACCGCCCTCCTCGTGCGCGCTCTGCATCTCGAAGAGCGTCGGCTGCACGGGCCACGGCTGGTGCTCGGGGCGCTCCGCGGGCGGCTGCACGCCGATCGCGAGGTTGGTGACGCTCAGGGCACCCTGGCGGTGCGCGGTGCCAATGCAATCAGCACCGGTGTCGCCGCCGCCGAGGACGACGACGTGCTTGCCCTCGGCCGTGATCTGGTCGTCGACCGCGTCGCCCGCCTGCACCCGATTGGACTGCGTCAAGTACTCCATCGCGAAGTGCACGCCGAGAGCGTCGCGCCCCGGGATGGGCAGGTCGCGCGGCTGCGGAGCGCCCGTGGCGACGATCACGGCGTCGTAGCGGTCGCGCAGGTCACTCCAGGTGATGTCGCGGCCGATCGTCACCCCGGCGCGGAACCGGGTGCCCTCGGCCTGCATCTGCGTGAGCCGGGCATCCAGATGGCGCTTCTCCATCTTGAAATCAGGGATGCCGTACCGCAGCAGGCCGCCGATGCGGTCGTCCCGCTCGAAGACCGCGACGGTGTGGCCCACGCGAGTGAGCTGCTGGGCGGCCGCGAGGCCCGCGGGACCACTCCCGACGACCGCGACAGTCTTGCCGGTGAGGCGCTCAGGCGGGATCGGCTGCACCCAGCCGTTGTTCCACGCGTTCTCGATGATGGACGCCTCGACCTGCTTGATCGTCACGGCAGGCTGGTTGATCGCGAGCACGCACGAGGCCTCGCACGGTGCGGGGCACAGCTTGCCGGTGAACTCCGGAAAGTTGTTGGTCGCGTGCAGTCGCTCGATCGCCTGACGGCCCTCACCGCGCCAGGTCAGGTCGTTCCACTCGGGGATGAGGTTCGCGAGGGGGCACCCCTGATGGCAGAACGGCACACCGCAGTCCATGCAGCGGCCGGCCTGACGGCGCAGCTGCGCGGGGTCGCCCTGCTCGTAGACCTCTTTCCAGTCCATGAGTCGAATCGGCACGGGCCGGCGCGGCGGCAGCTCACGCTCGGTCGTCTTCAGAAAGCCGCGGGGGTCAGCCACCGGTCACCTCCAGAATCCTCTCCCAGACGACGTCGCCGTCCGGATCCAGTCCTTCATCCGCCGCTGTACGGCGGGTTTCGATCACCGCTGCGAAGTCGCGCGGCATGACGGTCGTCATGCGACCGAGGGTCGTGTCGAGGTCGTCGAGCAGTCGGTCGGCGAGAGCCGACTCGGTCTCGTCGCGGTGCCGGCGGAGGAACTCGGTGACCTCCTCCCGCTCGACGTCGGTGAGCGGGCGCAGAGTGAGCTCGCCCGACTCGATCGCGTCACGATTGACACGCTCGGTCACAAGATCGAGCACGTACGCCGTCCCGCCCGACATTCCCGCGCCCAGGTTGCGGCCCGTCGATCCGAGGATGAGCGCCGTGCCGCCGGTCATGTACTCGAGCGCGTGGTCGCCCACACCCTCCACGACGGCGGTGGCCCCGGAGTTGCGCACGAGGAACCGCTCGCCCACGATGCCGCGGATGAACATCTCGCCGCTCGTCGCGCCGTAGCCGATCACGTTGCCGGCGATGACGTTGCGCTCGGCGTGGAAGACGCTCTCGCGGTGCGGGCGCACGATGACGCGGCCGCCCGAGAGCCCCTTGCCGACATAGTCGTTGCTGTCGCCGAACAGCCGCAGGGTGATGCCGTGCGGGAGGAATGCGCCGAGGCTCTGCCCAGCGGAACCCGTGAGCGTCACGTCGATCGTGTCGGTTGCCAGCCCCTCTTCACCGTGCCGCAGGGTGACCTCGTGGCCGAGCATCGTGCCTACGGCGCGGGCCGTGTTGCGCACGGGCAGGTCGATGCGCACGGGGCCACCGTGCTCGAGGGCGTCGCCGCTGAGACGGATGAGCTCGTTGTCGAAGTGCTCATCGATCTCGTGGTCCTGCTCGACCGTCTTGATGCGCGCCACGTCCTCGGCGAAGACGGGCCCCTCCAGGATCGGGCGCAGATCGAGGCCGTCGGCCTTCCAGTGGTGCACGGCACGATCGATGTCGAGCAGCTCGCTGCGCCCGATCGCCTCGTCGAGCGAGCGGAAACCGAGTTCGGCGAGGTACTCGCGCACCTCCTCGGCGAGGAACTCGAAGAAGTTCACGACGAACTCGGGCGTACCGCTGAAGCGCTCGCGCAGCACGGGATTCTGCGTCGCGACCCCGACCGGGCACGTGTCCAGGTGGCACACGCGCATGAGGATGCAGCCCGAGACGACCATGGGGGCCGTCGCGAAGCCGAACTCCTCGGCACCGAGGAGTGCGGCGATGACGACGTCGCGGCCGGTCTTCATCTGGCCGTCGACCTGCACGGTGACGCGGTCACGCATGTTGTTGAGCATGAGTGTCTGCTGCGCCTCCGCGAGGCCGAGCTCCCACGGCGTCCCCGCGTGCTTGAGCGAGTTGAGCGGGCTCGCCCCCGTGCCGCCGTCGTGACCGGATACCAGAATGACATCGGCCTTGGCCTTCGCCACTCCCGCCGCCACCGCGCCGATGCCCGACTGGCTCACGAGCTTGACGTGGATGCGCGCGGACGGGTTGGAGCGCTTGAGGTCGAAGATGAGCTGCTTGAGGTCTTCGATGGAGTAGATGTCGTGGTGCGGCGGAGGCGAGATGAGCCCGACACCGGGAGTTCCGTGCCGCAGCCGCGCGATGAGCGGATAGACCTTGTTGGAGGGCAACTGACCGCCCTCCCCCGGCTTCGCACCCTGGGCCATCTTGATCTGGATGTCGTCGGCGTGCGTGAGGTACATGCTCGTGACGCCGAAGCGGCCTGAGGCGACCTGCTTGATGGCGCTGCGTCGCTCCGGGTCGAGCAGGCGTTCGGTCGACTCGCCGCCCTCCCCCGTGTTCGAACGACCCCCGAGCCGGTTCATCGCGATCGCGAGCGTCTCGTGCATCTCGGGGCTGATCGCACCGAGGCTCATCGCTCCCGTCGTGAAGCGCTTCACGATCGACGCGACGGACTCGACCTCCTCGAGCGGAACCGGAGGACGCTCCCCGGTTTTGAGGCGGAACATGCCGCGCAGCGTCATGAGCCGCTCGGCCTGCTCGTCGACCGACCGGGTGTACTCGCGGAAGATGTCGTAGCGCTTGGACCGGGTCGCGTGCTGCAGTCGGAAGACCGTCTGGGGATCGAAGAGGTGCGGCGGGCCCTCGCGGCGCCACTGGTACTCGCCGCCGGTCTGCAGCCGCTCGTGCGGGTTCACCGGAACGCTGGGCGGGTAGGCGAGCGCGTGGCGCGCGGCGTTCTCGCGCGCGATCGTCTCGATGCCGACACCGCCGAGGATGCTCGTCGTACCCGTGAAGTACTCGTCGACGAAGTCCTGGTCAAGACCGACCGCCTCGAAGGCCTGAGCGCCTGCGTAGGAGCTCACGGTCGAGATGCCCATCTTGGACATGATCTTGAGCACGCCCTTGCCGAGGCCCTTGATGACGTTGCGCACCGCCGCCTCGGGCGTGAGGCCCGTGATCATGCCGGAGCGCACGAGGTTCTCGACAGTCTCCATCGCGAGGTAGGGGTTGACGGCGGAGGCGCCGAAGCCGATGAGGAGCGCGATGTGGTGCACCTCGCGCACGTCTCCCGCCTCGACGATGATGCCGACGCGCATGCGCTTCTCGGAGCGGATGAGATGGTGGTGCACCGCGGAGAGCAGCAGCAGGGAGGGGATCGGCGCGAGATCGGCGTTCGAGTCGCGATCGCTCAGCACGACGAACTCCGCGCCGTCGTCGATCGCTTCGTCGACCTCGGCGCACACCGCCGCCAGTCGCTTCTCGAGCGCCTTGGGGCCGCGATCCACACGGTAGAGCCCGCGGATCGTCTTGGTGAGCGAGCTGCCCGGCCGCGGATCGATGTGCTGGATCTTCGCGAGCTCGTCATTGTCGATCACGGGGAAGTCGAGGACGACCTGGCGCGCGTGCCGGGGTGTGGCCGCGAGCAGGTTGCGCTCCGGCCCGAGGCCGAGCCGCATCGAGGTCACGACCTCTTCCCGGATCGAGTCGAGGGGTGGGTTCGTGACCTGCGCGAACTGCTGGGTGAAGTAGTCGAAGATGAGCCGCGGACGATCGGAGAGCACGGCGATTGGAGTGTCGGACCCCATGGCGCCGAGGGGCTCGGCACCCGTCCTCGCCATGGGGGTGAGGAGAACGCGCACCTCCTCCTCCGTGTAGCCGAAGGTGCGCTGGCGGCGCACGATCGAGGCGGGGGTGTGCACGATGTGCTCCCGCTCCGGGAGATCCTTGAGGTTGATGCGCTGGGTCTCCAGCCACTCGCCCCACGGGCCGGATGCGGCGATCTCGCTCTTGATCTCGTCGTCCTCGATGATGCGGCCCTCGGCGGTGTCGACGAGGAACATCCGGCCAGGGCGCAGCCGGCCCTTGCGCACGACGCGGGCCGGATCGATGTCGAGCACGCCGATCTCGCTCGCGAGCACGACGAGGCCGTCCTCGGTGACGAGAAAACGCCCGGGACGCAGCCCGTTGCGGTCGAGGGTCGCGCCGACGAGGTCGCCGTCGGTGAAGGTCAGCGCCGCAGGGCCGTCCCACGGCTCCATGAGCATGCCGTGGTACTCGTAGAAGCTTCGGAGGTCGGGGTCGATATCGACCTGGTTCTCCCACGCCTCGGGCACCATCATCATGATCGCGTGAGGCAGTGGTCGGCCCCCGAGCTCGAGAAGCTCGACGACCTCGTCGAACGATGCCGAGTCGCTCGCGCCGGGCGTGACGATCGGGAACACGTCGCTCAGATCGCCGAACACCTCGTTCTCGAGCTGAGACTGTCGGGCGCGCATCCAGTTGCGGTTGCCCTGCACGGTGTTGATCTCGCCGTTGTGCGCCATCATGCGGAACGGCTGCGCGAGCGGCCACGACGGGAAGGTGTTCGTCGAGTAGCGCGAGTGCACGAGAGCGAGCTTCGACGCGAAGCGCTCGTCGCTCAGGTCGGGGTAGAACGGCTCGAGCTGGAGCGTCGTGACCATGCCCTTGTAGACGAGTGTGCGGCTCGAGAGCGAGGGGAAGTACGACCCGAGCTCGCGCTCGGCGCGCTTGCGCAGACGGAAGGTCTGGCGGTCGAGAGCGATGCCGACGAGCGCCTCGCCCTCGGCGTCGTGACGGCGGGACCGCACGAAGAGTTGCTCGAAGGTCGGCATCGCCGCGCGCGCCAGGTTGCCGATGTTGTCGGGGTCGATGGGCACCTCGCGCCAGCCGACGACCTCGAGGTCCTCCTCGCCGGCGATGCGCTCGATCTCGCTCTTCTCGGTCGCCCGCTCGTCGTCGTCGGTGGGCAGGAAGGCCATGCCGACGGCGTACGCCCCCACGGGCGGTAGGGCGAAGGCCGTCACCGCACGCAGGAACTCATCGGGAATCTGCGTGAGGATGCCCGCACCGTCGCCCGTGCCGGCATCGGAGCCGATCGCGCCGCGGTGCTCGAGGTTGCGCAGAGCGTCCAGTGCCGCCTGGATGATGTCATGACCCGCCGTGCCCCGGAGGGTGGCGACCATCGCGAGGCCGCACGCATCGTGCTCGCGCGCAGGGTCGTACAGGCCCTGCGCGGCGGGCACGGTGGAGAACCGCTGATAGGGAGAGGCTGAAGCCATGGAAGAACCGTCCTCACGGTGAGACTGGAGGCGTACGGGACGTCGCTGGCCCGATGATGAACTGGTCGCGCGGCAGGGATTCGTCGACCCCGTCGAATGGTCGAGGGTGGCGACCGCGGCGCTATGGTGTGGCGCCGGCCCCGCTTGTGGCGGAGGAAGACCCGGCGCGTGCACCGGACTCCGCAGCGTCGTTGCCGTCGTCGTCCGAGTCGGAGTACACGTCGTCAGAGTCTACCCCAGCGCTCGGATCCCACTCCCGGCCAGGCTGGTAGACCGAGGGCTCGTCGCCCGTGTGGCGACGCCTCTGCACGAGCACGATGATGAGACCGAGCAGCACCGCACCCCAGGCCGCCCACACGTTGACGCGCACGCCCAAGAAGAGCTCACTGGGGTCGAGACGGATCGTCTCGAAGACGCTGCGGCCGACCCCGTACCAGATGAGATAGGCGCCGAGCAGCTTGCCCCACTGGACGCGCAAGCGCGCGTCGAGCAGGAGGAGCACGGCTACACCGGCGAGGTTCCAGATGATCTCGTAGAGGAACGTCGGGTGGAAGAGGGTGTCGTCGGGGAGACCGATCGGGATCGCCGCATTGGGTCGGTCGATCTCGAGACCCCACGGAGCATTGGTCGGGAGACCGAAGAGCTCCTGGTTGAACCAGTTGCCCAGGCGGCCGAAGGCCTGCGCGAGCAGGAGACCCGGCGCGAGGGCGTCGGCGAAGGCCGTGAACCGAACACCCGTCACGCGACAGCCGATCCATGCGCCGATCGCACCACCGAGAAGGGCGCCGAAGATCGCCATGCCGCCCTCCCAGATGCGCAGAGTGGCGAAGAGGTCGGCGCCCTCGAAGAAGTAGTCGTTGGGGTGGGTGAGCACGTGGTAGACGCGACCGCCGATGATGCCGAAGGGCACCGCGAAGAGCGCGATGTCGAGCACGATCCACGGCTCAGCGCCGCGGCGCGTGAGCCGGTAGTGCGTGAGCAGCACGGCCGCGATGATGCCCGCGAGGATGCACAGCGCGTAGGCGTAGATGTTGAGGTCGAAGCTGAACCAGCTCAGACCCAGGTCGCGCAACCATTGCCCGAGATTGAAGACCTGCCACTCGGGATCGGGGCTCGGAATGCTCATGGGGAGGGTCACGGTGAGGGGGTACCTTTCTGGCCGGAGGGCTCGATCAGCCTAGCGGCGACGGGTGCGGCTCGGGGGTCAGGCGGTGCCCGCAGCGAGTTCGGCCGCCGCGCTCGCGACGGCACTCACGCCACCCTCGGCGAGTGCGGTGACGAGCCGGGATCCGACGATCGCACCGTCCGCGTACTCGAGCACGTCGCGCACCTGCTCGGCCGTGGAGATGCCGAGCCCGACGCACGCCGAGGTCGAGCCCGCGTCTCGCAGCCTCGAGACGACGCCTCGTGCCGCAGCGTCGACGTCGGCGCGCGCTCCCGTGATGCCCATCGTGGAGACCGCGTAGACGAAGCCGCGGCTCACCTCCACCGCCCTCTGGAGCCTGGCAGCGCTCGACGAGGGCGCGGCGAGGAACACCCGGTCGAGACCGAACTCTTCGGAGACCGCGAGCCATTCCCCGGCCTCATCGGGGATGAGGTCGGGGGTGATGAGCCCCGCACCGCCCGCGTCGCGCAAGGCACTCGCGAAGCGCTCGACGCCGTACTGCACGACCGGGTTCCAGTAGGTCATGACGAGCACGGGAGCGTCAACGCGCGAACGGATGCGCTCGAGCGCCGTGAAGCCGTCCCGCAGCCGGAAGCCCCGCTCGAGCGCGGCCTGCGTCGCAGCCTGGATCGCGAGGCCGTCCATCACGGGGTCGCTGTACGGGAGCCCCAGCTCGATGATGTCGACGCCGTTCTCGACGAGCGCCACAGCCGCCTCGACGCTCGTGTCGAGATCGGGAAAACCGACCGGGAGGTAGCCGATGAGGGCGCCCGAACCGGCGTCGACCCGGGAAGCGATCGTCGCCTCGACGGTGCTCGCGGTCACGAGTCCTCCCCCGCCGCGGCCGCGTCGAGAAGCCCGAAGTACCGCGCCGCGGTCTCCATGTCTTTGTCGCCCCGGCCGCTGAGGGAGACGAGCACCGTGCCGTCTGGCCCGAGCTCGCGGCCCAGGAGGAGAGCGCCGTGCAGAGCGTGCGCCGTCTCGATGGCGGGGATGATGCCCTCGGTGCGGCTCAGCAGGCGCAGAGCATCCATGGCTTCGGCATCGGTGACACCGTGGTACTCGGCGCGCCCGATCTCGGCAAGCCAGGCGTGCTCGGGGCCGACTCCCGGATAGTCGAGGCCCGCGGAGATCGAGTGCGACTCCATCGTCTGGCCGTCTTCGTCCTGCAGCATGAGGCTGCGTGCGCCGTGCAGCACACCGGGTCGGCCGCGGCTGATCGTCGCGGCGTGGTGCAGCGTGTCGACGCCGTCACCGGCGGCCTCGCTGCCGACGAGCCGCACCTCCGCATCGTCGAGGAAGGCGTGGAAGATGCCCATCGCATTGCTGCCGCCGCCCACGCACGCCACGACGGCGTCGGGCAGGCGGCCGGTGAGCTCGAGCACCTGCTCGCGCGCCTCCGTGCCGATGACGGCGTGGAAGTCGCGCACCATGGTCGGGAACGGATGCGGGCCCGCGACCGTGCCCAGGAGGTAGTGCGTCGTGTCGACGTTCGCGACCCAGTCGCGCAGGGCCTCGTTGATGGCGTCCTTGAGAGTGCGCGAGCCGACGGTGACCGGCACGACGGTGGCCCCGAGCAGGTTCATGCGCGCAACATTGAGCGCCTGACGCTCGGTGTCCACCTCGCCCATGTAGACGACGCACTCGAGACCGAAGAGAGCGGCCGCGGTCGCGCTCGCCACGCCGTGCTGACCCGCGCCCGTCTCGGCGATGATGCGCGTCTTGCCGAGCCGCTTCGCGAGGAGCGCCTGGCCGAGCACGTTGTTGATCTTGTGGCTGCCGGTGTGGTTGAGATCTTCGCGCTTGAGCAGGATGCGCGACCCACCGGCGTGCTCGGCGAACCGTCGCGCCTCGGTGACGATCGAGGGTCGGCCCGTGTAGCTGCGGTGCAGCTCGGCGAGCTCGGCGGCGAAGGAGGGGTCCACGCGCGCGGCCTGATAGGCCTCATCGAGCTCGTCGAGCGCCGCGATGAGCGATTCGGGCACGAAGCGCCCTCCGAAGGAGCCGAAGTACGGGCCGACCTGTTCGCGCAGACTCATGTGACCGCCAAGAATTCGTGGAGGGTGGCGACAGGGTCGCCGCCGGTGACCAGGGCTTCGCCCACGAGGACCACATCGGCCCCCGCACGACGGTAGTGCTCGACGTCTGCGACACCGCTGACCGCCGACTCGGCGATGCGCACCGTTCCGTCGGGGATGCTCGGCGCGAGCCGCCCGAACAGATCGCGATCGAGCTCGAAGGTGCTGAGGTCGCGCGCGTTGACGCCGATGACGGAGGCTCCGAGCGCGACCGCGCGCCGCACCTCCTCGGCATCGTGGGTCTCCACGAGCGGCGTCATGCCGAGCTCGAGCACGAGTGCGTGCAGCCGGGCGAGCGTCGCGTCGTCGAGCGCGGCCACGATGAGCAGCACGAGATCGGCACCGGCGGCGCGGGCCTCGAGTACTTGGTACGGCTCGGCGATGAAGTCTTTGCGCAGCACCGGAATGTCGACCGCGGCGCGCACCGCGGAGAGATCGTCGAGGCTGCCCCCGAACCGGCGCTCCTCCGTGAGCACGCTCACCGCGGCGGCGCCGCCGGCCGCGTAGGAGCGAGCGAGATCGGCCGGGTCGGGAATCTCCGCGAGGGCGCCCCGCGAGGGGCTCGCGCGCTTCACTTCCGCGATGACCTTGATGCGCTCGCCGCGCTGGAGCGCCGCGCACGCGTCGAGGGCGGGAGGCGCGGCGACCGCCGCTGCCTCGACGTCGCTCAGCGAACGCGACTGTCTCCGCCGAGCCGCGTCGTCACGCGCGCCGGCGACGAGACCATCGAGCACTTAGGAGTGCGCCTTCGGCATGTAGCGCGGGCCCTGCACGCCGTAGCCCGCCTTCGCCATGACGCCGCCGATGATCCAACCGAGCAGCACAACGCCGGCGCTCGCCCAGACCACCCAGGCGACCGAGAAGAAGAACGCGATCGTGCCGATCGTGAAGCCGACGAGCATGATCGTGACGGCCGTCCAGGCGGCGGGCGAGTGGCCGTGGCCGGGCTCAGACTGGGCGTTCATGTCTCTCCATCGCGTCGGGTGCAGGTACCCCGTCAGTCTACCGTGCCGTCGGGTCGCGGCCGTCGCTCAGCGCGTCCCAGTCGCCGATGCTCTGATCCCTCTGCCGGTCGCTCGCGACGCTCGTCCCGGAGGGCGCCGACGTCGAGCGGTCGAGGGCGTCTCCGTCTGCAGCTGAGCCCTCGGGGGATGCATACTGCGGCCGGTCGAACCGCTCGACTCGACGCGGCCATCGGCGCGACGTGATCGCGATGACGAGACCGGCGCCGCCGAGCACTCCCCCGAGCACGGCGGCGATCACGGGCCATGCGGTCAGCGCGGCCGTGTCGACGAGCGCACGCACCGAGTTCTCGCCCTCCACGCCCGTGAGCGCGGTGACGCTCGAGGCTGCCGTAGCGACCGGGTCGCCCGCGGCACGCAGGCTCACGGCGACGACGAGAGCACCCAGGAGTGCGAGCAAGGCGCCGAGCACGGGGCGGATACGCGCAGTCGCGAGCGCGAGCGCGGAGGTCAGGGCGAGAGATGCGACGGCGATCGCCGGCAGCACCGCGGCCGCGCGGTCGCCCCCCGCGGCGATGCGCACGCCGTCGTCGAGGGTGAGCACGACCCACGGCTGCGCCCACGCGATGAACAGGCCGACCGCGAGCACCGGCGGCACGAGCAGAGCGGCGAGGCGCAGGCGCGAGCCGCGCCGGGCATCCGTCGTCATGAGGAAGACCCCACGTCGACGGCGCGCAGCGCGTTCGCGATCGCGACCGCCCGCAGGGGCGCAGCCGCCTTCGCCACGGTCTCCTGCAGCTCGGCGTGAGGCTGCGAGTCGGCGACGAGCCCTGCACCGGCCTGGACGCGGGCGACGCCGTCCGCCAGGAAGGCCGTCCGGATGGCGATCGCCAGGTCGGTGTCACCCGAGAAGGCGATGTAGCCGACCACGCCGCCGTACACCCCGCGCCGTGCCGGCTCCAGCTCGTCGATGATCTCGAGAGCGCGGGGCTTCGGGGCGCCGCTGAGGGTGCCCGCGGGGAAGGTCGCGCGGAAGACGTCGATGGGCGAGGACTCCGCGCGCAGGGAGCCCTCGACACTCGAGACGAGGTGCAAGATGTGGCTGAAGCGCTCGACCTGCATGAACTCGGTCACCTCCACCGTGCCTGCTCGGCAGACCTTCGAGAGATCGTTGCGGGCGAGGTCGACGAGCATGAGGTGCTCGGCCTGCTCCTTGCGGTCGGCGAGCAGCTCGTCCGCGAGCTCTCCATCGCGCTCGGGCGTGTCGCCCCGCGGCCGCGACCCGGCGATCGGGTGCATGTACGCACGGTCGCCGGTGACCTTGACGAGTGCCTCAGGCGAGGATCCGACGATCGCGTACGGGTTGCCCTCGACCGTCTCGAGGGTCAGCGTGTACATGTACGGCGAGGGGTTGAGCGCGCGCAGCACGCGGTACACGTCGAGCGCGCTCGCCGTGAGCTCGTGGTCGAAGCGCTGGCCGATGACCACCTGGAACACATCCCCGTCGCGGATGAACTCCTTCGAGCGGTCGACAGCGGCGAGGTACTCGGCCGGTGTCGAGCGATGATGCGGCGCGGGTGCGACCTCGAGATCGATGCGGGCAACGTCCGGCGACGCGGTCACCGTCATCGCGCGCTCGAGGCGATCGAGGCGCACCTGCGCGTCCATCCACAGCTCGTTCTCGGTGGCCTCGCCATCGTTGAGGGCGCTCACCACGAGCGAGACGGTGCCGCGACGGTGGTCCATCACGAGCAGCTCCGAGACGAAGGCGAGCGCGAGCTCCGGGCACGGGAAGTCGCTCGGAGGGGCATCCGGCAGATTCTCGACCTGACGCACGGTGTCCCAGCCGATGAAGCCCACGAGCCCTCCCGTGAGCGGCGGATGCGCGGGGTCGTGCGGCGACCGCCACCGCGAGTATAGCGCGTCGAGGGCGTCGAGTGAGCGCGCGGGAGCGGAGCCTCCGAAGGCGCGCTCCTCGTCGAGCCCGTCGGCGAGCCACGCGGTCGCGCCGTCGTGCTCGGTGAGGACGCCGAAGGACCGCACGCCGACGAACGAGTAGCGCGACCAGATGCCGCCCTGCTCCGCTGACTCGAGCAGGAAGCTGCCCGACCGGCCCTCGCCGAGAGAGCGGTAGAGCCCGACCGGGGTGAGGGCATCCGCGAAGAGAGTGCGGATGACCGGCACCACGCGCGCCTGCGCGCACTGGCGCGCGAACGCCTCCCGGGTCGTGTCGCCGTGGGCGCTCACGAGGACCGCTCCGGGCTCTCCTCGAGCACGACGGGCTCGAGCGGGTCGACGTCGAAGCACGCGTGGGCACCCGTGTGGCACGCGGCTCCTACCTGGTGCACGCGCACGAGAAGGGTGTCCCCGTCGCAGTCCAGGGCGGCTGAACGCACGTACTGAGCGTGCCCGCTCGTGTCGCCCTTGCGCCAGTACTCCTGTCGGGAACGGCTCCAGAAGGTCACGCGACCCTCGGTCAGGGTGCGTCGCACGGCCTCGGCATCCATCCAGCCGAGCATGAGCACGTCTCCGCTCTCGTCCTCCTGGATGATGGCGGGGATGAGCCCGGCCGCATCGAAGCGGATGCGCGCGAGCGCGGCCTCGGCACCCTGCTTGCTCTCGCTCATCGCACCATCATCCCCTCATCGCGCAGCGCGCCCTTGACCTCGCCCACGGTGAGCTCGCCGTTGTGGAAGACGCTCGCGGCGAGGACGGCATCGGCACCGGCGCTCAGCGGCGGCGCGAAGTGCTCGAGCGCGCCGGCGCCGCCGGAGGCGATGACGGGCACCGTGGAGATGGCCGCGATCGCGCCCGTGAGCTCGAGGTCGAAGCCCTGCTTGGTGCCGTCAGCGTCGATCGAGTTGACGAGGAGCTCTCCCGCTCCTCGCTCGATCGCCTCGCGTGCCCACGCGAGGGCGTCGATGCCCGCTCGCTCTCGCCCTCCGTGCGTCGTGACGACGAAGCCGCTCGGCTGCCCCGCGTCACGCGTGACGTCGAGCGAGACGACGCAGACCTGCGCGCCGAACCGCCGCGCGATCTCGTCGATGAGCTGCGGGCGCGCGATCGCCGCGCTGTTGACGCCGATCTTGTCGGCGCCGTGGGCGAGCAGCCGGGAGACGTCGTCGACCGTCCTGACCCCTCCCCCGACGGTGAGGGGGATGAAGACCTGCTCGGCGGTCTCGCGCACGACGTCGTACATCGTGTCGCGGTTGTCGACGGTCGCCTTGACGTCGAGGAAGGTGATCTCGTCGGCGCCCTGCTCGAAGTACCGCCGTGAGAGCTCGATCGGGTCACCCGCATCGCGCAGGCCCTGGAAGCGCACGCCCTTGACGACGCGCCCCGCGGCGACGTCGAGGCACGGAATGACGCGGACGGCGAGACTCATCAGATGCGGGCGGCGTGGATGGGGCTCACGAGGATGGCGCGGGCTCCGAGCTCGTAGAGCTCGTCCATGACGTGATTGGTGTCGTTGCGCGGCACCATCGCCCGCACGGCGACCCAGTCGGGGTCGGCGAGAGCGCTCACGGTCGGCGACTCCAGCCCCGGAGTCACGGCCTGCGCCCGCTCGAGGAGGGTGCGGGGCAGGTCGTAGTCCATGAGCACGTACTGACGGGCGACGAGCACGCCCTGCAGGCGGCGCTGCAGCGTCGCGATGCCCGGACGATCCGGCTGGGCGCTGATGAGCACAGCGGTCGACTCGAGGATGACGGGGCCGACGATCTCGAGACCCTGCGCCCGCAAAGTGGACCCCGTGGAGACGACATCTGCGACAGCGTCGGCCACGCCCAGGCGCACCGCGGATTCGACAGCGCCGTCGAGGCGCACGAGCTGCGCCGTGACGCCGTGGCGCTGCAGGAAGTCTTCGACGAGCCCCGGATAGCTCGTGGCGATGCGCCGCCCCTGCAGGTCGGCGAGCTCGCTCACCACTCCCGGCTCGGCCGCGAAGCGGAACGTGGAGTGACCGAAGTCCAGACTCGAGATCTCCGTCGCCGCCGACCGCGAGTCGAGCAGCAGGTCGCGCCCCGTGATGCCGACGTCGAGAGCGCCCGAGCCGACGTACGTCGCGATGTCGCGCGGGCGCAGGTAGAAGAACTCGACGCCGTTGCGCGGGTCGGCGACGGTGAGCGCGCGCGGGTCGCGTCGGCCGGTGTACCCGGCCTCGTGCAGCATCTCACCAGCCGTCTCGGCGAGCGAGCCCTTGTTGGGCACGGCGATCTTGAGCATCTGATCGTTCACTTCCATGGTGGCCGACACCGCAGTGACGGGCGGGGGGTCACAGGTGCCGATACACGTCGTCGAGGGTGAGCCCCTTGGCGAGCATGAGCACCTGCAGGTGGTAGAGCAGTTGGGAGACCTCTTCGGCCGTGGCGGAGTCGGACTCGTACTCCGCGGCCATCCAGACCTCGGCGGCCTCCTCGACGATTTTCTTGCCGATCGCGTGGATGCCGGCGTCGAGCTGCGCCACGGTGCCGGAGCCGGCCGGTCGCGCGGCGGCCTTCTCGCTCAACTCGACGAAGAGCGTCTCGAAAGTCTTCACACCCCCAGGCTACCGGGAGTGCATGAGCGCTGTGCGCTAGGAGACGCCGAGCAGATCGATGACGAAGACGAGAGTCTTGCCGGAGAGCCGATGGCCCCCGCCTGCCGGCCCGTAGGCGAGCTGGGGCGGGCAGACGAGCTGTCGGCGACCGCCGACGCGCATGCCGGGGATGCCCTGCTGCCAGCCGGCGATGAGGCTGCCGAGCGGGAAGTTGATGGACGAGCCTCGGTTCCACGACGCGTCGAACTCATCGCCGGTCTCGAACTCGACGCCCACGTAGTGGACGTCGACCGTGGAACCCGGTGCCGCCTCGGCGCCGTCGCCCACCACGAGGTCGGTGATGACGAGCTCCTGCGGCGCAGGGCCCTCGATGAAGTCGATCTCGGGCTTGGTCTTGTCGGTCATGCGTCTATCCAACCAGAGTCGAGAGCCGTCCGACGCCGCCCTCAGTCGCCGTGCCGATGCGCACGTGCCGCGGCCCGGAGCTCCTCGATCGCCCGCTCGACCGAGTCCGCGCCGAACACGCTCGAGCCCGCGACGAAGGTGTCTGCGCCCGCCTCCGCCGCGACACCGATCGTGTCGACGGAGATGCCTCCGTCCACCTGCAGCCAGACGTCCCCACCGTGGCGGCGCACTGCCTCTCGCAGCGCTCGCAGCTTGGGCATGGTCTCGGGCATGAACGACTGACCGCCGAAGCCTGGCTCGACCGTCATGACGAGGAACTGGTCGAACTCGGGCACGAGCTCGAGGTACGGCTCGATCGGGGTTCCCGGCTTGACCGCGAGCCCCGCTCGCGCTCCCCGTTCCCGCAGCGCGCGAGCCGTGGCGCGCACGTCGGTGGCGGCTTCGGCGTGGAAGGTCACCGAGAAGGCTCCGAGCTCGGCATAGCCCGGCGCCCACCGGTCGGCATCGCTGATCATGAGGTGCACATCGAGGGGCACCGGCGAGACAGCCTGCAGGCGCTCGACCATGCGCGGCCCGAAGGTAAGGTTCGGCACGAAATGGTTGTCCATGACGTCGACGTGCACGAGATCGGCGGTCTCGAGACGCTCGACCTCCCGCTGGAGGTTGACGAAGTCGGCGGAGAGGATGCTCGGATTGATGCGCACGGTCACCCTGCCAGCGTAGCGAGCGCGCCGTCGGGCGCCCCGGCCCCCGCCGATGCGGCGCGCACGCGAGTCACGCGCCGTCGGGGCGCGACAGCAACTGGATGAACATCGCGTCGGTGCCGTGTCGGTGCGGCCACAGCTGCACGGCTCCCCGGCCCGCGCGGGCGTCGAGCGGAGCCTTGGTCACGCGGTCGAGGAGATCCGCGGTGTCGAGGCGCTCGATCGCGGGATGCCCCTCGAGAACGGTGTCGACGATCGCTGTCGTCTCGCTCGGGTGCGGCGAGCACGTGACGTAGGCGAGCACTCCCCCCGGCGACAGCGCCGACAGCGCCGCCGTCAGCAGGCTCGCCTGCAGGGCGGCGAGCTCGACCACATCGTCCTCGCTCTTGCGCCAGCGCGCCTCGGGGCGTCGACGGAGGGCGCCGAGACCCGTGCACGGCGCGTCGAGCATGATGCGGTCGTAGCGCTCGAGCGGATCCGCGCCGAGCGTGCGCCCGTCCGCGGTGCGCACGGAGACCGAATCCGCCAGCGGCGCCAGAGCCCGACGTACCAGGTCGGTACGAGCGGGCGAGGCCTCCGAGGCGAGCAGATGGGCTCCCGCACGGGCCGCCTCCGCCGCGAGGAGCGCGGCCTTGCCGCCCGGGCCCGCGCACACGTCGAGCCAGCGCTCTCCCGAGGCGATCGGGCGAGCGCGGCTGAGGGCGAGCGCGGCGAGCTGCGAGCCCTCGTCCTGCACGCGCACGACCCCCGAGCGCACCCGGGGGTCTGCTCCAGGGTCACCGCTCGGCGCCCGCAGGCCGAGCGGCGAATAGTCGCTGAGCTCAGCATCCGCGGCGCTCAAGGCAGCATCGGCAAGGCCGGGCAGCGCGACGAGAGAGACGCGGGCGGGAACGTTGTCGGCCGCGAGGAGGGCTTCCAGCTCCTCCCCGCGATTCTGCGCCGAGAGAGCGCTCGCGAGCGACGCGACGACCCAGCGGGGATGCGCGTGCTCGATCGCGAACCTCTCGAACGGGTCGTCAACACCGGCAAGCAGCAGCTCTGTCCACTGCGGCTCGGTGCGCTCCGACACGCGTCGCAGCACGGCATTGACGAACCCCTTCGCGCGACCGAGTCTGAGGGCCAGTGCGAGTCGCACGGATTCGTCGACCGCGGCGTGCGGTGGCGTGCCCATGCCCAGCAGCTGGTGGGCGCCGAGGCGCAGAACGTCGAGGACGGGTGCATCGATCGTGTCGACCGCGCGGCCCGCGGCATGCTCGATCACGGCGTCGTAGAGGCCGCGTCGCCGGAGCGTGCCGTAGCAGAGCTCGGTGGCGAATCCGGCGTCGGAGCCCGTGAGCGCTGCGCCGCGAAGGCGCGTCGGCAGCAGCAGGTTCGCATAGGCGTCCTCCACCGAGACGGCGTGGAGCACGTCGAACGCGACGCGGCGCGGACTCGCTCTCATCGGAAGCGGGGCGGCTCGACGCCCCAGCCCCGGGACCAGTCCGCCGCGGGCATGGCCTGCTTGCCGGCGGGCTGCACGCGACGCAGCTCGAGCGAGGCGTCCCGCGCGCCGACGATGATGCGACCGGCGTCGCGCGCCACGGCGCCGACTGCCAGGTGCGGGGCGTCGTCGGCCGGCGCGAGGTCGAGAATCTTGACGACGTGGGCATCCTCCACCGTCGTCCATGCCCCCGGCTCCGGCGTCACGCCGCTCCACCGGGCGAGAACGATGCGGGCATCCTCGCTCCAGTCAAGCCGGCCGTCATCCCTCGTGAGCTTGGGGGCGAGGGTGACCTCGCCCTCCTGCGCGTGCGCGCGGGCACGGCCCGAGGCGAGCTCGTCGACGACCTGACTCGTGAGCTGCGCCCCTGACTCGCTCAGACGCTCGAGAAGGGCCCCCGCCGTCGTACCGCTCACCACCGGCTCGCGGTGCTGCGCGTACCAGTCGCCGTCGTCGAGACCGGGCGTCAGCTGGAACACCGTCGCCCCGGTCTCCTCGTCGCCCGCGATGAGGGAGCGCTGCACGGGTGCAGCGCCGCGCCAGCGCGGCAGGAGCGAGAAGTGCAGGTTGATCCACCCGAGCCGAGGCCATGAGAGCAGAGGCTCACGCACGAGTGACCCGTAAGCCACGATGACGCCCAGGTCGACGGGCTCGCGCAGCAGCTCGCGCTCGAGATCGTGCAGGCGAGTCGCCTCGAGCACGGGCAGGCCGAGCCGTCGTGCCTCGACGGCGACGGGAGTGGGAGTGAGCACGCGCTTGCGACCCTGCGGGGTGGCGGGGCGCGTGATGACGGTGCGGAGGGTGTGCTGACCCGCTGAGAGTGCGCGGAGCGTCGGCACGGCGGCCGAGGGGCTGCCGGCGAACGCGATGCTCAGTGGGGTCATCCCTCGATTCTCCCCGATGCGCCCGCGCCCGCCGCACGCGCGCGGTTCCCCGCCGGATCGTCGAACGGTTCGACATCGTCGAATCGCACGCGCAGAAGGGGGGTGCGTCGCCGAGGAGGACGCCCCGGAAGCGGCCTGGGGCGCTGCGTCGCGCTGCGGATGAGCTCGGCCTTGAGTCGCTCGGCGACGAGCGCGCCCTGCCCGTAGTCGAACCGCACGATCGCGCGCACTCGATCGTCGTCGAGCTCGACCGGGCCGAGCACGTCGACTCCCGGGAGGTCGCTCACGACCCCGACCGCGTGCGAGACGGCCTCAGGCTCACCCACGACCGCCGCGACGCGCACCGAGGGCGGGAAGCGCAACGAGCGGCGATCGGCCAGCTCAGCGGCGACGATCTGCTCGGGCGCACCGAGCGAGAGCGCGGTCGCGACCGCGCCCCCGACACCCGCGAGCATGACGGGTGCGTCGGGAGCGGCGAGCGCGGCGGCATTGAGCCACCAGCGCACGCAGTCCTCGACGACGCGCAGGCTCTCGCGCGCGAGCATCTGCTCGCCGTCGAGCAGCAGCACGGCGGCATACCCTCCCGCGACGAGCGGTTCCGCTCCGCGGGTGGAGACCACGAGGGTACGGCCCCGCGGGATGCTCTGCACGGGGTTGCTCCCGTCGGCCACGACCACCCGCGCACCCGGGAAGGCTCGGCCCAGCTCGTCGGCCGTCCTGGCCGTTCCTCGCCCCACGGTGCGCCAGTGCGCGCCGTCGCACGTCGCGCAGCGCCAGTCGACCGCAAGAGCGCCGCACCATCGGCAGGAGGGTGTGGCGCCGTGCGCGTGCAGCGCGAGGGGGCCCTGGCAGCGCGCGCACCGCGCGGTCTCGCCGCAGTCGGTGCAGGCGAGTCGCGGGGCGTAGCCGGGTCGAGCCACCTGCACGAGAACAGGACCTCGCTCGAGAGCCCGGGAGGCGGTCTGCCACGCGCTCGAGGGAATGCGCGCGCGCTCCGCCGACGGCTCCGCGTTGACTTGATGCGCGGTGGGCGTGAGTCGGCGCCGCGCCTCGGGCTTCGGAGCGAGCGCGGTCAGCCAGCCGAGCTCGACAAGGCGCTGCACGTCGGCGCTCGGAGCGTGGCCGGCGAAGACGAGCGCGCACTGCTCGTGCTCCTGGCGCAGGAGTGCCAGATCGCGTGTGTGCACCCCCGGAGCGTGCTGCTCGACGTGTAGCGGATCGCCGTCGTCCCAGACGGCGATGAGCCCGAGCTCGTGCGCGGGTGCCGTGACGGCCGTGCGGGTGCCGAGGACGAGGACGGGACGACGCTCGAGGGTGCGGAGGAAGCCTCGATAGCGATCCGGATTCGATTGCCCTGCGTCGACGCGCGCGATGAGGTCCTCGTCGAGGAACGCGCGGGCCGCCCGCTCCACGTGGGCGACGTCCCGGTAGTCGGGCACGCTCACGATCGCGCTGCGACCCGTGGCGAGCGTCGCCGCCGCGAGCTCGGCGAGGGTCTGGGCGAAGGCGGGCACCCACGTGCCGTCGTCGAGGGCGACGGGATGGGGGCGCGCACGCAGGGCGACGCGGTGCTCGTTGTGCGCGGGCGATGCAGCATCGAGGAGCGCACGGCTGCGCTCCTGGTCGTATCCCGTGAGCCCTCGCGCAGAGGGCAACGGCGGCGGGCTGCTCTCGCGGGCGAGCCAGGCCTTCTCGACCCGCACCATGCGCGGAGGCACGGCGAGCCTCAGGAGGTCGCTCGCGGTGCCCGCCGCGCGGTCCGCTGCCCGCCGCACGAGGCGCCACACCGCCGGATCGAGCACCGGCACCTCGGAGACGACGTCCTCGAGGTCGTGCACCGGTCCGTCGAAGTCCACACTGTCCGCGAGCTCCACGATGTAGCCCCGTGCCCGACGGCCGGCGGTCCGCAGCGGCACGATGACGCGCACGCCCGGCTGAGCCACCGCGCGCAACGGCTCCGGAATGCGGTAGTCGAACAACCGGTCGAGCTGCGGCAGCGGCGAGTCGAGCACGATACGCGCAATACTGGGCGCGCCCTCCACTAGCGACCCTCCCCTACTGACCGACCACTAGCGCACCGCCATCAGAGACCGGCGGCCGCCCGCAGCGCGTCGGCTCGGTCACGGCGCTCCCACGTGAAGTCGGGCAGTTCGCGACCGAAGTGGCCGTAGGCCGCCGTCTGGCCGTAGATCGGCCGGAGAAGGTCGAGGTCGCGGATGATCGCGCCGGGTCGCAAGTCGAAGACCTCGCGGATAGCGCCGATGATGCGCTCGTCGTCGACGACGCCCGTGCCGAACGTCTCGACATACAGACCGACCGGCGAGGCGGTGCCGATGGCGTACGCGACCTGCACTTCGAGCCGCTCGGCGAGACCCGCCGCGACGGCGTTCTTGGCAACCCAGCGCATCGCGTAGGCGGCGGAGCGATCGACCTTCGACGGGTCCTTGCCGCTGAACGCGCCGCCTCCGTGGCGGGAGGCACCGCCGTAGGTGTCGACGATGATCTTGCGCCCGGTGAGGCCCGCATCACCCTGCGGCCCGCCGATCTCGAAGCGGCCGGTGGGGTTGATGAGGATGCGCGGCGCGGCGTCGCCGAATCCGTTCTCCGCGAGCACGGGGCGGATGACGTGCCTCTCCACCTCGGCGCGCAAGTGGGCGGTCGTGACGGAGGGCGAGTGCTGCGTCGACAGCACAACCGTCTCGACGGTGCGCGGAACGACACCGTCGTACCCGACGGTCACCTGCGTCTTGCCGTCCGGCGCGAGGAAGTCGAGCTCGCCGCTGCGCCGCACAGAGGCCAGGCGCTCGGAGAGCCGGTGGGCGAGCCAGATCGGCAACGGCATGAGCGAGGGGGTCTCGGTCGTGGCATAGCCGAACATGATGCCCTGGTCGCCGGCACCCTGCTGATCCTCCGCGTCGACGCTGCTGCCCTCGCGCGTCTCGAAGGCCGAGTCGACCCCCTGCGCGATGTCGGGCGACTGCTCGCCGATCGAGACCGACACCCCGCATGAGCGCCCGTCGAACCAGACGTCGGAGGACGTGTAGCCGATGCCCGTGACGGTCTTGCGCACGATGCCGGGAATGTCGACGTAGCCGGAAGTGGTCACTTCGCCCGCGACGTGCACGAGCCCGGTGGTGACGAGGGTCTCGACCGCGACGCGCGAGTGCGGGTCGACCGTGAGCAGTGCATCCAGGATCGCATCCGACACCTGGTCGCAGATCTTGTCGGGATGCCCTTCCGTCACCGATTCGGACGTGAATAGTCGCAGTGCGCTCATGCCGGAGAGGTCCCGTCGTGTCGAGGTGTGGGGGGCACCGGAGTCGTGGCGGCCGTGCGCCGCTCCGGTCAGGGGATCACGTCGAGGATACGGTGTGCCACCGACAGCTTGTCGCCCGCGACGCGCGCGAGCTCGACTCCCGTCGCGTCGAGGACGATGACCGCGTTGTCCTCCGTGCCGAAGCCCTCGGCCCACCCGACCCGGTTGAGGACGAGCAGGTCGACGCCCTTGCGCCGCGCCTTCGCGGCGCCGAGCGCGAGCAGGGCATCCTCATCGGAGGCGGTCTCGGCGGCGAAGCCGACGATGCGCTGCCCGGGTGCACGATGCTCGGAGAGGCCCGCAATGATGTCGGGCGTCCGTTCGAGCTCGAGGCTCAGTCCGCCCTCGGACGCGTCCTTCTTGATCTTCTCCTCCGCGACGGCACGGGGCCGGAAGTCGGCGACCGCCGCAGCCATGATGATGGTGTCGTGCGATGCCGCGTGAGCGCGCAGGGATGCCTCGATCTCCCTGGCCGTGCCCACCCGCTCGACCACGACGCCCGCGGGCGCCGGCACCTCCAGATGCGCGGCCACGAGTGTCACCGCGGCTCCGCGGGAGCGTGCCGCCTCGGCGAGGGCGACGCCCTGCCGGCCGCTCGAGCGGTTGCCGAGGTACCGCACGGGGTCGAGAGGCTCGCGCGTGCCACCCGCCGAGATGAGAACCCGACGACCCTCGAGATCCTGCGGACGGAGCAGATCGAGGGCTCGCGCCACGATCTCCTCCGGCTCGCTCATGCGGCCGGCGCCGGAGTCGGTGCCCGTGAGCTGACCCGTCGCGGGCCCGACGAAGGCGAGACCGCGCGCCCGAAGCGTCGCGACGTTCGCCTGCGTCGCGGAGTGGTCCCACATCTCCGTGTGCATGGCGGGCGCGAGCAGCACGGGGGCGGCGCTCGCGAGCACTGTCGTGCCCAGAAGGTCGCCTGCGAGCCCGCCCGCGAGGGAGGCGAGGGTGTGCGCCGTCGCGGGGGCGATCAGGATGAGGTCGGCACGCTGCCCGAGCGCGACGTGCCGCACCTCGGCCACGCCCTCGAAGAGATCGGTGTGCACGGTGTTGCGGCTGATCGCCTCGAGTGTGGGCCTGCCGACGAAGCGCAGAGCGCTCTCCGTCGCGATGACGTGCACGTCGTGCCCCGCGAGCACGAGCCCCCGCACGACGCCGACCGCCTTGTAGGCGGCGATGCCGCCGGTGATGCCGACGACGATCATGCGTCGAGTCTCCGAGGCGGCGAGCGGCTCGGGCACGGGTGACGACCTAGTCGGCGAGTCGCGTGAGGACGAGCTTGTCCTCGTTGATCTCGTGGAGGGCGACCGAGAGCGGCTTGTCGTCCACCGTCGAGTCGACGAGGGGGCCCACGTTGTCGAAGAGGCTGCCCTCGTGCAGGTCGGCGTAGTAGTCGTTGATCTGGCGCGCGCGCTTCGCCGCGAAGATGACGAGCTGGTACTTCGAGTCGACCTTCGAGAGCAGGTCGTCGATGGGCGGCTCGATGATGCCGGAGTTCTTGTCGGCCATGGGGTGCTCCTGGTCTGTCGTAGTCGGCGTGTCAGGGGCGCGAGGCGCCGCCGGGCACTGCGAGCAAGTCTACGACCTCGCGAGCCGCGCGCGGCACATCGTCGTTGACGATGTGCACATCGAACTCTCCCTGCGCCTCGAGCTCCACCTTCGCGGTCGCCAGTCTCTGCGCCTGCTCGGCCGCGGACTCGGTGCCTCGCCCGACGAGCCGACGCACGAGCTCCTCCCAGCTCGGGGGCAGAAGAAAGACGAGAACCGCGTCGGGCATGGCCTCGCGCACCTGCCTCGCACCCTGCAGATCGATCTCGAGCAGGACGCTCGAGCCTGCCGCGAGCGTGGCCTCCACCGGCGGCCGGGGCGTGCCGTAGCGCGACAGGTTGTGCACGGTCGCCCACTCGAGGAAGTCGCCCCGCTCGATCATGGCGTCGAACTCGTCGTCGTCCACGAAGAAGTAGTGCACGCCCTCGAGCTCTCCCGGGCGCGGGGAGCGCGTCGTCGCGGACACGCTCAGCAGAACCTCCGGGTAGTGCTCGCGAATGTAGCTCGAGACCGTTCCCTTGCCCACGGCGGTCGGACCCGCGAGCACGACGAGCCGGCCCCGAGTCGCCCCCGCGCCTCGTTCGCGAAGGTACTCGCGCAGCCGCAGCCGCTGCCGCGAACCCAGACCGCCGAGTCGCTTGACGTCAGCAATGCCCAGCTGGTCGAGCACGCTGCCCGCCCGGGCCGGCCCGAGGCCGCGCAGCGACTGCAGAAGCTCCCGCACGCGCAGGCCGCCCTCCGCTGAGGCGGGATCGCGCCAGGCAGCCTCGGCGACCTCCAGCGCGCTCCTCGTGCCGGAGCGCACGGCCTCCTTGACGGTCGCTCGCGCGCGTCGTGCCTGCACCGCGGCCCGCGAGGCGGCGGTGCGATCGACCTCGGGCATGTCGGTCACGCCGCGAGCTCCTGCCGGTGCGCGTCGAGAGCGTCGGCCATGCCGTCCCGGCCCGCACCGAGCACGCTGCGCGAGACCGAGGCGACCACGGAGTCGGCGGCGAGGCCGAACAGGTCTCGCAGGGCTCCCAGCCGACCGCCCTGGAAGCCGAAGCCCGGAGCGAGCACGGGAGTGTGGGCGAGCAGAACCGGGTCGATGCCGGTGCGCGCGATCGGCTCCGTCGCGCCGATCACGACCCCGAGCATCCCCCAGCCGATGGTTCCCGCGTTCTTGACCGCGACATCCCTCGCGAGCTGACCGGCCACGGTGCGGCCCGTGCCCGAGATCGATTGCTGCACGTCACGCGCTTCGGGGTTCGAGGTCGCCGTCAGGACGAAAAGGCCGCGACCGTGCTCGCGCGCGAGGTCGATCGCGGGGGCCGCAGAATCGAGACCCTGATAGGCGACGATGGTCATCGCGTCTGCCGAGAGCGGAGAATCGGGGTCGAGCCACGCGGCACCGTACGCGGCCATCGTCGAGCCGATGTCGCCACGCTTGGCGTCGGCGATGACCAGGAGGCCCTGGGCCCGCGCATGACCGATGACCTCCTCGAGCACCGCGTATCCGGCCGCTCCGAAGCGCTCGTAGAAGGCGACCTGCGGCTTGACGACTCCCACACGACCCTGGGCGGCATCGACGGCGCTCAGCGCGAGCTCACGCGCACCCTCGGCAGAATCCGGCAGCCCCCACTGCGCGAGCAGCGATGCGTGCGGGTCGAGCCCCAGACACAGCCGCCCGTGCGTGTCGACCGCGACCCTCAGGCGCTCGCCGAACGATGTCACCGCTGCGCCCGCCTCGCGAGCGCGTAGTCCTGCAGGCTCGTGACCGATACGGGCTCCCCCGCGCTCTCGAGCGAGGCGACGGCAGCGCCGACCTGGGCGATCGTCGTGAAGAGCGGCTTGTCGGCAGCGACCGTCGCGGTGCGAATCTCGAAGCCGTCTGCCCGCGCCGTGCGCCCGCTCGGCGTGTTGATGACGATGTCGACCTCGCCGTCGTTGATGAGGTCGACGATCGAGCGCTCGGCGCCGGGCACGACCGCAGAACCTTCGAAGTACTTGCGCACGACGCGGGCCGGGATGCCGTAGCGAGCCAGCACTTCCGCAGTGCCCTCGGTCGCCCAGATCGTGAACCCGAGCTGCATGAGCCGCAGCACGGGCAGGATGACGCTGCGCTTGTCGCGATCGGCGACCGAGACGAACACGACGCCCGTGTCGGGCAGCCCTCCGTAGGCGGCATCCTGACTCTTGGCGAAGGCGCGGGGGAAGTCGCGGTCGATGCCCATCACCTCGCCCGTCGAGCGCATCTCGGGCCCGAGGACGGAGTCGACGATGCGACCCTCGCTCGTGCGGAACCGCTTGAACGGCAGCACGGCCTCCTTGACGGCCACGGGCGAGTCCATGGGCACGCGGGAGCCGTCCTGAGCGGGCAGCAGCCCGCTCTCGACGAGCTGCCGGATGCTCGATCCCGCCATAAGCAGCGATGCGGCCTTCGCGAGCGGAATGTCGAGGGCCTTCGACACGAAGGGCACCGTGCGCGAGGCACGAGGGTTCGCCTCGAGAACGTAGAGCACGCCCTGACCGATCGCGAACTGCACGTTGATGAGGCCCTGCACGCCGATGCCGTCGGCGATCCTGCGCGTGGCCTCGACGACCCGATCGATGACGTCGCGCCCGAGCGTGACGGGCGGCAGGGTGCACGCCGAATCGCCCGAGTGGATGCCCGCCTCCTCGATGTGCTCCATGATGCCGCCGACGTAGAGCTCGGCGCCGTCGTACAGGGCGTCCACATCGATCTCGACCGCATCGTCGAGGAAGCGGTCGACGAGGAGCGGCTGCGCGGGCCCGATGATCGCCTGATCCTGCACGCGCTCGAAGTAGTCGAGCAGCGAGGGGCTGTCGTAGACGATCTCCATGCCACGTCCGCCGAGCACGAAGCTCGGGCGCACGAGCACCGGGTAGCCGATCTCCTCGGCGACGACGACGGCCGAGGCCGCGTCGATCGCCGTGCCGTTGCGAGGCGCATGCAGCTCCGCCGCGTCGAGGATGCGCGAGAACGCGCCGCGCTCCTCCGCAAGATCGATCGCGTCAGGAGACGTGCCGAGGATGGGCACACCAGCGTCGGCGAGTCCGTGGGCGAGCCCCAGTGCGGTCTGCCCGCCGAGCTGCACGATGACGCCCACGAGCTCGCCGGACTGCGACTCGGCGTGGACGATCTCCAGCACGTCCTCGAGTGTGAGCGGCTCGAAGTACAGGCGATCGGAGGTGTCGTAGTCGGTCGAGACCGTCTCGGGGTTGCAGTTGATCATGATCGTCTCGAAGCCGGCGTCGCGCAGGGCGAAGCTCGCGTGCACGCAGCTGTAGTCGAACTCGATGCCCTGGCCGATGCGGTTCGGGCCCGAGCCGAGGATGATGACCTTGCGCGCCTCGCTCGGCACGACCTCGGTCTCACGGTCGTAGCTCGAGTAGTGGTACGGCGTCAGGGCAGGGAACTCGCCGCCGCACGTGTCGACCGTCTTGAAGACGGGGCGCACCCCGGTCGCGTGGCGCTGAGCGCGCACGGCCGACTCCGTCGTGCCGCGCAGCGAGGCGATCTGGGCATCGCTGAAGCCGTGGTCCTTCGCGTGGCGCAGCAGCTCGTCGGTGAGATCGGCCGCCTGCGTGATCTCGTCGGCGATCTCGTTGATGAGCACCATCTGGTCGAGGAACCACGGGTCGATGCCCGTCGAGTCGAAGGCCTGCTCGACGCTCGCGCCCGCGCGCAGCGCCTGCTGCACCGTCACGATGCGCCCGTCCGTGGGTCGCGCGGCGATCGCGAGCAGCTCTCCGGCATCGCCCGGCTCCCCGTCCCAGTGGAAGGAGCTCCCCCGCTTCTCGAGGCTGCGCAGCGCCTTCTGCAGGGCGGTCGTGTAGTTGCGGCCGATCGCCATGGCCTCGCCGACCGACTTCATGGTCGTGGTGAGAGTGGTGTCGGCGCCCGGGAACTTCTCGAAGGCGAAGCGCGGAACCTTCACCACGACGTAGTCGAGAGTCGGCTCGAAGCTCGCCGGCGTCACCTTGGTGATGTCGTTGGGAATCTCGTCGAGGCGATAGCCGATCGCGAGCTTCGCAGCGATCTTGGCGATCGGGAACCCCGTGGCCTTGGAGGCGAGGGCGCTCGATCGCGAGACGCGCGGGTTCATCTCGATGACGATGAGGCGCCCCGTGGCGGGGTCGACGGCGAACTGCACATTGCAGCCGCCCGTGTCGACGCCGACGTCGCGAATGATCTGCAGGCCGACATCGCGCATGTTCTGGTACTCGCGGTCCGTGAGAGTGAGCGCGGGCGCGACCGTGATCGAGTCTCCCGTGTGCACGCCGACGGGATCGACATTCTCGATGGAGCATACGACGACCGTGTTGTCGGCGTGGTCGCGCATGAGCTCGAGCTCGTACTCCTTCCAGCCCAGGATCGACTCCTCGAGCAGCACCTCGGTCGTGGGCGACTGGTGCAGCCCGTCGGCGACCATGCGCTCGAGCTCCGCCCGCGTGTAGGCGAAGCCCGACCCGAGACCGCCCATCGTGAACGAGGGCCGGATGACGAGCGGGTATCCGAGATCCTCCGCGAAGTCCACGGCCTCCGCGACCGTGCGGGCGATGTGGCTGCGCGCGACATCGGCTCCCGCCGCGAGCACGAGGTCCTTGAAGAGCTGGCGGTCCTCCGCCTTGTGAATCGCCTCGAAGGAGGCCCCGATGAGCTCGACGTCGTACTTCTCGAGGATGCCCTGCTCGTGCAGCGCGATGGCCGCGTTGAGCGCCGTCTGGCCGCCGAGCGTCGGGAGCACGGCATCCGGGCGCTCCTTGGCGATGATCGCCTCGATGACCTCCGCGTTGATCGGCTCGACGTAGGTCGCGTCGGCGAAGTCGGGGTCGGTCATGATCGTCGCCGGGTTCGAGTTGACGAGGATCACGCGGATCCCCTCCTCGCGCAGCACGCGGCACGCCTGTGTGCCGGAGTAGTCGAACTCGCACGCCTGCCCGATGACGATGGGGCCGGAGCCGATGACGAGAACGCTGCTGATGTCGTCGCGCTTGGGCATTACTGGGAGTCCTTAGGGGTCTGCGCGGCGATGACCATCGCGCGGAAGCGGTCGAACAGGTAGGTGGAGTCGTGCGGGCCGGCAGCGGCCTCCGGGTGGTACTGCACCGAGAAGGCGGGGATGTCCAGGGCCCGCAATCCCTCGACGACGTCGTCGTTCAGGCCGATGTGGCTGACCTCGACGCGCCCGAAGCCCGCGGGGCTCTCCACCGCTCCCTCGCGCGGCGCGTCGACAGCGAAGCCGTGGTTGTGCGCCGTGATCTCGATGCGGCCGGACTCGCGGTCCAGCACGGGCTGGTTGATGCCGCGGTGGCCGAACGGGAGCTTGTAGGTGCCGAAGCCGAGAGCGCGACCGAGGAGCTGGTTGCCGAAGCAGATGCCGAAGAACGGCAGGCCCGCACGCAGAACGCCCTGCAGCAGCTCCACGTGGGCCTCGCTCGCCGCCGGGTCGCCTGGCCCGTTCGAGTAGAAGACGGCCACGGGGTCGAGCGCGAGCAGTTCGTCGAGCGTCGTCGACTGCGGCAGGACGTGCACCTCGAAGCCGCGCGCCGCGAGCTGTCGCAACGTCGACTCCTTCACCCCGAGGTCGAGCACGGCGAGTCGGCCGACCGTCTCCCCCTCGGCAGCCACGACGGTCGCGGTCGCGACCGAGACCTCGCTCGACAGGTTGCGACCGAGCATGCCGGCCGACTCCTGCACGAGGGCGAGCTGCGCCGCAGGGTCGAGGTCGGCGTCGTCGCCCGAGAAGATGCCAGCGCGCATGACGCCGGCGTCCCTCAGACGGCGGGTGACCGCGCGGGTGTCGATGCCGCTGATGCCGACGACGCCGTGCGCAACGAGGTCGTCGTCGAGACTGCGGGTCGCACGATAGTTGGAGACGACGCGCGAGGGATCGCGCACGATGAAGCCGTCGACCCAGATGCGGCGGGACTCGACGTCCTCATCGTTCATGCCCGTGTTGCCGATGTGCGGCGCGGTCATGACGACGAGCTGCCCGGCGTAGCTCGGATCGGTCAGGGTCTCCTGGTAGCCGCTCATGCCGGTGGCGAAGACCGCCTCGCCGAACGTGCGGCCTCGGGCACCGTAGGCGCGGCCCTCGTAGCGGGTTCCGTCCTCCAGGACGAGGACGGCGGTCGTGGTAGTCACGTGGGGCTTCCTTCGGGGGTCGCAGGGGTCAGTACGGTCGTCGTCGCGGCGAGCATGGCGTCGGTGTTCTCGGGACTCAGGCGCAGATAGCTGTCCAGGGGCACGGCGTCGAGCACCCAGTCCAGCACGATGAGGCCGCCGGGCTCGACCACGCGGTCGATCGCCCACGTCGCGCGGCCCGCACCCCGCACCGACTCTCGCGGAATGAACACCGGGTCGCTCCCGCGCAGGGAGAGGACGATGCCCTCGGGATGCACGGCGATGGCGCAGCGCGCGCGGAAACCGAGGCCGTGCACGGTGATGCGGTCGAGACGGTCGCCGCCGCGCGTCGTCGCGACGTAGAGCCCGTCACCGCGCCAGAGCGCCTCGCGCAGGGCGGCCGGAGGGGCATCCGGCCGGGGCATCCCTGCCTGCGAGCGCACGCGGCGACGCCAGCCCAGGAGCATGAGCGCGAGCAGCAGCACGAGCACCGCGGCGACGATCATGGCGGGGAGAAGCCTCTCCATGTCAGTCACCTTCCTTCGTGCCGAGCTCGGCAGCATCGACGACCTCGCCGTCGGACACCGTGAGCGCACCAGCGTGGATGGTCGCCATGACCCGGCCCGGCAGCACGCGCCCCGCGAAGGGCGTGTTGCTGCTGCGCCCCCGCAGGTCGCTGGTCGACCAGGTGCGGGCCGCGGTCGGGTCGACGAGAGTGACGTGCGCGGGAGCCCCGATCGCGAGGGGGGCGTCGTAGCCGTCGAGCCGTCCGATGCTCGCGGGAGCCTCGGAGAGCACGCGGGCGATATCAGCCCAGTCGAGCATCCCCGACTCGATCATCGTGTGCTGCACGACGCTCAGTGCCGATTCGAGCCCGACCATGCCGAACGCCGCCTCGGCCCACGCGCACTCCTTCGCCTCGCTCGGGTGCGGAGCGTGATCGGTCGCAACGATATCGATCGTGCCGTCGGCGAGGGCGGCCCGCAGGGCGTGCACGTCCTCGTCGCGACGCAGCGGCGGGTTGACCTTGAAGCGCGCGTCGTAGCCGCGCGCGAGCTCTTCGGTGAGCAGCAGATGATGCGGGGTGACCTCGGCGGTCACGCTGATGCCTCGCGCCTTCGCCCAGCGGACGATGTCGACGGACCCGGCGGTCGAGACATGGCAGATGTGCAGGCGGGCACCGACGTGCTCGGCGAGCAGGACATCCCTCGCGATGATGGCCTCTTCGGCGACTGCCGGCCAGCCGGCGAGGCCGAGCTCCCCGGAGAGAGCCCCCTCATTCATCTGCGCACCCTCCGTCAGACGCGGCTCCTGCGCATGCTGGGCGATGACGCCTCCGAAGGTCGCGACGTACTCGAGCGCCCTGCGCATGAGCAGGGGGTCGGCGACGCACAGGCCGTCGTCGCTGAACACCCGCACGGCCGCGCGCGACCGGGCCATGGCTCCGATCTCGGCGAGCCGCTCCCCCGCGAGTCCGACCGTCACGGCCCCGATGGGGCGAACGGTCGCGTAGCCGTGCTCGTCGCCGAGCCGCGCGACCTGCTCGACGACTCCCGCGGTGTCGGCCACGGGCGAGGTGTTCGCCATCGCGTGGACGGCTGTGAAGCCGCCGGCCGCCGCCGCACGCGTTCCGGTCAGGACGGTCTCGCTCGCCTCGAACCCGGGCTCGCGCAAGTGCGTGTGCAGGTCGACGAGGCCTGGAAGCGCCACGAGGCCGTCGGCGTCGATCACGGTCTCCCCGCGCTCCGGTGTGAGAGAGCCCCGGGAGGCGATCTCACCATCGCGGATGCGGAGATCCTCCCGGCCGCCGCCCAGCATGGCGGCGGCGCGCACGAGAATGCTGGTCACGATTCCTCCTGCGATTCTCCGGCCACGAGCAGGTACAGCACGGCCATGCGGACGAAGACCCCGTTCGACACCTGGTCGAGCACGGTCGACGCGGGCGAGTCGGCGGCGACTGACGAGATCTCGAGCCCCCGGTTCATCGGCCCGGGATGCATGACCATCGTATCGGGGCCGAGCCTGGTCGCCCGCTCGGCGGTGAGGCCCCACTCGCGCGCGTACTCCCGCTCTGAGGGGAAGTAGGCGTCGTGCATGCGCTCGCTCTGGATGCGCAGCATCATGACGGCGTCCGGGCCGGTGTCGAGCGCGTCGTCGAGGCTCTCGTGCACGGTCACGGGCCACGTCGAGATGCCGCTCGGCAGCAGGGTGCGCGGCGCGACGAGGTGCACGTGCGCGCCGAGCGCCGTGAGCAGCCAGACATTGGAGCGAGCGACGCGCGAGTGGAGGATGTCGCCCACGATGACGATGCGCAGCCCGGCGAGGTCGCGCCCGCGCGCGTCATCGCCGAAGCGCCGGGATCGGATCGTGTAGGCGTCGAGGAGCGCCTGGGTGGGATGCTCGTGCGTGCCGTCGCCCGCGTTGACGATCGTCGCGTCGATCCAGCCGGCGTGGGCGAGAAGCTCAGCGGCGCCGGAGACACCGTGGCGCACCACAATCGCATCGGCTCCCATTGCCTCGAGCGTTTGAGCGGTGTCCTTGAGGCTCTCGCCCTTCGACACACTCGAGCCTTTCGCGCTGAAGGTGATGACATCGGCGCTCAGGCGCTTGGCGGCGGATTCGAAGGAGAGGCGCGTGCGGGTCGAATCCTCGAAGAAGAGATTGACGACGGTCTTGCCGCGCAGGGTCGGCAGCTTGCGCACGGCGCGATCCGCGGTGCGAGACATCTCCTCCGCAATATCGAGGATGCGCACCGCCGTATCGCGGTCGAGGTCACGCGTGCTGAGCAGGTGCTTCACGGCTCGATCACAACCTCGTCCACGCCGTCGAACTCGTCGAGATGCACAGAGACGCGCTCGCTCGTCGACGACGGCAGGTTCTTGCCGACGAAGTCGGCGCGAATGGGCAACTCGCGGTGTCCCCGGTCGACGAGCACGGCCAAGCGCACAGCGCGCGGCCGTCCGTGATCGGCGAGCGCGTCGAGTGCGGCACGAATGGTGCGGCCCGAATAGAGCACGTCGTCGACGAGCACGACGATCGCGTCGTCGATGCCCTCGGTGGGAATGCGCGTGGGTGCAGGGGTTCGCGTGGGTGTGCGCGCGAGGTCGTCGCGATAGAGAGTGATGTCGAGGGCGCCGTGACTCGAGGTGCCGGGCTCGATCTCGTCGACGATGCTCTGCAGGCGGGCCGCGAGCGCGACACCCCGAGTCGGGATGCCGAGGAAGACGAGTCGCCCCTCGCCGCGCCGGGACTCCAGCACTTCGTGGGCGATGCGGCGCAGAGCGCGCGTGATGTCAGGGCCGTGCAGCACGGGACGTGCGACCACCGTGACCTCCTTCCCCGCCTCACGGGACGGTTCTTAAAGGACGTCGAACGGTGTCAGTCTAGCGCGGCTACCCCCACCGCTTGAGCAGGGCGCGCTCGCCGATACCGATGAGCGCGTCGGTCGTCTTGCCGATCACACCGAGTGCGAGGATCGCGAGGAAGAGCCGGTCGTAGCGCAAGTTCCCCTGCGACTCGATCAGCAGGAAGCCCAGGCCCATCGTCGAGCCGACGAGCTCGGCGGCGACGAGGAAGAGCCATGCCTGCGCAAGCGCGAGCCGCAGTCCCGAGATGATCGCGGGGATCACGGCGGGAAGCTGCACGGTCAAGAGCAAGCGCGATCGCGTATAGCCGTACGCGCGCCCCATCTCGACGAGATGCGGGTCCACGTGCCGGAGGGCGCCCGCGACCGTCGTGTACACCGGGAACAGTGCGCCGATGGCCACGAGGGTCACCTTCGAGTCCTCCCCGAACCCCAAGTACAAGATGAGGAGCGGTACCCACGCAAGCGAGGGAACGGCTCTGACCGCTCCCACCGTCGGCGCGAGCACGCCATCGGCAAATCGGGAGAGGCCGACGATCGCGCCGATAACGAGCCCCGCGGCGGCGCCGATCGCGAAGCCGAGGAGGACTCGCTGGACGGAGATCGTAATGTGCATTCCGAGCAGCCCGCGCTCCCACAGGTCGATCCCCGCCACGATGACGGCGTCGGGGCTGGGGAGCTTGTGCGCCGGCACCCAGTCGAAGGCCGTAGCGGCGTACCAGAGGGCGATGAGCAGAATCGGCAGGGCCCCACCCAGGGCGATGCGCGTGGCGGAGCGGCGTCGGCCCGCCCTCGCCTCGCGCTGGCGGGGTCCATCGTCGAGAGGCGCGGCGAGCGCGCCGCGGTCAGCGGCGCGCTCGCTCGGGACGATCGAGGTGGACATCGCCGCTACTGGCCGACGCGGCTCGGGTCGGCGTTGTCGGCAAAGCGGGGCTCGAAGAGTGACGCGAGCGCCTCGTCCACGAGGTCCTGGCTGGCGATATCGCCGTTGGCGACCTGGATGGGGCCGACCGCCTCGAGGACCGTACGCTGCGCGTCGCCGGGTGCCGGGTCGAGATCGATCGTCGTGCGCTCGAGCAGCACGACCTCCGCGATGGCGAGCTCGATGCCCGAGACCTCGGCGAGGAGCGCTGCCGTCTCATCAGGGTTGTCGAGCGCCCACTGGCGAGCACGCTCATAGGCGTCAACGACGAGCTGGGCGAGGTCCGGGCTCTGCTCGAGGAATTCCTCGGTCGCGTTGAGGAAGCCGTAGGTGTTGAAGTCCACGTTGCGGTAGACGAGGCGCGTGTCGTTGTCGGCCTCCGTCGTCGCCATCATCGGGTCCAGCCCCGACCATGCGTCCACGCTGCCATTGACGAGCGCAGCGCCCCCGTCCGCATGCTGGAGGTTCTGGATCTCCACCTCATTCGGGTCGATTCCTGCCTCGTCGAGCGCCTGGAGGAGGAAGAAGTACGGGTCCGTGCCGATGGTCACGGCGACGGTCGCGCCCCGCAGATCCTCGACGGAATCGATATCGGAGTCGGCCTGCACGACGAGCGCGCTCCACTCGGGCTGCGTGTAGATGTCGATCGTCTTGATCGGCGAGCCGTTCGCACGGGCGAGCAACGCGGCGGAGCCGGCTGTCGACCCGACGTCCAGAGCTCCCGCAAGCAGGCCCTCGTTCGCCTTGTTGGAGCCGAGCGACTGGGTCCAGGTGACCTCAACGTCGTCCCCGACCGCGTCCTCGATCCAGCCCTGCTCGCGGATGATGAGGCTCAGCGGGTTGTAGGTCGCGAAGTCGAGGGAGAGCGTGTCGGCGGACCACGCGCCCGAGGCGGTGGCCTCGTCATCGCCCGTGAGGTTGGAGCCTTCGCCGGCGACGCAGCCGGCCATGGCCATCGCTGTCGCGGCAAGGGTCGCGGTGAGCACGGTCAGTGAGCGGCGGGATTTCATGATGGCCTTTCGAAGGTGGGTGAAGCGGTTGTGAGGGGTGGAGCGGCTGGCGAGAACGGGGTAGTTCTAGTGGTGCGAATGGTGGCTGGGAACGCCGAGCCCGTCGAGCAGCTCGGCCCGCAGCTCACCGAGTTCCGCGTCCGCGCGGTCACGCGGCCTGCTGCCGGGGACGCTGATAACGCGACGGATGGTGGCTCCAGGCAGATCCGGCTCCGAGCCGAGGAGGACCACGCGGTCCGCAAGGATGAGCGCCTCATCGACGTCATGGGTCACGAAAACGATGGTTGTCGGCTCGGCGGCGTGGATGTCGACAAGGAGATCCTGCATGGAGAGGCGCGTGAGCGCGTCGAGGGCGCCGAAGGGCTCGTCGAGCAACAGCACGCCCGGGCCACGTGCAAGGGCTCGAGCGAGCGACACGCGCTGAGCCATGCCACCCGAGATCTCTCGGGGGCGCTGGTCTCGCGCGTGTGAGAGGTGAACGAGCTCGAGCAGTTCAGCGACCCGCTCCGCGCCGCGCGCGCGGTCGAGGCCGCGTGCCAGACCGAGCTGCACGTTTCGCGCTGCCGTGCGCCACGGCAGGAGCCGGGGCTCCTGGAACGCCATGGCGCAGCGCTGATCGGCAGGGGCAATCGAGCGATCGTCGATGGTGATCGAGCCAGCAGTCGGTGTGTCGAGCCCGCTGATCTGGCGAAGCAGAGTCGACTTGCCGCACCCCGAGGGGCCAATGAGCGCCACGATCTCACCCGCGGTGACGTCGAGATCGACATCTCGCAGTACCGTCGTCGGGAGCTCCTTGCGCCCCGAGCCAAAGCTGCGTCCGACACCGCGCAACGAGACCGGCAGAGCCGGGCTCTCGAGCGTGGTCGTGCGCTGACTGAGTGACATGCCGCAACCGTACGAGGTGCTCGCGCCCCACCCCAAACGGCGACGACACAGTCCGACACGGAGTGCAACAGAACGTCACACAGCGTCGGCGCGAGTCTCGGTACCCCTAGACGAGCGCCTTCGCGCCCGCGACGGGCACTCCCGAGATCACACGGTGCCGCACTGCTCCGGAGATCTGGTCGACGATCACGGTCACGACGATGATGACGGTGAGCGTGATGCCGATGCGCTCCCAATCGCGCCGCTCGAAGACCTGAGCGAGCAAGGAGCCCACTCCCCCCGCGCCGAGGATGCCGAGGATCGCGCTCGCGCGGATGTTGATCTCGAAGCGGTAGAGCCAGAAGGCGATGACCTCGGGCAGGATCTGCGGTGTGACGGCCCAGCGCAGTGTCTGCAATGTACCGGCGCCCGTCGACCTCGTCGCCTCCCCCGGCCCCGTCGGCACGGCCTCGATCGCCTCGCTCGTGAGCTTGCCGAGCGTACCGATCGAGCCGACACCGATTGCCAGGGCTCCCGCGAGGGGGCCGAGACCGAAGATCGGCAGCATGATGGCGATCGCGAAGACGAGCTCCGGCACCGCACGGATGATGTTGAGGATCTGGCGGGTGACGATGACGACCCCGCGGGGCGAGACGTTCGAGGCGGCGAGGAACCCGATCGGGAACGAGAAGATCGCCCCGATGACCGTGCCGATCCACGCGATCTGCAACGACTCGAACATGAGCAGGATCGCGTCGGTCCAGTACTGGCTGTATGGCTCACTGAACGGGTTCTGCACGACACCCTGCACCACGAGCCCGCCGTAGTTGAGCGAGAGAGCGGGAGCCTCGAGCAGCCGGGCCCAGTTTGCGTCCACGAGGACGAGGCACACGATGACGAGCGCGAGCACTCCGAGCTGGGTGAGGGTGTAGCGCAGGCGGCTCGGGGCGCTGGGGCGGGGCGGCGCGCCGCGCCGGGCGCGGGCGGCGGGACTGATCGGGGCGCTCATGTGAGCCTCCGTCGGAGCGATTGCGAGAGGAGGTCGATGGCGAACACGACGACGATGAGCAACACGACGATCGCGGAGACGTTGGAGTAGTTGAACCGTGCGAACTCCACGCTGATCGACGAGCCGATTCCCCCGCCGCCCACGATGCCGATGACAACAGAGGCGCGGATGTTGAGCTCGAAGACGTACAAGCAGTACGACAGGTAGTTGGGCAGAATCATCGGCACGACGGCGAACCGGGCCCGCTGCAGCGCAGAGGCACCGGTCGCGTCGGCGGCTTCGAGGGGCCCGCGGTCGACGGCATCGATCGTCTCAGAGGTGAGCTTCGCGATGATGCCGATGTTGAACATGATGAGCGCGAGGATGCCGGCAAGCGAGCCTGCGCCCACGAGCGCGAAGAACAGCAGCCCGTAGCCGACATCGGGCAGCGAGCGCACGACGGATAGGAAGAGCTTCGCGGCGCGGTAGAGCACGGGGTTCGCCGTCGTCACGCGCGAGGCGAGCAGAGACATTCCGAGGCCGACGGCGCACCCGACGAGCGTCGCGATCACCGCGATCGAGAGGGTCTCGATGAACGGGCCGATCGTGCGGCCGATATACGACCAATTGGGGGCGAGGAACTCCTGGATGATGAACCAGCCGCGGCCCAGGTCGGTCCACAATGGCCGCAGATCGAACTCGATCCCGATGCCCGCCCAGATCGTGATGGCCACGACCGCCGCGAGACCGATGTACGTGCCGAGACGCGGTCGTGGCCGGGGCGGGCGCGCGGTCGACGTACGAGAAGGCGTGGCGGTCGTCACGCGGGAGTCGCCTTGCGTGACTCCTCGGCATCGAGTTCTGCCGCGGCCTGAGCCTGCAGGGCGTCCTCTTCTGCCTGCTCCTCCTCCGAGAGGACATCGTCGGCGGTGAGCGACCTGCCGTAGATCTGCTCGAACACCGCATCGTCAGCCTCGGCGGGCGGGCCGTCGAAGACCACCGTACCCTCGCGCATGCCGATGATGCGGTCGGCGTAGCGCCGGGCGAGGTCGAGGAAGTGCAGGTTGACGATCGTCGTGATGCCGAGCTCGTCGTTGATGCGCTCGAGGTCGCGCATGACCATGTGCGCCGTCGGCGGATCGAGGGAGGCGACGGGCTCGTCGGCGAGGATCACCGTCGGGTCCTGCGCGAGAACGCGGGCGATGGCGACGCGCTGCTGCTGGCCCCCGGAGAGCTGGGATGCCCGCACGTACGCCTTCTCGACGATGCCGACGCGCTCGAGCGCTTCGAAGGCCTTCTCCTTGTCGGCGGGCCGGAAGAACCCGAAGAGCGAGAGCAGGAGGGGCGTGGCGTGCAGGCGACCCACGAGCACGTTCTGCAGCACGGAGATGCGCCCGACCAGGTTGAACGACTGGAAGATCATGCCGATGCGCGAGCGGAGCCGTCGCAGCTGCGCGGGCTTCGCCCCGTCGACGTGCACGTCGTCGACGAGCAGCTCGCCGCTGGTCACGGGCACGAGCCCGTTGATGGAGCGCACGAGGGTCGACTTGCCGGCGCCGGAGAGGCCAACGACGACGACGAACTCTCCTGGCTCGATGTCGAGCGTCACACTGTCGAGACCGACGGTGCCGGTCGGATAGGTGACGGTGACGTCACGGAACGAGATCACGGAACTGCTTTCGTCGAAGCTGGTGAGGCGCAAGCGGAGGCACGAGGGGGCCGAGGCGCAGCCCCGACCCCCTCGACGGTACTACTCGCCGAAGTTGGCCTCGACCTGACGCGCGGCGTCGAGGGCGTCGAGGTCGGCGGGCACGAGACCCTCGATGCTGTAGACCGCGTCGAGTGCGGCGAGGCCCTCCTCGCTGTCCGCGATCGCGAGGAACGCCTCCGTGATGGCGTCCTTCAGGTCCTGCGGGAGGTCACCCGCGACGGCGACGCCGTCGTTCGGGATCGCGGTCGACCAGGCGAACACGACGACGTCCTCACCGACCGTGGGCAGTTCCTCGACCACGTTGCCGCGGGCGTCGTTGAAGCTCACGCCGACGGTCGCGTCACCTCGGGCGACGGAGAGCACCGAGTTCGGGTGCCCACCGGCGAAGAACGAGCCGCTCAGGGCGAAGGGGTCGAGACCGGCCTCTTCGAGCTGCGTGGCCGGGTAGTAGTAGCCCGAGGCCGAGCCCTCGTCGACGAACGAGATGGCCTCGTCCTGCTCGATGAGCGCGAGGGCGCTCTCGCCCACGGGGCCGCTCTCGGCGTCGAGCACGCCGTTGCAGAACGCGAAGCCGTCCTCGTCGAGCACGACCTCGGTCTCGCAGAAGCGGTCGGGGTCGTTGGTGAACCACTGCGTGACGTAGGTGCTCGAGCCGAAGCGCACCGACTGCAGAATCGGCTCAGCGCCAGCCTGGTCGGCAGCCTGGACGAGCGCGATGGGGCCGAACATGCCGATCGCGGCCTGGCCCGACTGCATGGCGACGACGAGCGCGTTGTAGCTGTCGGTGACCTCGGCGCGCACGGTGATGCCGAGCTCCTCGCTCAGCAGGTCGCCGAGCACCTCGGCATCGAGCACGAGCTGGTCGACCTCCTGCGAGGGGACGAGTCCGAGCACGATCTCCTCGGGCCACTCGGTCGCGGCGCCGTCATCGGTCGGCTCCTCTGCGGTGGGGGCGCAGGCAGCGAGGCCGAGCGCGAGGGCCGAGGCGGCGGCGATCGCACCCCAGCGACGGGTCATGGTCTTCACAATGGACTCCTCTAGGTATGTGTATGCAGTGCGCGGCCACCCCCGCGTGGGAGCGACCACACCTAGACCGTATTCCGCCGACGGCGCCCCGACCTAGTGCTGCCGCATCGCGGCGCGGGAATTTACGTGCTGTTCACGCGGTGGTCGGCGATGCGGTGCGCCAATGAGCAAGATCGCCGTACAGCGTCTCGATGACCGCGGCGCGGAAGGTCGGTCGAGCTCGAGGCTGGGGGTGGCGCTCGATGAGCGCCGTCGCGGCGCGGTCTGCGACAGGCTCGAGGTCGTTGCGCCAGATATCACCGACCGAGAGAAGGCGCTGCCAGCGCGCTGTATCGAGCTCGGCGCCTTCCGCGGTGAGGGCACGCAGTCCCGCGGGCTTGCCGGCGTCCCCGATGACGCGGTCGAGGTGCGGTGCGAGGCCGAGCGCGCGCACGAGCCGTTCTGTGCCTTCGCGGGGCGCGTTCGTCACGAGCACGCGATCCCAGTCGCGAAAACCGCCCAGGAAGTCGGTGATGCCGGGCGGGATGCTCACCTCAAGCTCCCCGAAATCGAGGGTCGCACGCGACCGCAGATAGGCCTCGCTCAACTCCTGCTCCCCGAGGCCGTGCTCACGCGCCCACTGCGCCACCGCGCCGTAGCCGTCCGCGCTCCCCGCGAAGGGGCCGTCCGACACCCCGCCGAGGAACGCCTCGAGAGGTTCCTGGATGCTCCGCTCAGGGTGCCCGAGGGAACGAGCGACCTCCGTTGCGTAGGCGATCACGGGCGCATCCCCCAGGCACAGAGTGCCGTCGAAGTCGAGGATGAGCAGTCCCTCGCTCACGCCCGGACGGCCTCTGCCACCGCCCCGAGTACTCCGTTCACGAACGATGCCGACTCCTCCGTCGAGAGCACGGTGGCGAATTCCAGCGCCTCCGCGATGACGACGGCCGTGGGCACCTCGGGATTGTGCTGCAGCTCCCATGCGGCCAGGCGCAGGATCGCACGGTCGACAACGGGCATGCGGGCGAGGGTCCAGCCGACGGCCCGCCCCTCGAGCTCGGCGTCGAGCTCGCGCTGGTGCTCGACTACGCCGCGGACGATCTGCTCGGCGTATGGCCAGCTCGAGGCTCGCTGCGGCTGCGCGACGGCGCGCCGCGCCTCCTCGTCCAGAACCTCCTGCAGCGGAACCTGGCGCACATCGGCGACGTACAGCATGTCCAGGGCGCGCTTGCGCGCCTTGGTGCGTGCTCCCATGCCTCTACTCGTTCACGCGGCCGAGGTAGTCGCCCGAGCGGGTGTCGACCTTCACCTTCGTGCCGGTCTCGAGGAAGAGCGGCACCTGAATCTCGTAGCCGGTCTCGAGCGTGGCGGGCTTCGTTCCGCCCGTCGAGCGGTCGCCCTGCAGGCCCGGCTCGGTGTAGGTGACCTCGAGCACGACCGACGCGGGCAGATCGAGGTAGAGCGGCAGGCCGTCGTGCATGGCGATCGTCACCTGCTGGTTCTCGAGCATGAAGTGCGCGGCGTCTCCCACGACGGGGCCGGGCACCGTCACCTGGTCGTAGTCCGTCGTGTCCATGAAGACGAAGTCTGCGCCGTCCTGGTACAGGTACTGGTAGTCGCGCCGATCGACGTTGGCGAAGTCGATCTTCGTGCCGGCGTTGAAGGTCTTGTCGACGACCTTGCCGCTCGTCACGTTCTTGAGCTTGGTGCGCACGAACGCGCCACCCTTGCCGGGCTTCACGTGCTGAAACTCGATGACGGCCCAGAGCTGACCGTCGAGGTTCAGCACACTGCCGTTCTTGATGTCGTTGGTGGTCGCCATGAGGCCGTCACAATCCGTTCCGTGGGTCACGAGCGGCGCATCCGAGGGTGCGTGCGCCGCCGAGCGAGTCTAGTGCGCGGCTACGAGGAGCGCAGAATCGTGTCGAGAGCGAGCTGGTACGACTGCGTGCCAAAACCCGCGATCACGCCCGTCGCGACAGCGCTCACGACGCTCGTGTGACGGAACTCCTCCCGGGCGTGCGGATTGGACAGGTGAACCTCAATGACGGGAACGCCCCGCTCGGTCACGAGGGCGACCGCGTCGCGCAGGGCATAGGAGTAGTGCGTGAAGGCCGCGGGGTTGAGGATGACGGGAGTTCGAGCATCCACCGCCTCGTGCAGCCAGCCGATGAGAGTCGCCTCGTCGTTGGTCTGGCGGAGGTCGATCTCGACAGCGCCGGCGCGCGATGCGAGCTGCGCCCGCACGTCCTCCAGGGACGCCGTGCCATAGATCTCGGGCTCTCGTGTGCCGAGCCGGTTGAGGTTGGGTCCGTTCAGGACGAGCACGCGGTCGAACGTCATGCCCCGAGCCTACGGCGACACGGGCAGCCCGAGTCGACTTTCGACGTGCACGACGCGGTCGGCGGGGACCCGCTCCCGGATAGCACGGCCGAGAGGCTCGGCGCCCTTCCACGCCGTGTAGGTCACGTCGAGGCTCCAACTGTCCTCGAGTGTGATCTCGAAGCCAGTGCTCGAGTGCAGGAGAAGCGCCACTGAGCTCAGATCGATCGCCCACGCCGAGTCGGAGTCGGAGAGGAGGAGCTGGCCATCGTCGAGCGTGAGCGTCGCGCCCGCCGAGGGCGACCCCCGGCGACCCTTCGCCGTGAGGGTTCGCCCGGACGTCAGGCGCCTGCCCCAGTCCCATGCTGAGCGCTGGGGCCACGGTGCGTTCGGGATCTCGGGATGACTCAGCCCCACGCTCGCGGCCGTGGAGTCGTCAAGGCCGCCGCTCGCCGCGTTGAGCGTCACCAGGAGACCCTCCGCAGCGGGCTGGAGGGCGGCGACGATCTCCTCCTCTGTGATCGCGGCCACGATACGCTCCGCCTCGACCGGGCCCGTGCGCTCCTCGCGCCACGCCAGGGCAACGCCCGCAGCCCCCGCGTGCGCATCCCACCCGCTCTCGGAGAACAGCTCGGCGAGCATTCTCTCGCGGGTGCGCGCCAGGAGCGACGGATCCACTCGCCCGCCGCTCAGCCGATCGATCAACTCGACCAGAGCCGAGACAGCCGGCGTGGACTTGGACGGCGGAGGATCCGTGAACAGCACCAGAGAGCGGTGATAGCGGCCGTGAGTGATGTAGTCGCCCAGCACCGAGTAGACCAACGAGCGTTCGTGGCGCAGGTCCGCGAGCACCGCCTCCTCGCAATAGTGGCCGACGAGGCTCGCCACGGGCCAGTCTCCGACGATGTCGAACGTCACGGCGAGGGGTGCGGACTCCGACCACGTCCACGTTCGGGTCGTCAGCAGAGAGGCGGTCGCGGGCTTCGCCCGCGCCCAGCCGTCGGGGGCCTTCGGCACGAGGACGTCGAACTCGAGCTCCGGCACGTCGGGCCCGATCACCACGAGCGATGCATTTCCGATGTGCAGGTGCTCCCGCACCCACGACACGACCTCCTCGGGCGTCACCCTGTCGAGCGTGGGCGCACCGAACTCCGCGATACCGAGCCCCCGGTACCCGAAGCGTCGCGCCAGCGGGCCGGCGACGGGGAAGACAGCCGCACCGACTTCAGCGTCGATCGCCGCGACGTCGCGATGCAGGTCGGAGAGCTCATCCGACGCGATGCGCGAGACGGAATCGGCCACGGCCCGCACGAACTCCGCCACCTGACCCGGCGCGCCGGAAGCGTAGAACGTCATCGCATCGCGCTCCGTGACGGCGTTGTGCTCGTGGGCCGGCACGGCGACGCCGCGCATCACCGCGTGCTCGACGAGGTGAGGCACACCGGCGCTGCGCACCGCCGACTGCGAGGTACCGCTGCCGAAGATCAGCGCGACCTGGGCTTCCCCCGGTCGGATGCGCCGAACCATGGGGATACCGGATGTCGTCGTGGGGAAGATGAGTCTGGTCACGTCCACATTCTGACGGATGCTCGCGCCGCTACTCGCCGACCTCCTGGTACGCGGCGAAGAGCATCGACTCGTCGGTGCCGTTGAGCACGCGCGGCCGCGCGATGTCGTCGAGCACGATGAAGCGCAGCATGCCCGCTCGCGCCTTCTTGTCGCGCTGCATCGTCGCCAGAAGCGTCTTCCAGCGCCCGAGCGGATACCCCGTCGGCAGTGTGAGCGACGCAAGGATGCGGCGATGCCGATCGACGGCCTCTGCGCTCAGGGAGCCGGCCAGGTGCGCGAGCTCCGCGACGTACACCATGCCGATCGCGATCGCAGCGCCATGGCGCCAGCGATAGCGTTCGGCATGCTCGATCGCGTGGCCGAGCGTATGGCCGTAGTTGAGGATCTCGCGCTGGCCCTGCTCGGTGAAGTCCTCACTCACGACCCGGGCCTTCACGGCGATCGCCCGCTCCACGAGCTCCCGGAAGACTTCGCTGCTCGGGTCGGTCGCGACGGTCACGTCGGCCTCGAGAAGGTCGAGGATGACCGGGTCGGCGATGAAGCCGCACTTCGCCACCTCCGCGAAACCCGCGAGGATCTCGTTCTGCGGCAGGGTGCCGAGCAGGTCGAGGTCGGCGAGCACCACGCGCGGCGCGTAGAAGGCGCCCACGAGGTTCTTGCCCTCCGCCGTATTGATGCCGGTCTTGCCGCCGACCGCGGCATCCACCATGCCCAGTACGGTCGTGGGTACCTGAATGAGCGGAACGCCGCGAAGCCAGGTTGCCGCGACGAAGCCCGCGAGGTCGGTGGTCGCGCCGCCGCCGAGCCCGATGACGACGTCGGTGCGCGTGAAGTCGGTCTGGCCCATGACCTGCCAGCAGAACGCCGCCACTTCCACGCGCTTCGCCGCCTCGGCATCGGGCACTTCGGCGAGCAGCACCTCGACGCGACCCGCGAGCGCCTCCCGCAAACTTTCCGCGACCGCGCCCAGGGTGGGGGCGTGCACGATGAGAGCCTTCGCGGCGGTAAGCGGAATGCGGTCGTGCAGCGTCGCGAGCAGGCCACGGCCGACGATCACGTCGTAGGCCGACTCTCCCGTCACCGGGATCGCGGTCGATGCGGTGGTCATGATGGCCCTCCCGGGGACTCGTGGACGGGCAGCGTGCGCACCCAGGTGGCGATCTCCTCAGCGATCTGACTGAGCGGCCGGCGCGAGGTGTCCCACCGCACGGTCGCGAGCGACTCGTAGACGGGCATCCGCGTCGCGACGAGCTCCGTCCAGCGATCGATCCCTCCCGTGAGCAGCGGGCGCTTGGCGTTCTCGATGCGCGCCGCCACCGCCTCAGGGGAGATCGTGAGCAGCACGACGGGCAGCGCTCGCAACGCCTCCGCGGTCTTGGGCGTCATGACCGCTCCCCCGCCGAGCGCGACGACGGCGCGCTGAGCGAGTGCTGAGTCGACCGCCTCCGCCTCCCAACGGCGGAACACCGGCTCTCCGTGCTCCGCGAAAATCTCGGGAATAGCGCCGTGCTCGGCCTCGATGAGCGTGTCGGTGTCGAGGAACGGGACGGAGAGGATGCGCGCGACCCGCTTGCCGAGCCGCGTCTTGCCGGCGGCCGGCGGCCCGATGAGCACCGCGAGCGGCGAGAGGCCCTGCGTCGTGACCGCCCCTGACTCGCCCCGCTCAGGCACGACCCTCCGCGACGGCGGTCGTGAGCGTCGCCGGGATCGCCGCGAGGTAGCCCTCGAGATTGCGGCGCGTCTCGGCGATCGAGTCTCCGCCGAACTTCTCGGTCATGGCCTCCGCGAGCACGAGCGCCACCATGGCCTCGGCGACGACGCCCGCAGCGGGCACGGCGCACACATCCGAGCGCTGATGGTGCGCGGGGGCCGCTTCGCCGGTGGCCGTGTCGATCGTGCGCAGGGCGTGCGGCACGGTCGCGATGGGCTTCATGCCCGCGCGAACGCGCAGCACTCCGCCCGTGCTCATGCCGCCCTCCGTGCCTCCCGCGCGATCGCTCTCACGGTGGATGACCCCGTTCTCGAGCACGAGCTCGTCGTGCGCGGCAGAACCGGGTCGACGAGTGGACTCGAAGCCGTCCCCGACCTCGACGCCCTTGATGGCCTGGATGCCCATGAGAGCACCGGCGAGCCGCGCGTCGAGCCGCCGATCCCAGTGCACGTAGGAACCCAGACCGGGCGGCAGCCCGTATGCGACGACCTCGACGACGCCGCCGAGAGTGTCCCCGCTCTTGTGCGCGGCGTCGACCTCCTCGACCATGCGCGCGCTCGTCTCGGCGTGCAGGCAGCGCAACGGGTCGGCGTCGAGGCGCTCGACATCGTCGGGGTGCGGGAGCGGAGCATCCTCGGGAACCCGCACGGGGCCGATGCTGAGCGTGTGCGCGACGAGCCGGATTCCCAGCTCGGCCAGGAAGGACCGCGCGATCGCCCCGAGCGCGACGCGAGCTGCCGTCTCGCGGGCGCTCGCCCGCTCGAGCACCGGTCGCGACTCGTCGAAGCCGTACTTCTGCATGCCGACGAGGTCGGCGTGGCCGGGGCGAGGGCGCGTGAGCGGCGCCCCGCGACCGCTCTGCAGCTCTGCGGGGTCCACCGGGTCGGCGCTCATGACGGTCGTCCACTTGGGCCACTCGGTGTTGCCGATACGCAGCGCCACGGGGCTGCCCATGCTGAGGCCGTGCCGCACGCCACCGGAGATCGTGAGCTCGTCCTGCTCGAACTTCATGCGCGCGCCACGACCGTAGCCGAGCTTGCGACGCTGCAGATCGGCCTGGATCGCCTCCCGCAGAACGGGCACGCCCGCGGGCAGCCCTTCGAGGACGGCGATCAGTTCGGGGCCGTGGGATTCCCCGGCGGTCAACCAGCGCAGCATGCCCCTAGTCTTTCACGAGCGCGGAGGCCATCGCGGCCTCCACGGTCGCCTCCGCTTCCAGCGGGACCTCGGTCTGGCCGGAGACGAAGAGTCGCACCTGCCGGACCGCCTGGTGCAGCAGCATGTCGCGACCGGAAGCCACACGACCGCCCACAGCGAGCCACTGCGCGGCGAGCGGCCCCGGCCACGGGTGGTAGGTGACGTCGAGGGCGACAGCGTGCTCTCGCGCGCTGACAGGCAGCTGCTCATCGAGAGGCACGCCGTTGGGCAACGTCCACGCGACGACGTCGGTCTCCTCCACCACGGCAGCCAGGTCGCCGAGCGCGACCGCATCGAACTCGAGCCCGAGCTCCTCGGCGAGAGTGCGAATGCCGCCAGCACGAGCGGCGTCGCGCACCGCGACCGTGATGCCGCGCACGCCGAGCGCGTCGAGCGCGACGACGACCGAGCGAGCCGTGGCCCCGGCGCCGACGAGCACAGCGTGCTCGGCTGAGCTCAGTCCGGCCCTGCGCAACGAGCGCTCGACTCCGACGACATCCGTGTTGCGCACGATGCGTCGACCGTCGTCGGCGAGCAGCAGGGTGTTGGCGGCGCCCGTCAGCTCGACATCGCGGTCGCCGTCGTCCCCGAGGCGCGCGAGCTCCTCCTTGAGCGGCATCGTGGCCGAGATGCCGCGCCAGGAGCGATCGAGACCGTCGAGGAAGCCGGCCAGCTCGTGCTCACGGACGTCCGCCCGGCCGTACGCCCAGTCAAGGCCGAGCGCCTGGTACGCGGCGGCGTGCATGACCGGCGACAGGGAGTGCGCGACGGGATGGCCGAGCACCGCCAGCGAGCGCTCACTCACAGTAGACGGCGTTCTCCTCGCTCGCCCGGCACCAGGCGCGCAACTCTGCGACGCCCGCCTCGTGCTCCGCGAGGGTCTCCGAGAACTTGGTCTCCCCCGTGGCGAGGTTGATCGTGACGAAGTAGAACCAGTCGCCCTCCGCCGGGTTGAGGGCCGCGTCGATGGCGACATCCCCCGGTGCAGCGATGGGTCCGATCGGGAGACCCGGGTTGGCGTAGGTGTTGTAGGGGTTCTCCGCACCGAGGGCGTCGCCACTCGACCACACCGACCCGGTCTCGCCCGCACCGTACTGGGTCGCCGAGTCGAACTGCAGCAGCGCATCCTCAGCCAAGCGGTTCTCGATCACGCGCGCCACGCGATAGAAGTCGTCGGAGAGCCGCGCCTCGCGCTGGATGAGCGAGGCCTTCGTGAGCACGGTGTGACGGTCCTCCTCCGCGACACCCGCCGCGTCGAGTCGCGCGAACATCTCGTCGACCAGGGTGCGGATGTGATCCTCGGCCGTCGTGCCCGGCTCGAAGCGGTAGGTGGCGGGGAACAGGTAGCCCTCGATATTGGGCGCGACCTCCGGGATGCCGTAGATCGAGGGGTCGGCGATCGCCGCCTCGTACTCCTCGAGCGCGATGCCCGTGCCGGCCGAGAGCGCCTCGATGACCTCGCCGGCACGCAGGCCCTCGCGCACGGTCGCGCTCAACTCCACTTTGTTCTCGGGGTCGAGCAGGGCATCCAGCGCCGACTGCGCCGACATCTCCTCCTGCAGTCGGTAGGTTCCCGGAATGAAGGAGATGGAGGGGTCGGCGAGAAGGAGATCGTAGAACGCGTCGAAGGTCATCGTGACGCCCTGCTCGGTGAGGGACTCGGCGACATCGGCGCCGATCTCGCCGCTGTAGATGGTCACGAGCACCTCGGTGCCGTTGCCGGTGCCCTCGTAGTCGTTGGGCAGCTCCCAGCCGAGCACCTCGCGCACCTGGGTCTCGTAGTTCGTCCAGACGTACCACGCACCGCCCGCCGCGCCGCCGAGAAGCAGCACGAGCACGATGCCGAGCACCCACGGCCAACGGCGCCGGCGAGCACCCGAGGCCCGCTCCTTGGGCGCGCGTCGAGCGCGGGGACGCTCGCGAGCATCCCGCGCGGCTCGGCGCGAGAGTGGAGGCGGAGCACCCACCGTCGCGGCAGGGCTGGCAGCCTCGCCGCGGCGCTGCTCGGGCGCTGTGCTCTCCTGTGCCGGGCGGAAGATCGCGTCCCAGTTGTCGTCGTTCTCACTCACGATGAGGGGTGTCCTTCGTCCGGGTCGACGAGTTCGCCGGGCGGGTTGCCGCTGGCGCGCTCGTGGTCGAGGGCGTGCTGGAGCAGGATAACAGCGGCCACCTGGTCGACGACGGCGCGCGAGGTGCGAGAGGTGCGGCCCGCCTCGCGGAGGGACCGCGCGGCCGTGACGGTCGTGAGGCGCTCGTCCACGAGGCGCACGGCGACGTCGAGCGTGCGCGCGAGCTCGAGCGCGACCTCCCGGGAATCCGCGGTGGAGGCTGTCTCAGCGCCGCTCAATGACAGTGGGAGACCCACGATCACCTCGGTCGCGCCCGTCTCGTCGACAATGCGCCGGATGCCCGCGCCGTAGTCGCCCCGTCGTGCGAGTGTCTCGACCGGGGTCGCGAGCATGCCGTGCAGGTCGCTGCGCGCGACGCCGATGCGCGCCCGCCCCACGTCCACGCCGAGGCGCACGCCGCTGCGCATGCTCAGGCGCGCAGCTCGCGCACGACGGCCTCAAGCGCCGCACCGATGGCCGAGGGGTCGGAGCCGCCCCCCTGGGCGAGGTCGTCTTTGCCACCCCCACCGCCGCCGAGCACGCCCGAGGCGACCCGCGCCAGCTGGCCTGCTTTCACGCCCGCTTCTCGCGCCGAGTGCGTCGTGGCCACGATCACGGTCGCCTTGCCGCCGAGCTCGGCCGCGAGGGCGATGACTGCCGCGGATTCGGCGAGTCGTGCCCGCACACTCGTCGCGAGCGTGCGCACGTCGTCGGCAGAGCCGACCGAGCCGAGGTTCTCGACGACCGCGGTGACGGAGCCCACGGGCGCCGCCGAGGCGACGAGAGCGGGGACCCGCTCGCTCAACCGGCTGGCCTCGATCTGGGCGATGCGCTTCTCGGCCGCCTTGAGCTGAGCCGCGAGCTCGCCGATGCGCTCGGGCAACTGGTCCTTCGGCGTCTTGAGACTGCTCGTGAGCTGGGCGACGATCGCGCGCTCGGTCGCGAACTCGCGGAAGGCGTCGAGACCGACGAGCGCCTCGACGCGCCGGTTGCTCGACCCGACCGAGGACTCGCTCACGAGACTGATCATGCCGATCTCAGCGGAGCTCGCGACGTGCGTGCCCGCGCACAGCTCGCGCGACCAGGGGCCGCCGATGTCGACAACGCGAACGCGGTCGCCGTACTTCTCGCCGAACAGCGCCATCGCTCCGAGCGACTTGGCCTCGTCGAGCCCCATGACGCGGGTCTTGACGGGAAGGTTGTCGCGCACGGCGATGTTGCTGATCTCCTCGAGCTCGCTGCGCGTCGCGGGGCTCAGCGCCTGGTTCCAGCTGAAGTCGAGCCGCATGTAGCCGGCCTTGTTGTACGAGCCGGACTGGTGGGCGTCGTCGCCGAGGGTCTGCCGCAGGGCGGCGTGGATCACGTGCGTCGCCGAGTGCGCTTGCGTGGCGGCACGCCTCCACTGCGGGTCGACGTGCGTGGTCGCGGCGTGCCCCACCTGCACCTCGCCGCTGCGCACGTGCACGCGATGGCTCACGAGTCCCGCGATGGGGCGCTGCACGTCGAGCACCTCAAGCTCGTAGCCAGGCCCCACGATCGAGCCCGCGTCCGACTCCTGGCCGCCGGATTCCGCGTAGAGGGTCGTCTCGGCGAGGATGACCTCGGCGAGGTCTCCCGCATGGGCGGCGGGCACGCTGCGCCCCTCGACGATGACGCCGAGCACGGTCGTCTCGGTGTCGAGCTGCTCGTAGCCGAGGAACTGCGTCTCGCCGTGCGCGCGGAACTCGCCGTAGACGGAGACGTCGGCCAGCACTGCCTTCTTCGACTTAGCGTCGGCCTTGGCGCGTGAGCGCTGCTCGCTCATGAGCCGGTCGAAGGCGGCGCGGTCGACCGAGAGCCCGGCCTCCTCCGCCATCTCGAGCGTGAGGTCGATGGGGAACCCGAACGTGTCGTGCAGCTGGAACGCGGTGTCGCCAGCGAGCGTTCCCCCTCCGGCCTTCGCCGTGCGGTCGACGGCGAGGTCGAGGATGCTTGTACCCGCGGCGAGCGTGCGCAGGAAGGCCTCCTCCTCCCCGAGAGCGAGGCGCGAGACGCGGTCGTAATTCTCTGCGACGTCCGGGTACGCCGTGCTCATCGCGTCGCGCGAGGCGCCGAAGAGCACCTCGAAGCTCGGCGCGTCGACGCCCAGCAGCCGCATGGCGCGAATGCTGCGGCGCATGAGTCGGCGCAGGATGTACCCGCGACCCTCGTTGCCCGGGGCGACGCCGTCGGTCATGAGCATGAGCGAGGAGCGCACGTGGTCGGCGATGACGCGCATGCGCACGTCATCCTCCGCATCGGCCCCGTAGCGGCGCCCCGAGAGGCCCGCGGCCGCGTCGAGCACGGGCCGCACCTGGTCGATCTCGTACATGTTCTCGACACCCTGCTTGAGGAACGCGACGCGCTCCATGCCCATGCCGGTGTCGATGTTCTTGTTCGGCAGCTCGCCGAGAATGCGGAAGTCGGTCTTCGAGGTCACCTGATCGATCGCGTACTGCATGAACACGAGGTTCCAGATCTCGATGTACCGGGTGTCGTCCACGGCGGGGCCGCCCTCGGGGCCGTAGGCCGGGCCCCGGTCGAAGTAGATCTCTGAGCACGGGCCGGCCGGGCCGGGCTGGCCGGTGGACCAGTAGTTGTCCTCCTTGCCCATGTTCTGGATGCGCTCGTCAGGCAGACCCGCGATGCTCTTCCAGAGTCGCCGCGCCTCGTCATCCTCCTCGTACACCGTGACCCAGAGGTCCTTCTCCGCGAAGCCGAGACCACCCTCCGATTCCGGCAGGGTCAACAGCTCCCAGGCGTACTCGATCGCTCCGGCCTTGAAGTAGTCGCCGAAGGAGAAGTTGCCGTTCATCTGGAAGAACGTGCCGTGACGGGTGGTCTTGCCGACCTCCTCGATGTCGTTCGTCCTGATGCACTTCTGCACGCTCGTGGCGCGGGCGTACGGTGCGGGCACGACCCCGGTCAGGTACGGAATGAAGGGCACCATGCCCGCGATCGTGAACATGACCGTCGGGTCGTCCGCGATGAGCGAGGCGGAGGGCACGACGGTGTGACCGCGGCTTCCGAAGAAGTCGAGCCACCGGCGCTGGATGTCGGCGGTCTGCATGGGGGTTCCTGAATCTCGGGTGGCGGGGCCGTCGGGCCCCACCCGACGACGTGGGGCGTGCTACTTGAGGCGGTTGGTGAGGTCGGCGATGGTGTCCTCAGCCTCGGCCACGGCGGCGCGCAGTTCAGCTTCGCGCTGCTTGTAGCCCTCGACGACGGCCGAGCCGAACTCGCGGGCCTTCTCATCGACGTCGTCGAAGAACTGCTTGCCCTGCGGGGTCTTGGAGACCTGGTGGGCGGCGACGAAACCGACGGCAGCGCCGACGATGAGCCAGACGATGTTCTTCATGGGGTTCTCCCTCGATCAGTGGTACGGGTCATTAGTGCGGTCGCGGGTTCGCCCGCGTGCGGGCAGAGTCCAGCCTAGCGGGGCCGGGAGACGAGGAACGGGGGCCCGGCATGCGCCGAGCCCCCGTTCAGGAAGTGCTGTGGTGCCCTAGCGGGCGGCGTAGTACTCGACGACGAGCTGCACTTCGCACGTTACGGGAACCTCGGCGCGCTTGGGGCGGCGCACGAGGCGCGCCTGCAGCCTGTCGAGCTCGACCTCGAGGTAGCCGGGAACCTTGGGGAGCACGTCGACGTGGCCGCCGGCCGCGGCGACCTGGAAGGGCTCCATGCCCTCGCTGCGAGCCTTGACGTGGATGAGCTGGCCCGGCTTCACGCGGAAGGACGGACGGTCGACGAGCTGGCCGTCTACGAGGATGTGGCGGTGCACGACCATCTGGCGCGCCTGCGCCGTGGTGCGGGCGAAGCCCGAGCGCAGCACGAGCGCGTCGAGACGCATCTCCAGCAGCTCGACGAGGTTCTCACCCGTCAGGCCCGCCGACCGGCGGGCCTCGTTGAACGCGATCTTGAGCTGTGCCTCGCGAATGCCGTACTGGGCGCGCAGGCGCTGCTTCTCGCGCAGACGCACGGCGTAGTCGCTGTCAGCCTTGCGCTTGGTGCGGCCGTGCTCACCGGGAGCGTATGGACGCTTCTCGAGGTACTTGGCGGCCTTCGGAGTGAGGGCGATGCCGAGTGCGCGCGAGAGGCGGGTCTTGCTACGAGTGCGTGACTTGGTAGACACGGTTTCCTTCCATGGGCGTGGCCGAGAATTTCAGCGGCTCACGGGCGTACACCGCTCCGTCCGGTCCGAACGCACGCCGAGGCGATCCGGTGGAGGCTACGAGGGAGGGTGTGCCCATATCTGACGGGCCGAGCAAGCTTAGCAGAGCGGCCCACGATGGGCGCTCACTCGGGGCGCTGGTTGCCCCGCACGATCGCGCGCAGCTTGGCAAGCCGTGCAGAGACCTCGCGCTCATGCCCCCGCTCCGTCGGCCGGTAGTACTCGCGCCCCACGAGAGGATCCGGCAGGTGCTGCTGCTCGGCTACGCCCACCGGCTCGTCGTGGGGGTACACGTAGCCCTTGCCGTGGCCGAGCCGCTTCGCACCCGGATAGTGCGCGTCGCGCAAGGGTGACGGAACACGACCGATGCCACCCGCGCGCACATCGGCGATCGCCTCGTCGAGCGCGCGATAGGAGGCGTTCGACTTGGGTGCGGTCGCGAGGTAGACGACGGCTTCGGCGAGCGGGATGCGCCCCTCCGGCATGCCGATGAGCTGCACGGCCTGCGCGGCCGCGACAGCAAGGGGCAGCGCCTGCGGGTCGGCGATGCCGATGTCCTCCGCCGCCGAGATGATGACCCGCCGAGCGATGAACCGAGGGTCTTCCCCCGCTTCGATCATGCGCGCGAGGTAGTGCAGCGCCGCGTCCGGATCACTGCCGCGGATCGACTTGATGAACGCGCTGATGACGTCGTAGTGCTCGTCGCCCTGCTTGTCGTAGCGCAGCAGCGCTCGATCGACCGCCTGCGCGACGATGTCCGCCGTGATCACGGGATGCCCGTCCCGCTCGCTCTGCTCCGACGCACCGTCATGCGCTCCCGCCGACTGCGCGGCCGCCTCCAGCGCAGTCAGGGCCCGCCGAGCATCCCCCGAGGCCAGGCGCACGAGCGTCTCCCGCGCGGCGGGCTCGAGCACGACCCGGCCGCCGAGGCCGCGGGGATCGGCGACCGCTCGATCCACGAGCTCGCCCAGGTCGTCGTCGCTGAGCGCGGCAAGCGTGAGCAGCAGGCTGCGGCTCAGCAGGGGCGCGATGACCGAGAACGAGGGGTTCTCCGTCGTCGCGGCGATGAGGATGACCCAGCCGTTCTCCACCCCGGGCAGGAGGGCGTCCTGCTGGGCCTTCGTGAAGCGGTGGATCTCGTCGAGGAACAGAACCGTCGAGGAGCCGTACAGGTCGCGATCGGAGAGCGCACGCTCCATGACCTCGCGAACGTCGCGCACGCCCGCGGTCACGGCGGAGAGCTCGACGAAGCGTCGGCCCGAGCTGCGCGCGATCGCCTGCGCGAGGGTCGTCTTGCCCGTGCCCGGCGGTCCCCAGAGAATCACCGAGACGGCGCTCGGAGAACGCGCGGGATCGTCGCTCGCGAGACTCACGAGCGGCGAGCCGGGGGTGAGGAGGTGCTGCTGGCCCGCGACCTCGTCGAGCGAGGTCGGCCTCATGCGCACGGCCAGGGGAACGGCGCTCGAGCCGAGCCCGGGCTGTTCATCCATGGGGCGATGCTATCGGCCCGCCTCGTGAGCGAGCCGTCGACGACCGAGGCGGTGCCCGCCCTCGACTAGAGTTCACCTCGGCGCCCTCCCCCGGCGCCGACAGCGTCCACGAGGTGAGGGAGCACAGTGGCAGCCAGCTCGAGCAGAGACCGTCAGGCCCGCGAGAGGCTGCGCCAGTACCAGGCGCGCCAGACCGTGCACGAGACGAAGACGGCGCGCCGCAAGCGCGACAACCTCATCGCCGTCATCGGGCTCGTCGTGGTTGCTGCGCTCGCGACGACGGCGCAGCTCGTGTACCTCACCGGACCGGGCGCGCCCGAACCGGTGATCACCCCGACGGCGGAGCCTTCCGCCACGCCGTCCGCAACGCCCGACGCCGCGGCGCCCGCCCCCGAGCTCAGCGAGTTCCGCACCTGGACGGGATCGCTCACCCTGAACGACGACATCGAGCTCGGCCTCGAGCTCGACGGCATGGCGGCCCCGCAGGCGGTCGCCTCCTTCGTCTCCCTCGCGCAGACGGAGTTCTTCGCCGGTCTCACGTGCCACCGCCTCACGACGGAGGGCATCTTCGTGCTGCAGTGCGGCGACCCCGCGGGTGACGGCTCGGGAGGGCCCGACTACCGGTTCGGGCCGATCGAGAACGCGCCGGAGGACGATGTCTACCCCGAAGGCACACTCGCCATGGCCCGTCAGGGCGGCGACGGCTCGAGCATGGGCAGCCAGTTCTTCATCGTCTACGAGGGCTCGACCATCCCCTCCGACGCCGCCGGCGGGTACACGGTGCTCGGCCGCATCACGAGCGGGCTCGACTCGCTCATGACCGGCATCGTCGACGCGGGCGCTGAGGGTGGCGCTGCCGACGGTGCGCCCGCGGTGCCGACGACCATCACGAGCATCACGATCCAGTAGCGATGCACCGCGCCGCCTCCGGCACCGGTCGGGCGGCATCATGCGTGGAATATGCTGAAAAGCCGTGCGACGACCTTCGCCGCCGACCGAGTGACCAGAGGATGAGATCCACGTGACTGACAACGGTGTGACCCAGTGGGGCCGCGTCGACGAGACCGGCACGGTCTTCGTCACCGACCGGGGTACCGAGCGCGCGGTGGGGCAGTATCCCGACGGCTCTCCCGAGGAGGCTCTCGCCTACTTCACGCGCAAGTACGCGGAACTCGAGGGCCAAGTGCGGCTGCTCGAGCAGCGCGCACGAGGCGGAGCTCCGGCAGCGGATGTCGCCAAGACCGTGACGAGCCTCACCGAGGCCCTCGAGTCGGCGGCGGCCGTCGGCGACCTCGAGGCGCTGCGCACGCGCGTCTCCGCCCTCACCGTCGCGGTCGAGAAGCTCACGGAGGAGCAGAAGGCCGAAGCGGCCGCCGCTCTCGAAGCAGCGCTCGTGGAGCGCACCCAGATCGTCGTCGCGGCGGAGGCTCTTGCAGCGAAGGACCCGCAGTCGGTGCAGTGGAAGCAGGCGACGGCCGAGCTGGATGCCCTGTTCTCCCGCTGGAAGGAGCACCAGCAGACCGGCCCGCGAGTGCCGAAGAAGCAGGCCGACGAACTCTGGAAGCGCTTCCGCGCGGCACGCACGACGGTCGAGACGCACCGTCGGGCCTTCTTCGCGGCCCTCGACGCCGAGCACAAGGATGCGCGACAGCGCAAGCAGGACCTCGTCGCGCGGGCAGAGGCTCTCGCCAGCCAGGGCACGGCGGGCATCCCCGCCTATCGGAGGCTCCTCGACGAGTGGAAGCAGGCGGGCCGGGCAGGCAAGAAGGTCGACGACGCGCTCTGGGACTCGTTCAAGGCCGCCGGGGACGTTCTCTACGCCGCCAAGGCTGAGGTCGACGCGCGGGAGAACGAGGAGTTCGCCGGCAACCTCGAGGCGAAGCTCGCGATCCTCGAGGAGGCGAAGCCCCTCCTGACCGCGACGGACCGCGTGGCAGCGCGCAACACGCTCACGAACATCCAGAAGCGGTGGGACGCGATCGGCAAGGTACCCCGCGATCAGATGAAGTCGGTCGAGGACAGACTGCGCGCGATCGAGACGGCCGTGCGCAAGCTCGAGGACGACCACTGGAACACCTCGAACCCGGAGAAGAAGGCGCGCTCGGAGGGCCTCGCGGCGCAGCTCGAGTCGGCGATCGCCGGCCTCGAGGCGGATCTCGCCGCCGCTCGCGCAGCGAAGGACGAGGCGAAGGTCGCCGAGCTCACCGAGGCTCTTGAGGCGCGACGCGCCTGGCTCGCCGCCGTGGACGCCTGACCACTATCCCCAGGGCCGGCTCGGCGCGTCACTCTCCCCCGTTCGAGAGGATGCTCCGTCTCGAGGGCTCGCAACCGCGACACTCTCGGCATGACGTCCTCCACTCCGCTCCGCCTGACCGACACCGAAATGCGCGCCGCCGCCCTCGACGGCGAGCTGCTCCCGCTCGGTGCGAGCTACCTGCCCCTCGACGTGCCTCTCGACCCGCGTACGCGCCTCATGGCCCTCGCCCCCGCTCTCGGTGACGACCGCATCATCATCGCCGCGCGCTGCGCCGCGTGGGTCTGGGGCTGGACGGAGTCGGCCTGCCCGACGCTGTGCTGCTGCGTCTCGAGCCGTCACCGGATCCCCTCCACGGCGCGGCGCACTCTCGCAGCGCGGGAGGTCGTGATCGAGCTCGACGAGATCGCGAGACTCGACGGCGTCGCGATCACGACCCCGCTGCGAACGCTCGTCGACCTCGCCCGGCACGACGAGGGGGACGACCTTCCCCGGCTGCTCGCCTCAGCACTGCAGGAGACCGCGGTGACGAGAGGGCTGAGTGCCGAGTGCATCGACGAGGCGCTGCGGCGTCGACCCACGGCCGCGCACACCCGCCGAGCGCGGGTGCGACTGCGGCAGGCGAGCGCAGAGGCTGCTCAACCGTTGCTGACGCGGTAGACGTCGTACACCGCGTCGATGCGGCGCACGGCGTTGAGCACGCGGTCGAGATGCGTCGTATCGCCCATCTCGAAGACGAAGCGACTGATCGCGAGCCGGTCGCGATTGGTGTTGACGCTCGCGGAGAGGATGTTGACGTGATGCTCCGTCAGCACGCGCGTGACATCGGAGAGCAGGCCCCCCCGGTCGAGCGCCTCGACCTGCACTTGCACGAGAAACACGCTCTTGGAGGTCGGCGCCCACTCGACGTCGATCATGCGATCCGGCTCCGAGAGCAGCGACTGGACGTTGGTGCAGTCGCCGCGGTGCACGCTCACTCCCTGTCCGCGCGTGACGAAGCCGACGATCGCGTCGCCGGGCACGGGGGTGCAGCACTTGGCGAGCTTGACGAGAATGTCGGGGGCGCCGCGCACCAGGACACCGGAATCGCTCGTCTTCAGAGGACTGCGCACGCGCGACGGAACGCTGAAGGGCTCGTCGTCCGACTCTGACTCCACGTGCAGAGTCGCGAGGATCTTCTCGATGACCGACTGGGTCGACACGTGGCCCTCGCCGACAGCCGCGTACAGGGCCTCGACGGTCTCGTAGCGCAACTGGTGGGCCACGTGCGCTACCGAATCCTGCGTCATGAGGCGCTGGAGCGGCAGGTTCTGCTTGCGCATCGCCCGTGCGATGGCGTCCTTGCCCTGCTCGACGGCCTCGTCGCGACGCTCCTTCGTGAACCACTGGCGGATCTTGGAGCGCGCTCGTGTGCTCGTGACGAAGTTCAGCCAGTCCTGACTGGGGCCCGCATCGGGGTTCTTCGAGGTGAACACCTCGACCGAGTCTCCGCTCGCGAGCACGGTCTCGAGCGGCACGAGACGACCGTTCACCTTGGCACCCATCGTGCGATGACCGATCTCGGTGTGCACGGCGTAGGCGAAGTCCACGGGCGTCGCACCGGCGGGAAGACCAATGACCTTTCCCTTGGGCGTGAAGACATAGACCTCCTTCGCCCCGATCTCGTAGCGCAGATTGTCGAGGAACTCGGTCGGGTCGCTCGTCTCCGCCTGCCAGTCCGAGATGTGCGCGAGCCAGGCCATGTCGGTGTCCGACCGTTCGGTGCCCGCCTCGCCGCGCCCCGCACCGGCCATGCGCTCCTTGTACTTCCAGTGCGCTGCGACTCCGAACTCGGCGCGCTGGTGCATCTCGTGCGTGCGTATTTGCAGCTCGACGGGGCGGCCACCCGGGCCGAACACCGTCGTGTGCAGGGACTGGTAGAGATTGAACTTCGGCGTGGCGATGTAGTCCTTGAACCGACCGGGCATGGGGTTCCAGCGCGCGTGCACAGCCCCGAGAACGGCGTAGCAGTCGCGGATCGACCCGACGAGGATGCGCACTCCCGTGAGGTCGTAGATGTCGTCGAAGTCGCGGCCGCGATGCACCATCTTCTGGTAGATCGAGTAGTACTGCTTGGGCCGCCCCACGACCGCACCCTTGATCTTCGCCTGCCGCAGATCAGTCTTGACCTCGTCGATGACCAGCTGCACGAAGGCCTCGCGCTCGGGGGTGCGCCCCTTGACGAGACTCTCGATCTCGACGTAGATCTTCGGGTAGAGCACGGCGAACGAGAGGTCTTCGAGCTCCCACTTGATCGTCTGGATTCCCAAGCGATGCGCGAGAGGCGCATAGATCTCGAGCGTCTCCTGCGCTTTGCGCTGCGCCGACTCGGCCGGCACGAAGCCCCACGTGCGCGCATTGTGCAGGCGGTCGGCGAGCTTGACGATGAGCACCCGGATGTCTTTCGACATCGCGACGATCATCTTGCGCACCGTCTCCGCCTGCGCACTGTCGCCGTACTTGAGCTTGTCGAGCTTCGTGACGCCGTCCACGAGCATCCCGATCTCGTCGCCGAAGTCCGCGCGCAGCTGATCGATCGAGTACGAAGTGTCCTCCACCGTGTCGTGCAGGAGCGCCGCAGCGATCGTCTTCGCCCCGATGCCGAGGTCGGCGAGGATCTGTGCGACCGCGAGCGGGTGCGTGATGTACGGCTCGCCGCTCTTGCGGGTCTGGCCCGCGTGCGCCCTCTCCGCCACCTTGTAGGCGCGCTCGATGAGGGCGATATCGGCCTTGGGATGCTGCTGCCGCACCGTCTTGGTGAGACTCTCGAGACCACCCGCGGGCTGCGAGCGCGAGAAGATGCGGGGCAGGAGCGCGCGCAGCGCAGGACCCTGCTGCTGCGTCGTCTCGGTCATCCCTGCGCCTCCTGCTGCGATTCTACGGCGCGTGCGTGAGACTCCCGCTCAGGTGCGATCAGCGGACGGCGCCGGATTCCGGTCGTGCCGCCTTATGCCGCGATCCCTGCTTCTTGACCTCGGGCTCGTTCTCGCGCAGGTGCACGTACAGGGGCGCCGCGAGGAATATCGACGAGTACGTTCCCACGAGCGTGCCGATGAAGAGCGCAAGCGCGATGTCGCGCAGGGTTCCGGCGCCGAGCAGGAGCGAGCCGATGAACAGGATCGCTGCGGTGGGCAGCACCGCGACGACGGAGGTATTGATCGAGCGGACGAGGGTCTGGTTCACCGCGAGGTTCACCGACTGCGCGAAGGTGCGCCGCGACTCGACGCCGTCCTCGCTCGTGTTCTCGCGAACCTTGTCGAACACCACGACCGTGTCGTACAGCGAGTAGCCGAGGATCGTGAGGAAGCCGATGACGGCTGCTGGAGTGATCTCGAGCCCGAGCACGCCGTACACGCCGGTCGTGATGATGAGGTCGTGGAACAGCGCGACGATCGCCGCGAGAGCCATCTTCCAGGTGCGGAAGTAGAGCGCCATGACGACACTCGCGAAGAGCAGGAAGACGACGAGAGCCAGAAGCGCCTGCCGGGTGATATCCGCGCCCCAGGTCGCACCGATGAAGGACGATGCCACGTCTGCCTGCGTGACGCCGTAGGCGTCGGCGAGGGCGGCTCTGAGCTCGTCCGTCTCCCCCGGCGTGAGCTGCTCGGTCTGCACTCGCACGGAGTCGCTGCCGACGATGGAGACGCGCGGGTTGGCACCGGTGACGACCTCGTCGACCGCGTCGACGGCGATCGACGTCGCGGCGGCGGTGCCCTCGATCGCGGCAGAGCTGCCCGTGACCCGGAACTCCGAGCCGCCGCGGAACTCGATGCCGAACACGAACCCGCCGCGCAGTGCAGTGAACGCGATCGCGAGGATGAGGACGGCCGCGCCGATGGAGTACCACACGACGCGCTTGCCGACGAAGTCGAAGGACCGTGCGCCGGTGTAGAGGTCGTTGCCGACCCGGGTGAGCATGCTCATCGCGCGTCCTCTCCTTCGCCACGGGCTTCCGCGGCCTTGCGCTCGGCGATCGTCTGACGGCGCTGCGCCTCACGGCTGCTGCTGGCCCGCTTGACCGCGGGCACCGATTGCGGCTGCCGGAACTGGGCTCGGCCGCGATAGACGGCTCCCAGAGCCTTGGGGTCGAGGCCACTCAGCGGGTGGCCATCCCCGAAGAAGCGCGTGCGCCCCAGCAGCTGCATCATCGGGTGCGTGAAGAGCGCGACGATGACGAGGTCGACGATGGTGGTGATGCCGAGCGTGAAGGCGAAACCGCGAACGTTGCCGACCGCGAGCACGAAGAGCACGGCGGCGGCGATGAAGTTGATGACGTCGGAGATGAGGATCGTGCGGAAGGCTCGCTTCCAGCCCGCCTCGACCGCGCCATCGAGTCGGCGCCCGTCGCGCAGCTCGTCTCGGATGCGCTCGAAGTACACGATGAAGGAGTCGGCGATGACGCCGATCGAGATGATGAGGCCCGCGACACCGGCGAGCGAGAGTCGGTAGCCCTGCTGGTTCGAGAGGAACGTGATGATGAGGTACGTCACGATTCCCGCAATGACGAGGGACGCGATGATCACCCCACCGAGGGCCCGGTACTGGATGAGCGCGTAGCCGATCACGAGGGCGATACCGATGAGACCGGCGATGATGCCGCTCTGCAGCTGGGAGAGACCGAGCGTCGCCGTGATGTTCTCGCTGCTCTGCACCTCGAAACCAAGCGGCAGCGCGCCGAACTTGAGCTGATCGGCGAGCACCTGAGCGCTCTCCTGCGTGAAGTTTCCGCTGATCTGCGGCGAGCCGTCCGTGATCGCGCTGATCGTGCGCGGGGCGCTGATGACGCGCCCGTCCAGCACGATGGCGAACTGGTTGCGGATACCCGTGAGGCCCACGAGGCGCTCGGTGACCTCGCGGAACTGCGCCGTGCCCTCGTCGTTGAAGTCGATGAAGACACCGAACTCGTTGGTGGTCACGCCCCTCGACGATGCGATGAGCCCAGACCGCGCATTCGCGATGGCCTCGCCCTCGACCTCGACGGGGCCGAGGATGTACTTGATCGAGCCCTCCGCCTCGCACGTCACAAGAGGCTCGTCGACGGGCGCGACGTTCGCACCCACGACGTCGAGGCTCGAGCACTCGAAGGTGTCGAACTCCCGCTGAAGCTCCTCGGTGATCCACGCTGGGTCGCTCGCATCGGTGGGAGAGGCGCTCGGGGTCGGCTCGGCCGTCTCGCCCTCCGCAGCCTCGTCGTCGGTCGCGGCCTCGTCCGTCGCGTCGCCGTCGGCAGAGTCCTCGTCGGTCGCCTCGGGGTCGTCGAGAATCTGGTTCGAGGCGAGGTCGGCGAGCAGCACGGGCCGGAACTCGAGCTTCGCCGAGCTCTGAATGCGCTCGATCGTCGCGGGGTCGGGCACGCCGGGAATCGCGACGACGATGTTCTCGCCGCCCTGCGTGTTGATCTCCGCTTCGCTCACACCGCCCGCATCGACGCGTTGTCGAATGATCGCGACGGCCTGCTCAAGCTGCTCCTGGTCGACCTGGTCCCCGGAGGCGAGCTGCGGCGCGAGGATGATCTGCGTGCCACCCTCGAGGTCGAGGGCGAGCTTGGGCGTCCACTGCCCGTTGTTGAACAGCACGCTCGCGCCATTGGCGGCGATGAGGCCGACGATGATGACGAGCAGCCAGACGAGTGAGCGAATCGCGTTGCGCTCGGGAGTGCTTCGGGCCACCTCTAGGTACTCATTTCTTCGGTCGAATCTGCGGGCATGCGTCAGAAGGCGCGCACCACGCGGCCGGGACGGAGAGGGGTCAGTCGTCCGACTTCTTGGCGTCGGCGCTCGATTCGTTGAGGCGGGGAGCGTCGGTCGAGTCGTCGGCGTCGACCTCGTCCGCATCCTCCTCGACGACGTCATCCTCGACGACGCGAGCGAGCGTCTGACGGTGCACGCGCACGGTGCTGCCCGGGCCGGTCTCGAGTACGGCGATGTTGGACTCCTCGTCGATCTCGACGAGCGTGCCGAAGAGGCCGAAGTTGGTCATGACCTCGGCGCCGGGCACCATCTTGTCCTGCAGCTCGGCCAGGTCGGCACGGCGCTTCCGCGAATTGCGGATCATGAAGAAGATGAGCAGGGCCAGGACGGCCAGCATGACGATAGTCAACGGATCCATGGGGTGGGACGCCTTTCGAGGAGTTCAGCGGCTCGACGACGTGGTCGTCGTCAGGGCATGCGGATGCTGCGCCGGAGCCTGCCGACCACTATAGGTCATCGAGCGCGGTCGGCTCGGGCCTGCGCCCGAGGTGCTGCCACGCGCGAGGCGTCGCGACGCGCCCGCGCGGAGTCCGCGACAGCAGGCCCGTCCGCACGAGGAAGGGCTCGACGACCGCCTCGATCGTCTCGGCCTCCTCCCCGACCGACACGGCCAGGGTCGAGAGACCGACGGGGCCGCCGGCGAAGCGGTCGACGATGGCGGTGAGCACGGCGCGGTCGAGACGGTCGAGGCCCCAGTCATCGACGTCATACAGCTCGAGCGCCGCCTGAACGGCGTCGCGGTCGGCCGGGCCCCCGTTCACGAGCGCGAAATCGCGCACGCGCCGCAGCAGACGGTTCGCGATGCGGGGCGTGCCACGCGAACGACCGGAGATCTCGGTGAGAGCATCCTGACCGATCTCGAAGCGCAGTAGTGCCGCCGCGCGCGTGATCACGCGCAGCAGCTCCTCCGGCTCGTAGAACTCCAGGTGCGCGGTGAAGCCGAACCGGTCGCGCAGCGGGTTCGGCAAGAGCCCTGATCTCGTGGTCGCGCCGACGAGCGTGAACGGGGCGAGCTCGAGCGGAATGCTCGTGGCGCCCGCACCCTTGCCCACCATGATGTCGACGCGGAAGTCCTCCATCGCGAGGTAGAGCATCTCCTCGGCGGAGCGCGCCATGCGGTGGATCTCGTCGACGAAGAGCACCTCGCCCGGGACGAGGGACGACAGAACGGCGGCGAGATCGCCCGCGTGCTGGATCGCCGGTCCACTCGTCATGCGGAGGGGGCGGGCGCCCTCGTGGGCGACGATCATCGCGAGCGTCGTCTTGCCGAGACCGGGAGGTCCCGCGAGAAGGATGTGATCCGGGCTGCGGTTCTGCAGCGAGGCCGCCTCGAGCAGCAGCTGCAGCTGACGGCGTACCTTCTGCTGACCGACGAACTCCTCGAGGCTGCTCGGGCGCAGCGCGCCCTCGAAGGCGAGTTCCGCCTCCGACTCGGGGTCCGGCCGCACGACGGCGTCGCTCATCGTGCCGAGCCTCCACGAGCATCCCGAGCGGGCCCGAGCTGCGCGAGCGCGCGGCGCAGCAGAACGGACAGCTCGGGCAGGGGCGCTTCCTCCGCCTGATCGATGACCGCAGTGGCGGCCTCGAGGGCCGTGCGCTCGGGCCAGCCGAGCCCTGTGAGAGCCGCGACGAGGGCTGTGCGCGGCGCGGTCTCCGCGCGCGCATCCTCACCCGCTGCGGTGCCGCGCGCAGGGGTGCGCGGGGCCTCGAGCTTGCCCGCGAGTGTGACGACGATGAGCTTCGCCGTCTTCGGGCCGATGCCGCTCACCGCGCGGAAGGGGGCATCATCATCGTTCGCGATCGCGTGCGCGATCGCGTCGGCGTCCATCGAGCCGAGAACGCCGAGGGCAGACTTCGGCCCGACGCCAGACACCGTGCGCAGCAGCTCGAAGAGGCCCAGCTCGACCTCGTCGACGAAACCGAAGAGGCTCAGGTCGTCCTCCCGCACGACGAGCGCCGTGTGCAGTCGCACGGTGTCGCCCACCCGCAGCTCGCGCGCATGACGCTCGGTGATCGCGACGGCGTAGCCCACGCCGGCGACCTCGAGCACGAGTCGACCGGTCGCGAGCGCGACGATGGTTCCTCGAAGGCTGGCGATCACCTGTCGAGCTTACGGGCGCGCGCCGACTTCTCGGCGGCGCGCCACGCGTCCTGCGCGGGTGTCGAGCGCTGTACTCCACCGAGCGCCTCCTCCGCACCGCTGTGCGCGACAGGAGCACCCCGCCAGCCGTGGCAGATGGCGAGCGCGAGAGCGTCGGCGGCGTCCGCGGGATTCGGCGGAGCATCCAGTCTCAGGATGCGCTGCACCATCGCCGTGACCTGCTTTTTGTCGGCGCCCCCGTGCCCCGTGACCGCGGCCTTGACCTCGGTCGGCGTGTGCAGCGTGACCGTGAGGCCCCGCGCCGCCGCGGCGTGCAGCACGACACCGCTCGCCTGCGCTGTTCCCATGACCGTGCGCACGTTGTGCTGCGCGAAGACGCGCTCGAGCGCCACGACGTGCGGGCGATGCTCGTCGAGCAGCTCGGCGAGCTCGGTGCCGATCGCGAGCAGCCTCTGCTCGAGCGGCAGGCTCGGCTCCGTCCTGATGACGGTGACCGCCACGAGGCTCGCGCGCCGTCGTGCATCGATGTCGACGACTCCGACGCCGCACCGCGTCAGTCCGGGGTCGACACCGAGCACCCGCAGCGGCACGCGCTACTCGTCGTCGTCGTCGAGCTCGGCGCGCACCTCGGGTGTGAGCGCGACGTTCGTGTACACGTTCTGCACGTCGTCGAGGTCGTCCATCGCGTCGACGAGGCGGAAGAGCTTGCGCGCGGTCTCCGCATCGGCCTCGATCTGCACGCTCGCCACGAACTCCGCCTCCGCGGAGTCGTACTCGAGCCCCGCCTCCTGCAGTGCGGTGCGCGCCTCGACGAGCTGGGAGGGATCGGTGATGACCTCGAAGCCGCCGCCCTGGTCGACGACCTCCTCGGCGCCCGCATCGAGCACGGCGAGAAGGATGTCGTCCTCGGTCACCTCGTCGGACTTGGTGATCGAGATCACGCCCTTGCGCGCGAAGTTGTAGGAGACGCTGCCCGGGTCGGCCATCGTGCCCCCGTTGCGCGTCATCGCCGTGCGCACCTCCGCCGCGGCGCGGTTGCGGTTGTCGGTGAGGCACTCGATGAGCAGCGCGAGCCCGCCCGGCCCGTAGCCCTCGTACATGATCGTCTGGTAGTCGATCGTCTCACCGGTGAGACCCGCTCCGCGCTTGATGGCGCGGTCGATGTTGTCATTGGGCACGGAGGTCTTCTTGGCCTTCTGCACGGCGTCGACGAGCGTCGGATTGCCGCTCAGGTCGGCGCCGCCGATCTTGGCGGCCACCTCGATGTTCTTGATGAGCTTGGCGAACGACTTGGCACGGCGCTGGTCGATGATCGCCTTCTTGTGCTTCGTGGTCGCCCACTTGGAATGCCCTGACATCTCACTCCTCGGTTAGGACGGGGACAACTGAGCCAGTCTACGCGAGCCTCTGCGGACGGATTCCCGACCGTCGCAGCTCGAGCGCCGCGAGGGCGCTGATCGCCTCGGCATCCTGTGCCCGCCAGGCCGCTCCCGGGTCGGGATGCACGCGCGCGAGCTCGGCGAGCGGCGCACGCGCCATCGCGCGCACCGCGAGGGTGTCGCCCGTCATGCCCGACTCGAGCAGTCGGCGCATGGTCGCAGATCGGCGCACGAAGCGAGTGCGTGGCCACACCCAGACGAGGGCGAGCACGAGAAGCGGGAACAGCACGACGGCCCAGCCCGCTCCGACGGCGACGAGTTCGACGAACTGCTGCTGGCCGCGGCCGGCCTCGGCGACCGCTCCGCCCGCGGAGGCCGCCGCATCCAGGGGCACACGGATGCCGTCACCGATGAGGGGCACGTCACCGAGATTCTCGGCTGCCTCTCCAAGACCCTCCTGGAATCCCTCCCCCGCCGACTCGAGATCGCGCCCGAACTGCCCGAGCGTGCGAATCGCCGCCGTGACAGCGAGGCCGATCGTGATGACGACGATCGTGGTGAGGACGCCGAGTGCATCCGCGATGATCTGCCGCGTGCGAGCGGCGGGGTACTGGGAATAGAGCATGAGCCCATCCTGGCCCGTGCCGGGCCGCAGCGTCGACCGCGAGGCGGTCAGGCGCGAGCGGCCACGTGCTCGAGGAAGCGTCGGTGGAAGCGGTCCTCGTGGGCGATCTCGGGGTGGAAGGCCGTCGCGAGCAGGGCGCCCTGCTCGACCGCGACGATGTCGCCGCCCTCGAGCCGTGCGAGCACCGCGACCTGGTCGCCGACCGCCTCGACCACCGGGGCGCGGATGAAGACGGCATGCACGGGAGGGTCGCCGAGCGCCGGGATGTGCAGGTCGGTCTCGAACGAGTCGGACTGCGTGCCGAAGGCGTTGCGGCGCGCGACGATGTCGAGCCCGCCCAGGGTCTGCTGACCCGCGATGCCGTCCTGCAACCTTTCCGCGAGCATGATGAGCCCCGCGCACGTGCCGTAGACCGGCATGCCCGCCGCGATGCGCTGCTGCAGAGGGTCGCGCAGCCCGAACAGGCGGCTGAGCTTGTCCATCACGCTCGACTCGCCCCCGGGGATCACGAGACCCGCGACCTGCTCGAGCTCCTCCGGCCGGCGCACGGGTCGGGCATCCGCCCCGAGCGCGGTGAGCACGGCGAGGTGCTCGCGCACATCCCCCTGCAGAGCGAAGACCCCGACGGGCGGCTGGCTACCAGCCACGCTCGGCGAGACGGTGCGGCGTGGGAAGGTCGGCGACGTTGATGCCGACCATCGCCTCGCCGAGGCCGCGGGAGGCATCCGCGATCGCGGCGGGGTCGGTGAAGGCCGCCGTGGCCTTCACGATCGCCGCGGCGCGCGCTTCGGGATTGCCCGACTTGAAGATGCCCGAGCCGACGAAGACGCCGTCGGCGCCGAGCTGCATCATGAGCGCTGCGTCCGCGGGCGTGGCGACACCACCGGCGGTGAAGAGCACGACCGGCAGAGTGCCCGACTGAGCGACCTCGGCGACGAGCTCATAGGGAGCCTGCAGCTCCTTGGCGGCGACGTACCACTCGTCGGGGCTCTGGGCGGAGAGGGCGCGGATCTCGCCGAGGATAGTGCGGATGTGCTTGGTCGCCTCGGAGACGTCGCCGGTGCCGGCCTCGCCCTTCGAGCGGATCATCGCAGCACCCTCGGTGATGCGGCGCAGGGCTTCGCCCAGGTTGGTCGCCCCGCACACGAACGGAACGGTGAACGGCCACTTGTCGATGTGGTTGACGTAGTCGGCGGGGCTCAGAACCTCGGACTCGTCGATGTAGTCCACGCCGAGAGACTGCAGCACCTGCGCCTCGACGAAGTGGCCGATGCGGGCCTTCGCCATGACGGGGATCGATACAGCAGCGCGGATCGCATCGATGAGGTCGGGATCGCTCATGCGCGCCACGCCGCCCTGGGCGCGGATGTCGGCGGGAACCCGCTCGAGGGCCATGACGGCGACGGCCCCAGCGTCCTCGGCGATGCGCGCCTGCTCGGCGGTGACGACGTCCATGATGACGCCGCCCTTGAGCATGTCGGCGAGGCCGCGCTTGACGCGGCTGGTTCCCTGAGTCTTCTCGGTCATTGCTGTGGACCCTTTCCTGCGCGCAGCGCGCGCGATACCGCGAGGTGAGAGATGGTGAGTGGCGGCGCGCGCCAGTCTAACGCCGCGCGCCTGAGGGCCAGGCGCTCGCGATCTCGGCGCGCGTCTCGCCCAGCAGTCGGGGAATCGCCTTCGTGCCCGCGATGATCGGGAAGAAGTTCGCGTCGAGTGCCCAGCGCGGCACGATGTGCTGGTGCAGGTGCCCCGCGATTCCCGCGCCAGCGATGCGCCCCTGGTTCATGCCGAGGTTGAAGCCGTCGCAGCGCGCCGCCGTGCGCAGCACGCGCATCGCGGTCTGCGTGAGCTCGCCGATTTCAGCGACCTCCTCGGGAGTGGCCTCGTCATATTGCGCAATGTGCCGGTACGGGCACACGAGTAGATGGCCGCTGTTGTACGGGTAGAGGTTGAGGAGCACGTAGGCATGCTCGCCCCGAGCGACGATGAGTGACTCCTCATCGCTGAGTTCGGGAGCGCGGCAGAACGGGCACGCGTCGTCGTGCGGTTGCTGGCCGTGCTCGATGTAGACGAGTCGGTGCGGCGTCCACAGTCGCTGGAAGGCGTCCGGAACCGCCGCGAAGCGCTCCCCCGCCTCGGCGGGGACGCCGTCGATGGTGTGATCGGGGTTCTCCACGGACGCGCCTAGAGCTCCTGCGACCGGCGCTCGATCGCGCCCGTGATGCGCTCGATGGCGTCGGCGACGGGAACCCCGTTGAGCTGCGTGCCGTCGCGGAAGCGGAAGCTCACCGCGCCCTGGGCGCGATCGTCCTCACCGGCGATGAGCAGGTACGGCACTTTCGCCTTGGTGTGCGTGCGGATCTTCTTCGGCATGCGGTCGTCGGAGTCGTCGACGTGCGCGCGCACGCCACGAGCCCGCAGCTGATCGATGACGTCGGTGAGGTAGTCGGCGAACTCCTCGGCGACGGGGATGCCGACGACCTGCTCGGGGGCGAGCCATGCCGGGAAGGCACCCGCGTAGTGCTCGAGCAGGATCGCGAAGAACCGCTCCATCGAGCCGAGCAGGGCGCGGTGGATCATGATCGGGCGCTGGCGCGAGCCATCCGGCGCGGTGTATTCGAGATCGAAGCGCTCGGGCAGGTTCGGATCGATCTGCACGGTCGAGAGCTGCCACGTGCGCCCGATGGCGTCACGGGCCTGCACCGAGATCTTGGGGCCGTAGAACGCGGCCCCGCCGGGGTCGTCGACGAGCTCGAGACCGGACGCGACCGCGACACGGCGCAGTGCCTCCGTCGTGGTCTGCCACATCTCGTCGTCGCCGAGCCACTTGTCCTTGACGTCGTCGCGCGTGGAGAGCTCGAGGTAGAAGTCGGTGAGGCCGAAATCCCGCAGCATGCTGAGCACGAGCTCGAGCGTGCTCGCGACTTCCACCTCGAGCTGGTCGGGGCGCACGAACAGGTGGGCGTCGTCCATCGTGAGGCCGCGCACCCGCGTGAGCCCGTGCAGAGCGCCCGAGTGCTCGTTGCGGTAGACAGCGCCGAACTCGCTGTACCGAAGTGGCAGCTCGCGATAGCTGCGCGGCCGTTCGCGGTAGATGAGGATGTGGAATGGGCAGTTCATGGGCTTGAGGTAGTAGTCCTGCCCGGGTGAGACCACCTCGCCCGCCTCGTCGTGCACGACGTCGAGCGTCATGGGCGGGAACATGCTGTCGGCGTAGTTGGTGAGGTGCCCCGACTGCTCGAAGAGAGCGCTCTTGGTGATGTGAGGGGTGTAGACGTAGCTGTAGCCGGCCTCGCGGTTGCGGCGCATGGCGTGCTGCTCCATCTCGAGGCGCACGATGCCCCCGCGGGGGTGCCACACCGACATCCCCGACCCGATCTCGGTCGGGAACGAGAACAGGTCCAGCTCGGCACCGAGCTTGCGGTGGTCGCGCTTCGCGGCCTCCTCAAGGCGGGACTGGTGCTCGCGCAGGGCATCCTTCGACGCCCACGCCGTGCCGTAGATGCGCTGCAACTGCGGGTTCTTCTCGCTGCCGCGCCAGTAGGCCGCAGCGACGCGCGTGAGCGCCCACCCGTTGCCGATCATGCGTGTGCTCGGCAGGTGCGGGCCGCGGCAGAGGTCCTTCCAGTACACCTCGCCGGTCTTGGCGTCGACATTGTCGTAGATCGTGAGCTCGGCCCCGCCGACCTCGACGCTCTCCCCGTCGCTCGAGTCGCCCACGCCACCCTTGAGGCCGATGAGCTCGAGCTTGTACGGCTCGTCGGCGAGCTCTGCCCGCGCCTCAGCCTCGGTCACGACGCGGCGCTGGAAGCGCTGGCCCTGGCGGATGATGCGCTCCATGGCCTTCTGGAGTGGACCGAAGTCGTCCACCGTGAACGGAGAGTCGACCCCGAAGTCGTAGTAGAAGCCGTCGGTCACGGGTGGGCCGATGCCGAGCGTCGCCTGCGGGTGGAGCGACTGCACCGCCTGCGCGAGCACGTGAGCGGTCGAGTGGCGCAGGATGTCGAGCCCGTCGGGCGAGTCGATCGCGACGGCGCTCACGCGATCCCCCGGCTCGAGACGGTGTGCCAGGTCGCGCAGCTCGCCGTTCACGCGCATGGCGACGATCGCCCGATCGGTGAAGACCCCGAACCCGTCTCCGGGTTCGGTCACGACGATCTCGACGGTCTCTGCCACGGTGGTCCTCTCGCTGTCGACTACCGCCCAACTCTATCGGCGGCGCGCGGGTGCTCCTGGACGCCTCCGGGTGCTCAGCCGAAGAACGGAAGCAGTGCCTGCGCGATGCTGACCATCCACTCCTGCACGATCGCGCGATCGAGCGCCGCAGCCCACGCGATGCCGATCTGCAGCACGGCGATGAGGTCGACGAGCACGTTGGAGAGGGTGCTCTTCGCGGCCGGGATGATCGTGATCGCCAGCAGCGTCAGCAGGAGGAAAGTGACTCCCGCCGCGCCGGGGTGGATCATGCCGAGGAGCAGCGCGGCGTTGATGAGCACGAACACGAGCGCCGAGGCCGGAATCGTGAGCGGCCTCCGCACGGCGATCGCGACGAGCCACGCGCTGACGACCGCCGCCGCGAGCAGCCAGCCCGTGGGCGTCGTGTACAGGGCGATGAGGTCGGCGAGAAGCACGGGATACGCGCCGATGCTCGTGCTCGCACCGCCGGGCCAGGGTGACGCGAAGAACGCCAGGTTGAGCAGCACGATCGTGGTGAACGCCCCGGCCGTGGGGAACCCGATGACGAGCATGTTCGCCGCGCGAAGCCCGGGCGCGGCTGAGCGGCCGTGCCGGAGGAACGGCGAGGCGAGGATAGCGACGACGGCGAAGAGGATTCCCGTCGGGTCGGAGAAGGCCGAGAGCATGAGGAGCAGCCCCGCGCGGAAGCCCGACTCGGTGCTGCCCCAGTTGACGAAGCGCACGAGGTCGGCCATGGCGAGGCCGAAGAAGGTGAAGGCGAGGAAGCCCGGCAGGTTCTCGCTCGCAAAGTAGAAGTAGAGCGGGTTCGCCGCGAGCGCGAGCGTGAGGATGATGCCGGTCGAGAGCGGGATCGCACGTTGCGCGATGATCTCAGCGACCTTCTGGAGCAAGAATCCGCTGGCCACCGCCCCGACGACGCCGAGCCCGAGCATCCCGAACGGATTCGCGGCGGCGATGAGGATCGACACATGGGGGTACAGGAGCGCGAGCCACTGCCCGTCTCCGCGCGTCCAGTCGATCTGGGCGAGTGCAGCCACGAGCGACTGGTTGGGCGTGCCCTCCACGGCGGGTGTCGTGGCCGAGAGCAGCACGACCGCGAGCACGGGCAGCATGAGAACGATACGCAGCAACCAGCGGGCGATCGGGTCACGCGGAAACCGGTCGAGGCGGGTGCGCGGAGCGCGCCGTCGTCGACGATCGCGCTCCCGCAGTCCTGGGTCAGTCATCGTGGACATGCGTCGTCAATCCGTGCTCGGTCTTCTCCCAGTAGTGGGGGTTGGTGAGCAGCTGCCAGAGAGCCTTGTACGCCGCGATGGAGTGCAGTACCCAGTACAGGGGGTTGAGGAGCGCCCACAGCACAAGATGGAAGGTCCCTCTCTTGTACGGGCCCATCATCGACAGGTAGATCATCACGACGTTGCCGATCACGAAGTTGAGCAGCGTGATCCACAGCAGCCAGACGGGGAAGAACTGCTCGACGACGTCGAGGGGCGCGACCACGGTGATGGCGGTGACGACGTAGAACGGGATCACGCCGAGGAAGGTCAACGGCGTACCCGCGATGAGCAGAACGAAGGCGAAGAAGCGGCGCACGCCGATCTGCCGCAGCAGGGCGATGGGCTGGCGCGCATGTACGAGCGAGGTCTGCATGTAGCCCTTGATCCATCGCGAACGCTGCCGGATGAAGTTCGGGATGGAGGTATTGGCCTCCTCCATGGTCGTCGAGTTGATGACGCCCACGCGGTAGCCGAGGGCGCTCGCGCGGATGCCCAGGTCGGCATCCTCCGTCACGTTGTACGGGTCCCACCCGCCGAGCTCGATGAGCGCATCTGTGCGGAAGTGGTTCGACGTGCCCCCGAGCGGAATCGGCAGGTCACCGTAGTCGAGCCCCGCGAGCATGTAGTCGAACCAGTAGCTGTACTCGAGCGTGAACATGCGCGTGAGCACGTTCTCGCTGTCGTTGAAGTAGTTGAGCGACGCCTGCACGCACACCGTCGCGTCGCCGCCGCGCCGGAAGGCGACGACGGCCTTCTTGAGCTGGTCGGGCTCGGGAGTGTCTTCGGCGTCGAAGATCACGAGGAAGTCGCCCGTCGCGAAGTACAGGCCCACATTGCAAGCACGCGGCTTCGTCTGCGGGTGGCCCTTCGGAATCGTGATGATGCGGAAGTGGGCGGGCGGCGCCGAGGCGAGCACAGCATCCCGCGTCTCGTGGTCCTCCTCCTCGATGAGGATGAGCACTTCGAGCTTCTCGGTCGGGTAGTCGATGCCGCCGAGGTTCTTGATGAGCTGGCCGACGATGTTGGCCTCGCGGAACACGGGAACGAGCACTGTGTAGCGCGGCAGGTTGCGGTCGTCCAGCTCAGCGACCTGGCGCCTGCTGACGCGCTCGACGACGTCGTAGCGGGCGCCGCGCATGGCGACGATGAACTTGAAGCTCGTGCCGGCGAGGAAGACGAGGCTCGCCGCTGCGATGACGCCGATGACCACCTGCACGGGCCAGAACACGGCCAGCACGATGAGGCCGACGGCCGCGAGGGCGCCGCCCACCTTCTGCCCGCGGCTGAAGGTCACGCGGGCCGACATCGCGGGGTTCTGGCGCCACAGCTCGTTCGCGGCCTCCTCGGCGATCTCGGCGCGGAACAGCCGCAGGCACGCGTTCTTGATGCCCCACGAGGTGGTGGCGACGAACTGCACCTGCGCGCCGCCCAGGAGAGCTCGCACGCGCTCCACCCGGTGGGGCGCGATCCCGCGTGCCGTCGCGACGATGATCGTGCCGTTGGCGAGCTTCCGGATGGGCAGCCAGTTCTCGGTGAGATACGTCTGGCCGGGGAATCGTCGCACGAGCGCATCGTCGAAGCTGACCGCTTCGAGGTCGATCGGGTGGATGCCCCACGCCTGTGCCTCGGCGAGCAGAAGCGATTCGCTGTCGAGCAGGCCTTCGCTGATGAGCACCTGGTCGATGTGCGCTCCCGTGCGGTCCTTCACCTGACGCGCATAGGCAAGAGTCTCGGGAGTGACGAGGCGGGCTCTCAGAAGAAGGTCTGCAAAAGCGTCGCTATCGGCAGTCCGAGCCTCTCGGACGCCTCCCCCCGGAGTCATTCCGCCAGGCTAGCGCGCTTGCCTCTCGCGCGCTCGCCCCACAACTGGTCACGGAGCGGAACGAGCCTCGAGACAGTACCTCGTGGTGGGCGATACTGGGATCGAACCAGTGACCTCTTCCGTGTCAGGGAAGCGCGCTACCGCTGCGCCAATCGCCCGCTGTCAGGGCCGCGGGAGCCCGGTCGGTAACTTGCGAGGTGGCGACGGGATTCGAACCCGTGTATACGGCTTTGCAGGCCGCTGCCTCGCCTCTCGGCCACGCCACCGTGGGTGACTCCCCGTTACCGGGAGGGTGTCACTCGAGCGGATGACGAGATTCGAACTCGCGACCCTCACCTTGGCAAGGTGATGCGCTACCACTGCGCCACATCCGCATTCGCGACCGTTTCTGCTAGCCGCATCGAAACTCTAGCCCAACCGTTCGACGATGACCAAACCGGTGCGCGGTGCCGTGTCGTGCACCGTGCGCACCGCACCATCACGGTGTCCGGGATATGGCAGGATGGAGGCCGCGGGCGATTGGCGCAGTTGGTAGCGCGCTTCCTTCACACGGAAGAGGTCATCAGTTCGAGTCTGGTATCGCCCACCGAGACACTCCCCAGGCGAGCAGGCCGCAGACGATTCCGCCCGTTCCGGCCACGACGGCGACGACGATGGTCGCGGTGAGTTGCTCGACGGTGAAGGTGATCGTCGCCATCTCTGCGAGGCCGAATCGGTCGGCGAGGAGCGTCATCACGATGCTGCCCACGGCGACGGCCACGAGCATGCTTCCCGAGCCCCACCGCAGCACTCCTGCGCCGCGAGCACGCGCCTGCGCCACAGCGCCCACGGCGGCTGCCGTGCCGCCTGCAACCGCGGCGATCAGCGCGAGCGGCGACAGGTACGGCACGCCTGCGCCGATCGCTCCCCATCCGAGGAGAGACCCTGCGATGAGGCCTTCCGGCGCAACCCGGTCGACAGCGATCTTCTCGACGACGATCCAGAGGAGCGCCGCGAGCGCCATGCCAGCGAGCGCGTTGACGAGAGTCCTGCCGCTCGCGACGGTCAGCACCCGATCGACGCCGAGAAGCCACGCGGCACCGCCCGCGATGACGAGGCTCGCGCCCATGACCCCCCGCCCCCACGAGACGCGCTCTATGACGCGCACCGCGCTCTCCGCCTGGTGCGCGCGGTCGCGCGGTCGAGCGACCGGGAGCAGCGAGAGCGCCAAGAGGGCGGAGCCCGCACCGACGTGACTCGCGAGCACGCCGCCGTAGTCGATCGCACCGAAGGCGACCTGCACGAGGGAGGGAACTCCATCGAGCACCGCCGCGGCGACAGGCTGGAACACCACCAGCGACCATGACAGCCCGAATACCGCTCCCCCGGCAGTTCCGAGACGTTGAGCGACGACGAGGGCCACCGTGGCGGCGATCGCGCCCGCGAAGCTGGCGTCGAGCACGGAGGCGGCGACGTCGACGCCGAGACCGACCGCGACATCGGCCACGAGCGAGGCGACGGCGGCCACCAGGCTCACAGCAGCGATGATGAGGATGCGCGGCGTCGCGCTCGGCCGCAGCCCCTGCTGCACGCCCACGGGCACGAATAGCACGAGCGCCGCGCAGGCGAGCTGCAGAACCGGGTCGCTCATGCTCGCGTTACCTCGCTCCCGGCTCCGATGCACCCTGGGCGACGCCAACGGGGCGCCACTCCCTTGCGAGAGTAGCGCCCCGTCGAATGAGCGTCAGCGTCAGTCGTTGACGATCGCGTAGCCCGACTCACCGTGAACGATGGTGTCGACGCCAGCGACCTCGTCCTCGTTCTTGACGCGGAACCCGATCGTCTTCTCGATCGCGAAGCCCAGGATGTAGGCGACCACGAACGAGTAGATGAGAACTCCGAAGGCGGCGATCGCCTGCACCGCGAGCTGGCCGAGGTCGCCACCGGTGAACAGACCGGTGTCGATCGCGAAGAAGCCGAGGTAGAGGGTACCGATCACGCCACCCACGAGGTGGATGCCGACGACGTCGAGCGAGTCATCGAAGCCGAGCTTGAACTTCAGCTCGACCGCAAGGGCGCAGAGCACACCTGCGACGACACCCAGCAGCAGGGCCCAGCCCGGCGCGAGGTTGGCGCACGCGGGGGTGATCGCGACGAGACCCGCGATGGCACCGGAGCCGGCACCGACCGACGTGGCCTTGCCGTCCTTGAGCTTCTCGACGACGAGCCAACCGAGGATCGCCGCGGCGGTCGCGCCGAGCGTGTTGGTGACGATGAGGCCGACGAGGGCCATGTCGTTGAGGAACTCGGCACCGGCGTTGAAGCCGAACCAGCCGAACCAGAGCAGCGAAGCGCCCAGGAGGACGAGCGGCACGTTGTGCGGCTTGTGCGCACCCTTCTCGAACACGACGCGCTTGCCGAGGACGAGCGCCAGGGCGAGAGCGGCAGCACCCGCGTTGATGTGCACAGCGGTACCACCGGCGTAGTCGATGACGCCGGGCAGACCGAGGGTGTCACCGAGGTTGAGGATCCAGCCTCCGCCCCAGACCCATGCGGCGACCGGGAAGTAGACGAGCGTCGCCCAGAGACCGGCGAAGATCATCCACGCGCCGAACTTGGCACGGTCCGCGATGGCGCCCGAGATGAGCGCCACGGTGATGATCGCGAAGGTCGCGCCGAACGTCGCACCGACGAGGCCCTCGTTGTCTCCCGTGAGACCCATGAGACCGAAGTCCGAGAACGGGTTCCCGAACAGCTCGGTCGGGCCGCCGACGGCGGACATGTTGAAGCCGTACAGGATCCACAGGACGCTGATGAGTCCCATGGCGCCGAAGCTCATCATCATCATGCTCACGACGCTCTTGGCCTTGACCAGACCGCCGTAGAAGAAAGCGACGCCAGGTGTCATCAAGAGCACCATGGCGCTGGCCGTAATGGCCCAAGCGAGTTCGCCGGTATCCATCGAATTGTTACCTCTCGTAGTGGAACGTGGGACGTGACCGTCGGGCTATGCGGACCCGTGCGGCAGGGGGTCCACCGCGGTCACGAACCCCAGTGTCGAGCGAAGAGGTTTCAGCAGGGGTGTCGGATTGTTTCACCAGTGTTACGCCCATGGGCCGCAGGTAAACATCGCGTTTCGCGCGGCCGATGTGCGGCTATGACGTCGCCGTGTCTTTCTGGTAGACGTCGGGGATGCCGTCACCGTCGGCGTCGACCTGCTCCTGCGCCAGCTGGCGGCGATAGCGCCGATTGCGGCTGCCGAGCAGCACAGCGGCAAGGGCGGCGGCGATGAGCGACCCGATGAGGATGCCCACCTTGCCGACATCGTCCAAGGGGCTGCCCTGCTCGAAGGCGAGCTCGCTGATGAGGAGGGACACCGTGAAGCCCATGCCGGCGAGGAGCGAGAGCCCCAGCAGATCGACCCACTGGATGCCCCGAGGCAGGGAGAAGCCCGGCAGGCGCGTCACGAGCCACGTCGCGAGAGTGATCCCCACCGTCTTGCCGACCACGAGACCGACCACGATGCCGATCGCGAGTGGACTCGTGATCGCGCCGACGAACCCGTCCCACCCTCCGACCGCGACTCCTGCCGAGAAGAACGCGAAGACCGGGACGGCGACACCCGCGCTCAGCGGGCGATACCGGTGCTCGAAGATCTCGGCGAGGCCCTTGCGCGGGCCGAGGCCATCCTCGTCCCCTCCCTTGCGGCGCACCGGCACCGTGAACGCGAGAAGCACGCCGGCGACCGTCGCGTGCACGCCGGACGAGAACATCAGGAACCAGACGATGACGCCGATCGGGAGGAGGATGAGCCATGCCGCCGCCGCGCGCAAGTGGAAGAACTCCTGATAGCGCTGCGCGAGCAGGCCGTAGACCGCGAGCATCGCGAACGACCCGACGAGGTACCACGGCGCGAGGTCGTCGGTGTAGAAGAACGCGATGATGCCGATCGCGAGCAGGTCGTCGACGACCGCGAGGGTGAGCAGGAACGTGCGCAGCGCCATCGGCAGCGCAGTGCCGACGACGGCGAGCACGGCGAGGGCGAAAGCGATGTCGGTCGCAACGGGGATCGCCCAGCCACGGAGGATCTCGGGCCCCTCATTGCGCGCGATGATCCAGAAGATGACCGCGGGCACGACGACGCCGCCGACGGCCGCCACCACGGGCACGAGCGCCTTGCGCGGGTCGCGCAGCTCGCCCGCCACGAACTCGCGCTTGAGCTCGAGGCCAGCAAGGAAGAAGAAGATCGCGAGCAGGCCGTCGGCCGCGATCTTGCCCACCGAGATCTCCCAGAACAGGTCGCCGAAGCTCACCTGCAGGTAGGTGCTGCGCAAGCCGAAGTAGTCGCCGGCGATCGGAGAGTTCGCCACGATGAGCGCGAGCACCGTCGCGGCGAGCAGCAGCACGCCGCCGACCGTCTCCCTGCTGAGGATCCTCTCGATCCACAGGGATTCGCGGTAGCGCTCCTCCCCCGGCGAGAGCGGGGCGGGCGGGGTCGTCGGCGAGGAGTGAGTCGTCATGGTCGCTTTCGTCGTCACGGTGTCGGGAGGACGCGCTCGGGCGTCGGAAGGGGATGTCGCAGGGGCCGGTCAGGCCGAGGTGAGCGCGATCATGCGGGAGGTGGCGCGCAGGTACTTCTTGCGGTACCCGCCCGCGAGCATGTCGTCGGGGAACACCTGGTCGAGAGGCACCCCCGTCGCGAAGATCGGGATCTGGGCGTCGTACAGGCGATCGACGAAGGCCACGAGCCGCAGCGCGTCGGTCTGGGAGCGCAGCTCGGCGACCTCCGTCATCGCCACGGCATCCACATCGCGGATGAGCCCGATGTAGCGGCTCGGGTGGACGGTCGACAGATGGCGCAGGATGTCGGCGAACGGGTCCACTGTCACGGTGCCGCCGTGCGCGTCCACGCGCGAGCGCAAGGCGTCATCATCGAGCGTCACGGCATGCCCCTCGATGTCGCGCTTGCGGTAGTCCTCGCCGTCGATGCGCACGGTCGTGAAGCGATCGGCGAGAGCGTGGATCTCGCGCAGGAAGTCCTGCGCCGCGAAGCGACCCTCGCCGAGCGCGTGCGGCGGAGTGTTGGAGGTCGCCGCGATGCGCGTGCCGCTCGCCACGAGCTCGCCGAGCAGGCGTGACATCACCATCGTGTCGCCCGGGTCGTCCAGCTCGAACTCGTCGATCGCGATGAGCGCTGCGCCGCGAAAGTGCGCGACCGCCTCGCGATAGCCGAGCGCCCCCACGATCGCCGTGTACTCGATGAAGGTGCCGAAGAACGTACGCCCCGTCGTCGCGTGCCAGAGCGCCGCAAGCAGGTGGGTCTTACCGACCCCGAAGCCGCCGTCGAGGTAGACGCCGGGGCGCTCCGCGGGCTCGGCTGCCCGGCGGCGGAAGAGCCCACCGCCCCGAGTGGAGCCGCCTCCCTGAGCGAAGGCGCGCATCGTCTCCACCGCGGCCGACTGCGAGGGGTAGCGATCGTCGGGAATGTAGTTGTCGAAGCTCGCCGCGGCAAACTGACGCGGGGGCGCGAGATGCTCCACGAGTTCGGAGGCGGTCATGCCGGGGTGTCGGTCGACGAGCCGCGTGGTGCTCGCCGTGGTGTTCTCCGCGTTCATTCCGCCACTACCCCTGGGTGCCGCACTCCGATGCCTGACTGATGGCTGACCCTGTGGGCGACGCCCAGTCGGAGTGCGTAGATTCGTCGGTGGGCGGTGTACCCCAGTTTACCGTCCTGGCGACGGCCCTCCGTCGCCCCGCACACCGGCACCACCCACTCGAGAGGCTCCCATGACCGCTCCCATCGACCCCGCCGCCAAGCTCCAGTCGTACGCCCACCCCGAGAGGCTCGTCACGACCGCGTGGCTCGAGCAGAACCTCCGCACTCCGGGTCTCGTGATCGTCGAGTGCGATGAGGACGTCCTTCTCTACGAGACAGGGCACATCCCCGGGGCGGTCAAGGTCGACTGGCACACCGAGCTCAACGACCCCGTCGTGCGCGACTACATCGACGGTGCCGGATTCGCCCGACTGATGAGCGCCAAGGGCATCGATCGCGACTCGACGATCGTCGTCTACGGCGACAAGAGCAACTGGTGGGCCGCGTACGCGCTGTGGGTCTTCACCCTCTTCGGGCACGAGGACGTGCGCCTGCTCGACGGTGGACGCGACCGGTGGATCGCCGAGGACCGCGCCCTCACCACCGAGCAGCCCTCCCCCACGCCGACCGACTACCCCGTCGTCGAGCGCCACGACGACGAGATCCGCGCCTTCAAGGACGACGTGCTCGCGCACCTCGGCAAGCCCCTCATCGACGTGCGCTCGCCCGAGGAGTACACCGGAGAGCGCACCCACATGCCCGCCTACCCCGACGAGGGGGCCCTGCGTGGCGGCCACATCCCGACCGCCCGTAGCGTGCCGTGGGCTCGTGCCGCCGCCGAAGATGGAACGTTCCGCTCGGCGGAGGAACTCGCGGCGATCTACCGGGACGAGGCGGCGATCGGCGAGGCGGAGGACGTCATCGCGTACTGCCGCATCGGCGAGCGATCGAGCCACACGTGGTTCGTGCTCACACACCTCCTGGGCGTGCCGCGCGTGCGCAACTACGACGGCTCGTGGACCGAGTGGGGCAGCGCCGTGCGCGTGCCCATTACGACGGGCGCAGAGCCCGGCGAGCTGCCCGCCCGATAGCGTGGAGCCGTGAGCACCGCACTTCCCGACTCCCTCGCCGAGATCCGTGACGACTTTCACGCCCTCGGCGAGAAGGACCGCCTGCAGCTTCTGCTCGAGTTCTCGAACGAGCTGCCCGAGCTACCGCCCGAGCACCGCGACCGCACCGATCTCTTCGAGCGCGTCGAAGAGTGCCAATCGCCCGTCTTCCTCCTCGTCGACGTGCGTGATGGCACGGTGCACGTGCATGCGACGGCACCCGCGGAGTCGCCCACGACGCGCGGCTTCGCCTCGATCCTCGTGCAGGGTCTCAGCGGACTCTCGGTCGACGACGTGCTCGCCGTGCCCGCCGACTTCGCCTTCGACCTCGGCCTGACCTCGGCCGTGAGCCCGCTGCGGCTGCGCGGCATGACGGGCATGCTCGGGCGCATTCAGCGCCAGGTGCGCGAGAAGTCTGCGGCGTGAGCCTGCAGCGCGTCCTGCCCCCGGGAGCGAGCGTCGACCCGGATGCTCCCGGCGCACGCCAGGCGCTGCTCGACGACTACGAGCCTGACCCGGGCGCAACCGTGCGCCTGAACCTCGTGACGACCCTCGACGGTCGAGCGGCCGGCAGCGACGGCACCTCCGAGACGCTCACGACGCGCACCGATCGCATGATCCTCGGCGTGATCCGTCAGAGCGCGGATGCCGTGCTCGTCGGAGCGAGCACGGTGCGCACCGAGTCCCTCGGCCGCCCCCGTCGCACTCCCCTCGTCGTGCTCAGCGGGAGCGGCGACCTGACCGGCCACGGCTTCGACTCGACCACCACGCGCGAGGGCGCGCAGCGGGCCGACGTGCTCGTGGTCACGACCCCGCGCGGCGCAGAGCGCGTGCGCCGCACTCTCGCCGCGACTCCGCACGAGGTGCTCGTCCTCGACGGGGGCGACGAAGGCCCGCTCCCCCTCGGTTCTGTGCTCGCCGCGCTGCGCGAGCGCGGCCTGCACCGCATCGTCGCGGAGGGTGGCCCGACGCTCGCCTCGAGCCTGCTGGCCGCGCAGCTCGTGGACGAGCTGTGCCTCACGGTCGTTCCGAGGATCGCGGGCACGGGCATCCCGATCATCGATGCCGCCGTCTCCCTGCGCGCGACGCCCCGCCTCCTCCTCGTCGACGAGGCTGGCGTGCTCTACGGTCGATGGGGGCTCAGCCCAGAGAGCTGACCCACGTGCGGATGGCGCGCTCCCAGCGCCGAGAATCGTAGTTCCACAGCCGAGTGTGCCGCGCCATGATGAACCGTTCGAGGCGCACGATGTCGGGCCGCGCGCGGGCGAGGGCGAGGCTGCCGTCGATCGGCACGAACGTGTCGCCGTCGCTGTGCAGGATGAGCGTCGGAGTGCGCAGCTCGCTCGCGCGCTCCACGAGGTCGAGCCGGTCGAAGTCGATGGGCTCCGATCGACCCGCCCAGCCGGAAGCCCACTCGCTGCCGAGCACGCCGAGCGCGACCGAGCGCACGGGGTCGGGAAGGCCCTGCTGCGCCGCCTGCGCGTGCAGCACGCGGATCCAGTCGACCACGGGCGATTCGAGGATGATCCCCTCGACCGCGCTCGACAGCTCCGATCGTGTGACGAACTGCAGCGTCGAGGCGCCCCCCATCGACCACCCCATGACGAGGATGCGCTGCGCACGCTGCTCGCGGGCGAACCGCACGGCGGCCTCGAGATCGCGCCACTCGGCGTCGCCGAGAGAGTAGCGACCGTCATCGCTCGCGGGCGCCTCGCCATCGTTGCGATAGCTGATGAGGAGGCTCGTGAAGCCGAGCTCGTGGAAGACCGGCACGGCGCGCAGCGCCTCCGAGCGCGTGACCCCGCGCCCGTGCATCTGGATCACCCAGCGGGAATCACCCGCAACCGGCCCCTCCGCGGCAGCCCCGGGGAAGCACCACGCAGGCGCCGGGCCGAGGTCGGTCGGCACGGACACCTCCGTGAAGGGCAGGCCGAGCTCATCCGGGCGCAGGTAGTACCAGCCGCTCCAGCGCCCTCTCGTCGCCCCGCCGAGTGTGCCGTGCACGACAGCCTCGAGCCGACGGACGACCTCGCGATCATCCGCGCTCAGCACCGTGCCGACACGCAGATAGCCGGCATCGCGCGAGAACCACATGCCGTAGCGACCCGGCACGACCGTCTCGGGCGTCGGCGCGAGGGTCACCGTCCCCGCCCGCTCGTCCACCGCGAGGATGCGCACGTCCTCCTCGCGCACGGTCGGAGGCGTCACGACACGACGCGCGACCGAGACGGCCAGGGCGATCGCGGCGACTCCCGTGACGACGAGACCGGCGGCGGCGATCGCGAGGGATGCCCGCGCCCACGACCCCCGCAGGCTCGCCATCAGCGCTCCTCCACGATCGGGGTGGGGGCGGCACGGCACGGCAGAACGGCGAGTCTCACGCCGTCAACCTAGCAAGAGCGCCTAGTCTGCACTCGTGCCTCCCGCCACGACTTCCGCTCCGACGCCGGGAGCAATCTTCGACTCGCTCGTCGCCTCGATCGACCGGTCCTCGCTGCGCGACGAGCTCGATGTGCGCGACATTCCCGCGCCGACGGGTCTCGCGCCCTACGCGATCGCCTTCGCGGCCGACGTGAATCCAGCCCGGCACGCTGATGATTCAGACCTCGGCACCGGGCGCATCGTGATTCTGTATGACCCGGAGGAACCGGAGGGCTGGGGCGGGCCGGTGCGGGTCGTCGCCTTCGCCCAGGCTCCCCTGGAGACCGAGATCGGCCTCGACCCGTTTGTCGCCGATGTCGCGTGGTCGTGGCTCGTGGACGCGCTGAGCGCTCGCGGCGCCGCCTACACCGCCATCAGCGGTACGGCGACGAAAGTGCTCTCGACCGGCTATGGCGAGCTCGCCGAGCAGGGCAGCGGCGCACAGCTCGAACTGCGCGCGAGCTGGAGCCCGCTGGACACGGATCTGCGGCCGCACGTCGAAGGGTGGGCCGAGCTGCTGTGCATGGTCGCGGGCTACCCGCCAGCTCCCGAGGGTGTGGCGGTGCTACCGCCGAGACGGGCATCGCGTGACTGAGCAGGAGGACGCTCCACTCGAGCAGGAAGCCGTGCCACTGCCGCGTGCGACTCCCGCGTCGAGCCCTCGCGTCATCGATACTCGCGAGGACTACCTCGCCGCCGTCGAGCAGCTGCGCGCGGCCTCGGGCCCGGTCGCCGTCGATGCGGAACGCGCGAGCGGTTTCCGCTACTCGCAGCGCGCGTACCTCATCCAGGTCTTCCGGCGCGGCACCGAGGTCATGCTCTTCGACCCGCCCGCGATCGGCTCCTTCGCCGAGCTGCAGGACGCGATCGGCCACGAGGAGTGGGTGCTGCACGCCGCGAGCCAGGACCTCCCGTGCCTGCGCGAGCTCGGGCTCGAGCCGTACGAGATCTTCGACACCGAGCTGGGCGCCCGCCTCGCGGGGTACCCGCGTGTGGGGCTCGGCGCGATCGTTGAGGAGACTCTCGGGTTGCACCTCGCGAAGGAGCACTCGGCCGCCGACTGGTCCACGCGTCCCCTGCCCGCCTCATGGCTCACCTACGCAGCGCTCGACGTCGAGCTTCTGCTCGACGTGCGAGACGTCATCGAGACGCGCCTCGCCGAGCAGGGCAAGATGGTGCTCGCGCAGGAGGAGTTCACGGCTGTTCTGGAACGCGAGGCCCCGGAGCCGCGCGCCGAGCCCTGGCGCCGCCTGTCCGGTCTGCACTCGGTGCGCGGTCAACGCGGGCTCGCGGTCGCTCGGGAGCTCTGGCGCGCACGCGACGAGTACGCGCAGGAGGTCGACACCGCGCCGGGTCGGCTGCTGCCGGACTCCTCGATCGTGACGGCGGCGAAGGCGAACCTCGCCTCAAAGGGCGAGCTCGCGAGCCTCACGGGCTTCCATGGGCGAGCGAGCCGCTCGCAGCTCGATCGCTGGTGGGCCGCGATCGCGGCAGGCTTGGCGACCGACGATCTGCCCGCCCTGCGCGTGCGGGACGACTCGCTGCCCCCGCCTCGCGCGTGGAGCGACCGCAACCCCGAGGCGGATGCCCGGCTCAAGGCCGCGCGGCTGGCGCTCACCTCCGTCGCCGAGGAGTACCAGTTGCCCCTCGAGAACCTCCTCACGCCCGACCACGTGCGCCGCCTGGCCTGGTCGCCGCCCGGCGACGCGGGAGAGCAGGCGCTTGCCGATCGGCTCGCGGAGCTCGGCGCACGGCCGTGGCAGATTGCCGCGACTGCACAGTCGATCGCCCAAGCCTTTGTCGATGCCCACCAAGCCCTCGCCGAGGCGCCCGCGGAGGATTCGTAGGAAGACGCAGGCGATGTGAGTGCCCCCAGCCGCTCTCCCTAGGCTGGGCGCAGACATTCGATCGAGCACCACCATCGCACTGGGAGGCACTGTGGCCAAGCGAGCCGACGTTGTATTCGTGGACGGGGTGCGCACCCCGTTCGGTCGCGCGGGCGAGAAGGGAATGTACTGGGGCACCCGAGCGGACGACCTCATCGTCAAGGCGATGATCGGGCTGCTCGAGCGCAACCCCTCCCTGCCGAAGGAGCGCGTCGACGACGTGGCGATCGCCGCGACGACGCAGCAGGGCGACCAGGGTCTGACCCTCGGTCGCACGGCCGCGATCCTCGCGGGGCTGCCGCTCTCCGTTCCCGGCTTTGCGATCGACCGCATGTGCGCGGGAGCGATGACCTCCGTCACGACCACCGCGAGCGGCATCGCCTTCGGCGCCTACGACGTCGCGATCGCCGGCGGTGTCGAGCACATGGGGCGCCACCCGATGGGGCTAGGGGCCGACCCGAACCCGCGCTTCCTCGCGGAGAAGCTCGTGAGTGCCGACGCCCTCAACATGGGCATCACTGCCGAGCGCCTGCACGACCGCTTTCCCTCCCTCACCAAGGAGCGCTCCGACCGCTACGGGATGCGCAGCCAGCAGAAGGTGGCGGCCGCCTACGAGGCGGGCAAGATCCAGCCCGATCTCATTCCCGTCGCCCTCCGCAGCGAAAGCGGCTACGGACTCGCGACCATGGACGAAGGCCTGCGGCCCGAGACGACCATGGAAGGGCTCGCGGGGCTCAAGACGCCCTTCCGCCCGCACGGTCGTGTGACCGCGGGCAACGCCTCGCCTCTCACGGACGGCGCCACCGTGAGCATGCTCGCCAGTGCCGACGCGGCGAAAGAGCTCGGTCTCACGACGAAGATGCGACTGGTGAGCTTCGCCTTCGCCGGCGTCGCGCCCGAGGTCATGGGCATCGGGCCCATCCCCTCCACCGAGAAGGCGCTCGCCAAGGCGGGGCTGTCGATCGACGACATCGGGCTCTTCGAGCTCAATGAGGCCTTCGCCGTCCAGGTGTTGAGCTTCCTCGACCACTTCGGCGTCGACGACGAGGACCCGCGCGTCAACCCCTGGGGCGGCGCCATCGCCTTCGGGCATCCGCTCGCCAGCTCCGGCGTGCGCCTCATGATCCAGCTCGCTCGCCAGTTCGAGGAGCACCCCGAGGTGCGGTACGGCCTCACGGCCATGTGCGTCGGCCTCGGCCAGGGCGGCACCGTCATCTGGGAGAACCCGCACTACACCGGAAAGAAGAAGAAGTGACTCCGTCTGCACCTGCGACCAGCCAGTACTCCGCCGACCAGTTCACCGAGCTCCTCGCCTTGAGCGACGACGAGGTCGTCACGCACTCCTACGTGCACGACGTGGCGCTGCCCAGCGGCGGCACCCTCGCCCTCGTGACTCTCGACAACGGGCGCGACCACACGCGCCCCAGCACGCTCGGTCCGCAGGGCCTCCTCGAGCTCGCCCGCGTGCTCGACGAGCAGAAGGCGCGCGGCGCCGCCGGCGAGATTCAGGGCCTCGCGATCACGGGCAAGCCCTTCATCCTCGCTGCGGGCGCCGACCTGTCGAAGGTCGGCGACATCCCTAACCACGGAGCGGGGCGCCAGATGGCCCAGCTGGGCCACTATGCGCTCGGCAAGCTCGGCGAGCTGGGCATCCCGTCGTTCTGCTTCATCAACGGGCTCGCTCTCGGGGGCGGCGTGGAGATCGCGCTCAACGCCGACTACCGCACACTCGACTCGAGCGCGGCGGCTCTCGCCCTGCCCGAGGTCTTCCTCGGCATCATCCCTGGCTGGGGAGGCGCCTGGCTGCTGCCCAACCTCATCGGCATCGAGAACGCCCTCAAGGTGGTCGTCGAGAACCCGCTCAAGAACAACCGCACCCTCAAGCCGGCCGAAGCCTTCGAGCTCGGCATGGCGGACGTCATGTTCGGTCCCGCGACCTTCCTCGAAGACTCGATCCGCTGGGCGGACGGCGTCATCACGGGGGCCACGAAGGTCAAGCGCAAGAACGCCCCCGGCAAGATCGAGCGCACCGTGAAGTGGGATGCCGCGATCGGCATCGCTCGCTCGATGCTCGAGAAGCGCATCGGCACCGTCGCCCGATCGCCGTACGTCGCGCTCGACCTCCTCAAGGCCGCCAAGAACACCGACAAGGCCGCAGGGTTCGCGGCCGAGGACGAGGCCCTCGCCGATCTCGTCTCGGGCGACCAGTTCCGCGCCTCGATCTATGCCTTCAACCTCGTCCAGAAGCGCGCCAAGAAGCCCGCGGGCGCCCCCGACAAGGACCTCGCGAAGCCCATCGCCAAGGTCGGGGTGCTCGGCGCCGGTCTCATGGCGAGCCAGTTCGCCCTGCTCTTCGTGCGCAGGCTGCAGGTGCCCGTCATCATCACCGACCTCGACCAGGAGCGCGTTGACAAGGGCCTCGACTACATTCGCGGCGAAATCTCCACCCTCGAGCAGAAGGGGCGCATCGACGGCGACGAGGCCAACCGGCTACGCGCGCTCGTCACGGGCACGATCGACAAGAAGGACTTCGCCGACTGCGACTGGGTCATCGAGGCCGTTTTCGAGGAGCTCACGATCAAGCAGGACCTCTTCGAGGAGATCGAGACCATCGTCTCCCCCGAGGCGATCCTCGCCACCAACACGTCCTCGCTCTCGGTCGAGAGGATCGGCGAGAAGCTGCAGCACCCCGAGCGTCTCGTGGGCTTCCACTTCTTCAACCCCGTGGCCGTCATGCCGCTCATCGAGGTCGTCAATGCGCCCCGCACCGACGACGCGAGCCTCGCGACCGCGATGGTCGTCGCGGCAAAGCTGCGCAAGAACGCCGTCATCACCGCCGACTCCCCCGGCTTCGTCGTGAACCGCGTGCTCGCCAAGCTTCTCGGCGAAGCCATGCACGCCGTCGAGATCGGCACGCCCTTCGAGACCGTCGTCGAGGCGCAGCGCCACTTCGGGCTGCCCATGGACCCGTTCGTGCTGCTCGACCTCGTGGGCCTCAAGGTCGGCGCCCACGTGCTCGACACGCACCACGGCGCGTTCCCCGAGCGCTTCTTCGAGTCGCGCGCCCTCCACGAGCTCGCCGAGGCGGGAGTCCTGCTCGAGAAGGACGCCAAAGGCAATGCGAAGGGCATCGACAAGAAGGCGATCGCGATTGTCGCGAAGCACCGCCCGAAGGGCGCGACGCCGTGGACGCTCGAGGAGCTCACGCAGCGACTCGAGGACGGCCTCGCCGACGAGATTCACCGCATGCTCGAGGATGACGTCGTCGCCGCGCCGGAGGACATCGACCTGTGCATGATCCTCGGGGCGGGCTGGCCGTTCCAGATGGGCGGCATCACGCCGTTCCTCGACCGCGTGGGCGCCTCCGAGCGCGCGTTCGGCGACACCTTCCACCACCCGCCGATCCGCGGAGTGCGCTAGCGACGAGGGGCTGTCTCGGGGCGCAGCGACCTAGCCGGATACTCCTAGAGATAAGGAGGGCGGGCGCCGCTCAGCGCGAGCGCTCGTCCTCGTCGACGGAGATCGAGGCGTCCTCCGGCAGCGGGCGCGCGACCGGGATGCGCGTGCCGAGCACCTGGGCGACGAGGTCTCGAGCGATCGCCTGCGAGGAGAGACCGACACGCTCGAGAATCTCGTCGCGGCTCGCGTGCTCGAGGAACTCGTCCGGCAGTCCCAGCTCGTCGACGGCCGTGTCCACTCCCGCCGCGCGCAGCTCCTGCCGGATGCGCGTGCCGATGCCGCCCACACGCACGCCGTCCTCGATGCTCACGACGATGCGGTGCTCCCGCGCGAAGTCGATGATGCTCGGCGCGACGGGCACGACCCACCGCGGGTCCACGACGGTCGCGCCGATGCCCTGGTCGGCGAGGCGCTCGGCAACCTCGAGACCCATCTTCGCCATGGGCCCGACGGTGATGATGAGCACGTCCTTGTGCGGCGCCTCCCGCAGCACATCGACGCCGTCGCTCGTGCGACGCACGGCCTCGAACTCCGTGCCGACCGATCCCTTGGAGAAGCGCAGCACAGTCGGGGCGTCGTCGACGGCGACCGCTTCGGCAAGCTCCTCGCGCAGACGCGCCGCATCCCGCGGGGCGGCGAGACGGATGCCCGGCACGACTTGCAGGATCGCGAGGTCCCACATGCCGTGGTGGCTGGCCCCGTCGGGCCCCGTCACGCCCGCGCGATCCAGCACGAACGTGACCCCCGCGCGGTGCAGAGCCACATCCATGAGCACCTGGTCGAAGGCACGGTTGATGAAGGTCGCGTAGAGCGCGACGACGGGGTGTATGCCGCCGTAGGCGAGACCCGCGGCGGAGGTGACCGCGTGCTGCTCGGCGATGCCGACGTCGATGATGCGGTCCGGGTGCTTCTCCGCGAGCTTGTGCAGCCCCGTGGGGCGGAGCATCGCCGCCGTGATGCCCACGATGCGCCGGTCGCGATCGGCGAGGCTCACGATCTCGTCCGCGAAGACGGAGGTCCAGGACGGCTTGCTCGCGGACTCCACGGGCTCGCCCGTCTCGGGGTCGATCTGGCCGACAGCGTGGAACTGGTCCGCGACGTCGGCGAGGGCCGGCTCGTAGCCCTTGCCCTTCTGGGTGATCGCATGCACGATCACGGGCGCCTCGTACTCCTTGGCCTGGCGCAGCGCGCGCTCCATGTCGCCCAGGTCGTGCCCGTCGACGGGGCCGATGTACTTGATGTCGAGGTTGCTGTAGAGGGACTCGTTGTTGCTCACGCGCGAGAGGAAGCCGTGCAGACCGCCGCGCACCCCGCGATAGACGGCACGCCCCGGAGCGCCGAGGGCTCCGAAGGCGCGCTCGGTGCTGCGGCGGAAGCGGTAGTACGAGCGCCGCGTGCGCACATCGGAGAGGAAGCGCGCCATGCCACCGATCGTCGGGGCGTAGGAGCGGCCGTTGTCGTTGACGACGATCACGAGGTTGCGGATGTTGTCGTCCGAGATGTTGTTGAGGGCCTCCCACGTCATGCCCCCCGTGAGCGAGCCGTCGCCCACGACCGCGACGACGTGACGATCTCCCTGCCCGGTCATCGAGAACGCGCGCGAGATGCCGTCGGCCCAGCTCAGCGAACTCGAGGCGTGCGAGCTCTCGACGATGTCGTGCTCCGACTCGGCCCTCTGCGGGTACCCCGCCAGGCCGCCCTTCATGCGCAACCGGCTGAAGTCCTGGCGGCCGGTCAAGAGTTTGTGCACGTACGACTGGTGGCCCGTGTCCCACACGATCGCATCGCGCGGCGAGTCGAACACGCGATGGATGCCGATCGTGAGCTCGACGACCCCGAGGTTCGGGCCCAGATGCCCACCCGTCTTCGACACCTCGGCGACCAGGAAGCGCCGGATCTCTTCCGCAAGCTCGACGAGCTCGGCGGGGGTCAGACGGTCAAGATCGCGGGGGCCGTGAACGGTCTCGAGTAGTGCCATGACGTCACTCTACGCGAGCGCGCTGGAGCTATGGCTGAAGGCCCGGTGGGCCTTCAGCGCGACGCCAGCGCCGCCGAGCGGAGACGCTCGGCGGGTCGCGTGCGCGGGTGCTACACGAGTGAGCGCAGCACGTACTGGAGGATGCCGCCGTTGCGGTAGTAGTCCGCCTCGCCGGGGGTGTCGATGCGCACGACCGCGTCGAACTCGACGGTCTCCTTGCCCGGCGCGGAGTGCTCGCTCGGCGTCGCGACAACGTGAACCGTGCGGGGCGTCCGACCCTCGTTGAGCTCCTCGATACCCGAGATGGCGATGACCTCCGTGCCGTCGAGGCCGAGCGACTCGGCGGTCTCGCCGGCCGGGAACTGCAGCGGAATCACACCCATGCCGATGAGGTTCGACCGGTGGATGCGCTCGAAGCTCTCGGCGATCACGGCGCTCACGCCGAGCAGGCTCGTGCCCTTGGCTGCCCAGTCGCGGCTCGAGCCCGAACCGTACTCCTTGCCGGCGAGGATGACGAGAGGAGTCGACGCGGCCTGGTAGTTCTCGCTCGCGTCGTAGATGAACGCCTGCGGAGCATCCGGCTTCGTGAAGTCCCTCGTGAAGCCGCCTTCGACACCCGCACCATCGTTGAACGACGCAAGCAGCTGGTTGCGGAGGCGGATGTTCGCGAACGTGCCCCGGATCATGACCTCGTGGTTGCCGCGGCGCGACCCGTAGGAGTTGAAGTCCTTGCGGTCGACGCCGTGCTCCGTGAGGTAGCGGCCCGCAGGCGAATCGGCCTTGATCGATCCGGCAGGGCTGATGTGGTCGGTCGTCACCGAGTCACCGAGCTTCGCGAGCACGCGGGCGCCCGAGATATCGGAGACGGGAGTCGTCTCGAGCGTGAGCCCCTCGAAGTACGGAGGCTTGCGCACGTACGTCGAGTCGGCATCCCACTCGAAGGTCGCGCCGTCGGGCGTGGGCAGCGACTTCCATCGCTCATCGCCCTCGAAGACCGAGGCGTACTGGTGGGTGAACATGCTCGTGTCGATCGAGGAGTCGATCGTCGACTGCACCTCGCTCGCCTCGGGCCAGATGTCGCGCAGGAAGACGTCCTTGCCCTCCTGGTCCTGCCCGAGCGGGTCGCTCTCGAAATCGAAGTTCATCGACCCGGCGAGTGCGTAGGCGATCACGAGAGGCGGGCTCGCGAGGTAGTTCATCTTCACATCGGGGTTGATGCGCCCCTCGAAGTTGCGGTTGCCCGACAGCACGGCCGTGACCGCGAGGTCCTTCTCGGCGATCGCCGCCGAGATCTCGTCGGCGAGCGGACCCGAATTGCCGATGCACGTCGTGCAGCCGTAACCGACCGTGAAAAAGCCCAGTGCCTCGAGGTCGTCAGTCAGGCCGGCCTTCTCGTAGTAGTCCGTCACGACCTTGGAGCCGGGAGCGAGCGTCGTCTTGACCCAGGGCTTCGCCGTGAGGCCCTTGCGGGCCGCGTTGCGGGCCAAGAGGCCCGCGGCGAGCATGACCGAGGGGTTCGAAGTGTTCGTGCACGAGGTGATCGCGGCGATCGTCACGGCACCGTGGTCGAGCGTGAACTCCTTCCCGTTGACCGTGACGTCGATCGGGTTCGAGGCGGCGCGCGGTGCCTGCGAGCGATGGCGGTGGTCGATGCGGTGCGCCGACTCCTCGTCATCGGGAGTGAAGCCCACGGGGTCGGAGGCGGGGAAGGTGCCCTCCACTGCGGCGTCGACACCCGAGTGGTCGGTCGACGTGTACTCGCCCAGAACCGTCTCGAAGGCGGTCTGCGCGTTCGTGAGCTCGATGCGGTCCTGCGGGCGCTTGGGGCCTGCGATGGAGGGGACCACCGTGCTGAGGTCGAGCTCGATGTACTCGCTGAAGACGGGCTCGACGCTCGGGTCGTGCCACATGGTCTGCATGCGCGAGTATGCCTCGACGAGCGCGACCTGTTCGTCGGAGCGGCCCGTGAGACGCAGGTAGTCCAGCGTCACGTCGTCGACGGGGAACATCGCGGCCGTCGACCCGAACTCGGGGCTCATGTTGCCGATCGTCGCGCGGTTCGCCAGAGGAACCTGGGCGACGCCGTCGCCGTAGAACTCCACGAACTTGCCGACCACTCCGTGCTTGCGCAGCATCTCGGTGATCGTCAGCACGACGTCGGTCGCGGTGACGCCCGTCGGGATCGCTCCCGTGAGCTTGAAGCCCACCACCTTGGGAATGAGCATGGAGACCGGCTGGCCCAGCATCGCGGCTTCCGCCTCGATGCCGCCCACGCCCCAGCCGAGCACGCCGAGCCCGTTGACCATGGTCGTGTGCGAGTCGGTGCCGACGCACGTGTCGGGGTAGGCGCGCAGCGCGCCGTCGACCTCCCGCGTGTAGGTCACCTTCGCGAGGTGCTCGATGTTGACCTGGTGCACGATGCCCGTGCCGGGCGGCACGACCTTGAAGTCGTCGAAGGCGGTCTGGCCCCACCGCAGGAACTGGTAGCGCTCGCCATTGCGCTCGTACTCGATCTCGACGTTGCGCTCGAGGGCATCCTCGCTGCCGAACAGGTCGGCGATGACGGAGTGGTCGATGACGAGCTCGGCAGGCGCGAGCGGGTTGATCTTGTGCGGGTCGCCCCCGAGCTCGGCGACCGCCTCTCGCATCGTCGCGAGGTCGACGATGCAGGGCACGCCCGTGAAGTCCTGCATGACCACGCGGGCGGGCGTGAACTGAATCTCGGTGTCGGGCTCGGCGGTCGGCTGCCAGGCACCGAGCGCTCGGATCTGCTGATCGGTGACGTTCTTGCCGTCCTCGGTGCGCAGCAGGTTCTCGAGCAGCACCTTGAGGCTGAAGGGAAGCTTCTCGTAGCCGGGAACCTTGTCGATGCGGAACACCTGGTACTCGGTACCGGCCACGTCGAGGGTGTCGAGGGCGTCGAAACTGTTCACTGCAGACACGTCAGGTCTCCTTACACGAAATGGTGGCGACGCCAATGCCCACGGCGTCGCGTCCAGCACGCCGCCAGCCTAGTCGCCGCGCCGCACTGCGCTATTTATCTTGATGTCGAGATAAAAAGACACTATCACTCGGGCGCGGCATCGCCTGCCGGCGCCGTCGAGGCGGCACCGCGCGCATACACGGCACGCACCATGAGCCACGTGACCCACAGGACTGCGGCGTAGAGCGGCAAGCCCATGAGCAGCTTCGTCGCCGCCAGGGCGGCCGCCTGCTCCGCCACGTAGAAGGGAACCTGCACGCCGAGCCGGAGGACGAACATCCCGACCCACAGCCAGGTCGCGACCGTGAGGACGGTGCGCTTCGCCGGGTCCGCCCGCCACTCGGCATCACCGGTGAGCAGCGCCGTGATGACGCCGATGAGGGGTCGACGGACGAGAAGGCTCACGAGCAGCGCGGCGAGCCACACGCCGTTGATCACGAAGCCGAGAAGGAAGTTCTCCTCCGCCCGACCCGTCCACAGGGCGAGACCGGCCGACAGACCGATGCCCACGAGCCCGATGACGGCGGGGGCGATCGGCGAGCGCGTGAGCGCGCGCACCAGCACGAAGACGACCGCAATGCCGAGCGGCACGAGCACCGAGGGCGCGACCTCCTGCGTGATCGTGAACACGATGAGGAAGAGGAAGCCGGGCAGAAGCGACTCGATGAGGCCCCGCACACCGCCCACGGCGCCCCACAGAGCGTGCGCGGTGGGGCGCTCACCAGGCTCGACGCGGCCGAAACCCGAGCGGCGCGCCGCCTCGGTCAGGGCGGCGCGGACATCCGGATCCGCAGGCTCGTCGCGCGACGGGGTCGAAGCGTCGCTCACGAGCCGACTGTCGGCGCTGACGGCGCGCCCGGAGCCGTCGCCCCCTGGGGGACGTGGAGGGGAATCAGGTCGCGCGGCGGCATCGGTGTTGTCCCTCGCACGACGACGATGCTGCGGAAGACATCGTCGATCGCCTCGGCGGCGGCGGCATCAGCCGCGCCCTGCCCCGCGACGACCCCGCGCAGGAACCAGCGCGGGCCGTCGACCCCGATGAAGCGCGCGAGGCGGGTCGTGCCGCTCTCGCCTCCAGCGACGGGAATGCGTGCGACGAGCTCGGGGCCGAAAGCGCCCTCGCGCTCGGTCACCTCACCGCCCTGCGACCGCACCTGCTCGGCGATCTGCGCCCTGATCTCGTGCCACAGACCGCTCGACCGCGGCGCGGCGAACGGCTGCACCTGCAGGGTCGAACCGCTGTAGTCGATGCTCACCGCCACGACGCGCTTGCTGGACTCGTCGACCTCCAGGCGCAGCTGCAGATCGGTGCGCGGTACGAGCTTCACGCCGCCGAGATCGACGTAGGGCCGCACCGCGTTGGCCTCGCTCTCGTCGAGAGGGCCGGACTCGGCCCGGTCGGCCGGGGCGGACTTCGCGTCGTCGGGCAGCGGCCCGTCGGCGAGCAGGGGATCGGTCACGCGGAGGCTCCTTCGGTCGATTCCAGCCCCTCACCGTAGCCGGTTGAGCCGAATCCGCGCTGACCACGATGCGAACCGGGAAGAGACTCCACGGGAACGAAGCGTGCCCGAACGACGGGCCAGATGATGAGTTGCGCGATGCGGTCGCCGACCGCGATCGAGTAGCTCTCGTGCGCGTCCGTGTTCAGCAGGGTGACGCGCAGCTCGCCTCGGTAGCCGGCGTCGACTGTGCCGGGCGAGTTGACGATCGTGATGCCGTGCTTCGCCGCGAGTCCGCTGCGCGGCACGACGAAGGCGGCGAAGCCGTCGGGAAGCGCGATCGCGCACCCGGTGCCGATCGTCGCTCGCTCGCCGGGGGCCAGCACGACCGCCTCCGCCGCGGAGAGGTCGGCCCCCGCATCACCGGGGTGACCGTAGGCGGGGATCGGTGAACCGGTCAGCAGAACTTCGACGGTAGCGGGCACGCGGTCGAGGCTAGTGCATGGTCAAATAGGGGCATGCCCGAGTTTCGAGAGCGACTGCACCCCTCCCCCTGGCTCCACCTCGTGGCGCTGCTCGCGCTCCCCGCGAGCATGCTCGTGCTCGCCCCTGTGAGCCTGCCCGCCGGGGTCGCCACGGGAGTCATCCTGAGCGGAGGGCTCATCGTGCTGCTGTGGGCACTCGCTCCGGTGATCGAGATCGCGGACGGCGCGCTCAGGGCGGGGCGCGCGCGCATTCCGATACATCTCCTCGGCTCGGTCGAGGTCACGCGCGGCGAGGAGGCACGGCAGGCGCGCGGACCCAGTCTGGATGCTCGCGCCTGGCTTCTGCTGCGGGGCGACGTCGACCCCGTCGTGCGCATCGAGGTCACCGACGCCGACGACCCCACGCCCTACTGGCTCATCTCGAGCCGCCGACCGGAGGAGCTCGCGCTCGCCATCACCTCAGCAGCGCCGGCGCAAGAGCATCCCTGAGTTCGGCGCCCAGGACCTCAGAGTCGACGATCAGCACCAAGGGTCACTGGTCGGGCTCAGGCGCACTCGCGGCAGATGGCGCCGAGCTTCTCCTGGTGGTCGAGCTGCGAACGGTGCTTCACGAGGAAGCAGCTGACGCACGTGAACTCGTCAGCCTGCGGCGGCAGCACCACGACATCGAGGTCGAGGTCGGCGAGGTCTTGGCCCGCGAGTTCGAAGCCGGGGTTATCGGCATCGTCGGCGTCGACGACACCCGACATCTTGTCGGGAACCCGCTCCTGCAAGGCCTGGATCGAGTCGGTCTCCTCGTCCGTCTTGCGGGGGGCGTCGTAGTCGGTTGCCATGCCATTCCACTTCTCGTCGGTGCTCGGGCGCCGCGTTCGGCGCGCACAGTTTGCAGGATGGTCGCGCGAAACGCAAACCGCAGGCTCGGGGTCCCTGCGGCGCGGCTGATACGGCAAACGCACGGCACGCCCGCGCTATTCCCCGACTGCAGTGCTCCAGCGTGCGATGCTGGGCGCACTCGCGGCACGAGGAAAGGGCCTGCGCATGGATGAACTCACGGTGGTCGGCGCCGAGGATGGCGCACTGATCGTGGTCTCCTCCGCTGGTGATCGCTTCCGCATCCCCATCACGGAAGGCCTTCACGCGGCGCTGCGCCAGCATCGCCCCTCCGGCGCATCGGCGCATCGCGTCGGGCCGAAGGACATCCAGGCGGCGATCCGGGCAGGGCAGTCGGCGACCGAGGTCGCCGCGGCGACCGGGGAGCCTCTCGAGTACATCGAGCGATTCGAGGGCCCTGTACTGGCCGAGCGCGAGTACGTGATCGCGTCCGCCCGCGGCATCACGGTCGCGGTCGCCGCCGAGGGTGAGACCGGGGCACTGCAGACCTTCGGCGCCGTCATCGACGAGCGGCTGGCCGAGCTCTCTGCGCGGGACGTGCGGTGGACGACGGCGAAGCGCGCGGGTCAGTGGACCCTGGCTGTGAGCTTCGTCGATGACGACGTCGCTCGTGAGGCGCAGTGGACCTTCGACCCGAAGAAGGGGTCGCTCGCCCCCGCCAACCACGAGGCGCACTCCCTCTCGCAGCAGGGAGACGCGCCCGCGAGCGTGGTTCCGCGACTGCGCGCGGTGCCCGCAGACGACCGCGTGACGAGCTCGCGCTTCGATAGTGGTGCCTTCGAGTTCGATGACGACCCGGACGCTGACGAGACGCCGCCCCGCATCGGCGCACCCGACCCGCGATCGTCCGCGCAGAACGACTCCGAGGCACCGATGAACCAGACCGCCGACCTTCTCGAGGCGCTGCGCAAGCGCCGAGGCGAGCGGGAGTCGGCGCACACACCGGACGAGGATCGCGAGTCCGCGCGCGCCGCACACCCCTCCACCGGGTCGATCAGGATCGTCGACATCCCCCTCGACGACCCGCCGGAGGAGACTGCGGCGCCCGTCGAGAGCCCCGCTTCAGCTCAGGCAGAACCCGCAGAGCACTCCGATGCGACCGAAGACGCGGCACCGGAGGCGAGGAAGACCGCCGGGCGGCGCGGCCGGGCCGCGATGCCCAGCTGGGACGAGATCGTCTTCGGGGCACGCCCGGACGACGACCCCGCCTGAACCGCCGCGGCGCGAGGCCGCGCTCGCACCTTCAGGTCGCGAATGCGCCCCAGCGAGCGAGCGGGATGCGCAGCTCTTCGGGAGACAGCGAACCGTGCTGCCCCACCATGGCGAGCGAGCGCGGCGTCGCCAGCCGCTCGTCGTAGTACGCGACGCGCGCGCGAGCAGCGATGAGGACGTCGCCGATCCGCGGGAGCACCCGATCATCGACGAGTCCGCCGAACCATCCGGCGGCGATCGCCTCCTCGCGTGACACGACCCAGGCGCGCGCGCTCTCGGCGGCGCGCCAACGCTCGAGCACCCCGGCCAGCTCGTCCGCAGACTCGACGTGCAGCTGCAGGCATCGCGGCTCCCCTGCGACATGGCGCACTCCGCGCCAGAGCTCGCTCCCCCCGGGTACGACGAGCCTCGCGTGAGGGGGCACGTCGATCATCCCGTGGTCGGCGGTGAGCAGGGCGCCTGTGCCGCGAGGAAGACGTGTCAGAGCATCCAGAGCCGCATCGAGCTGTTCGAGAGCCGAGAGCCACGCGGTCGACTCGGCCCCGGAGGCGTGACCGGCCATGTCGAGCTCGGGCACGTAGGTGTAGACGAGCGTGGGATCAGCGCCGCCCAGCAGGTCGACCGTCGCCTCGACGCGCTCGGCGATCGTCGGCGCGATGACGAACCGCGCGCCGCGCAGAACGGCGTCGGTGAACGCGGTATCCCGGTAGCGGGAGGCGGCCACCACGACGGCATCGATGCCCGCCGCCCGGGCCGACTCGAAGAGCGTCGCGTGCGGCTGCCACTGCAGGGGGTCGAGATCGGCGGGCCACGTGCCGAGCTGCTGCACGACGCCGTCGCGCTGCGGATCTCGGACGGTGTAGCCCACCATGCCGTGCTGGCCCGAGGCGAGGCCCGTCGTGAGCGAGGCGAGCGCGGACGCCGTCGTCGTGGGGAAGCCCGCATCGATCGCTCCCCCGCGGGCGGGTATCGCGGCCAGGAGGCGCCGGGCGTGACCGGCGCGCGCACGCAGCGCCGACATCCCGAGGCCATCGGCGAGCAGCACTGCGGCGGAGCGCACCGCGGGCAGGGCCAGCCGCGAGGGCTGCGCCGAGAGCGAGGCGAGAGCACCCGACAACACGTCGGCGAGTGACGCCGCATCGGAGCGAGGCGCCGGTAGCATGGGCGCCATCCTATGACTCCGCCATCCCCCACCCTTCCGAGCGGGATCGAGCCCCTCCCCGACGGCGAACGCATCGACGACATCGAGCTCGCCGACGAGATGCAGGGCTCGTTCCTCGAGTACGCGTACAGCGTCATCTACTCGCGCGCCCTGCCCGATGCCCGCGACGGGCTCAAGCCCGTGCAGCGGCGCATCCTCTACCAGATGGCCGAGATGGGCCTGCGTCCCGACCGCGGTCATGTGAAGTCGGCGCGCGTCGTCGGCGAGGTCATGGGCAAGCTGCACCCGCACGGCGATACCGCCATCTACGACGCCCTCGTGCGACTCGCGCAGGACTTCACGATGCGCGTGCCCTTCGTCGACGGCCACGGCAACTTCGGCTCCCTCGACGACGGTCCCGCGGCCGCGCGCTACACCGAGGCGCGGCTGCGCGCGGAAGCCCTCGCGATGGTCGACAGCCTCGACGAGGACGTCGTCGACTTCGTGCCCAACTACGACAACCAGCTCACCCAGCCGGCCGTGCTGCCCGCCGCATTCCCCAATCTGCTCGTCAACGGCGCGAGCGGCATCGCCGTCGGCATGGCGACCAACATGGTGCCGCACAACCTCATCGAGGTCTCCGCTGCCGCGCACCACTTGCTCGAAAACCCTGACGCGAGTCTCGACGACCTCATGGCGTTCGTTCCCGGGCCCGACTTGCCGACGGGGGGCACGATCCTCGGCCTCGACGGCGTGCGCGATGCCTACGCCACAGGCCGGGGCAGCTTCAAGACGCGCGCGAAAGTTTCCATCGAACCGGTGACGGCACGCAAGACCGGCATCGTCGTGACCGAGCTGCCCTATCTTGTCGGACCGGAGAAGGTCATCGAGAAGATCAAGGACGGCGTGCAATCGAAGAAGCTCGCCGGCATCAGCGATGTCACCGATCTCACCGACCGGCGCAACGGCATGCGGCTCGTCATCGGCATCAAGACGGGATTCAGCCCCCAGGCCGTGCTCGAGCAGCTCTACCGCTACACCCCGCTCGAGGACGGCTTCTCGATCAACGCCGTCGCCCTCGTCGACGGGTCGCCGAAGACACTCGGGCTCAAGGAGCTCCTGCAGGTCTACGTCGACCACCGCATCGAGGTCGTCACGCGGCGCAGCCGCTACCGGCTCGACCGGCGACGCGAGCGCCTGCACCTCGTGGAGGGCCTGCTCATCGCGATCCTCGACATCGACGAGGTCATCCAGGTCATCCGCTCGTCCGACGACGCCGACACCGCCCGCACGCGCCTCATGGAGGTGTTCGACCTCTCGCAGGTGCAGAGCGAGTACATCCTGGAGCTGCGGCTGCGGCGCCTCACCAAGTTCAGCCGCATCGAGCTCGAAGCCGAGCGCGACCAGCTGCGCGCCGAGATCGCCGAGCTCGAGTCGCTGCTCGCCGACCCCGCCCGCGTGCGTGCGGTCGTGGGCGAGGAGCTCGACGCGACCGCCGAGCGCTTCGGCACGCCCCGGCGTACGATGCTCACCGAGGCCGCCCCCTCGGTCGCAACGCCCCGCGGGCGCGCCGCCGCGCCCGCGCTCGAGATCGAGGATTCCCCCTGTCGCGTACTGCTCTCGACCACGGGGCGCGCGGTGCGCGTCGAGCTCAGCGATGGAGCCGTCCTCACGCGCCCGACGCGTCGCAGCAAGCACGACGCACTGCTGAGCGCGGTGGAGTCGACGACGCGCGGTGAGCTCATCGCCGTCACGAACCGAGGTCGCTTCGTGCGCTTCACCCCCGTCGACCTGCCGAGCGTGCCCCCGAATTCGGTGCAGCTCGCCGCGGGGGCGAAGCTGCGGGATTACGTGGGGCTCACCGATGCGAAGGAACGCGTCGTCGCGATTGCAGACCCCGCCCACTCCGCACCGCTCGCGCTCGGCACGCGAGACGGCATCGTCAAGCGACTCTCCCCCGGCTCGCTTCCCAGTCGTCCCGAGGGTGAGGTCATCGCCCTCAAGCCCGGCGATCAGATCGTGGGCGCCGCGCCCGCCGATGACGCCGCCGAACTCGTGTTCGTCTCCTCGGCCGCGCAGCTGCTGCACTTCGGCGCCTCGAACGTGCGGCCCCAGGGCGCCTCCGCGGGCGGCATGACGGGCATGAAGCTCGGCGACGGCGCGCGCGTGCTGTTCTTCGGTGCGATCGACCCCGCCGAGGCGCAGGTCGTCACCATCAGCGGATCCACCCAGACCATCGACGGCACCGACCCGGGCCGCGCCAAGGTCTCGACCTTCGCCGAGTTCCCCGGCAAGGGTCGCGCCACCGGTGGCGTGCGCTGCCACGCCTTCCTCAAGGGTGAGGATGCCCTGCACCTCGCCTGGGTCGGCACCGACCCGCTCGCCGTAGGGTCCGACGGCAGCCAGCGCGCCCTGCCCGAGGGCGGCTCGCGCCGGGACGGCTCGGGCACCCCGCTCGACGCGGTCATCGGCTCGATCGGCTCCCCCGCCTCCTAGCCCCGCGGCAGGGTCGACGGTCTGACTCGAGCCGAGCATCCCGATCTCCACAATTCAGGAGTCGCGCGCGTAGGGCGCGCCTCAGCATGCCGTCTCGGGCGTGTCGCAGCGCTTCGTGACCGCGGTCTCCTGAATTGTGGAGGTCCCGCGCGCGCGGGGCACACGGGGCCTGGATGCCCGGCTCGGGCCGAGCGCGCCGCGGGTACTCGCGGTTAGACGTCGATGCGGTCGCGGTCGAGACCCTGCCCGGCGATGATGAAGTCCTTGCGCGGGGCCACCTCGTTGCCCATGAGCAGCTCGAACATGCGCGAGGCCGCCTCGGCGTCGGTCACGCGCACGCGGCGCAGTGTGCGGTGGGCCCGGCTCATGGTCGTGTCGGCGAGCTGATCGGCATCCATCTCGCCGAGGCCCTTGTAGCGCTGGATCGGATCCTGGTAGCGCTTGCCGGCCTTCTTGAGAGCCGCGAGCACGCCGTCGAGCTCCTTCTCGCTGTAGGTGTAGACCGTCTCATTCGGCTTGGAGCCGGGGTTCATGACGACGACGCGGTGCAGCGGGGGCACGGCCGAGAAGACCCGCCCCTCGTCGATCATGGGCCGCATGTAGCGGAAGAAGAGCGTGAGCAGGAGGGTGCGGATGTGGGCGCCGTCGACGTCGGCGTCGGCCATGATGATGACTTTGCCGTAGCGCGCCGAGGCGAGGTCGAAGGTGCGGCCCGATCCCGCGCCGATGACCTGGATGATCGACGCGCACTCGGCGTTGGAGAGCATGTCACTCACCGAGGCCTTCTGCACGTTGAGGATCTTGCCGCGAATCGGCAGCAGCGCCTGGAACTCGCTGTCGCGACCGAGCTTCGCAGTACCGAGCGCGCTGTCGCCCTCAACGATGAACAGCTCGCTCTGCTCGACGTCGCTCGAGCGGCAGTCGACGAGCTTCGCCGGCAGCGACGAGTTCTCGAGCGCGTTCTTGCGACGCTGGGTCTCCTTGTGCGCTCGAGCCGAGATGCGGCTCTTCATCTCGGAGACGACCTTCTCGAGCACGAGGCCCGTCTGGGCCTTGTCGTCTCGCTTGCTCGAGCGGAAGCGCTCCGCGAGCGACTCGGTGACGACCTTCGCAACGATCGCGCGCGCAGCGGGAGTGCCGAGCACCTCCTTGGTCTGACCCTCGAACTGCGGTTCGGGAATCCGGACGGTGAGAACCGCCGTCAGGCCGGCGAGGATGTCGTCCTTCTCGAGCTTGTCGTTGCCCGCCTTGAGGCGGCGCGCGTTCTTCTCGACCTCGGCCCGCAGGAACTTCAGCAGGCCCTGCTCGAAGCCGAGCTGGTGGCTGCCGCCCTTGGGCGTCGCGATGATGTTGACGAAGCTGCGGAAGGTCGTGTCGTAGCCCGTACCCCAGCGCAACGCGATGTCGACGACGCACTCGCGCTCGAGCTCGGTCGGCGTCATGTGCCCCATCGAGTCGAGCACGGGCACCGTCTCGGTGAAGGTGCCGCTGCCGGTGATGCGCCAGGTGTCGGTGAGCGCAGCATCCGGAGCGAGGTAGTCGGCGTACTCGCTGATGCCTCCCGAGAAGTGGAAGGACTCGGTGACCGGCTCCTCCGGGCGCTCGTCGCGCACGGTGAGCGTGATGCCGGGCACGAGGAACGCCGTCTGCCGCACGCGCGACATGAGCTCCTCGGTCAGGAAGTCGGCGCCCTTCGTGAAGATCTGCGGGTCGGCCCAGTAGCGGATGCGCGTGCCGGTCACGCTCTTCGCGACCTTGCCCGCCACGCGCAGCTCGCTGCCGGAGACGAAGGGGCTGAACGGGGCGTCGGGGCGCGGCCCATCCGGCCCGTCGTCGAACACGCCCGGCTCGCCGCGGTGGAACGACATCGCCCACGTCTTGCCGTCACGATCGACCTCGACGTCGAGCCGCTCCGAGAGCGCGTTGACGACGGAGGCACCCACCCCGTGCAGGCCACCGGATGCGGCGTACGATCCCCCGCCGAACTTGCCGCCGGCGTGCAGCTTGGTGAAGACGACCTCGACGCCGCTCAGCCCCGTGCGCGGCTCGATGTCGACGGGGATGCCGCGCGCCTTGTCGCGCACCTCCACGCTGCCGTCAGGGTGCAGCACGAGGTCGATCGTCGACCCGTGGCCGCCGAGCGCCTCGTCGACCGAGTTGTCGATGATCTCCCACAGGCAGTGCATGAGACCGCGGGAGTCGGTGGAGCCGATGTACATGCCCGGGCGCTTGCGGACCGCTTCGAGGCCCTCGAGCACGGAGAGATGACGAGCGGAGTAGTCGGAACTGGCCACGGATAGCGCCTCGCGAGATCGTTGCTGGAAACACGGTCGGTCGAGCAGGACTGCCGCGACCGCCGTCAGCCTATTCGGCACACCCTGGGCGGGCCCGTCGCCACACCGCTCGAGCGCACGCCCGACCCCTTGCGTCTTCGCGTTCAGCGAAATGGGAGCGCATTGTCACGAGGTGCAGGCATGCGTGTGGTGCAATGGAGCATCGACCGACTCGAGGATCGTCCGAGCAACCGAGCGATCCGATGAGAAACGACTCGACTTGATGAGGGAAGGCACGAGGCACACCATGACGCAGATCACCACCGAGAGCCCGAACCTCGCGTCGACCGCACCCCTGACGGGGCTCGACCGCTGCGATAGCTGCGGGGCGCAGGCGTACGTGCGCGTGACCCTGGCGACGGGAGAGCTGCTGTTCTGCGCTCACCACGCCTCGCGCTTCAAGGAGAAGCTCGTCGGCTCCGCCCTGGCCTGGCACGACGAGTCGAGCCGGCTGCACGACGAGAACGACGCCTGAGTGGCGGCATCCCTCGGGATGGCGCGCCGTGCGCGCTACCTGGCGGCGAGGGCGCGGGCGGTGCGATCCAGCAAGCTCGCGACACTCTCGGAACAACTCTCCCGCAGTACAGGGCGCGCTCGTCCGATCATCGCGCTCGACATGCTGTGGTGCGCGGTTCGGCACGAGGCGGCCTTCCAGGACTACTTCGACTGGGACTTCCACGCGCTGAACCGGCGCGAGCGGCGCACGTTCATGACGCACCCGAAGTCGAACCACCTCGCGCAGAAGCTCAACGCGGTCGAACACCGACGGCAGTTCAGCGACAAGTCGCTCTTCAACGCCCGCTTCGCCGACTACATCGGCCGGGCGTGGCTCGACCTGCGAACGGCGAGCGATGACGCGCTCGAGGCGTTCCTCCGATCTCACGACCGCGTCATGGCGAAGGTTCCCGACAGCCTGGGCGGCGATGGCGTGGAGTCCTTCGAGTCGGCTGCCGCCCTCTCCGACCCCGCGGAGTTTCGCCGAGCACGCCTCGAGCGGCGTCAGTTCCTCCTCGAGGAGTTCCTGACGCAGGACCCTGAGATGGCCCGGCTCTGCCCCACGAGCGTCAACACGCTGCGGATCGTGACCTTCCGCGACGGCGACGAGGTGCGCACTCTCGTGCGGGTGCTCAAGATGGGCAACGGCGGCGACGTCGACAACTTCAGCGGCGGCGGCATGTACACGATCCTCGACGACGAGGGCGTCGCCCGGCACCCCGCGTTCGACGAGTTCGGCGGGGTCTTCAGCGTGCATCCCCTCACGGGGGCCTCGATCCTCGGCTTCCAGGTTCCCCAGTGGGAGGCTGTCGGGCGGCTTGCCGACTCCCTCGCGCGCGAGGTGCCGGAGATCCCCTACGTCGGCTGGGACATCGCGATCACGCCGGAGGGGCCCGTCGTCGTGGAGGGCAACTACAACACGGGCGTCTTCCAACTCAAGCCGACTGCGACAGGCGTGCGCACGGGCCTGCTGCCGGTGTACCGCGAGGCGATCGGCTTCTAGGCCGACGCGCTGCTACTCGGCCTCGACGAGACGGACGACGCCGAGGGGCGTGCTCTGGTGCCCCTGACCCAGGGGGTTGTCGGCGAGGATGCTCACGAGACGCCGCTCCCCTGCCATGTCGAGGGTCGATCCGAGAATGTTGCCGCCGAAGTCGTTGATGTCGACGACGGCGACATCCACCGCCGCGACGCTCGCGAGCGCCGCCTGCAGGTCGCGGGCGACCTGGCGGGGCTTCTCCGGCACGAGCACGACCTGCGTGTTGTAGGGAGGGATCGTGCCCGAGGTGGGGCCGTCGATGCCGCGCGCCTTGGGCCCCGCGATGCGGTAGAAGTCTCCCCGCCGACCGACGGCCTTCGTGATGGCGGCGACGCCAGCGGCGAAGACGATGCGCGGCGTGCCGCACTCGCGCAGGGCCATCTCCATGGTCTCGGGGATACCGAGGCCGATGCCGTGCGAGGTCTTCGTCACGCGGCGCGAGAGCCACCGAGCAAGGGGGCGCGCCTCGATGGCGTCGACTGCATAGGAACGACCCTGCGAGATGGCCACAATCTTCTCGGTGACGAAGAGAAGGTCGCCCGGCTCGATCACCGGGCTCGCATAGCGCGTGACGACATCGATGATGTCGTCCTCCGTCGTCACGACGTGCGTCTTGATCGGGATGCGCCGCACGCGCTGCCCGGCGACGTCGACGTCGAGCGCCTTGCCCTCGTTGGGTTCCCCTGACATGGAGTGGAGCTTCCTATTCGAGGTAGTCGCGCAGAGCCTGCGAGCGCGAGGGGTGGCGCAGCTTCGCCATGGTCTTGGACTCTATCTGGCGAATGCGCTCGCGCGTCACGCCGAAGGTATCCCCTATCTGGTCGAGCGTCTTCGGCATGCCGTCGCCGAGCCCGAAGCGCATGCGGATGACTCCGGCCTCGCGCTCCGAGAGGGAGTCGAGGAGGCTCTCGAGCTGCTTCTGCAGCATGGTGAAACCCACGGCGTCGGCCGGCACGACCGCCTCGGTGTCCTCGATGAGGTCACCGAACTCGCTGTCGCCATCCTCACCGAGCGGTGTGTGCAGCGAGATCGGCTCGCGGCCGTACTTCTGCACCTCGATGACCTTCTCGGGAGTCATGTCGAGCTCTCGGCTCAACTCCTCCGGGGTGGGTTCCCGGCCGAGATCCTGCAGCATCTGGCGCTGAACCCGCGCGAGCTTGTTGATGACCTCGACCATGTGGACGGGGATGCGGATAGTGCGTGCCTGGTCGGCCATCGCGCGCGTGATCGCCTGGCGGATCCACCACGTCGCATAGGTCGAGAACTTGAAGCCCTTGGTGTAGTCGAACTTCTCGACGGCGCGGATGAGGCCCAGGTTGCCCTCCTGGATGAGATCCAGGAACTGCATGCCGCGGCCGGTGTAGCGCTTGGCGAGGGAGACGACGAGGCGGAGGTTGGCGCCCAGCAGGTGGTTCTTGGCCCGCTGGCCGTCCCGCGCGACCCAGGCGAGGTCGCGCCCCGCCGTCGTCCGCTTCTCCTTCTCCGTCATGGAGGAGAGCTTCTCCTCGGCGAAGAGACCGGCCTCGATGCGCATCGCGAGCTCGACCTCCTCTGCAGCGTTGAGGAGGGGAACCTTGCCGATCTGCTTGAGGTAGTCCTTGACGGGGTCTGCGGTGGCACCTGTGATGGTCGTCGAGTAGACCGGCACCTCGTCGTCCTCCGTGTTGCTAAGCACGATCGCGCCGGTCGGCAGGGGACCCGCGGCGGCCTTGTCGCCGTCGTCGTCCGCGCCGTCGTCGGCGTCCTCCGCGCTCTCGGGAGCATCCGTGGCGTCTGTCACGACAGCCGTCGATGTCTCATCCTCGTCGTCATCCGAGCTCGCCGAGGAGCCCGCGGCCGACGACGCCTTCTTGGCGCGCGAAGGCTTGGTGGTCGACGTGCCGGCCGCCTTCGACGCGGCAGGCTTCTCGGCGGCCGCGGATGCGGTCTTGGTCGTGGGCGTCTTGCTCGCAGTGGACTTGCTCGCGGTGGACTTGGCCTGGGGCTTCTTAGCAGAGGTCTTCGTGGCAGAGGTCTTCGTCGCGGTCGACTTCGTGGCGGTGCTCGAGGGAGCGGCAGTCTTCTGGGCCGGTGCCTTCTGGGCCGGTGCCTTCTTCGCAGGCGCCTTCGTGGCGGCAGCCTTCGTCGCGGTGGTCGTCGTCTTCGCGTCGTCAGACGACGAGGCGGCCTTCTTCTTCGCGGGCGTGGTGGTTGTTCGGGTAGCCATGGGCCCCTTCTTTCCGCGTTCTCCGGGCAGTACAACGACCCATGTCAAGTCGCGAACTGCTCGAGAAGCTCAGGGCTTCTGGATGATTCGTCGACCGACTGGGTCGTGAGGACTCATTATTGCACGCGCCGGGGCCCGACCCGACCACCGGGCGCTCAGCCGCGCCCGTGGCCGCGACGCCGGCGCCAGTTCGCGACGAGTGCCGTCCACAGCGGGGCGACCGCGATTCCCTCCTCTTCGACGAGCCTGCGCCGCGTCCGTCGCCGCGCCACGATCAGTCCCACGACGGCGAGCCCGATGACCGGGCACTGCAGGGCGAACGCGACGCGCCAGTTCTGCCAGGCGTACAGCTCGGCCGGGGTCGTGCCGCCGCTCACGGCGTCGAGGGCGAGCCCGACCACGAGCACGAGCACGACGGTCGTCACGAACCCTCCGACGTTCACGAAGCCCGTGGCGGCGCCGTGACTCGCCGAAGGATTGAAGGTGCGCGCGAAGTCGAAGCCGATCAGCGAGCCGGGGCCCCCCACGGCAAGAATCGTGAGGAAGACGACGACCGCGGGCAGAGACGGCGGGTCGCCCGGCAGCAGCAGCGCCGCCCAGGCGATCGCGGTGATGGTGACGATGCCGAGCACGATGCTCGACCGGCGCAACGGGTATCGCGCCGAGAGCAGTCCGATCACGGGCCCCGTAAGGGCCCCCGCGACGACGATGAGACCCAGAAGCGCGCCGGTGAGTTCGCGGCTGTAGCCGAGCCCGACCGAGAGGAACGGGTAACCCCACAGGAGCACGAACATCGTGGGCGACGACTGTGTGACCGCATGCGCCCAGAAGCCCAACCGTGTGCCCGGCCTGCGCAGGGCCTCCTTGAGACGGGCGAGCGCGATGCGCAGTGTGAGCGCGCGTTCGTCCACATGGTCGGTCGGCGCGTCGCGCACCGCCGCGACCACGAGCAGGCAGGCGAGGAGCGAGAGCGAGGCCACCGAGAGGAAGGCGGTGGTCCAGCCGGCGACCCCGAGGAGACCTGCGAAGGGGATGGCCGAGAGCAACTGGCCCGACTGCCCGAGGGTTCCGACCCACTGCTGCAGCTGTGGGAGCCGGCGCGGTGAGAACCAGGCGCCGAGCAGGCGGAGCACAGAGAGGAAGGTCATCGCATCGCCGGCACCGACGAGCACGCGGCCGACGATCGCTACCCCCAGCTCGCTGGCGAGCCCCACTGCGGCTTGCCCGAGCGCCATCGACAGAGCCCCCGCCGCGATGAGCACACGCGGGCCGAAACGATCGATGAGCACGCCGACCGGAATCTGGAGGGATGCGTAGACACCGAGCTGTAGGACGGCGAGAGAGGAGAGGGCGGTCGCGTCGATCGAGAACCGGGTCGTGGCGTCGACGCCCACGACCCCCAGGGAGGTGCGCTGGAGGATCGCGACGACGTAGGCGACGCACGCGATGGCGAGGACGACGATCGCGCGGCGGGAATCCACACCGACAGCCTAGGGTCGGCGAATCATGCCCTCGTTCGGCGCGAGCGCGTCAGCGGTCGCTGCGGTCGTCGTCGCTGCCGCGACGGAATGCGAGGAACTTCTCGAGCTCGGCCGCGATGGAGTCGGCGGTCGGCAGTTCGCCGTCCTCGTCCATGAGCGGCGACCGCAGCGGGTTGTCCTCCATGTAGCTGTCGTGGCGCTCCTCGAGCGTGCCGACCATGCGCGCGAGCTCGGCGTTGCCCTCCACCTGCCCCTCGATCTTGGCGAGGAACTCGCGCCCGTCCTCCCGCAGCTGATCGGTCGGGAAGAGAAGGCCGGTGGCGGCCGTGATGCTCTCGAGCGCCGTCACCGCTGCCGAGGGGAACTCGGTGTCAGCCAGGTAGTGCGGCACGAGGAGGACGAACCCGGCGAGCGGGTGGTCGCTCTCGGTGAGCCGGTACTCGAGCAGGTGCAGGGCGTTGCCGGGCACCTGCGTGCGCGGGCGCCACACCGAGAGGGTCTCGATGAGATCCTCCCGATTGCCGCTGACCGTCACGCCGATGGGCCGGGTGTGCGGCACGGGCATGGGGATCGCGTGCACCCAGGTCGTCGACGCGATCCCGTAGCGCGCGATGAGCTGCTCGACCGCCTGCGTGAACCGCTCCCACTGGAAGTCGGGCTCGTAGCCGGTGAGGAGGAGGAAGGGCGAGCCGACATCGTCCTGTGCCAGCCGCAGGGCGAGCGAGGGCTTGCGAAACTCGGTCAGCCGGGTCTCGTCGAAGAACAGCACGGGGCGCCTGGCGCGATAGTCGAGTAGCTCGTCGTTGTCGAACACGACGACGTCCCGATGACTCAGCTCGTCGACGAGGTACTCGGAGACTTGACCCACGGCACCGCCGGCGTCCGCGAAGCCGGTGAGCCCCACGACAAGTGGCAGCCCGGCAGGCACCTCGTCCTCCCGCAGGATGACGGTGTAGAGCTCGTCCGGCGATCGCATGCCTCCATGGTAGGGCGGCGCCCTGAACGCCCGGCACCAGGGGCGAGCGCCCTGAGCGAACACCCCGTCCGCCGCGTCCAGGCGAGGCCCGGCGGCGTCGATACCATGGCCGGATGCCCTCCCCCACGCTCTCCACGACCGACCTCTCCCCCGCCGACCTCGACGCCGACGTGCTCGTGGTGGGGGTGCACGCCACCGCCGACGGCCCCCGCCTCGCGGGCGAGTCGCCCCTCGGCGATGCGACTCTGAGCACGGAGGATCTGACCGCGGTCGGAGTCACGGGTGCCGTGGACACGACACAGCGCCTCGCCTCTCCGGAGGGTGTCTCGGCCCGCAGCGTGCTGCTCGTCGGGCTCGGCACCACCGCCGCCACCGCCGACTCTCTGCGGTCCGCCGCCGGCTCGGCCGCGCGCGCCGCGAGCGATGCCGCCCGTCTCGCGTTCGCCCTGCCCACCGAGACCCTCGACGACGCCCAGGCGGTGCTCGAGGGTGCTGCTCTCGGCGGATACAAGTACGTCGCCCGAACGGCGGCGCCCCTCGCGTCGGCCCTCACCGAGGTCACGGTCGTCACGAGCGTTCCGGGAGCGCACGAGGCCGCCGAGCGCGCCGCCATCACCTCGGAGGCCGTGACGATCGTGCGTGATCTCGTCAACCAGCCGCCGAACGACCTCTACCCGGCGAGCTTCGTGGAGCGCGCCCGTGAGCTCACCGCCGGTCTCGACCTCGAGCTCGAGGAATGGGGCGTCGACGAGCTGCGCGAGGGGGGCTACGGCGGCATCCTCGGCGTCGGGCAGGGCTCGTCCCGGCCCCCGAGACTGCTCGCGGTGCGCTATCGCGCCGGTGAGGATGCCCCGCACCTCGCCCTCGTCGGCAAGGGCATCACCTTCGACTCGGGCGGACTGTCGCTCAAGCCGGCCGCCTCGATGGTGGGCATGAAGTACGACATGACGGGGGCCGCGACGGTGCTCGCCACGATCATCGCCGCCGCACGCCTCGGCGTGCCCCTGCGCATGACTGCCTGGCTGTGCCTCGCCGAGAACCTTCCGTCGTCGACGGCGATCCGCCCGAACGACGTGCTCACGATGCGGGGAGGCAAGACCGTCGAGGTGCTCAACACCGATGCGGAGGGTCGTCTCGTGCTCGCTGACGGCATCGTGCGCGCGAGCGAGGAGCACCCCGACGCCATCATCGACGTCGCGACGCTCACGGGCGCCGCCCGTGTCGCCCTCGGGGAGCGCTACGCGGGAGTCATGGGTGACGACACGCTCATCGAGCGCGTCCAGCGCGCCGCGAGCGCGACGGGCGAGCTCGTCTGGCCCATGCCGCTGCCGACGGAGCTGCGGCCGCTCCTCGCGACCGAGGTTGCCGACATCGCCAACGCGAAACCGGGCAACACGGCCGCGGGCATGCTCCTGGCGGGGGTGTTCCTGCGCGAGTTCGTCGGTCGCGCGAGTGACGAGGAGGGTGCGCCGGTCATCCCGTGGGCCCACCTCGACATCGCGGGCGCCGCCAACAACGGCTCCGGCGCCTACGGCTACACGCCCAAGGGGCCGTCGGGCGTAGCCGTGCGTCTGCTGATCGCGCTCGCAGAGTCCTACGCCGCCAAGTAGTAGGCTCGACACCCGGGCGCGACAGTTGCGCCCGCAGCCTCGGGCCGGCGCTCGACACTCTTTCGTCGGCCCCCGCACGAGAATCCTGATCATTGAGGGAGTACCTGCCGGTGTCGGACCAGAATTTTGACCTTGTCGTCCTCGGAGCCGGAAGCGGAGGCTACGCCGCCGCGCTGCGCGCCAGCCAGCTCGGCATGAGCGTCGGCCTCATCGAGAAGAACAAGGTGGGCGGCACGTGCCTGCACGTCGGATGCATTCCGACCAAGGCGCTGCTGCACGCGGCCGAGATTGCCGACGCGGCGCGAGACTCGGAGACATTCGGCGTGAAGGCCACCCTCGAGGGCATCGACATTCCGGGCGTCACGAAGTACCGCGAATCGATCGTGTCGAGCAAGCACAGGGGCCTCCAGGGCCTGATCAAGGCGCGCGGCATCACGACCATCGAGGGCGAGGGTCGACTGACCTCCCCCACCACGGTGCAGGTCGGCGACGACACGATCACGGGCAAGAACGTCATCCTCGCGACCGGCTCCTACTCCCGCACGCTGCCCGGCCTCGAGATCGGCGGGCGCGTCATCACCTCCGAGCAGGCCCTGCAGCTCGACCACGTGCCGAAGAAGGTCGCCGTCCTCGGCGGCGGCGTCATCGGTGTCGAGTTCTCGAGCGTGTGGCGCTCGTTCGGCGCCGAGGTGCACATCATCGAGGCGCTGCCGCACCTCGTGCCGATGGAGGACGAGGCGATCTCCAAGCTCTTCGAGCGCGCCTACCGCAAGCGCGGCATCGAGTTCACGCTCGGCAAGCGATTCCAGGGTGTGACGCAGGATGACAACGGCGTCGTCGTGACCCTCGACGACGGCACGACGATCGAGGCAGACATCCTGCTCGTGGCCGTCGGTCGCGGCCCCTCGACGGCAGGCCTCGGCTTCGAGGAGGTCGGCGTCGAGATGGATCGCGGCTTCGTGCTCACCAACGAGCGACTCGAGACGAGCATCCCGGGCCTGTACGCGGTCGGCGACATCGTTCCGGGGCTGCAGCTCGCGCACCGCGGCTTCCAGCACGGCATCTTCGTGGCGGAGGAGCTCGCAGGGCTGGGGCCCGTCGTGATCGACGACGTCACCGTGCCCAAGGTCACGTACAGCGAGCCCGAGGTCGCCTCCGTCGGCCTCACCGAGGCGAAGGCCAAGGAGGTGCACGGGGACGACGCCATCGCGAGCTACGACTACAACCTGGCCGGGAACGGCAAGAGCCACATTCTCGAGACCTCGGGCATCATCAAGGTCATCCGCGTCAAGGACGGCCCCGTCGTCGGCGTGCACATGATCGGCGCCCGCGTGGGCGAGCAGATCGGCGAGGCGCAGCTCATCGTCAACTGGGACGCGTACCCCGAAGACATTGCGCCGCTGCTGCACGCGCACCCCACGCAGAACGAGGCCCTCGGCGAGGCGTTCCTCGCCCTCGCGGGCAAGCCGCTGCACAGCGCCTGATCCGCAGACCGGTCACTAGGCTAGAGACACTCAAGGCTTCGAAGGAGCAACTACTGATGAGCGAATCCGTCAACCTCCCGGCGCTCGGCGAGAGCGTCACCGAGGGCACGGTCACCCGATGGTTGAAGAATGTGGGAGACCGCGTCGAGGTCGACGAGCCCCTGCTCGAGGTCTCGACCGACAAGGTCGACACCGAGATCCCGTCCCCCATCGCGGGCGTGGTCGAAGAGATCCTCGTCGCCGAGGATGAGACCGTCGAGGTCGGCACGGCGCTCGTGCGCATCGGTGACGGCGAGGGGGGCGGCTCCGCTCCCGCCGAGTCGGCGCCCGCCGCATCCGCTCCCGCGGAGCCCTCCGCCCCGGCGGAGCCCAGCGCGCCGGCCGAGCCCAGCGCGCCGGCCGAGCCCAGCGCGCCGGCCGAGCCCAGCGCACCCGCGGAGCCCAGCGCACCCGCGGAGCCG
>NZ_VIKT02000020.1 GCF_009371975.2 Microcella pacifica
GTTGATGCCTTTCGAGTTGGGGTAAGAGACTTCTCGAAGGATCACACGGTGACCGCGTTCACGTCAGCAACGACGTGCGCGACCACCGTGGGTTACACCACTATGCGGGACTCCACTCAGTACTGGGCCGACGTAAGGCCGTTCCGCGATGACTACGCATTCAACAAGACGCTGCGCGAGATTCGTAATACGGTCGCGGGTCACATCATGGGCAAGCAGGTTGGACTGCTCAACTCAGCCGGTTGGATTGCGTCCCGAGCTGCGGTCCCACGTACGACCGATGGCGTGATGACGAGTCAGATCGTTGGCTACTCGGTAACCGTGCTCCAGGCCCTACTGAAGTACTCGCGTGGGCTGCACACCTGCATGAGTATGTCTGACTCTGTGAAGGGTTGAGGCCCGACCCCGGATCTCCCCAATGCACAGTGCCGGGCCTCGTGCCGACCGTCTCACGGGTTCCACTCCAGCGGGCCGGTCGGCGTCCGGACCGAGGAGCGGGAAGTCGCAGTACCCCGGAATCTTCCTGCGAGCCTCTACTATCTCCGGCTCCAGCATCTTGTTTGTTCAGCGGGCAAGGAAGACTCTGCGAGGCCGGGGAAGTGTTCTCTGAGCCAGGCCGCGTTCGTTGGACTGTCCGGTGCCTCGATGCTTCCCGACTCTGTCAAGACTACGACGCGCCACGAGGGGACGGCGATCATCTCGTGCCGCTTCCCTCAGCATCGTCTTCGAGAGTTGCGTGGCTATTTCTTCTCTCGACGCGCCTGGAGATTCTCTAGTAGTCGCGCTTGTTCAGCACGACGATCAGCGTCAAACGCATCTAGCATCGGCTCAACTAGCGAAGGGTCTTTGATCCAGTTGTCGATCAAGTCGAGGTGTGCCCGACCTATTCCGATCTGGGAAGGGTGCATAGCCTGTGCGCGCTTCTGCGGTGTCATCTCTCCTAGCGCGTCTCGTTTCGATCTTGCTTCCGATGCGAGCCATCGGGCAAGCCGCTTCGCCGTGTCTTGACCGGCAAGGTCACACGCTCGGACCAACTCAGTGAAGGCCTGCATTTCTTGCTCCCGACCTTGCTCGTCGAGTAGGGCTGAGTTGTTCGCGTACCAGTACCAATCCCGCAAGTCCAATGCGAAAGTTCTGCGCCATCGGAGATCACGCTCAGCCCGATCCTCCGTTCTGAATTGAGCTGCCTGTTCGTTCGCATCGCGTGACGCTCGGTACGACCTATATGCCAGGTAGATCGCTGCCACCGCGAGAAGCACCGTCGAGATCGGGACGATCCAGTCCAGGAAGAAGTTCGGTTGGGCGAGTAACCCGTAGATCTTCCGAAGCCAGAACCAATCGTTTTCGGCATCCGGGTTCGGTCCCGAACCGCCTACTTCGAGATTGAGTATGAGAGTCGCTGGATCACATGCCAGCAAGGAACTCTTCCCATCCCTCGCACGCGGGGGTGTCCTCTCTTCCGCCGCAGTAGCTCGGAAGGATGAACCCTGCTTCTTCGCGCAAGTCCAGGCCTTCGAAGCTGGTCACGCCGAATACGGCAGGAATCGAGACGCCCGAGTAGAAGAAGTCTTCCGGGCCATCACAGGCCGTATAGATGGGTTCAACTATCTCGGCCCACTTCGCCTCTTCGTCGGCCTGAATCTCCGCTTGCGTGTCGAGGTCAAGTTCCACGAAGTCATCGGCATAGAACGGGTGTGACCGGTACAGCGCGGCCTGTTCGATTCCAGCATTGTTGAACGCCGACTTGCAATCGATTGTGGTCTGAGGCTCGGGTGCCGAACACCCACTGAGGGCAGTGGCGGCGACCGCGATGGTGAAGAGGCTCGTTGCGAACCGGAAAGGTGACATGAGGTCACCGTAGCAATCAGCCCCAAGAGCGAGAAGCGCGGAAGATCTTTCTGGCCGCGCCGAGAATCTTCTCTCTGACTCTCGGTCAGCGATTCCTTTATTCCGATGACCGATTCTTGATCCGCCGATAGACCCATTGGAGTACTCGAAAGACGAGCTGAAGCAGCGCCCAGGCGAAGGCGATGATGGCGAACAGAAGTCCCCCAAGAACGCTGAGCCAATCGTCACCGTGCGGAGTTCGATTGGACATCAGAGCAGATCCCCAAAGGTCTCGGTGGCCAGGCGGAGGATCGAGCGCTTCGCGCGCTCGTAGGCGGGCAGGAGGTTGACAGCGCGGTCGCGCGTGTAGGCGCGTCCGTCAACAGTGATTGCTGCTACCGGCTCGTCGTCTCGAAGCACGATCCAGCAGTGAGACTCGGGTTCGTGTGGGAGACCGAGCGTAGCGGCACCACGAAGGTGCTCTCGGAGGGGTGTGAACTTGTCGATATGTCCGAGGACTTCCTGTTCGTCGTCACTGGATGAGTCAATGAACTCATTGCGTACGTCCCAACGCTCCTTGGCTTTCAGGGTGATGTTGAGCAGGGTGGCGATGAGCCGGTACGTCAGGGTGATTGGCCTGCTGGTGGGGGTCTCCTTGGGGTGTTCAAGCCGTGCAGAGACTTCGAGTGCCTTGATCTGCTCGTGCGGGTCATTCGCGGCGAGCGATTCAGCCCAGGTGGTCACAATCGCGTCGCGCGTTTCGGAGCCGGGAGGGTGATGGACCTGGATACGTCCTGCGCGATTGAGCATGATGCAGACTTGCTGCCACATGTCGCCGTCGCGCGGATCGAATAGGCACAAGACGTCGTACATGCCACCGCCTGGGTGCATCTCATGAACGACGAGTCCGGGGTGGCGGCGCACCAACTCGCTCGCGATCCACCAAGATTCTGCTGCCACGAAGCGCGCAGAAGGTTCGAACGCGGCGACTTGCGGTTCGGGTTCGGGTTCGGACTCTGGGTCGCCAGAGTCCACTGCGAGGAATCGAAGCGGTTCGGTAGCGGGCGAGCTGGCGATGAAACCGCGCCAGATGCCCTCCATGGTCTCGTGAAGGGAGAACTCGGCCTCTACGATGCCCCAGTTAGAGTTGTACGCCGAACTGGTGTCAGTGAGCCATTGGAGGTGGCTGACCCAAGAGCGGCCCTCGGGTCGCCCGCTGGCGCGATGTCCGCGCGATTTCATTTGGGCAAAGTCAGGCAGATAGAAGCTTTCGCCGTGTTCGTCGTAGATGCCGACTGGCACCTGCGAGGCGTAGCCCTCAACCCAGTCGTGGTGGACGGCGTAGTAGCGCTCAGGCATGGTGACTCCTTTCGTCCGCAACATCGCGTGAACCGTGCAAGGGGAGTTGCGCTCCCGGTATCGGCTAGCGGCGTAAGGGTCCGCAAGTGCGCGGATCGAGTTCCTCTCTGAAGTCCTCGACGACGGGTATGAACGCCCTCCAGGGCGGTTCTGCACTTCTTAGCGCGTAGTTACGCTCTATAGAGCGTATCGCGCCGCTGTGACATTGACGCGGGTTCGGTCAACTGGAGGTGTGCCAGAGCGAGACGAACCCCGAACGCCGGACTTCGCAGAATTGCGATTCTTCTTGGCGCGGATGCGCCGTGAACGACGGCTGACGCTAGAGCAGCTTGCCGAGCGATCCGGCATCGGACGCCGCAGCCTCGTGCAGCTCGAATCCGGTGAATCGAGGGGCACCCTGGCGACCTGGTTTGCCGTCGCCGAGGGATTGGATGTCGAGATCGGCGTGCTCGTGTCGGCCCTCTATGGTCCAGGCCGAGAACGGCGCGTCAAGTAGCGCTCCTTTTCGGCGAGCGCCGAAATGTAGTCCGGGGACTACCCAAATTTGACGACCCCCCAACCATGTTCTTTTCCTGAAACGAGCCAGAACCGCAGGAATGCTGTTTCGAAAAACGAGCATCACGTCTTCTTGCGTCCGACCGTCGCAAAGCACCACCTACGAAGACGCGTCAGCTGCCCCCTCCGGCTCCGTCGCAACTTGGGAGGAGTCGGGTGCGGGTAGTTGCTTGCGGAGCCGTTTGAGGCTGCTGAGGCTCATTCCGAGCGCGTCGGCCTGCTGCGTTGGCCTGAGGCCGTCCGGGAGGGAGGCAAGCGCCTCCAGCGCCTCCGGTGTGACGACGGAGGGGCCACGCCGGGAGTTCAGTCCACCTTTCCGCCCGGCCTCGCGCCGTTCGATGATCCATTCCTCCGACCAGTCCCGGAGGGCGGCGCTCGCCGCATGGTCGGCCATGGTCTCGACGGTCTCGTCCTTCAGTCCGAGGCCCTTGCCATCGTGAGCATTCCATGTGCGACCGCGCTCGCGGATGCGAGTCTCGAACAGAGCCGCGAGCTGTTCGTGCGTCGGAGGGTCATATCCCTCGCCCTGGAGGTCATTGAAGATTTTGAATCCCCACGCTTGCAAGTAGTCCCAGACATCCAGGTAGTAGCTTCGAGCCTTCTGAACAACTTCGCCTGTCTGCGCGTTCACGCGCTGCTTCGCGTAAACGATTCGGAGTGGAGGAAAGCGCATCGCCTTGCGGTCGTTTCGTCCTGTGCCTCGTGCTCGTGTTGCCATCTTCGCAACACGGTGGAGCACTTCATCGCTAGGAGTCCCCAGGGGGGAACTGGCCTTTTCTGAGCCGCTGGCTCGTACCTTATTTGAGCTGGTCGATTCAGAGGGCTGAGCTACAGCCCTAACGCTGCTCTGCATCTCTCCGAGGGTGAGGCGGCGCTCGCCGCCCGGTACGCTTGTAGACATAGCAATCCTCTAGCGCGTCCTTCCGATCCTGACCGACGGGAGGGCGCGCTGCTGTGTGAGGGGCTTACCGACCCGCGCGGACCTGGAGCGGGCGACCGAGGTCAGCGAGGGCGTCGGCAGGAATTCTGATGAGACGCCCCGCGACGCGCACGGCGGGCAACTCGCCCTGTGAGATCCAGCGGCGCACGCTCTTCTCAGAGACCGAGAGACGCTCGGCGGCGGTGGCAATAGTCACGTACTGGGGCGATGCAGTGGACATGGCAGTTCCAATCGAGTTAGGACGATTGGATCTGTTGGGTCGATCACCATACCGAGCACTTCCCGCGATGGCGCGGGCGCTACGTCTACTCTAGTCCATTCATGAGCAGTCGTCTGTTTTCAGAAACGAGCGGTCAGCCCCCGGTGCCGGTTTCGGGCAGCTTGGTGACGTTAGGCGGCATGACCGGAGGCAGTACGGGCATCTTGTCGGCCAGCTCGGCGGCGCGGTCGGAGATCTTCTTGATGTAGTGGCGCTCGGTCACCGTGCTCTCGGAGTGGCCCAGGAAGTCACGAGTTTCGAAGAGGCTGGCACCTGCGGTGCCCATGAGGTGGGAGCCACCGAAGCTGCGCAAGTCGTGCTCTCGCACCAGGCGGCGCACGCCAGCAATGTCTCTTGCCGCGTTCCAAGTCTTGTTGAAGTCACTGTCGTGGATGAACTCGGAACGGCCCTTGGGAGCGAATAGGAGAGAGTCCGGGAAGGCCCCGACTCGGCTATTGAGATGCGCCGTGAGAGGTCCCGTGATCCAGGTCGGCAGGGTTGCCATCCGAATGCCACGGTCACTCTTCGGGGGGCTGATGATCCAGCCCCGACCCGTCACATACTGCGCCTGGCGGTGCACGTCGATGACATAGCGGCCATCAATGAGAGCGATGTCGCGGCGGCGGAGAGCGCGCCACTCAGAGAGGCGCAGGCCGCCATAGGCGGCGATGAGCACGGCGAGCTTGTACCGGTCATCAATCTGATCGTAGAGGACGGCCAGCTCCTCCAGTGTGGGGGGCCGGAAGGTCCTATTGGTCTTGCTCTTGGTCAGCTTGGAGGGAACCGGATTCACCTCGATGATTCCGTCCTCCACTGCCGTGTTCAAGATCGCGCGCAGGACCCGCGCCTCTGCTCCTGCTGTGGTCTTCGTTCCCGGCGCAATGCGGTTGGCGTGCCAGGTGCGCACCCGTGCGGGCGTGATGGCGCTGAGCTTGTCACCCGCGAACTCTGAAAGGCCCTTCGCTACGTGCCTCCGGTACTCGGTGGCAGTCTTCGGGCGCAAGGGTTGACCCTGGGCATTCGAACGCTGAGAGATCCAGGTCTCGGCGTACACCGCGAAGGTCTCGGCACTGACCGTCTTCGGGTTCTTCCACTTGCCGCGCTGGATGTCGGTGCGGATCGAGGAGAGCCATGCACGTGCATCTGTTCGCGTCGAGTAGGTGAGCGCAGCCTTGTGGCGCTCACCGTCGGGGCCGATGTAGCTCGCTTGGAATCGACCGGAAGGGAGGGCGCGGATCGATCCCCAGTCTTCGCGGTTGGCCTTGTACTTCCGGGTCTCGGTCATCGTCCCTGCTCCTCCATCGGATTGCACGTGCAATCTGCGTGCAATCCAGACTGTCATCTGATGTCCATTCTAGGGCATCAAATCAGACAGCCGAGGCTCGCTATTTCCAGAAACAAGCGGAATCTGGGGCATAAGCGCTGAGCGTGCAATCTAGCGAAATGTAGCGACTTTCTGACTACGGATCAGAAGGTTGGGAGTTCGAGTCTCTCCGGGCGCGCCACACCGCCACTCGCCACCGGCTAGCCTTGCCCGGTGACCCTCCTGCACCTGTCTCCCGATGTGGAGGCCGCGCTCGCCGCGGGCCGCCCCGTCGTGGCCCTCGAGTCGACCATCATCAGCCACGGCCTGCCGCGGCCCCGCAACCACGAGGCGGCACTGGAGTTCGAGCAGCTGCTGCGCGATCAGGGCGTGACGCCCGCGACGATCGCCGTGCTCGACGGCGTTCCGCAGATCGGGCTCGATGCCGACGGCGTGCGGCGCATCGCGGAGGAAGATCTAGCGAAGGCGAGCGTGCGCGACCTGCCCATCCTTGCCGCGCGCAACGCGAGCGGTGCGACGACGGTGGCTGCGACGGCGCACCTCGCCGCGATGGCGGGCATCCGCGTCTTCGCGACTGGCGGCCTGGGCGGCGTGCACCGCGGCGCGAGCGAGACCTTCGACGAGTCTGCCGACCTCTCGACGCTCGCGGTCACTCCCATCACGGTCGTCTCGGCGGGGGTGAAGAGCGTGCTCGACATCGCCGCGACCCTCGAGCGTCTCGAGACGTACAGCGTGCCGGTCATCGGCCTCGGCACGACCGTGTTCCCGAGCTTCTGGCTGCGGGAGAGCGCCTTCACTCTCGACTGGTCGGTCGAGAGCCCCGCCGACGTCGCTGCCGTGATGGTGGCCCACGATGCGCTCGGCCACCGTCAGGGCATCGTCGTCGCCAACCCCGTGCCCGCCGACCAGGCCTGGGAGCGCGAGGAGCACGAGCGCGTGCTCAACGAGGCCTTCGCGGCCGCCGAGCGCGCGGGGGTGACCGGCAAGGCGGTCACGCCGTTCCTGCTCGGCACGATCGTGGAGCTCTCCGGCGGCCGCAGCCTCGAGGTCAACCTCGACCTCGCGCGCAACAACGTGCGGGTTGCGGGCGAGATCGCGCGCGCCTGGGCGGCACAGGCCGGCGCCTGACCGTGGCGGGCTCGCGCGTCGTCGTCGTGGGCGACGTCATCGACGACATCATCGTCGTGCCGGGCGGACCCGTGCGCGCCGACACCGACACGACGAGCGCTATCGTGCGCAGGCCCGGCGGCTCCGCATCCAACACCGCAGCCTGGCTGGGGTGGCTCGGAGCGCCGGTCGACCTCGTGGGGCGGGTCGGGGCCGGGGATCTCGAGCGGCACGCGAGCGTGCTGCGGGCATCCGGAGTCGCACCGCACCTGACCGAGGACCCCGACCGGGTGACGGGAACGATCGTCATCGTCGTCGAGGGGGAGCACCGCACGATGCTCACGGATCGAGGTGCGAACGCGACGCTGTCGCCTGAGGCGGTCACGGATGCTCTGCTCGACGATGCCGCGTACCTGCACCTCACCGGCTACACGCTCTTCGACGCGCTCGAGGCCGAGTCGTTCGCCCAGCTCGTGCGGCGGGCTCACGAGCGCGGGGTCGTGGTGTCGCTCGACCCGGGTTCGGCCGGGTTCCTCGTCGACTACGGGGCTCGGCGGTTCCTCGCCGACACGCGCGGCGTCGACATCCTGCTGCCGAACCGGGCGGAGGCGCAGCTGCTCGTCGGCGACGCGTCGACGGCGGACGGGTCGACGCTTACCCCGGAGGAGTGCGCCGAGGCTCTGCTCGAGCATGCCCCGACCGTCGTACTGACGAGCGGCGGTGAGGGCGTCATCATCGCGCGGCGCGGGGGTGAGCTGCAGCGGGTTCCCGTGGAGCCGGTGGAGACGGTGGACCCGACGGGGGCCGGCGACGCGTTCTCGGCGGGACTGCTGCACGGTCTGCTGGCGGGCGACGATCTGGAGGCGGCGACCGTGACGGGAGTGGGCACAGCACGCGCGGCGGTCGCCCTCCGAGGAGGACGACCGCCTCTCGCGTGAGGTGCGGGTGGTGCAGGTGAACGTGCTGACCGAGCCCCCCGATGCGGCTCGGGCTGCGCGCCCCTAGTCGGAGGAACCGACCGAGCCGGGGCTCGCGGGTGAGTCGGCGCTGGCGGGGGAAGCCGGGCTCGCGGGCGACGCGGGGCTCGCCGGCGACGGCGGGCTGTCGACGCTCACGGGGCTCGGCGCCGAGACGGAGGCCGGGCTCAGGGGCGATGCGGGCGACTGCGCGCTCACGGGCGACTGCGTGCTGGTCGGCGAGGGCGTGCTCGCGGGCGACGTCGGCGAGGGCGACACGATGCTGTCGCTGTTGACGTCGAACGAGAGGTCGCCGCTGTCGTCGGTCGAGACCGAACCGTCGTCGTTCACGGAGAGCCCGGGAATCTGCAGGTTCGTGGCGCCCGAGACGAGCGGCATGGTGCTCGCTGTCGCGACAGCGCCTCCCGTGAGGCCCGCGAGTCCGAGAGCCGAGACGGCGCTGATGGCGATCCAGTTCTTGGGGGTCAAGCTCATGAGGTGCTCCTTCTTCTGCGAATCAGGAGGCGGAATCCCTCCCGGTGATGTCTTCATCATGGGCACTGTCGATGAGAGGGGAAGGAGGCGCGGATGAGGAGATTCTCATGCTGCGGGTTCGACTGGAGGCCACAGCTCCCGCGCACGCGGCCATGACGACGACGATCGCGAGGAGCTGCGCTGGAGAGAGATCCTGCCCGAGCACGATGAGCCCGGCGAGCGCTGCCACGGCGGGGCCGAGGCTCGAGAGCACGCCGAACACGCGTGTGGGCATCCTCTTGAGGGCCAGGAATTCGAGGGCGTACGGGATCGCGGAGGTCATGATTGCGACGCCGGCGAAGGCGAGCATCAGGAGCGGGTCGACCGCGACGGCGCCGACCGCGTCGCTCGCTCCCCAGGGGGCCACCAGCAGGGCGGCGACGATCATGGCGACACCGAGTCCGTCGACGCCGCGAGCGCGCGGCCCGAGTCGCGCTGAGGCGACGATGTAGAGCGCCCAAAAAACGGCGGCCGCGGCCGCGAGGAGGGCGCCGACGAGGTCGAGCTGCGCCTCGCCGTCGAGCCCGAGCAGGGCCACGCCGATCGCCGCGAGAACGACCCAGGACAGGTCGCGCCAGCGTCGCGTGCCGGCGATCGCGACGGCGAGCGGCCCGAGCAGCTCGATCGTGACGGCGACGCCGAGCGGAATGCGGTCGATTGCGAGGTAGATGAGCGCATTCATGCCCCCGAGACCGACACCGAGGGCGACGACGCTCGCCCACGTGCGGCGATCCCAGCCGCGCACACGGGGCCGAACGACCGCGCACAGGATGACGGCGGCGAGCGTCATGCGCAGAGCGGCGGCTCCGAGGGGCCCGACGACGCTGAACAGCGATCCGGCGATCGCGTTGCCGAACTGCACGGAGAGGACCGCGACGACCGCGAGCAGCACGGGCGGCACGGTCAGCGATCGGGAGTGGGGCATCCCGTTGAGTATTCCCTACCCGTGCTCGCTGCCCGTCAGCGTGCGTCGCGCTCAGGCCTTCGCGGCCTTCACCGCCTCGTACGCCGCGAGCGCCTCGTCCCGGGACGCTTTGAGGTCGACGATGGGGTCGGGGTACTCCTCGGTGTCGAGCTCGGGCACCCAGCGGCGGATGTACTCCTGGTCGGGGTCGAACTTCTCCGCCTGCAGCAGCGGGTTGAAGACGCGGAAATACGGGGCCGCGTCGGCACCAGAGCCGGCGACCCACTGCCAGCTCGCCGCATTGTTGGCGGGGTCGGCGTCGACGAGCGTGTCCCAGAACCACTCCTCGCCCACGCGCCAGTCGACGAGCAGATTCTTGGTGAGGAAGGAGGCGACGATCATGCGCACGCGATTATGCATCCATCCCGTGGCCCACAGCTCGCGCATGCCTGCGTCGACGATCGGGATGCCCGTGCGCCCCTCCTGCCAGGCCTCCAGCTGCCCGGGGTCGGGCCGACCCCACGGGAACTCATCGAACTCGCGGCGAAAGTTGACCGTCGCGAGGTCGGGCCAGTGGAAGAGGATGTTGACCGAGAACTCCCGCCAGCCGACCTCGCTCAGAAATGTGGCCAGGTTGCGCGCAGCCTCGGGGCTGATGCCCTCCTGCACGCGATCGCGAATCTGGTGGGGGCTGATCTCCCCGAACCGCAGGTGCGGACTCAGGCGACTCGTGGCCTCGATGCCCGGCTCGTCGCGCCGGTGGTAGAGCGCGAGGCCGTCCTCGACGAAGTGCTCGAGCCGCTCGTGCGCTCCCTGCTCGCCCGGGGTCCACGTCGCGCGCAGGCCCTCGGCCCAGTCTGGCCGGGTCGGCAGCAGCTCCCAGTCCTCGAGCAGCTCGCTCTCGGCGGCGTGACCCTCGAGGGCGTGGGGCGCCGCGACCGGTGCGCGGGGCTCCTCGCTCGCGAGCGCAGCCTTCCAGAACGGCGTGAAGACCTTGTAGGGGTCGCCCGCGCCGGTCGTGAGAGTCCAGGGCTCGTAGAGCACGGAGGCCGCGAAGCTGCACACCGCGACGCCCTCCTCCCGGAGGCTCACCTTGAGCTCGGCGTCGACGTCGCGCGCGGCCGAGTACCGGCGGTTCCAGAACACCGCATCGGCTCCGACCTCGCGCACAAGGGCGGGCAGCACCTCACTCGCGGCGCCGCGGCGCAGCGTCAGGCTCGCGCCGAGCTCGGCGAGGCTTGCGTCGAGGGCGATGAGACTGTGGTGCAGCCACCAGCGGCTCGCGGCGCCGAGCGGGCGCAGGCCGGGGGAGGCCTCGTCGAGCAGGTAGAGCACGACGACGGGCGCTCCGCGCTCGGCGGCGGCGAGGAGCGCGGGGTTGTCGGCCACCCGCAGGTCATCTCGAAGCCATACGATGCTGGAGGGTTGCGACATGCGTTCAGCGTACGTGCGGCATCCTGCGATCACGCTTCGAGCGAGGGCAGCATGGCAGTGGAGGACGAGCAGGGCGAGGCGGGCATCCCCCTCGTGCCCCCGACCGTGCCCTCGGGACCGCTGCCTCCCTACGCGGTTGCCGGCGACCCCCGCCACGAGGCCTTTCGCGAGGTGCTCGCCGAGGCCGACCGTCTCGCCGTGCCGGTGCTCATGGGCGGAGGTGTCGTGTACGTGCAGCACGGCCTCATCTCGCCGCGTGCCTCGAAGGCGCTCTCGCTCATCGTCGACCCCGTCGGGTTCGAGGTGCTGCTCGGCGCGCTCGGGTCGGCGGGGTGGGTGCCCGCGCGCGCTCCCTCGCGCTCGATCTTTCCCGTGGCGGTCGTCTCGCTGTGGCACCTGGCCTCGAACGCCTACCTCGACCTGTACCCGATCATCCCGGGCTTCCTGCGCCACCCCGTGGGCGTGTTCGAGAGGCTGTGGAGCGACCGAGTGGCAATGCGGGCGTTCGGCAGGGAGGTGTGGGCGGTCGACCGTCTCACGATGATGATGCTCGCGGTGCACAGCCGCCTCGGCCCCCGCTCGGGCGGCCCCCGGCTCGAGGAGTTCCGCGCCTTCTTCTTTCAGCAGTTCTCGGTCGTCATCACGCCGGAGGAGAAGGCGCGGTTGCCCGAGCTCACGCGCGCCGTCGGGGGAGAGGGCGTCATGCGGCCGTTCTTCGACCAGCTCGGCATCCCGTGCCCGCCGACACGCGTGGCGTCGCTCGCCTACGCGCGTGCCCGGTTCGGTGTCGATGAGGTGCCGAGCGCTGCGCGGCTGCTCATCGGGCGCTGGGACTCGGCGGTGCGGCCGCGCCCGCGTTTCGCGCGGGACGTGCGCCACGCCCGGCGCTGGGTGCTGTGGACGGCGGGGCCGCAGCTGCTCCTGCTCTCGCGCATGCTGCCCGCTGCCGCACTGCGTCGCCGACGCACCCTCTTTCGCGCCCTCGGCGTCGCACCGCGCACCGCGCCTCGGCCTGTCAGCGAGCTCTAGCCGCTACTCGCCGCGCAGGCGATCGCAGAGCGCCGTGAGCTGCCGCAGCTCCTCGGCGTCGAGAGAGCCGCCGACGCGACGGGCGATCGAGTCGGCGTGGATGACGGCCACGCGCTTGAAGAGCTCGAAGCCCTCGGAGGTGAGCGCCACGATCGTGCCGCGCGCATCGCGCGGGTCGGGCGTCTTCGCGACGAGGCCGCGCGCGGCCAGCCGGTCGAGCAGGCGGCTGACACTCGGCTGGCTGAGCAGGAGGTGGGGGATGAGGTCGCGGATGCGCAGGCAGCGCCCTTCCGCGCGGCTGAGGTTGAACAGCACGTCGTACTCGGTGAACGAGATCTCGTGGGTCGGAAACTCGGCGGTGAGCTGCCGCAGCACCGAGACCTGCGCGCGGAAGAGAGACTCCCAGGCGTCGACAGCCAACGATTTCTCGGTCATGGGTCAACTCTATTCACCCGCATGCGCGTACGCAGGCCATGACGGCGTGTGACGGTGCGAGCAGAGTGATGGCGGGGAGGGCGGATGCGCCCGTTAACAGAATCGAGGGCCGGTTGCCGAGGCAAGCAACCGGCCCTCTCCCTTGCACCAAGAGTGTCCTGCAATCACATTCCGCGTCAGCTGCCACAGCAAACAACTTCCGCACCTGAGAAGGTATAACAGAACGGTAACGGTGTCTAGTTACCTGTTCGTTATTTTTCTGAGGATGCCCGGCGCGAGCCTCCCGGGCAGGGCGCCCAGGCGGCCGGCCGTAGACTGAAGGGTCGAACAGCCGGGGACGAGAGCGAAGTGAGGGAGCCATGACCGAGGTCGTCGAGCAGGCTTCCCGTCGCCGCACGATCGCCGTCATCTCCCACCCCGACGCCGGCAAGTCGACCCTCAGCGAAGCGCTCCTCCTGCACGCGAACCGCATCACGACGGCGGGCGCCGTGCACGGCAAAGGCGGTCGTGCCGCGACCGTGACCGACTGGATGGAGATGGAGAAGGCCCGCGGCATCTCGATCACCTCGGCCGCCGTGCAGTTCGAGCACGAGGGTGCAATCATCAACCTCGTCGACACCCCCGGCCACTCCGACTTCTCGGAGGACACCTATCGCGTGCTCTCGGCGGTCGACTCGGCGGTCATGCTCGTCGATGCGGCGAAGGGCCTCGAGGCGCAGACGATGAAGCTCTTCGATGTGTGCCGTCGGCGGGGCATCCCGATCATCACCGTCATCAACAAGTGGGATCGCCCCGGCCGCGACGCGCTCGACCTCATGGATGAGCTGCGCGACCGCACCGGTCTCGTGCCGCAGCCCATCACGTGGCCCGTCGGGCTCTCGGGCGTCTTCCACGGACTCCTCAACGTGGCCTCCGGCCACATGGAGCGCTACCACCGCACCCCGGGCGGCGCGACGATCGCGAGCATCGACACCCTCACGCCCGCCGAGGCGGAGGCCGAGTTCGGCGACGACTGGACGACCGCGCATGACGAGGCGGCGATCGTGGGGGCGGATGCGGCCGAGGCCTCTGCAGCCGCCGTCACCCCCGTGCTCTTCGGCGCCGCCGTGCTCAACATCGGCGTGCGGCACCTGCTCGACCTCATCGTGAGCGCCGCGCCCGCGGCCGTCGTACGGGTCGACGAGAAGGGCACCGAGCGCTCCCTCGACGAGCCCTTCTCGGCCTACGTCTTCAAGGTGCAGTCGGGCATGGACCCCGCCCACCGCGACCGTGTCGCCTTCGCCCGCATCTGCTCGGGCCGCTTCGAGCGCGGCATGATCGTGACCCACGCCCAGTCGGGGCGCCCCTTCGCGACGCGCTACGCGCAGCAGGTGTTCGGGCAGGATCGCGCGACGCTCGAGGAGGCCTGGCCGGGCGACATCGTCGGCCTCGTCAACGCGGCCTCCCTGCGCCCCGGCCACACGCTCTACGAGGAGCGGCCTGTCACGTTCCCGCCGATCGAGCCCTTCGCTCCCGAGCACTTCCGCATCGCGCGCAGCACCGAGTCCAGCCGCTACAAGCAGTTCCGCCGCGGCATCGAGCAGCTCGACGAGGAGGGGGTGGTGCAGGTGCTGCGCTCGGAGCGCCGTGGCGACCGCGAGCCCATCCTCGGCGCCGTCGGGCCCATGCAGTTCGAGGTGGTCGCCGACCGCATGGAGCGCGAATTCCGCGTGCCCATCGCGTGGGATGCCCTGCCCTACTCGATCGCGCGTGTCACCGACCGGGCCAGCGTCGAGGTGCTCGCCCGCAAGCGCGAGTGCGAGATTGTCGAGCGCAGCGACGGCAGCCTGCTCGCGCTGTTCTCGAACGAGTGGCGCCTGCTCATCCTGCAGCGCGAGAACCCCGAGCTCATGCTCCAGGCCCCCACGGGTGCGGGAGCCGACGCGGCCCCCGCCTCGTTGCCGCAGACCTCGTGAGGTTGTAACTTTTCGGTATGCCGAAAAATTGGGCCGCGGTGCCCGCGTCGCCTCGCCGCGCGACGAGGAGCGCGGCCCTCGCGGTGCTCGCGGCGCTCGCCCTCGCCGGCTGTAGCGTCCCGGCCGAGGAGGCCGACGACCGCCCGCTCGTCGTCACGACGTTCACCGTCATCGCCGATCTCGTGAGCGAGGTCGGCGGGGAGCGCGTGCGCGTCGAGTCGATCACGCGCGTGGGCGCCGAGATCCACGGCTACGAGCCCACCCCGGGCGACCTGCGGCGCGCGCAGGGCGCCGACCTCATCATCGACAACGGCCTGAACCTCGAAGCCTGGTTCGAGCAGTTCCTCGAGAATCTGGACGTGCCGCGCGTCGTTGCGAGCGCTGGCATCGAGCCCATCGCGATCGCCGGCACGACCGCGCCCAACCCGCACGCCTGGATGTCCCCGGTCGCGGCGGAGAGCTACGTCGAGACGATCCGGGCGGCGCTCACCGACCTCGACCCGGAGGGTGCGCCCGAGTTCGCGAGCAACGCCGCCGCCTACACGGCCGAGCTGCGCGCGCTCGCCGCCGAGCTGACGGAGGCCATCGACGCGGTGCCCGAGAGCAGTCGGGTGCTCGTGACGTGCGAGGGAGCGTTCTCCTACCTCGCCCGCGACCTCGGTCTCGCCGAGCAGTACATCTGGCCGGTCAACGCCGAGCAGCAGTCCACGCCGCAGCGCATCGCCGACACGATCCGCGTCGTGCGGGAGCGCGCCGTGCCCGCGGTGTTCTGCGAGTCGACGGTCTCCGCCGACCCCATGCTTCAGGTGGCGGAGAGCACGGGCGCCCTCTACGCGGGCGAGCTCTACGTCGATTCGCTCTCCGAACCCGATGGACCCGTGCCCAGCTACCTCGAGCTGCTGCGCTACGACCTCGCCCTCATCGTCGACGGGCTCACCTCGTGACCGCGGCCGCGCACCCGGCGCCGCATCCCGAGAGCGACGCCGTCGTGAGCCTCGACGGCGTCACCGTGCGCCACGGCGAGGTGCTCGCTCTCGAAGACGTGAGCCTCGAGATCGCCGCGGGCAGCGTGGATGCCCTCGTCGGCATGAACGGCGCCGGCAAGTCGACCCTCTTCGCCGCGATCATGGGCCGCGTTCCCCTCTCGAGCGGCACGGTCCGCGTGTTCGGCGGCCCGCCGAGCGTCGCGCGCAAGGCGGGCCGCGTGGCTTTCATGCCCCAGGGCGACAGCGTCGACCGCGCCTTCCCGCTCTCGGTGCGCGAGGTCGTGACGATGGGCCGGTACGGTCGCCTGGGCGCGATGCGGCGGGCACGGGCATCCGATCGCGATGCGGTGCAGGATGCCCTCGCTCGCGTTCAGCTCAGCGACCTCGCCGAGCGCCCCATCGGTGCGCTGTCGGGCGGCCAGCGCACTCGCGCGCTGCTCGCCAGGGCGCTCGCGCAGGATGCCGAGCTGCTCCTGCTCGACGAGCCCTTCGCCGGGGTGGACCAGCGCAGCGAGGCGCTCATCGCGGGGCTGCTCACCCAGTTAGCGCGCGACGGCCGAAGCGTGGTCGTCTCGACGCACGACCTTACGACGCTGCCCGACCGGGCCGACCGCGTCATCCTCCTCGCCCGGCGGCTCATCACCGTCGACAAGCCCGAGGTCGCGCTCGCCCCCGAGTCGCTCGCGCGCGCCTTCCAGTTCCCCCGCGAGGAGCGATCGTGACCCTCATCGACCTGCTGGTGGAGCCCTTCGGCTTCGAGTTCATGGTGCGCGCGATGGCCGCCACGACGATCGCGGCCGTCGTGTGCGCGGTGCTCAGCTGCTGGCTCGTGCTCATCGGCTGGTCGCTCATGGGCGACGCCGTGGCGCACTCGGTGCTGCCCGGCGTCGTGCTCGCCTACCTCGTCGGTGCGCCCTTCGCCCTGGGAGCGTTGGTCTTCGGGCTGCTCGCCGTGCTGCTCATCGGGCTCGTGCGCGACCACAGCCGCGTCAAGGAGGACGCCGCGATCGGCATCGTCTTTACGAGCCTCTTCGCGCTCGGCCTCGTGCTCATCTCCGTCGTGCCCAGCCAGATCGACCTCGGCCACATCGTCTTCGGCAACGTCCTGGGCGTCTCGGCCGGCGACCTGTGGCAGATCGGCATTCTCGGTGCCATCGCGCTCACCCTGCTCATCGTCAAGCGGCGCGATCTGACGCTCTACGCCTTCGACGCCGACCATGCCCACTCGATCGGCATCTCGCCCCGTGCTCTCTCGGCGCTCCTGCTGGGCCTGCTCGCTCTCACGGCCGTCGTGAGCCTGCAGATCGTCGGCGTCGTCCTCGTCGTCGCCCTCCTCATCATCCCGGGAGCGACAGCGCACCTGCTCACCGACCGCATGGGCCGGATGCTCGTGCTCGCGCCCCTCCTGGCCGCGAGCTGCTCGATCATCGGCGTGTACGCGAGCTACTACCTCGACGTCGCCCCCGGAGGGGCCGTCGTGCTCGCCAACGCTGCACTGTTCGCGATGGCCTACCTGCTCGCGCCGCACCGCGGGGTGCTGTGGCGGCTGCGGTCGTCCCGGCGGCGTGCCACTGTTGCGACCTCGACATAGCCGCGCCGAGAGCGAGCAGAGGCTAGAAGAAGCGCCGTTTAGAAGAAATCAGGGCTCGGCGTCGAGGCGTAGCGGATCACGACGTCGGCGTGCCGGTCGAAGCGGTAGCCGGCACCGCGCACGGTGCGCACGATGTCCTCGTAGCCGCCGAGCTTCGAGCGCAGCCGACGCACGTGCACGTCGATCGTGCGCTCGTTCGGAACATCCTCGCCCTCGACCGCATCCGCCCATAGGGCGGCGATGAGCTGCGCGCGCTCGATCGTCTTGCCCTCCCGCAGCACGAGGTACTGCAGCAGCTCGAACTCCTTGTAGGTGAGGGCGGCGGTCTCGCCGTCGAGCAGCACGCGCTTGCGGGAGATGTCGATCACGACGCCCTCGACGGGCTTCTCGACGGGCTCGGGACCGCGGCGGTATCGCGCAAGCGCCGCCGGGTCCTGCAGCGCGAGGCGCACGACGTCGACGTCGCGCCCACCTGCCCCTGCCGGGGCGAGGGCCACGGCGGCGTGGGTCTGCGACTGCGGGGCGAGCTCGGCGGTCACTCGCTTGAGCTCGTTCACGAGGCGACCGAGGTCGATGCCGGCGGCAGCGGCCTTCGCCTCGTCGAGGCCGACGTAGAGCACGAAGCCGCGCGCCTCGGTACCCTCGGGCACGGCGCGCACGCGGGCGCCGCCGGGTGCGGCTGGGGTCGGCGCGGCCGGCGAACGGGGGAGGTCGGGCGAGCTCGGCACGGCGGGCGCACGAGCGGGGTCGGGGGTCGGAGAGGTGCGGTCGAGGGCGGCGAGAGACATGGGTGTGACGCTTTCGGCTGAGTCGAACGGCTCCGCGCCGTCGGCACGCGAGTCGTTCGAAGATGTGCTGCGAGGGGTGCGCGCATCCCGTACCGAATCGTCGGCTGCGGGAGCGGGGAGCCCGGCGTCGTCGCGATCGTCCATCAGCTAGGTCAGGGGTCGCACGGTCGGAGCGGGCTCGGCGTGGTCAGGAGAGGAGACCAGGTCGTCGATCACGCGCACATTCGACAGCACTCGTCAGCGCGCACCGGCATCATCATGCCGGCGATCCCGAGGGCCGAAGCGGCAACAGGAGGATTCGCAGTGACGGTCATGCCCTGCAGTATCCCGGGCGCTCGCGAGGTCGTCAAGTTGCCCCGCCCTCCCCGTCGTGCCAGATCTGGCGCGAAAGGGCGCTCGGCCGAGGCGTGTGCGCCCATATGCGTCAGATCTGGCCCAGATGGGCGCACCTGCGCGCTGGGCGCGCGGGTGCGCTACGCGACCGTGCCGTAGAGGCGGTCGCCCGCGTCGCCGAGGCCCGGCACGATGTAGCCGTGCTCGTTGAGGCGCTCGTCGAGCGCGCCGAGCACGATCGTGACGTCGCGGCCGTCCGTGGCCTTCTCGATCATCGCGAGACCCTCAGGCGCGCCGAGGAGGCAGACCGCGGTCACGTCGACGGCGCCGCGGTCGAAGAGGTACTCGATCGCCGAAAGTAGCGAGCCGCCCGTCGCGAGCATGGGGTCGAGCACGAAGCACTGGCGGTTCGCGAGGTCGTCGGGCAGCCGCTCGGCATACACGCTCGGCTCGAGGGTCTCCTCGTTGCGCACCATGCCGAGAAAGCCGACCTCGGCCGTCGGCACGAGCGTCGTCATGCCGTCGAGCATGCCGAGGCCGGCGCGCAGGATCGGCACGATGAGCGGGCGGGGCTCGCTGATGGCGAGGCCCGTGGTGGTGGTGACGGGCGTCGTGATCTGCACCTCGTGTGTGCGGACCCCGCGCGTCGCCTCGTAGGCGAGCAGCGTGACGAGCTCGGCCGTGAGCGCGCGGAAGGTGGGCGACGGAGTCGAGGCGTCGCGCAGAACCGTGAGCTTGTGGGTGATGAGAGGGTGGTCGGCTACGTGCACTCGCATAGGGTCAATCTATACGGAAGGGGCACCATGACCGTCGTGAGCGCGAGCGACCGCGAGGCGATGCGCGCGGCGCTCGCCGAGGCGCGCGCGGCCCTCGAGTCGGGGGACGTGCCGGTTGGGGCCGTGGTACTGGATGCTCAGGGCCGGGTCATCGCGCGTGGCAGGAACGCCCGCGAGCGCGACAGCGACCCGACCGCCCACGCGGAAGTCGTCGCGCTGCGCGAGGCGGGTCGAGCATCCGGTGATTGGCAGCTGCCGGGGTGCACGCTCGTCGTGACCCTCGAGCCCTGCGTGCTGTGCGCCGGCGCCATCCTCGCCGCGCGCATCGACCGCGTCGTGTTCGGCGCCTGGGACGTGAAGGCGGGTGCCGCGGGCAGCGTCGTCGACCTGCTGCGCGAGCGCCGCCTGCCCTACCGTGTGCGCGAAGTCGTCGCCGAGGTCGACGCGGAGGAGTCGGCGCAGATGCTGCGCGACTTCTTCGGTGAGCGCCGGGCCTAGCAATTACCCGGGCAGGGCCGGGCCGACCGCTACCAGAAGACGGCGATGACGACGTTGACGAGCGCGAGCCCGCCCGCGGCGTGGAAGAAGGGCTTCACGGCGCGCGTGTTGCCATTCTTGCGGCTTCGCAGCCAGCCGAGCAGCGCGGCGATGAAGACGACGAGCGCAATGCCGAGCTTGACGAAGATCTTCGTGTAGTCCTCGATCTGCGAGGCCGCGATGCCCGCGAGGGCGATGCCCGTGACGAGCTGCGTGATCGCTCCGCCGAGGACGGCTCCGATCGCGAAGTCGCTGTTGCGGCGCATCTGCAGCAGGAAGGGGCCGACGATCGCGGCGAGGCCGATGAAGTGGCCCACGACGAAGAACGAATACAGAAACTCCATGGTCACTCTGCTCCTCTGATGACGAAGACGTCGGTGGGCGGATTGGCATCGACGCGCGGCGCGGCGATCTCCGGTTCGAGCACGATATCGCGAGCGTCGGGCACAGCGCGACGAATGCCCGTGCGCACCGCCCCGAGCACGGCCACGACGTCGGCGACGGGGGTGGAGCGCCCGAACCCGAGTCGCGCGGTGATGATGAGTCGCTCATCCTCGAGGCGCAGAGCTCGCACGTCACCGACGGACTGCACACCCGGGGTGCCCACGATGACGTCGCGAATCGCCACGGCCTCGGCACTCGCGAGAGTGCCGGACTGGTCGGGGTTGTCGTCGGTCACGATGCTCGCCGCCTTCCGCCTCCGCCGCGCTGCCGCGCGGTATCTGTCTGGCGCCCTCCAACCTACACTCGTGGCATGACTGAGCAGCTGCCCTCCCTCGCGATTCTCGGCACCGGCTCGATGGGCGGTGCGATTCTGCACGGCCTGCGCCAGCCGGGAGTGAGCGTGCCGTCGCTGCGCGCCACGACCCGCACGGACGCCTCGGCGGCCGCTCTGCGCGAGCGCGGCATCGAGGCCCGGGCCACGGAGCACGAGCACGACGCGAACCGGTGGGCGGTCGAGGATGCTCGGCTCGTGCTCCTCGGCGTCAAGCCGGCGCAGATCCTGCCGCTCCTCGATGAGCTCGCTCCCCACCTGCACCCCGAGGCTCTCATCGTGAGCGTCGCCGCGGGCGTGACAACCGAGGCGATGGAGGCGCGGGTCGCGCAGGCTGTGGTGCGGGCAATGCCCAACACTCCCGCCCTCGTGGGCCGGGGTGTGACGGGGGTGAGCGGAGGGTCGCGCGCCTCGGCGGCAGACCTCGCGCTCGCCGCGACGCTGTTCCGCACCGTGGGCACGGTCATCGAGTTGCCGGAGGCGCAGATCGACGCCCTCTCGACGGTCTCCGGCTCGGGCCCCGCCTACGTCTTCCTGCTCATCGAGGAGTTCACGAGGGCGGCCGAGGAGCTCGGCTTCGAGGAGGAGGTGGCCGCGCTCATGGTGCAGCAGACCTTCCTCGGCGCGAGCCTGCTGCTCGAGGGGGGCGAGGAGGACCCGGCGGAGCTGCGTCGTCGCGTCACGAGCCCGAAGGGCACGACCGAGCGAGCCGTCGCCGTGCTGCAGGAGGCGGAGCTGGCCGAGGTCTTCGGCCGGGCGACCCGTGCCGCGCTCGCGCGGGCGAAGGAGCTCGCCGCTGGCGGGTAGGCGATCGGCGGTGCGCTGTGCCAGCGCTGGGCGAGCCTCGACCTCCCTCTTGCGCTGCGCATAGGCGGCGCAAAGGCAGGGCGGCGACCGTGCTCGAGTGGCTCGCGGATCACGCGGGCCGATCGACACGAAGGAGGCCGTCATGACGACGGAGAGCAACGATCGTCCAGACCAGCAAGGCGCGTCGGAGCCCGCACCGGCGACCGCGGCGTCGCCGTCCGCCCCCGTGGCGACGAGTCGCGGGGGCACGCGCACGGTGCTCGCAGCGACGGGCATCGCCGTCGGCTCGGTGCTGCTGCTGGGGCTCACGTTCGGCGGGGGCGTGCTGCTCGGCACGCACCTGCCCGACCGCGGGCCCGGCGGCCCGGTGATGGCGAGTGAGGCCGTGGAGAGGCTGCAGGAGCGCTTCGACGAGCGCCGCGACGAGCGGGACGAGCGTCGCGACCGCATCCGCGAGCACCGCGAGCTGCACGAGTCGCCGAGCGACCAGTCTCCCGACCAGTAGGGCGGCCGCGTGTCTCGCTCGGCTCTAGTGGTCGAGCGAGGCGAAGCGGTCGATGTCGCTCTCGGTGCCCGAGACGATGATGAGGTCGTGGTTCGACACGACCGTCTGCTCGGTCGCGTAGGTGAACGGCTTGCCGGGGCTCTTCACGCCGACGACGGTGATCTTGTACTTGGTGCGCACCTGCGAGTCGGTGAGCGAGAGCCCGCGGATCGGCTTGGGCGGGTACATCTTGACGAGCACGAAGTCGTCGTCGAACTCGATGAAGTCGATCATGCGGCCCGAGACGAGGTGGGCGACGCGCTCGCCGGCCTCCGCCTCGGGGTAGATGACGTGGTTGGCGCCGATCCGGGCGAGGATCTTGCCGTGGGACTGGCTGATCGCCTTCGCCCAGATCTGCGGCACTTTGAGGTCGACGAGGTTCGCCGTGATGAGCACGCTCGACTCGATCGACGAGCCCGTGGCGACGACGGCGATGGAGAACTCTTCCGCGCCGATCTGGCGCAGAGCATCCAGTGAGCGGGCGTCGGCCTGCACCGTGTGGGTGACGCGCTCCGACCACTTCTGCACGAGGTTCGCGTCCTCGTCCACCGCGAGCACCTCACGACCGAGTCGCTGCAGCTGGCCGGCCGTGGCCGCCCCGAAGCGGCCGAGCCCGATCACGAGGACGGGGGCGTCGTGCCGGATTCTCTCAACCAACGATCGGCCTCTCTTCTGCTCGCCGGAACAGCTGCCGGCGCTGCGCCGCCGCGAGCGACGCGGCGAGGGTCACTGTACCAACGCGCCCCGCCCACATGGTGGCAGCGAGGATGTACTTCGCCGAGTCCGGCAGGTCGTTCGTCGTCAGCCCCGCCGAGAGTCCGCCCGTCGCGAAGGCCGAGATGACGTCGAACAGCACGAGGTCTAGCGGCGCCTTCGTGATGTGCAGGATGGCGATCGAGGAGGCCGAGACGATCGTCGCCCCCCACAGCACGATGCTGACCGCGAGGCGCAGCACGTCGGTCGGGATGCGCCGCTCGAACACCTCGATGTCGCGGTCGCCGCGCGCCTCCGCGAACGCGGCGAGGAAGAGCACCGCGAGCGTCGTCACCTTGATGCCCCCGGCCGTGGATGCACTGCCACCGCCCACGAACATGAGCATGTCGAGCGCGAGCAGGGTCGAGCCGTTCATCGCGCCGATGTCGATGGGGCTGAAGCCGCCGGAGCGCGTCATGACCGAGATGAAGAACGCGGTGAGGGGCCGGTTCGCGTAGTCCTGGTCGCCGAGCGTCATGGCGTTGTTCCACTCGAGCAGCAGGATGACGATCATGCCCACGAGGATGAGCAGGAGGGTCGTGACGATCGTGAGCTTCGCGTGCACGGTCAGGCGCGCGCGGAACCGCGCGAAGCGCGTGAGCGCGAAGATGACGGGGAAGCCCAGTGAGCCGAGGAACACTCCCACGGCGATCGTGATGAGCATCCACGGGTCGGCCGAGAACTGCTCCATGCCGTCCACGAGCGGCACGAAGCCCGTGTTGGTGAACGCCGAGGCAGCGAGGTAGAAGCCCTGCCAGATCGACGTCCACACGTCGAAGCCGGCGAGCAGCAGTCTCGGCAGGATAATCGCGAAGAGCACGAGCTCGATGAGGAGCGCGCTCACCGCGACCGTGACGAGAAGGTTGCCGATCTCGCCGAGGCGCACGGCCTGCGACTCCGAGACCGGCCCGCCGCGCGTGCGGGCGGCGTTCGTGTCGCTCGCGGCGAGAAGCTTGGCACGCAGGCCGAGGCGCCGCGAGACGACCAGACCGAGGATGCTGGCGAGCGTGAGCACGCCGATTCCCCCGATCTGCAGGGCGAGGACGATCACGACGTTGCCGAACACCGACCAGTGCGTGGCCATGTCGACGGTCACGAGCCCCGTCACGCAGATGGCAGAGACGGCGGTGAAGAGTGCGTCCGAGAACGGAGTCGGGTCGCCACTCGCACTCGCGATGGGCAGCATGAGCAGCGTCGTCACGAGGCCGATGAGCACCGTGAAGACGATGATCGCGAACCGGGCCGGCGAGGAGGCGAGAACGTCGTTGGTCGCGTCGCGCAGTCGCTGGAGAGGCGTGCGCTCGACTCGCGGCGCGTTGCCGCGCATGCGCGCCCTGCTGGCCATGGATGCTCCCCTCGGCCCGCGGGCCGCCTGTCATGATACTCCGGGGCAAGCCTGAGTAGATTGGTCACATGGCCGATATCTTCGACGTGATCGCGGACGCCACGCGGCGCGAACTCCTGCAGCACCTGCTCGACGCGGCGCTCGCCGCCGACGCCTCCTCGGGAGAGTTGAGCGTGGGGGAGCTCGTCGAGCGCATGGATGCGACCCAGCCGACCGTCTCCAAGCACCTCAAGGTGCTGCGCGAGCACGGTCTCGTGACGGTTCGCGAGGAGGGGCAGCACCGCTACTACCGGGTCGACGCGAGTCCGCTCGAGGAGGTCGAGGACTACCTCGTGCCGTTCCTGAGCGCCGGCGCCGACGGCCTCGAGCCCGTCACGAGCCCCGTCTTCACCGCGTGGGCCGGGGCGGATGTCGAGCGTGCCGGCAGCACGGTCGGCCGGGTCGCCGCGGGGGCCTCGCACCAGGCGCGCACGGTCGTGCACGAGGCGCAGGAGCGCTTGCACGGCGTGCAGGAGCGGCTGCACGAGGTTCAGGAGTCGGTCACGCAGAAGCTGCCGTGGAAGCGCGGCGAGAGCTGAGCATCCCCCTCGAACGCCCCCGATCGGGTCTCTTTACTTCAGTCACACGTGCCCCTACTCTGAACTTCGGACACATTCGTCACTCCACGAGTGTGCGCACGACCCGAGGATGACGACATGGACCGCGACCTGAGCGACGTGCGCTTCCTGACGGTGGCCGAAGTCGCCGACATGATGCGCGTCTCCTCGATGACCGTGTACCGCATGGTGCACGCGGGCGACCTGCCGGCGATCCGCTTCGGACGCTCGTTCCGCATCCCCGAGTCGGCCGTCGCATCGGCCATCGACACGCCCATCAGCGACGTCGGCTAGACTCCTGCGGTACATGACACGGTCCTGAACGGGCCGTTGCTCCCGTTCAGTCGACGATCAGAGGATTTTCTATGGGTTCCGTCATCAAGAAGCGCCGCAAGCGCATGGCCAAGAAGAAGCACCGCAAGCTGCTGCGCAAGACGCGTCACCAGCGTCGCAACAAGAAGTAGAGGCCACCGAGCCTCAGTCAGGCGTCCGGCCCCCAGGGTCGGGCGCCTTTCGCGTTGCCGGGCCTGATGGCGTCGGGCCTAGCGCTGGCGGCGCGCCGATCGCGCGACGGCCCGGGCCTCGCGACGCACGCGTCGGCGAGCGGCGCGGATGCTCGCCGCACCCGCCGTGAGGATCGACCACGAGCGGGCCTTCGCGTAGCGCGCGAGAGCCGCGTCGGGGTTCACGACCACGCGGTTGCCGACGAGCTCGAGCAGCGGGATGTCGTTGCGCGAGTCGGAGTACGCCCAGCAGTCGGCGAGCTCGGCACCGCGCTCGGCCGCGAGCTGGGCCGCCGCCGTCGCCTTGTGCGGCCCGTGCATGACGTGGCCGAGCAGCTCGCCCGTGAAGACGCCGTCGACGCTCACGATGCGCGAGCCGATCGCGCCGGTGAGCCCGAGCCGCTCGGCGATGACCCGCGCGCACACCTCCGGGGTCGCGGTGATGAGCCACACCTCGTGGCCCTTGTCGCGGTGATCCTGGGCGAGCCCCACGGTCTCGGGCAGCAGCAGCCGCTCGATGCGCTTCTCATAGGTCTCGATCGCGAGCTCTTCGAGCTCGGCCTCGGTGTGCCCCGCGATGAGCTCGAGCGCACGGTCGCGCACGGCGACCTGGTGCCGGTGGTTCTCGCCGACCGCGATGAAGCGCATCTGCTTCCAGCCGAAGCGCACGATGTCGCCGAAGGTCACGTAGCCGCGTTTCCAGGCGGCGCGCCCCAGGTGGTAGACGCTCGCACCCCGCATGAGCGTGTTGTCGACGTCGAAGAACGCCACGATCGGGGTCGGGCTCGGGGCGGCGGCAGGCCCGGCGTCGGCGGCGGTGTCAGACATCGTGACCAGCATAGGCACGGCGCTCGCTCCAGGCGCGCGCGTACACTGAGCGCGTGCCCGCGACGACCGTCACCCTGCTCGCCAAACCCGGCTGTCACCTGTGCGATGTGGCACGCGACATCATCGAGGATGCCCTGCTCGAGTTTCCTCAGATCGAGCTCGTCGAACACTCGATCCTCGACGATCCCGAACTCTTCGAGCGGCACCGCAACGACATTCCCGTGGTGCTCGTCGACGACGTCGTCCACACCATCCACCGCGTCGACTCGACCCGGTTGCGCGCGGCGCTCGCCGCGGAGGCGCCCTGATGTGCGGCCGCTACGCGAACACGAAGAGCGGTGAGGAGCTCGGCGCCTACTTCGAGGCCGACGAGGTCGACGCGGTGGCGATGCCGCCGAGCTGGAACATCGCGCCCACGCAGCAGGTGCCCATCGTCGTCGACCGGGTGCCGAAGGACGACCCGGACGGGATGCCCTCGCGCCTCGTCACGGCAGCGCGCTGGTCGCTCGTGCCGCGGTGGGCGACCGAGCTCGCCTCGAAGTATCCGACGTTCAACGCGCGCAGCGAGACCGTCACCGAGAAGGCCACCTTCAAGAACGCCGTCGTGCGCTCGCGCGCGATCCTGCCCGCCGACGGCTACTACGAGTGGCACACGGTCGACGGCCCGAGCGGCAAGCCCGTCAAGACCCCGCACTGGATCACCGATCCCGTGGAGGGCGAGCTCGCCTTCGCCGGGCTGTACTCCTGGTGGCGGCCGCCTGTCGCCGAGGGTGCCGAGCCTGAGCCGTGGGTGCTGACCGCGACGATGCTCACGCGCGCAGCCCACGGGCCCGCGGCGAGCATCCACGATCGTGCGCCCGTCATGCTGCTGCGCGAGGCGTGGGACACCTGGATCGACCCGACCGTCGAGGGCGATGCCGCCCTCGTCGACATGGTCGTCGCCGAGAGCGAGACGGTACTCGAGAGGCTCGAGCTGCACGCCGTCGCACCGTTGCGCGGCGACGGGCCCCACCTCATCGAACCCGTCTAGCGCTGCCCGCTCATCGGCGCCGGCTCAGCACTGCGCCCAGAGCCCGCGCCGGGCATCCTGCGCCGCTCGCTCTGCCGCGCGCAGCTCGTCCCAGTAGCGATCGTTGGGCTCGAAGAGCACCGCCTCGGCTGCGCCGCGTGCGACGAGCTCGAGGTTCACGAACGTGCCGTCCGCCGTATAGAGGTACAGCAGCTCGCGGTCGTAGGGGTCGCGCGGGTCGAGGTCGTACTCGACGCGCAGTAGGGTGCCGACGGGCGCGAGGTCGGCGAGGAGCGCCTCCGCCTCCGGCCCGAAGCACTCGACCTCGGGGTACACCTCGGGGGTGTCGATGCCGATGAGGCGCACGGCGAGCTCCTCGCCGTCGAGATCGAGGCGCAGCGTGTCGCCGTCCGTGATCGAGAGGACGGTGCCGGTCGAGGTCGCGGGAGCGTCCTCCCCGATCGGCGGAGCCGCGCCGCCGCACGAGGAGAGCCCCAGCAGAAGCCCGGCAACCGTCAGCGCCGCGCTGAGGGAGGCGGGCGAGAGCATGCTGTGAGGCTACCGGGCACCCTCCGGCACCCGTCGTGCCGCGGGTTAGGCTGACCGCACTGCACGCACCGAAGGAGGTGGGTCGACGTGAGCCCTCGCGAGACAGACCTGGACCCGCGCTACCCGACCGCGTTTCAGCGCGGCGGTGCCGAGGAGGCTCCGCCACCGCCCTCGACGTCCGAGCCCCGTGCCGCTCGGCCGAACACTCCGAGTGGCCCGGTTCTCGATGATGGCGTCGCCGTGCCGACGGCGACGCAGCGGCACCGCACGACGGTGCGCGCGTTCGACGACCACGCGCACTTCGAGATCGTCGTCGCCGGCAACCCCTGGCTGCGCGCCCTGTGGGCGGTGGGCGCACTCGCGCTCGCTCTCGCGATAGCCCTCACGGTGTACAGCGAATTCGCCTTCAGCGTCGCTCCGGGTATCTACGACCCGAGCACCTTCGTGGTGCCGCGCGTCGTGCAGATGCTCGCGCTGCCGCTCAGCATCGCTGGCGTCGTCGCCCTCACGGCCGCGGCGAGCCTGCGCATCGTCGCCTGGCGGCCCAGCGGGGCGCGCGCGGCCGAGGAGTAGGGCCAGGAGATCCGTCGCGCTCTCAGCTCTGGCACCGCGGGCAGAACCACGTGATGCGCTCGGTCAGGGCGTCCTCGCCGAGGGTTCCCCGCTGCACGGGGGTTCCACACCGACGGCAGGGTTCCCGGTCGCGGTGCGCGACCCAGAGGCGACGCCCTCGACGCGTGTCGCCCGTCGTCGTGCGCTCACCCCGGTCGCGGTTGGCGCGGATGAGGCGCACCGCCAGATCGAGCGCGGCAGCAGCATCCACCTCGCCCACGGCGCGCTCGGGAAGGATGCCGCGCAGGAAGAGCGTCTCGTTGCGGTAGTCGTTGCCGAGGCCGGCGACGACGCGCTGGTCGAGCAGGGCGAGACCGAGGGGCCGAGTCGGGTCGGCCGTGAGGCGACGCAGCGCCTCCTCCCGGTTCCAGTCGTCGCCGAGCGGGTCGGGCCCGAGGTGCCCGACGAGTTCCTCTTCGCGGTCGCGCGGCACGATGTCGAGCTCGCCGAGCGCGAAGCCCACGGCCTGCCAGCCGTGAGCATCCCCACCGCCGGGAGCGACGTCGAGCACCATGCGCGCCTCGAAGGCGGGGCGGCGCCATCGCGTGCCCGGGCGGTAGACGTGCCACGAGCCCTCCATCTTGAGGTGCGAGTGCACGACGCTCGGCCCGATGCGCATGAGCAGGTGCTTGCCCCGCGCGACGACCGAGTCGACGACCTCGCCGCTCAGATCGACGGTCGCATGCTGGGGCACCCGCACATCGCTGCGGAGCACCGCACGACCCTCGAGCGCCTCGGCCAGTCGCCGCGCTGCGCGATGGACGGTGTCTCCCTCCGGCATGCTCGCCGCCTCAGACCCTGAGCCTCAGGCCCTGCGGCGTGGCGACGAATCCGGCGGCGACCAGGGCATCGGCGAGCGGTGTGCCGAACACGCTCTGCGAGTTGACCCGCTCCACCCGCACGCTGCGCAGTCGGGCACGCACGACGGCGGCGAGCTCAGCGGCGGCGGCCTCGAGCACGGCGGCGTCGTGCGTGAATGTCAGGGCGCTCTTGCCGCCGCGCTCCAGGTAGACGGCGAGGTGCCCGTCCACGAGCACGACGATCGCCCCCGCCTTGCGACCCGCGCGGTGACCCGGCGAGGCTCCCCGTGCGGTGTCGGCCGGGTCGGTCTGGGCGGCCGGCCAGGGCAGTGCCGCGCCGTAGGGGTTGGCAGGGTCGCTCGCGGCCAGCACGATCGCGCGCAGCGCGGGTGCGGCATCCGGGTCGCGAGAGTGCGCGCGCACCCGGTCCACGGTCGCGGGGGTCGCGAACTGCGCGGCCCCGAGGTGCTCGACGAAGTACCCGCGCCGCACCCGGCCGGCCTCCTCCATGCGGCTCAGCACGCGATAGAGCAGTGCGAAGCCTCCCACGACCTCCTCCGCCTGAGCCGCGCCGCGCGTGATGACGCCGTGCCGCTCCAGGAGGGTGTCGGCGAGGTGCGCGGCCCGCCGGGTCGCGTCCCCATCGCGATCGGGGAGGAGCGACCAGCGCCCCGCCGCGATGGGTGGTCCGGTGCGGGAGACCGAGGCGGGGCGCGCGTAGCCGCGATAGCTGCGCGAGCGCGGGGCGCGCCGGGGCGCGCTCGCCCGCTGGCGCGTCGCACCGAGCATCGCCCGCACGGGCGCGAGCGTGTCGTTCGTCAGCAGGCCGGCCCACACGAGCTGCCAGAGGTCGTCGGCCAAGGCGGTATCGTCGACGCGGTCGAGGCTGTCCTGGCTGTTCACGACATCCGAGAGCTGGCGAAAGAAGTAGGCGCCGCCTCCCGAGAGCGCGGTGAGGATCGCCTGCTGCGAGGGCGTCGGCTCGCTCGGAGCGGGGTCGCGCAGGCTCAGCGGCGCCGTCTCGGGCAGGTGCAGGCTCAGCCACCCGTCGTTGCCGGCGAGGGAGCCCTCTCCAGCCCACACGAGCTCGCCCGCCGCGGTGAGCTCATCGAGCCAGGCGGGCGAGTAGTCGCGCACGCGGCTCGGCAGCACGAGGGTCTCCCACGCACTCGCCGGCAGGGCAGCGCCCTGCAGCTGCTCGACAGCCTGCAGCACGCCGTCGAGCCCGCGCAGGGTGCCGCCCACGTTCTGCCAGGAGGGGAGGAAGCGCCCCAGTGTGCCCGCACTCACGGGCTCGATTTCCGAGCGCAGGGCCGCGAGGCTCCTCGTGCGCAGGCGGCGCAGCACCTCGACGTCGACCCACTCGGTGCCGCTCGCCCCCGGGCGGAACTCGCCCTCGAGCACACGCCGCTCGCCGCCGAGCCGGCGCAGGGCATCCGTCACGACCGCGATGCCGAGCCCGAAGCGGTGCGCGACGTCCTGCGCGACGAAGGGGCCGTGCGTGCGGGCGTGGCGGGCGACGAGGTCGCCGATCGGGTCGGGCACGCTCTCGAGGAACGCCGTGGGCACCCCGATCGGCACGGGAGTGCCGAGGGCGTCGCGCAGGCGTGCCGCGTCCTCGACGACCGCGTGGCGTGGCACCCCCGCGATCGACACGGCGAGCACGCGATTCGCGCGGCCCAGCTCGGTCAGCCAGCCCGAGACGACCGCCGCGCGGTCGTCGGGCAGGGCCGCGCCCTCGACGCTCGTGCGCTCGACGAGCTCGTCGAGCGACAGCGGCCCGAGGAGGCGGAGCAGGTCGACCACGCCCTCCGCGTCGCGAGCCCGGCGATCGGGGGCGAGGCGCTGCAGCTCGGCCTCGGTCCGCTCGAGCACGGTGGGGTCGAGCACCTCCCGCAGCTCCGCACGACCGAGCAGCTCGGCGAGAAGGGTCGAGTCGATGCTGAGCGCGGCGGCGCGACGCTCGGCGAGCGGGCTGTCGCCCTCGTAGAGGAACGCGGCGACGTAGCCGAAGAGGAGGGAGCGCGCGAAGGGGGAGGGGGTCGGCGTCTCTACCTCGACGAGGCGCACCGAACGCTGGCGGATGCGATCGGTGAGCTCCGTGAGGCTCGGCAGGTCGTAGACGTCGCCGAGCACCTCTCGCACGGTCTCGAGAATGATCGGGAAGGCGGGAAATTCGCGGGCGACCTCGAGCAGCTGGCTCGCCCGTTGCCGCTGCTGCCAGAGCGGGCTGCGCTGGCTCGGGTTGCGGCGCGGCAGCAGCAGGGCCCGCGCGGCGCACTCGCGGAACCGGCTCGCGAACATCGCCGAGCCCCCCACCTCGACCGTCACGAGCTCGTCGAGCTCGTCCTTCTCGAACAGGAAGAGCTCGGCGCCCGGCGGCTCGCTCTCCGTGTCGGGCAGCCGCACGACGATGCCATCGTCGGCGGCGATCGCGGCGCCGTCAAAGCCGTGGCGTTCGCGAATGCGCGCTGACACCGCGAGGGCCCAGGGAGCGTGCACCGCGAGCCCGTACGGCGAGTGCAGTACGAGCCGCCAATCGCCGAGCTCATCGCGAAACCGCTCGACGACGAGAGTCTCATCGGTCGGCAGGTGACCGGTGGAGGCGGCTTGCTCGGCGAGCAGAGCATCCAGATTGAGGATGGCGCGGTCGTCGAGCCCCGCAGCCACGAGACGCTCTCGGCGCCCCTGCGCGGTCACGGCGCCGAGCTCGCGCGTCGCCGCGCCGAGCGCGCGACCGAGCTCAGCGGGGCGCCCCAGCCCGTCGCCGCGCCAGAACGGCACCTTGCCGGGCTGCCCGAACGCGGGCGTGACGACAACGCGGTCGTGGGTGATCTCGTCGATGCGCCAGCTCGTCGCCCCGAGCGAGATGACGTCGCCGACCCGCGACTCGTAGACCATCTCCTCGTCGAGCTCGCCCACGCGGCGCCCGGCACCCTCGCCGGGCAGGAAGACCCCGTAGAGGCCGCGGTCGGGAATGGTGCCGCCGCTCGTGACGGCGAGGCGCTGGGCACCGGGTCGACCGCTGAGCTCGCCGCGCACGCGATCCCACACGATGCGCGGCCGCAGCTCGGCGAAGCGGTCGCTCGGGTAGCGGCCGCTCAGCAGATCGAGCACGGCGTCGAAGGCCGAGCGCGGCAGGCCCGCGAACGGCGCGCTGCGCCGCACGGTGTCGAACCACTCCTCCACGTCGCACGGCTCGAGCGCCACGTGAGCGACCGTCTGCTGCGCGAGCACGTCGAGCGGGTTCTGCGGAATGCGCAGCTCTTCGATGAGGCCGCTCACCATGCGCTCGCTCGTGACGGTCGCGTGCAGCACGTCGAGCCGATGTTTGGGCATGAGCACGCCCGTCGAGACCTCGCCGACCTGGTGGCCCGCGCGGCCGATGCGCTGCAGCCCGCTCGCGACGCTCGGTGGCGCCTCCACCTGGATCACGAGGTCGACCGCGCCCATGTCGATGCCGAGCTCGAGGCTGCTCGTCGCGACGACGCAGCGCAGGCGGCCCGACTTCAGGTCGTCCTCGATGTCGGCCCGCTGGTCCTTGCTCACCGAGCCGTGGTGGGCGCGGGCGAGGAGGGGCTCGGCGCCCCCGGTCGCGCCGGCCTGCGCCATGATCGCCGCTGGTGGCGCGGTCGGGGGCGACGGTTCACCCGCGAGTTTCTCTGCGTAGATCTCATTGAGCCGGGCCGTCAGCCGCTCGGCGAGGCGCCGAGAGTTCACGAACACGATTGTCGAGCGCCGCGCGAGCACGCGCTCGACGATGTCCTCCTCCACGTGCGGCCAGATCGACGGCGGCGGCGCGACGCCCGAGGTCGACCCCTCATCCTCGACGGGCTCGAGCGAGCCGGGAGCCGTCATGTCGTCGACGGGCACCGAGATCGTCAGATCGAAGGTCTTGGCGGCCGGCGGCTTCACGATCGTGACGGGGGCGGCGCCGCCGAGGAACCGCGCGACCTCCTCGACCGGCCGCACGGTCGCCGAGAGCCCGATGCGCTGCGCGGGGCGCGCCAGCCGCGCGTCGAGCCGCTCGAGGCTCAGCGCGAGGTGCGCGCCGCGCTTCGTGCCCGCGACCGCGTGCACCTCGTCGACGATGACCGTCGTGACCCCGTCGAGCGTCTCGCGGGCGCTCGAGGTGAGCATCAGGTACAGGCTCTCCGGAGTCGTGATGAGGATGTCGGGCGGGTTCTTCTGCAGCGCTCGGCGCTCCTGCGTGGGGGTGTCGCCCGAGCGCACACCGACGGTGATCGGCGGAACGTCGACTCCGAGCCGTGCCGCCGTGCGCTCGACCCCGATGAGGGGGGCACGCAGGTTGCGCTCGACGTCGACGCCGAGCGCCTTGAGGGGGCTCACGTACAGCACGGTCGTGCGAGAGCCGCCCTCGGTCGCCGTCGCCGAGCGCTGCGTCGGGCTCGCGACGAGGCGGTCGATCGACGAGAGGAAGGCCGCGAGGGTCTTGCCCGAGCCGGTCGGCGCGACGACGAGCGCGTGGCGGCCGGTGCCGATCGCCTCCCACGCGCCCAGTTGCGCCGGGGTCGCTGCGGGAAACGCCCCCGCGAACCACTCCCGCGTGGCCGGCGCGAAGCGACCGAGCACGTCGTCGGGCGCGAGGTCGGTCATCCCGCCATTCTGCCCCGCGGCACCGACCGTGAGCCTGACAGGATTCGCCGGGGCCCGGTCAGGCGTAGCGGGCGCGCAGGAAGGCGAGCACGTCGGCGAGCTCGGGCTCGCTCACGCTGTGGCCGAGCCCCTCGTAGATGCGGGTCGTGAGGGTCGAGTGATGCGGCAGCCACCGCTGCGTGGCCTCGACGAACGACGACGGGATCACCTCGTCGTGCGTGCCGCGCCCCCAGAACACCGGGGGAGCGAGCTGCGCGAGCCGGTCGTCGGCGGGGGCATCCCCCGGCACGACGAAACCGGCGAGCGAGACCGCGAACGCGAAGCGCTCCGGTGCGTGACGCAGCAGCTGGATGCTCATCGCCCCGCCCTGGCTGAAACCGAGCAGGCCGACCGAGGTCGCCGAGATTCCGTCGAGCCACTCCAGCAGGCCCCGGGCGGCAGCGTCGGCCCCCGCGGCACGCTCCTCGTGCGAGACGTTCTCGAGCGGGTACCAGGAGTAGCCCGGGCCGGCACGCAGGGGTGCGCGCACGGCGGCGATGACCGGGTCGAGGGGAAGGTGGGGAGCGAGGCCGAACAGGTCTCCCTCGTGCGAGCCGTAGCCGTGCAGCAGCACGAGCAGGGGTCGGTCGGCGCGCTCGCTCTGCGGCGCCGACCACAGCACGGCGCCCTCATCGATCAGTTGCACGGCGCTCATGGCTCCATGGTGTCAGGTGCACCGTGTCCGATGTGCGCGCGACCGCTGCGGGGGAGACAATGGAGCATGGCTACCGTGCGCACCCCTGACCCCAACCCGGGCTGGCTCTCGGATGAGGAGCTCGAGCAGATCAGGAAGCGGCTGCCGCTCGTCTACATCGAGGCGGTGCCGGTGCGTGTGGACGGCATGGGGACGGTCACCGAGGTGGGGGTGCTGCTGCGCGCGACCGATTCGGGCAGCATCACGCGCACGCTCGTGAGTGGTCGCGTGCTGTACGGCGAAACGCTGCGCGATGCCCTCTTCCGCCACCTCGAGAAGGACCTCGGGCCGATGGCCTTCCCCCAGCTTCCCGCGTCGCCCGTGCCGTTCTCCGTTGCCGAGTACTTTCCCTTCCCGAGCCCGACACGGTTCTCCGACGATCGGCAGCACGCCGTCTCGCTCGCCTACGTCGTCCCGGTCACGGGAACATGCGACCCTCGGCAGGATGCGCTCGAGCTGACCTGGCTGAGCCCGGCCGAGGCGGCGAGCGATCGGGTCTCCGACGAGATGGAGGGCGGGCGCGGTGCCCTCTTGCGCTCGGCTCTGGCCTCGGTGGGCGTGCTGCCGTAGCGACGCCAGCACCGCACCGTGCCCCGGACTGGGGCCAGGAACACCCCCGTTCTAGGGACATGAATCGGGTTCAGCGACCTCTAGGGTGAAATGCGGGGGCGGCGTCCGATCGTCGCGCTGGCAGGTCAACCCGGGGGCAGCACATGTTTCGACGATTCTCCACTCGCGTACTTGCGGCGATCGCAGCTGCGGGTCTCCTCGCACTTCTCGCGCCGTTCGTGACGATGCCCTCGGCGGTCGCCGCCGAGGGCGACCCCGACGAGCCCGTTCTCATCCAGTTCGAGAAGGAAGCGATTCCTGCCGCGCCCACCTCCGTCGGCCCGGGCCAGACGGTGACCTACCTGTTCAGCATCAACTGCTCCTCCCTCGAGACCGACTGCCTCGACCTCACGCTCGCCGACTCCGTGCCGGCGCCGCTCGAGCTGCAGTCGGTCACCATGGCGACGCAGGTGCCGCCCATCGACGTGCAGATCTCGGGCAACGACTTCACGGTCGAGGTCATCGACGATCTGGGCGGCGACTTCACGGGCATGCAGGCCGGCACCGGCGTGCAGATCAGCGCGACCGCGACCGTCCCCTCCGACTTGTCCGCCGACTTCGACGGAACCCTGCTGCCCAACACGGCGACCGTGACGGTCAGCAACCGGGAGGACCTCGCGCTCGACCCTCCGCGCCCGAGCCTCGTCGAGTCGAGCGCCGAGGTGCTGCTCGCGGTGCCGCGCGTGCTCGGCTCCGACACGACCAAGTCCGTGACCCCCGCCACCACCCCGGCCGTGCTCGGCCGCACCGTCGCCTTCGACCTGGGGGCGACCAACACGAGCAACGGCTCGGTGGACGAGCTCGTCATCCAGGAGCCTGCTGACACCTCCGCGACGATCCTCGACTACGTCGAGATCACGGGCCTGAGCGGGCTCGATCTCCCCGCGGGTGCCGATCGTGTGCGCGTGGACTGGTTCGACGGCGCCGACTGGACGACCGGCACTCCGGCGGCTACCGCCGCTCTCCCCGCGGGCGTCGACACGGCTGACATCCGCGGGCTGCGCATCGTCTTCTCGTCGAGCACCGGGCGCGTCGACCGGGGCGCGACGGGTGGCATCACGATCGACGGAGAGCTCACGGCGACCGCGGCCGCTGTCGCCTCGACCCTCACGCTCACGAACACGGCGAGCTCGTGGGTGCGCTTCGACGCGACGACGACGAGCCCCGAGCCGGCCGCCGACACGATCCGCCTCGACCCCTCGAGCATCGCCCCTCTCGCGACGAAGCAGTTCGAGAACGCCTACGTGATCGGCGGTGCGCTCGAGCGCGTGACGATCGGGGGCCAGAACGGGGGAGACTTCGCGCTCAAGGAGCTCACGCTCACCGAGCCCGCGCCCGGCTCGACCTCGCTCGCCGATCAGGGCCTGAGCTTCGACAGCTGGGTCGACGCCGATATCGAGTGGCCCGTGAGCGCTACGAGCGCCGAGGTGAGCTACTGGTACGAGGGCGATGCCGACTTCAGTACGCCCGTCACGACGACCACGGTCGACACGCTCCCGGCCCCCGTGGATGCTGCGCTCGTGCAGAGCGTGCGGGTCCGGTTCCTCAGCACGCAGCCGGGAGGCATGACGCCCGGCCAGTACGCCTCGCTGCCGTTCCGCGTGATCACGGATGCCGTGGTGAGCGACGCGACGACGACCAACCAGGTGCGTGTCGATGTCGTCGCCCTCGACGACCAGTCGGCCTCCGCTCTGGCCTCGGACGACCTCACTCGTCGCACCTCCCGCGTGAACACCGAGGTCGAGAAGATCATCAGCCCCGACGAGCTCTACAGCCTCGAGGGCGCGACGACGCTCATCTCCCTGCCCGGTCGCATCACGCCGCTGCCGGCGACCGCGGTCGACCCGTCGTCGTCGACGGTCGGGTCGGTCTCGCTCGTCATCACCGACCCGCTCGAGTCGGGCGCCGACGAGTTCTACAACTACTTCACCCTCACCGACATCGTGGCGACTGCCGTTCCCGCCAACACCACCCTCACGGTGGAGTACTTCGACGGGTCGACGTGGAGCGTGCTGCCCGGCGCCGACGGGCTGCTCGGCCCGTCCTTCCTCACGACGAGCATCGACGCCGGAGTGCGCGAGGTGCTCCAGGGCATCCGCTTCAGCTACCAGCACGTCAACTACGACACGTCCGGCACGCTGCTCAACCCCGGCTTCAGCGCGCAGCCCAACCTCCGTTTCGCCTTGCGCGGCGAGCTGCGCGACGGCACGGGTGAGGCCGCGTCGGCCACGCGCACCGAGTCGATCAGCGTCGACAACACCGTGCAGGCCCGGGTCTCGAACCCGGTGGCAACGCCTTCCGAGGCTACGGATGACGCCGTGGCGCCCCTCGTGCTGCTGCCGACCGCCGACGGCGGGGGCGGCTCGGGCGGCATCGCGGCCATCGCGAAGGAGTGGCAGCCTGTGGCCAGCACGGGCTTCGAGGCCGTGAACGCCCGCAGTGCCGATCAGGCGACGGCGCGCATCTCGTGGGGCACAGCTGGCACCTTCTTCGACTCGGTCGTGCTCTCCGACACGGCCACCGACCCCGCGACGACGCCCGTCGCCGACACCGTGTTCGAGGCCTTCGACCTCGTGCGCATCCCGGCGATCTCGAGCGGCATGGACCCCCTGCTGACCTTCGACCGCGTCGCCGCGGTCGAGCTCTTCGTGCCCGGATCGGGCTGGGTCGGGGCGACGGGCGACCCGTGCCCCGCGAGCTGCGACGGAACGTTCCCCGGGTACACGCTCACCGACGCCGAGAGCGCGGCGGCGACCGGGGTGCGCCTCATCGTCGAGGAGAGCCCCTCGCGCGGCTCGCGCATCGGCACCAACCCCGCGGCGCCGCCCGTCGGCACCGGCGTCGCTCCCTCGATGGACCTCGAGCGCCGCGTCGACCTCGTCTTCGAGGTGCGCGACGTGCGCCGCTCCGACTCCGATGTCGCCGTGCTCGGCGCCACTCGCGAGGCCCTGTACAACACCGCGGACTTCGGTGTCGTCGACAACACGGCGCGCTTCGAGGGGCGCGACGAGGCCGAGAGCGTGCTGCTGTCGCTCACGGATGGCGACACGATCCTCATCTTCGATCAGCCGCTCACCGTCGAGATCACGAAGAGCTGGGTCGACGGCCCGCTCGGCACTCCTCCCGACGGCACCCCCCAGGCGCTCTACCCGCGCGCCCGCATGACGATCGACGCTCAGAACACGTCCGTGTCGAAGGTCGACGAGCTCTCCATCCTCGACCCCGTCGCGGGTACCACTCCCTTCGAGTCGGTCAACCTGTACGACATCGTCTCGCTCAGCGTGCCTGCGGGCGCGACGTCGACGGAGGTCATCCTCGAGCGGGAGGGTGAGGTCGTCGAGTCGTACACCCGCTCGGCCGCCCTCGCGCTCAGCGCGGCCCAGCTGGCCGACGTCGTGGGCATCGAGGTCGTGCACACGGGGCGCATCGATGTCGAAGCCTCGACCCGTCTCGTCGTCGATACCCAGCTGCGGCAGGATCTCCGCAGCACCCCCGGCACGCGAGTCGACAGCACGACGAGCGCGACCGTGGAGAACACCGCCCAGGCTACGATCACCGACCCGGGCGGCCTCACCGACCCTGCCGAGGGAGAGACCGACAACGTCCTCACCGCGCAGGCGAGCGCGCAGGTCACGGTCGAGGACCTCTCCTACGCGGTCACGGCGACCAAGGGTATTCAGGCCGACACGACGGCCACCGCGAGCGTGCCGGCGACGCAGTTCGAGGGCAACTCGCGCACCGCGACGGTGACGCTGACCGGTCAACCCTCGGGCAACGTGCGCTCGACCGACATGGTCATCGAAGACCTGACTCCGTCGTTCTGGAACGCCTACAACTTCAGCGGCTTCTCCTCGCACTCGTTCGCGGCGCCACTCAATCGGGTGAAGGTCGACGTCCTCGTCGGCGTCGACTACGTCGTCGATGGCTCCGGTGGCATCACGGCCGAGTGCAGCGGATCCGCCGTGCTCGACGCCTGCTGGGTCGAGGGGTCGTTCGGCTCGACGCTCGAGCTGCCGTCGCTGCCGTCCGGCGCGGTGACCGCCGACATCCGCGGAATCCGTCTGCACTACACGCGCGCCGACGGCGCGGCGTGGGAGCGCCCGTACAACCCGCTGCAGACCGTGCGCTTCACGGCAACGCGGCGTGACCTCCTGGTCGCCCCCAGCACCGAGCCGGTGCCGTCGACCCTCTACATCTACTCAGAGCCTGCTCCGGGGGAGACCGAGGTCGGCGTCTTCACGAACGACGTCGAGGTGACCTCGTGGGCCGACAACGGCGCGGATGCTCCGCTCTGGCAGGCGACCGATGACGACACCCGGCAGATCCTGTTCCAGCACCGCCCGGCCGAGGTTCGCGTCATCAAGACGCCCTTCGGCCCGCTCACCCTGGGCGCTCCGATCCCCTACGAGATCACGGTGCGCAACCTCGGCACGGGCCAGGACAAAGACCTCGCCGAGCTGCAGATCGTCGACCTCATCCCGGTCGACGGCACCGGGCCGATGCTCGAGCTCGGCATCGACCCCGAGACGGGCACGCCGTACGAGCCCGAAGACCTCATCGAGCTCTCCGTCGTCAACGCGTCCAGTCAAACCGTGACAGCGCCGTCGTTCACCGCCGACCTCGGGGCCAGCGCATCCGGTGGACAGCCGCTCACGATCACGCCCGACCCGGCGTTCATCCTCGAGAAGGGCTGGACCCTCACCATCTCGGCGCCGCTGCTCTTCCGCCAGTTCCTGCAGGCGGGCTCCGAGACGTCGGACTTCGTCGTCAACAGCGCGATCGTCACGAGCGACCAGGAGTTCGATCGCTGCGAGTACTCCACGAACGGCATTCTCGAGCCCGACCCGCAGCTCGAGGTGTCGAGCTGCACGGCCACGACCAAGGTCTGGGCGCTGCCGAGCGCGCCCATGAACATCGTCAAGGGCGTCAAGGGCGTGGGCGCGGGGCCCCTCGACATCAACGGCGACCCCGTCGTCGACCCGGTCACGAGTGAGCCCTACGACGACCTGGGCGTCATCCGCACGGTCAACAACGGCGTCGACTGCAGTGCTCCCACTCTTGCCGTGGACGGCGAGGACTACTACCGCTACCCCTGCGTGCCCATCACGCGCCCCGGCGGCACGGAGGAGTGGGTCGGCAACTTCTTCAACGCGGGCAACGTGCGCGTCTTCGAGGTCGTCGCGATCGACGTGCTCCCGCGGGAGGACGACCGCGGCGTCATCATCAACGACAGCCGCAACTCGCGGTGGACGCCGACGCTCACGGAGCGACCGCGACTCGTCGGCTGGCCCGATGAGGCCCTCACGGTCTACTACACCGACCGCCTGGACCTCGCGACGCCGGCGTGCAACGGCGCCGACATCCAGCGCGAGCTCGGCATGTCGCCCAGCTCGACCCCGCCCATGGTCGAGCAGTACTGGCCGTGCATCGATAGCCCGAGCACGGGAGGCATCCCCGACCGCGACGACCCGGTCGACGGCTGGCAGGTCATGCCGGCGGTGCCCGAGGCGGCGCTGCTTGAGAGCGTCATCGCTCTCAAGTTCGTCGTCGACCTGACCGTCGGTGTGGATGAGGCGGACCAGGGCCTCCTGCCGGGCGAGGACATCTCCGTCGTGTACCGGTCCGAGACCGCGCGCGAGCCGGTGCTGCGCGAGACAGATGCCAATCTCGCCCGCGACTCCATCGCCTACAACTCGATCGCCGGTGCGGCTCGCGGCCGCGACGGCGACAACGACCTCCCGTACCGCTTCGTGACCGAGCCGCGCAAGGTCGGCATCGCCCTCGCGACGGGCGCTCTCGACCTCGCGAAGATCGTCGAGGGCGAGGGCGCCTCGTTCGGCCCCGCCTCGGTGCCGATCGATGTCGCGTGCACGGTCGACGGCGAGCCCATCTCACTGCTCGACAGTGCCGGTGACGACCGCTCGCCCTTCACGATCACGAGCAACGCGGCGGCCGAGCGCATCCTCGGCATCCCGCTGTATGCCGAGTGCGGCATCAGCGAGGCGGGCACGACGGGTGCCACCTCGATCACGACGCTGCCGTCGACGGTCACCGTGCGGGCGCTCGACTACAGCCCCTCGACCGTCTTCAACCCGCGCCCCGCCTTCGCCGAGCGGCCTGCGATCCAGCTGAGCGAGGTCACCAACACCTATGACCTCGCGGGCCTTACGATCGCCAAGTCGGTCGACATGGATGGAGCGGTCAACGCGGCCGGAGACCCGGTCATGCAGACCAGCTTCAGCTTCTCGATCGCGTGCACGTTCGACACCGGTTCGGGTGCGCAGCCCATCGCAGTTTCGCCCTCCACCTTCACGCTCAACGACGGTGGCTCCCGCAGCTACACGGGCCTGCCAGCCGGCGCGGTCTGCACGGTGAACGAGACCCAGTCGCGCGGTGCCACCGTCACGAAGGTCATCACCACCGGCGGAGCGGCCGCCGCGCCGACCTCCGGCACCTCGGCCGTCGTGACGCTGGCGCCCAACGACGGCGAAGGCGAGTCGACGAACGCGATCGCCTACACCAACAGCATCCCGGTGGGGTCGCTCACCGTGACCAAGGCGATCACGGGAGCCGGCGCGACCGATCCCTACGACTACGGTGACGGCACCTTCACGGTGCTCGTCAACTGCACGCGCACCGCGTCGACGATCGCGCCCGCCACGCAGCCGGCGGGGGCGAGCGCCACCGCGGTCTGGTACGGCACGCTCACCTTCAGCGCGTCGACTCAGCTGAGTCAGACCATCGACGACATTCCGGCAGGGTCGACGTGCTCTATCACCGAGCAGCAGAGCGCGGGCGCCACCCAGGTGACGAACCCGAGCAACGTGACGATTTCGGGCACCAGCACGGTGAGCCGCACGGTCACCAACCGCTACGACCTCGCCTCCCTCACCGTGGGCAAGACGGTCCTGACCGACGCGGTCGATGAGAACGACGACCCGGTGTACCCGGTCGACCCGTTCGCCTTCTCGGTCTCCTGCACCTTCCAGGGCGACCCGGTGCTCGCCGACGGCTTCGCCGCCACGCCCATGACGTTCGAGCTGCGGCACGACGAGACGCGCACCCTCACGGGACTTCCCGCGGGCGCCTCGTGCACCGTCACCGAGACCGAGGACCAGGAGGCCGACTCGACCTCGATCGCCCGCACGGTGGGAGCATCCTCGACTTCGATCGACGGCACGTCGACCACGATCGCCTCACTGGCCGCCAACGGCACGAGCCCGGTGACCCGCAACACGACGCAGTTCACCAACCGCTACGGCGTGACGAGCTTCACGATCGCCAAGGACGTCATCGGAGGGGGCGCCGGGCAGTTCGCCCCCGAGACCGTGACGGCGAACGTCGTCTGCACGACCCCGCTCGTCGGCGAGTCGTTCAACGGCGACGTCACGGTGCCCGCCGACGGCTTCGTCACGATCGAGAACCTCGCCGACGGCTCCACGTGCACGGTGTTCGAGCGCGACCCCCTCGCGACGGGCGCCGACGCGCACCGCATCGTCAATGACGAGGGAGAGGTCATCGACGGCACGGGCATCGTCGTGACGTCCGGCGCCCCCGCGTCCGTGACCCTCGAGAACTACTACCTGACCGGGTCGGTGGAGGTCTCCAAGACCGTGCTCGGGGCGGGAGCGGCATACGGTGATGGCCCCTTCGAGGTGACACTCGCGTGCGTGCGTGACGGCGTCGACGTGACCATCGCCGACGGAGCGACGCGCACTCTCGCCGCCGACGGCACCGTGAGCTACACACTCCTGCCGTCCGGCGCCGAGTGCACCCTCACCGAGAGCGACCCGGCCGGCGCGACCTCGAGTCGCATCCTCGATGCGGAGGGCGGTGAGCTGACCACCGATGTGACCATCGGCCACACGTTCACCGTCGTCGTCGACGACACGGAGCTCGTCGACGACCAGGTGCAGCCCGCCCTCGAGGTCGAGAATACGTTCGAGCTCGCGAGCCTCGCCGTCACCAAGACCGTGTCGAGCGATGCGGTCGACGACGCAGGAAGCGCCATCGGCTACGGCCCCTTCCCGGTCGCGGTCGAGTGCACCTTCGAGGACGACGCCGTCTACGGCACGGGCTACGACGCGGAGACCCCGATGCAGCGCACCCTCGCCGACGGCGAGACGTGGTCGCTCAGCGGCCTGCCCGACGGCGCCCGGTGCACGATCACCGAGACCGACACGATGGACGCGGCGCAGACGCGCGTCGTGACCGTCGTCGACGGGGGAGGCTCCTCGACGATCGTCGCCGATGCCGCCGTCGTCACCCTCGGCACGAGCACCACCGCAGAGATCGAGAACGACTACACGGTCGGCTCGATCGTGCTCGCCAAGTCGGTGGTCGGCGCGGGCGCCGACGACTGGGCGGATGCTCCCGTCGAGATCGACGTGACCTGCGAGCTCGACGACAGCACGGGCCTGCGCACCGTCTTCACCGACACGTTCACGTTCGCCCGCGGCGACGAGCCCGTGACCATCGAGAACCTTGCCACGGGTGCCGTGTGCACCGTGACGGAGACCGCCACAGGCGGAGCATCCTCCACGACCGTCACCATCGCGGGCGCCTCGATCGACGGCTCGATCGTCGACGGCGTCACCGCGGATGTGACGATCGGCGACGAGCCCCTCGATGTCACGGTGACCAACACCTTCGCCCTCGGCGAGGTCGCGGTCGAGAAGGAGCGCGTGGGCGATGGCGCCGCGACCTGGGGTGCCGGCCCGTTCGAGGTCGAGCTCACGTGCCTTCGCGACGTCAACGGGGTCGAGCAGCAGCTCGAGATCCCCGGCGGAGCGCTGCGCGAGCTCACCTCCGACGGCTTCTACCGAGCGACCTACGAGGGCCTTCCGCTCGACGCCGAATGCTCGCTCGTCGAGACCCGCACCGCGGGGGCGACGAGCACGAGCATCGATGTCGACGAGGTCACCGTCTCGGCCGAGCCCGTCGGCTTCACGGTGACGAACACCTTCGACGTCGGGGGCGTCGTCGTGGAGAAGACCTTCGCGGGAGACGGCACCGGCACGTTCGTGCGGGGATCCTTCGAGGCGAGCCTCGCCTGCACGCTGCCGATCGACGGTGTCGTCACCGCCCTCGAGATTCCGGGAGGTGCGGCGCGCGAGCTCACCGAGCTCAACGGCTACCGCAACAGTTGGGACCAGATCCCGGCCGGAGCCGACTGCACGGTGACGGAGACGCGCACGGGCGGCGCGACGCGCACCGACGCGACGGCGAGCGAGTTCGTCGTGGTCGCGGACGAGGATCACACGGTGGGCCTGGAGAACACCTTCCTGCTCGCGGCCTTCTCGGTCACGAAGGATGTCACGGGTCCCTTCGCGAGCGAGGCGACAGGCGCCACGTTCGTCATCGAGACCTCGTGCTTCTGGGATCGCGATGGCGAGCTGGTGCCCCTGCTGCCGGGTGACTGGATGGACGATCTCGGGCAGCCCGATGAGCTCGAGGGAGGCACGACCGACGAGGGCGGCGAGTCAGAGGAGAGCGAGCCGGAGGCTGAGCGACCCACGAGCATGGTGTCGCAGATCCGCGACGGCACGACCGTGATGTTCGAGAACCTCCCGGCCAACGCCGTCTGCTCGATCTCGGAGGTCGACAGCGGCGGAGCGACCGCGCAGGTCGTGTGGCTCGACGGTGCCATGCAGCTCGGTGATCTCACTCTCGCCGACGGACTCAACGACTCGACGCTCTCGAACGTCTTCCTGACGACGCTCGCCCTCACGGGGGTCGAGCTCGCCGCCTGGATCGCGCTCGTCATCGCGCTGCTGCTCGCGGGAGCGACCCTCGTCGTCATCAGCCGGCGTCGCGCGCACGCCTCCTAGCGGAACGGCGCCGCTCCCCGTGAGGGGGAGCGGCGCCGCCGTGGAGGAAGGTGCCGGATCGCGCGTG
>NZ_VIKT02000021.1 GCF_009371975.2 Microcella pacifica
CGCGCAGCTGACTACCCGAGGTGGCTGCATCACTACAATCACCACCGACCCCACACCGGCATCGGCGGATCAACCCCAGCCTCCCGCGTTCACAACCTCACGGGGAAATACAGCTAGGCCGGGCGGGCGGGGCCCGTGCTCGATCGCACCGTGAGGCCCGTGGGCAGCAGCAGGTGCTCGTCGGGAGCGGGGGCGTCATGCTGGTCGATCTGCTCGAGCAGCAGCTCGACGGCCCGACCGCCCTGCGCGCCGGGGCGCTGAGCGAGTGTCGTGATGCCGAGCGTCTCCGCGAGGGGATGGTCGTCGATGCCGATGATCGAGAGGTCGTGCGGCACTCCGATGCCGAGCTGGCGCGCAGCCATCATGATGCCGACTGCGATCTCGTCGCACCCGGCGAAGATGGCGGTCGGCCGCGTGCGCGGGTCGCCGAGCACCGCGAGCCCCGCGGCGTAGCCGCCGGAGATGGAGAACTCGGCTTCGCGGAAGTCGTCTCCCTCGCCGAGGCCCGCCTCCGCCATGGCGCGCTGGAAGCCCGTATAGCGCTGGCTGTGCACGCGGAAGTCCATCTGCTCGTCCTGGTCGCCGCCGACGTGGATGATGCGCTCGTGGCCGAGGCTGATGAGGTGCTCCGTGGCGAGGCGCGAGGTCTCCACATCGTCGATGGACAGAGACGGGATGCCCGCCACGCGTCCCCCGATGGCCACGAGCGGCTTGCCGAGCGCCTGCAGCATCTCCACCTCGTGCGGGCTCAGGGCGATCGTGACGGCGATCACGGCGTCGACGCGCTTGCGCACGAGGAAGTAGTCAAACACTCGGCGCCGGAGGTCGCGATCGGTGCTGAGGCGGTAGAGGGTGAGGTCGTAGCCTGCCCGGATGAGCGCGGACTCGATGCCCTCGAGCACCTCCGCGAAGTACCACCGGTTGATGTACGGGATGACGACCCCGACGTTGCGGGTGCGGCCGGTGACGAGGCTCGCCGCCGTGCTCGAGACGACGTAGCCCAACTCGGACGCGGCCGCCTCGACCTTCCGGCGCGTATCGGTCGAGACGTAGCCGCGACCGCTGAGCGCGCGGGACGCGGTGGACTTGGAGACGCCCGCGATGCGGGCAACATCAGCCAGGATGCTCATGCCTCGTCGTCCTCCGTTGGACCGGTGCGGTGATGACCGCGAAGAAGGGGCGGCCTGCTCGGATCGCCCGCTGAGGGGTCAGTGTAGCCCGAATCCCGGATTTTATGGAACCGGTGCCAGGAATCGACGCGTCCGAGTCCGGTTGCGGCCGGTTCTCTCACCTGGGAGCAGGCATACAGTCGCGCAACAGATCGGTAACGAGCAGGAATCCCGCGCTTGCAGTGCGCGCGAACGTGACGTACCGTAGCGTCTGGAACCGGTTCCCGATGGAGTGCCTTCCGCGCCCCGATACGGGTATCGAGTTTCGCTCTTGCACCACCAACACCACACCCGGCGCCTCGGGTCTCGATGCGCCGACCGACCTCAATGAGGAGGAAACACATGAGTTCCACTCTCCGGCGCAGGGTTCTTGCGCCAGCCGCAGCAGTCGGCGCCCTCAGCCTCGTTCTCGCAGGCTGCGCCGCCGACACCGACGAGCCCGGAGCGGGCGGCGATCTCGACTGCTCCGCATACGAGGCCTATGGCACCTTCGAGGGCGAGAGCGTCGAGGTCTACGCGACGATCGTCGAAGTCGAAGCCGATGACCTCGTGACCAGCTGGTCCGACTTCGAGGACTGCACGGGCATCACGATCGACTACGTGGGCACGCAGGAGGCGGAGACGCAGATCAACGTGCGCGCCGCCGCCGGTGACGCTCCCGACCTCATGATCATCCCGCAGCCCGGTCTTCTGCAGCGCCTGATCGCCGACGGCTACGTCGAGCCCGCCGCCTCGAGCGTCGAGGACAACGTCGACGAGTTCTGGAGCGAGTCGTGGAAGGGCTACGGCACCGTCGATGGCACCTTCTACGCCGCACCGCTGCTCGCCAGCGTCAAGGGCTACATCTGGTACTCGCCGGCCGACTTCGAGGAGAACGGCTACGAGATTCCCACCACGTGGGACGAGATGATCGCTCTCACCGACCAGATGACCGAGCGCAACGAGGGCGCCTACCGCCCCTGGTGCGTCGGCTTCGGCTCGGGTGACGCGACCGGCTGGCCCGGCACCGACTGGGTCGAGGACTCCGTGCTGCGCTTCGCTGGCCCGGAGGCGTACGACGCATGGGTCGCGGGTGAGCTCGAGTTCAGCTCCCCCGAGATCACGGACGCCATCGAGCGGGTCGGCGAGATCCTCCTCGACCCCGAGTACGTCAACGGCGGCTACGGCGGCGTCGAGTCCATCGTGTCGACCACCTTCAACGACGGTGGCCTCCCGATCCTCGACGGCAACTGCTCCATGCACCACCAGGCCTCCTTCTACGAGGCTCAGTGGGGCGAGGGCGTGACGGTGGCTCCGGATGGCGACATCTGGGCGTTCATCACCCCGCCCGCGAGCGCCGATGACGGCCCCGCCGTCACCGGTGGTGGCGAGTTCGTCGCCGCGTTCAACGACCGCGAGGCGACAAGCGCTGTGCAGACCTACCTCGCGAGCGACACGTGGGCCAACAACCGCGTCGCGCTCGGTGGCGTCATCTCGGCGAACCAGGGCCTCGACCCGTCGCTCGCCAGCTCGCAGCTCGGCGTGCAGTCGATCGAGATCCTGCAGAACCCCGACACGGTGTTCCGCTTCGACGCCTCTGACCTCATGCCCGCCGAGGTCGGTACCAGCTCCTTCTGGACCGGCATGGTGGACTGGGTGAGCGGAACGGTCACGACTGATGAGCTCACGGAGTTCATCGACAGCACCTTCCCCTGAGCAGTTCTCTCTAGCGACTGAACTGCCGGAATGACAGCGGGCCCCCCCAACACTCCTGTTCGGCGGGCCCGACTGTCGGGTAGCGTGTCTCGAGTCAGATAAACCAATGGAGGTTTCATCGCATGGCGGATTTCCTGTCCGACTTCGCTGAGAAGTTCGGACTCATGTTCCTCGGCCTCGCCGCGTTCGCCGCTGTGGTCGGCATCCTTCTCTTCTTGGCAGATCGGGCCCCCAAGCGGGGTCGCGACGTTCTGCAGCTCCTCATCTTCCTTCTCCCGGCGGGCATCCTGCTCACCGTGGGCCTCATCTACCCCGCGGTCAACACGACAGTGCTGTCGTTCTTCAACCGCAACTCGCAGGAGTTCGTCGGCTTCGACAACTTCGTGTGGATGTTCACCCAGCCTCAGATTCAGATCACTCTGCTCAACACGCTCGTCTGGGTGGCGCTCGTACCGACGCTCTCGACGATCTTCGGTCTCGCGTACGCGGTCTTCATCGACAAGTCGAAGGGTGAGAAGGTTCTGAAGTCGCTCGTCTTCATGCCCATGGCGATCTCCTTCGTCGGCGCCGGCATCATCTGGCGCTTCATGTACGAGTACCGGGCGGAAGGCTTCAGCGAGCAGATCGGTGTGCTCAACCAGATCATCGTCTGGGTCGGCGGCGAGCCGCAGCAGTTCCTGCAGAACTCGCCCTGGAACACCTTCTTCCTCATCATCGTCATGGTCTGGATCCAGACCGGTTTCGCCATGGTGCTGCTCTCGGCGGCGATCAAGGGAGTTCCCGTCGAGATCGTCGAAGCGTCCCGGCTCGACGGGGCCAACCCGTGGCAGACGTTCTGGAACGTCACCGTGCCCGGCATTCGCAGCACGCTGGTGGTCGTTGTCACCACCATCTCCATCGCCACTCTGAAGGTCTTCGACATCGTGCGAGCCATGACCGGCGGCAACTTCGACACCTCGGTCGTCGCGAACGAGATGTACACGCAGGCGTTCAACCGCGGTGAGTTCGGGCAGGGCTCGGCTCTCGCCCTCGTGCTCTTCGTGATGGTTCTGCCCATCGTCGTCTACAACGTGCGCATCATGCGCAAGCAGAAGGAGATCCGATGAGCACGAGTAGCGGAACCAACACGGGCACGAGCACGGACAAGGTGCAGAAGGCCGAGACCAAGCTCGACCAGCCGCTCGGGCAGAGGAACAAGGCGACGGGTGGAGGAAAGGCCAAGCGGGTCAAGCAGCGCCTCACGTCCCGGTGGGCGACCTTCGCGGCCATCGTCATCGCGGTCATCTGGACGATCCCGACCTTCGGCCTCCTCGTCTCCTCGATCCGCACGCCGGACGAGATTCGCACGACCGGCTGGTGGAACATCTTCGTGAGCCCGAGCTTCACGCTCGAGAACTACGCCGAAGTGCTCACCGTCTCCGGTGCCTCCTCGGCGAACCTCGGGCAGTACTTCGTGAACTCGCTCGTCATCGCGATTCCCGCGGCGCTCTTCCCCATCGCCCTGGCGACGATGGCGGCATACGCCTTCGCGTGGATCAAGTTCAAGGGCTCCGGTGCGCTGTTCGTACTCGTGTTCGCGCTGCAGATCGTTCCGTTGCAGATGGCCCTCGTGCCGCTGCTGCAGATCTTCAGCGGTGTGCTCGGCATCAGCGGAACCTTCCCCGCGGTGTGGATCGCGCACACGATCTTCGGGCTCCCGCTGTGCATCTTCCTGCTGCACAACTTCATCTCGGAGATCCCGGGCGAAGTGGTCGAGGCGGCGCGCGTCGACGGTGCGAACCACACGCAGATCTTCTTCCGCATCATCATTCCGCTGTCGCTCCCGGCGCTCGCGTCGATCGGCATCTTCCAGTTCCTGTGGGTCTGGAACGATCTGCTCGTCGCGCTCGTGTTCTCGGGCGGCACGGCCGACGTCGCGCCACTGACGCAACGATTGGCGGAGCTCGTCGGCAACTTCGGGCGCAACACCGAGCGACTGCCCGCCGCGGCGTTCATCTCGCTCATCATTCCGCTCATCGTGTTCTTCAGCCTGCAGCGCTACTTCGTGCGCGGCCTGCTGGCGGGCTCGACGAAGGGGTAGCGGCACTCTCCACACGGGAATCCCCGGTGGCTGCGCCTAGGCTCGATGCATGAGCATGGGAGGCGGCCACCGGGGATCACGTGTCTCGGGCGGGGACGCCGAGGCTCAGCGGGCCGAGAACGCTGCTGCCCCGCGCATCCCGAATCTGCTCCCGCGCATCGCGCAGCTGTTCCGGCCTCATCGCGCCCGCCTCGCGCTCACGATCGCTCTCGTCCTCGTGTCGGCCGGTCTCAGCGTGCTGCCGCCGCTCCTCACGCAGCAGGCCTTCGACCGAGGGCTCTTCCCGCCCGAGGGCGGCCCGAACATCCCCGTGCTGATTCAGCTCGTGAGCCTCATGCTGCTGCTCTGGATGCTCAGCGCGGGTCTCGGCATCGCCCAGACCTTCCTCACCGCCACCGTGGGCAACGCCGTCATGGCGCAGTTGCGCGTGCGGCTCTTCGCGCACCTGCAGAGCATGGAGCTCGGCTTCTTCACCCGCACCAAGACCGGCGCCATCCAGTCGCGCCTGCAGAACGACGTCGGGGGCGTCGCGGGCGTGCTCAACAACACCGTCTCGAGCGTCATCGGCAACACGGTCACCGTCATCGCGGCCTTCATCGCCATGCTCATCCTCAGCTGGCAGCTCACGGTCGTCGCGGTGATCCTGCTGCCCCTCCTCGTGATCGCGCAGCGGCGCGTCGGCCAGGTGCGCGCGCGCATCGCCGGCAAGACCCAGGAGTCGCTGAGCGACATGTCGGCGATCACGCAGGAGTCGCTGAGCGTCTCGGGCATTCTGCTGGCGAAGAGCTTCTTCGGCCACGAGGGCGAGGTCGAGCGGTACCGCAGCGAGAACGAGGTGCAGCGCCGCCTGCAGGTGCAGCTGCAGATGAGCGGCCAGTGGTTCTTCGCCATCGTCAACGTCTTCCTCTCCGTCATCCCTGCCGTGATCTACCTCGTCGCGGCCTTTCTCATCGAGGCGGATGTCGCCGTCACGGCGGGCACGATCGTCGCGTTCACGACGGTGCAGGCACGCCTGACCTTCCCCCTGCTCGGCCTCATGCGCGTCACTCTCGACCTGCAGACCTCGGCCGCGCTGTTCGCGCGCATCTTCGAGTACCTCGACCTGAGGCCGACCATCACGGAGGCGCCCGACGCGCGCGATGTCGAGCCCTCGCGTGTGGGCTCGGTCGCCTTCCGCGACGTCGTCTTCCGCTATCCGGATGCCGGCGACGACACGTCGCCGACGCTCGACGGGGTCTCGTTCTCGATCGAGCCGGGGCAGTTCGTGGCCTTCGTCGGGCCGTCCGGTGCGGGCAAGACGACGATCTCCTACCTCGTGCCCCGCCTGCACGAGGCGTCGAGCGGCGTCGTCGAGTTCGCGGGCGTGGACGTGCGCGAGCTGCGCCAGGAGTCGCTCATCGGGTCGGTCGGAATTGTGAGTCAGGAGACTTACCTCTTTCACGCGTCGATCGCCGAGAACCTCCGGTATGCGAAGCCCGACGCGAGCGACGAGGAGCTCGAGGCAGCCTGCCGTGCCGCGAACATCCACGAGACCATCGACACGTTCCCCGACGGGTACGCGACGGTCGTCGGTGAGCGCGGGTACCGCCTCTCGGGGGGCGAGAAGCAGCGCGTCGCGATCGCGCGCGTGCTGCTCAAAGACCCCCCGGTGCTCATCCTCGACGAGGCGACGAGCGCGCTCGACTCGGTCTCGGAGCGCGTCGTGCAGCGGGCGCTCGACTCGGCGACGCGCGGGCGCACGACGATCGCGATCGCGCACCGGCTCTCGACCATCAGCGCGGCCGACGTCATCCACGTCGTCGACGGTGGCCGCATCGTCGAGAGCGGCGCGCACGCCGAGCTCGTCGCGCTCGGCGGGGTGTACGCGCGGCTCGTCGAGCAGCAGTCGGCCGACTACGACCGCACGGGTCAGCTGCGCGCGGCGAGCAGCTCTGACATGTAGTCGAGCTCTTTCGACTGCTGTTGGACCATGCCCTGGGCGAGCGTTCTCACCTGTGGATCGTTGCTACGCGCGAGCACAGATTCGGCCATTTCGACGCCGCCCTGGTGATGAGCCATCATGAGGCGGAGGTACAACCTTTCGGCCTCGACGCCGCTGAGGCTCGACAGCAGCTGCAGATCATCCGGAGTGGCCATGCCGGGCATTGCACCGCCGAGGGCGTCTGAACTTGAGCCATCTGTCATGTCCATCCCGGTGTGGTCGCCACCCTGCTCGTCGCTGTTGAGTGCGGGCATCGACATCCACTCCATCGCAGGACGGCTCGACGTTTGTGGGAGACCCCACATCGTCAACCACGCAAACATCTGACCCTGCTGTTGAGTCTGACCGGTCGCGATGTCGAGCGCGAGCAGACGGATCTCGGGGTCGTCAGTGCGCTCGCGAATGATGAGGGACATCTCAATAGCCTGGCCGTGGTGCACCTGCATGTCGCGCGCGAAACCCGCCTCGGCGCTCGACTCTTCAGGCGTTTGGGTCGCGGCTGGCGCCGTGGCCCGCCCGACCAGCACGCCGACAACGATTGCGACAAGCACGAGCAGCGTGCCGATGACCAGCAGACGCGTTCGGCTAAGTGGCGGAGACGCCTCTGCTGCGTCGGTTGCTCTACCGACCATTACGACACCTTCCCGGGCCCGTCCAGCGCTTGGCTGCAGAGCGCCCCAGGCTCAGGGGCCGACTCAGCGAGTCGATACTTGATGATGAAGTCAGCAAGCCTCGGGTCGTCGACGCCGTCGAGCGCGACCTGCACCCCCCAAGCGCTCGCGACGACGGGCGCCTCGAGGCCGGGGAACGGCGAGAGGATGATGTACGTGCTGGGCATCGCGCCGCGCAGCGCGTCGAGGTCGCCGCCCGAGACCCGCTCCGGGTCGTAGGTTACCCACACGGCGCTGTGCTCAAGCGAGTGAACGGCGTTCTCGTTTTGCTGAGGTTCCTCGTAAATGCCGCAGTTGAGCCAGGTCGGGTTGTGGGGACCGCCCGCAGGGGGAGTCTGCTCGTACTCGACCGCAGACTCCACATGGACCGCCTCGAGAGCCTCGATCTCCTGCACGCCCTCGACCTCGATCGTCGAGGGATCGACGGGAGGCGTCGCCGAGGTGATGACGACGGCGATGATGAGACTGAGCACGCCCGCGCCGGCGGCGATCGAGCCGAGGACGGTGACGCGGTTGCGCACCTTCTCCGCCCGCTGCTTCTTCTTGAGGGCCGCCACCTTCTCGGCACGGCGCTTCTCGCGCTGCTGCTTGATCGTGAGGTTCTCGTCGTCGGACACGGTTTCGCTCCCGGAGGCTTCGTGAGGGACTGTGGCGAGACGCGCACAGAGTCTTCATTCTCGCAGACGAATCGTATGCGTCCACTGAGAGGGCCCACCGGCGCTGATAGCGTGAACGCACCATGAAGTACGCGCAGACCGTGACCGATCTCATCGGCGATACGCCCCTCGTCAAGCTGAACCGCGTGACGGAGGGCATCAGCGCGACCGTGCTCGCCAAGGTCGAGTACCTCAACCCGGGGGGCTCGTCGAAGGACCGCATCGCGACGCGCATCATCGACGCGGCTGAGCGCGAGGGTCACCTGAAGCCGGGTGGCACGATCGTGGAGCCGACGAGCGGCAACACGGGCGTCGGCCTCGCGCTCGTCGCCCAGCAGCGCGGCTACCGGTGCGTCTTCGTGCTGCCCGACAAGGTCGGCGAAGACAAGCGCAACGTGCTCACGGCCTACGGTGCCGAGATCGTCGTGACGCCGACGGCCGTCGCACCCGACGACCCCGAGTCGTACTACTCGGTGAGTGATCGGCTCGCCGCCGAGATTCCGGGCGCCTTCAAGCCCAACCAGTATGCGAACCCCAACGGGCCGCTCTCGCACTACGAGACGACGGGCCCCGAGGTCTGGCGCGACACCGAGGGCCGCGTGACCCACTTCGTCGCGGGCGTCGGCACGGGCGGCACGATCACGGGTGCGGGCCGGTATTTGCGCGAGATCAGCGACGAGACGCCGCGGGGCCGTGTGCAGATCGTGGGCGCCGACCCGGTCGGCAGCGTCTACTCGGGCGGTGACGGCCGCCCGTACCTCGTCGAGGGCGTCGGCGAGGACTTCTGGCCGGGCGCCTACGACCCGAGCGTCGTCGACCGCGTCGTGGCCGTGAGCGACCAACAGTCGTTCGACATGACGCTGCGCCTCGCGCGCGAGGAAGGCCTGCTCGTCGGCGGCTCGTGCGGCATGGCCGTCGTCGCCGCCCTCGAGGTCGCGCGCGAGCTCGGCCCCGACGACGTCGTCGTCGTCCTCCTGCCCGACGGAGGCCGCGGCTACCTTGGCAAGATTTTCAACGAGGGCTGGATGCGCCGCCACGGCTTCGCGGCGGCCACGGGCTCCCCGACCGTCGCCGATCTGCTCGGCGAGCAGCGTCGCCCGCTCGCGCACGTGCGCCGCGAGCACACCGTCGGTGAGGCGATCGCCGCGCTCGAGTCGTCGGCGGGCGCGCTGCCCGTCGTCGCGGCGGAGCCGCCGCTCGTGCTCGGCGAGGTTCTCGGCTCGGTCTCCGCCTCCGGTCTGCTGCGGTCGCTCGCCGCGGGCGAGGTGACGGCGACCGATCCGGTGGCGGCGGCGATGTCCCCCGGTCTGCCGTTCGTCGGCGCGCACGAATCCCTCGACGCCGCCGCCGAGCGCTTCGCCGCGCGGGGCGCCGGCGGGCGCGTGCCCGACACCCTCCTCGTGCTCGAGGGCGGCAATCCCGTGGGCCTGCTGTCGCGCCACGATCTGCTCGCCGCCCTCGCAGGCTGAGCCGCGAGCATCCCGTTCATCCTCACTGCGCCACACCGTCTGGAGAACCATGACCGACCACACCGACCACGGCTTCGCCACGCGCGCCATCCACGCGGGGCAAGACTTCGACCCGACGACGGGCGCGATCATCCCGCCCGTCTACTTCACCTCGACCTTCGTGCAGGAGGGCATCGGCCGACTGCGCGGCGGCTACGAGTACGCGCGCGGCGGCAACCCCACGCGGGATGCCCTGCAGGAGCAGCTCGCCGCGCTCGAAGGCGCGACCCACGCCGTCAGCTTCGCCTCGGGCCTCGCGGCGGAGGACGCTCTGCTGCGCGCCGTGCTGCGCCCCGGTGATCACGTGCTCATGGGCAACGACGTGTACGGCGGCACGCACCGCCTCGTGCGGCGCATCTTCGGCGACTGGGGCATCGGCCTCACGACGATGGCGCTGTCGGATCCGCATGCCGTGCGCACGGCGCTCGCCGAGCTGAGCCCACGGGTGCTGTGGCTCGAGACCCCGAGCAACCCCATGATGACGGTCACCGATATCGCGCAGCTCGCCGAGCTCGGGCACGCCGCGGGAGCCCTCGTCGTCGTCGACAACACGTTCGCGACGCCGTACCTGCAGCAGCCGCTCGCGCTCGGCGCCGACGTCGTCGTGCACTCGACGACGAAGTACCTCGGCGGTCACTCCGACGTGCTCGGCGGCGCGATCGTGACCTCCGACGACGAGCTCGCGTCGACGGTGCAGTTTCAGCAGTTCGCGGCCGGCGCCGTCTCCGGCCCCATGGACGCGTGGCTGACCTCGCGCGGCATCAAGACCCTCGCCGTGCGCATGGAGCGGCACAGCGCGAACGCGCAGGCCATCGCCGAGGCGATCGAGGGTCACGCGGCGGTCGCGCGCGTGCACTACCCGGGCCTGCCCACGCACCCCGACCACGCCCTCGCCGCGCGACAGATGCGCCTCTTCGGCGGGATGCTCTCGCTCGAGCTCGTCGGTGGAGGAGCGGCCGCGCGCGCCTTCGCCGAGGGCACGCGCCTGTTCCAGCTGGCGGAGTCGCTCGGCGGCGTCGAGTCGCTCATGAACTACCCGAGCGAGATGACGCACGCCTCGGTGCGCGGCACCGAGCTCGAGGTGCCCGACTCGATCGTGCGCCTCTCGGTGGGCATCGAGGAGGCCGACGACCTCGTGGCCGACGTGCTGCAGGCCCTCGCGCGGGTCTAGCCGAGCATCCGGCACCTCGTCCCTGTCGGGTCGGCACGCGCCGAGCGGCATAATGGGGGCGGAACCCGTGTGACCGTACACATTCCCCGCCCGAACGGACGCTGATGACCACCGATACCGACCGGCCTGCGGAGCCGGAGCGCGTGCGCGCTCCGAACATCCGCGACGTGGCGCGGGTCGCCGGCGTCTCGTACCAGACCGTCTCGCGCGTGCTCAACGACAGCCCCAGCATTCGGCCCGAGACCCTGCAGCGGGTGCGCGACGCGATCGCCGAGCTCGGGTACCGGCCCAATCAGGCTGCCCGCGCGCTCGTCACGAGCCGCTCGCGCACGATCGGCGTGCTCGGCGCGCAGACAGTGCACTACGGGCCGGCGACGAGCCTCCACGCCATCGAGACGTCGGCGCGCGAAGCCGGCTACCGGCTGTCGATCACCAACATCTCGTCAAGCGACTACACGTCGATCAAGTCGGGGCTCGACTACCTGATGAGCCAGTCGGTGGAGGCGCTCATCGTCATCGCCCCGCAGGTGCGCGTGTTCGAGGCGATCAACGATCTGCAAGTCGGCGTGCCGTACGTCACCCTCGAGGCGACCGGCCTCGGCACCTCGCACTCTCTCTGGGTCGACCAGGTCACCGGTGCTCGGCGCGCGACCAAGCACCTCATCGACCTCGGGCACACCGAGATCATGCACATCTCCGGGCCGCAGGACTGGATCGAGGCAGAGGCGCGCATGCAGGGCTTTCTGCGCGAGCTCTCCGACGCCGACCTGCGCACGCGCGCGCCGATTCTGGGCGACTGGACGGCGTCGTTCGGCTACTACGCGGGGCTCGAACTGCTGAGGTTTCGCGACTTCTCCGCGGTCTTCGCGGGCAATGACCAGATGGCGCTCGGTCTCATCCATGCCTGCCGCGAACTGGGGCTCGATGTGCCGGGCGACATCTCGGTCGTCGGTTTCGACGACATCCCGGAGGCGTCGCACTTCTCACCGCCGCTGACGACCGTGCGCCAGAACTTCGCCGAGATCGGGCGGCGGGCGATCGAGCTGCTGCTCGGCGAGCTGCGCGGCGAGACTGGCCTGAGCCACGAGCCCGTGCAGCCCGAGCTCGTCATCCGAGAGTCCACGGCGCCGCACCGGTAACCCGCACCCGCACCCCCCACCCCCGCACCCCACCCCCCACCCACGATGTGGGCCAGATCTGGCGCGAAAGGGCGTTTGCCGAGGTGCGAGCACCCACTTTGCGGCAAATCTGGGGCGTGCGGGGCGTGCGGGGTGTGCGGGGGGTGTGCGGGGGTGCGGGGGTGCGGAGGGTGCATGGCGTGCGGGGGTGCGGGGGTGCGGAGGGTGCATGGCGTGCGGGGCGTGCGCCCCTCGTTATGAACTTGTGACCGTTTCGCAGAGGATCGACTTGACAAATGTGACCGTTTCGCCGTTAGAGTGCAGGGGCAACATGTGAACGGTCACACGCTGATCGTCACCGAGCGGGTTCTCCCCGCACCCTGTCACCCTGTTCCACCCCGGCGTCGGGCCCCCGTCGCCGCAGCGACGATGGAGTCCCATGAGTACCGACGCCCTGAGCCCCGAGGTGCAGGTCGCGATCGCGCGCGTGCGCGATGAGGTCGCTGCCCTCCACACCGAGCTCGTGCGGTACGGCCTCGTCGTCTGGACCGGGGGCAACGTGAGCGGGCGCGTTCCCGGCGCCGATCTCTTCGTCATCAAGCCGAGCGGCGTCTCCTACGACGACCTCGACCCCGCGAACATGATCCTGTGCACCCTCGACGGCGAGGTCGTGCCCGACACCCCCGGCAGCGAGCGCAGCCCCTCGAGCGACACCGCCGCTCACGCCTACGTCTACCGCTCCATGCCCGAGGTCGGCGGCGTGGTGCACACCCACTCGACCTACGCGACCGCGTGGGCCGCGCGCGGGGAGGCCATCCCCTGCGTCATCACGGCCATGGCCGACGAGTTCGGCGGTGAGATTCCGATCGGCCCGTTCGCCATCATCGGCGACGACTCGATCGGTCGCGGCATCGTCGAGACCCTGCAGGGGCACCGCTCGCGCGGCGTGCTCATGCAGAACCACGGTCCGTTCACGATTGGCAAGGACGCTCGCGACGCCGTCAAGGCGGCCGTCATGCTCGAGGATGTCGCTCGCACGGTGCACATCGCTCGCCAGCTCGGCGACCCTCTGCCGATCGAGTCCGCCGCGATCGACGGGCTCTTCGATCGCTACCAGAACGTCTACGGGCAGACCGGTGAGCCGAGAGGCACGAGCCGATGACCGCCGCCTCCGCGATCGCCGAGGGGCGCGCCGTGCTCGGCATCGAGCTCGGCTCGACCCGCATCAAGGCCTGCCTCGTCGGCGACGACCCGAATGCCGTGATCGCGACCGGATCGCACGAGTGGGAGAACCAGCTCGTCGACGGCGTGTGGACCTACTCGCTCGAGTCCGTCGAGTCCGGCCTGCAGAGCGCCTACGCCGCGCTCGTCGCCGATGCGCAGTCGCGTCACGGGGTCGCCCCGACCGCGTTCGCCGCCCTCGGCGTCTCGGCGATGATGCACGGCTACCTCGCCTTCGACGACGCCGGCGAGCTGCTCGTGCCCTTCCGCACCTGGCGCAACACGAGCACGGGCGCCGCGGCCGCCGAGCTCACCGACCTCTTCGGCGTGAACATTCCGCAGCGCTGGTCGATCGCCCACCTGCACCAGGCGGTGCTGGACGGCGAGGCGCACGTCGGGCGCGTCCACCACCTCACGACGCTGGCCGGCTACGTGCACGAGCGCCTCACGGGTGAGAGGGTTCTGGGCGTCGGCGACGCCTCGGGAATGTTCCCGCTCGATGCCGAGGGCTCCGGCTACGACCCCGAGCTCGTGGCGCGCTACGACGCTGCCGTCGCCGGGTCCGCTCTCACCGGTTCGATCATCGGGATGCTCCCCGCCGTGCTGCCCGCGGGCCACGAGGCCGGCCGCCTCACCGCGCAGGGGGCAGCCCTGCTCGACCCGTCCGGTGCCCTGCAGCCGGGCGCCGTGCTGTGCCCGCCCGAGGGAGATGCCGGTACCGGCATGGTCGCGACGAACGCGGTCGCACCGCGCACGGGCAACGTGAGCGCCGGCACGAGCATCTTCGCGATGGTCGTCCTCGACCGACCCCTCGCCCGTGTGCACCCCGAGCTCGACATCGTGGCGACGCCCGCCGGTGCGCCGGTCGCGATGGTGCACTGCAACAACGGCGCGAGCGAGCTCGCCGCATGGGTCGGCACCTACCGCCGCTTCGCCGAGATCGCCGGGGCCCCGATCGGCGCCGACGAGGCCTACAGCCTCCTGTTCGCGGAGGCGCTCGACGGCGAGACCGACGCCGGCGGCATCCTCGCCTACAACCAGGTCGCGGGCGAGCCGGTCGCGCACCTGAGCGAGGGCCGCCCGCTCATCGTGCGCACCCCCGACAGCCGTGTGACGCTCGCGAACGTCATGCGCGCGCACCTCTACGGCGTCTTCGCGACGCTGAGCCTCGGCATGCGCGTGCTGCGCGACGAGGGCGTCGAGATCGACCGCATGTACGCCCACGGCGGCATGTTCCGCACGGCCGGCGTTGCCCAGCGCTTCCTCGCCGCCGCGCTCGACGCACCCGTCGGCGTCGCCGAGAGCGCCTCCGAGGGCGGGGCCTGGGGCGTCGCCGTGCTCGCCGCCTTCACCGCGCGCGGCGGTGGCGACCTCGCCGCGTTCCTCGACGACGAGGTCTTCGCCGCAGCCGACTCCCAGCCCGTCGCCGCCGACCAGGCCGACGTCGCGGGCTTCGCCGCCTACCTGACGCACTACGAGGCCGGCCTCGACGTTCACCGCCGCGCCATCGAGGTGCTCTGACCCATGACAAGGACAACCGTGACTCGCAGCATCGTTCCCGACCTCAGCACGTACGAGGTCTGGTTCCTCACCGGCAGCCAGAACCTGTACGGCGACGAGACCCTGCGCCAGGTCGCCGAGCAGTCCCAGGCGGTCGTCGCCGGTCTGCAGTCGGCCACGAGCATCCCGGTGACCGTCGTCTGGAAGCCGACCCTCGTGGACTCCGCGAGCATCAAGAGCGTCATGCTCGAGGCGAACGCGGCCGACAACGTCATCGGCGTCATCGCCTGGATGCACACCTTCAGCCCGGCCAAGATGTGGATCGCCGGGCTCGACGCCCTGCGCAAGCCCCTCCTGCACCTGCACACTCAGGCCGACGCCGCGCTGCCCTACGCGACGATCGACATGGACTTCATGAACCTGAACCAGGCGGCGCACGGCGACCGCGAGTTCGGCTACATCCAGTCGCGTCTCGGTGTCGCGCGCACGACCGTCGTCGGCCACGTGTCGAACCCGGCCGTCACCGATCGCATCGGTGTGTGGGCGCGCGCGGCGGCAGGCTGGCACGCCACGCACGAGCTCAAGCTCGCTCGCTTCGGCGACAACATGCGCTTCGTCGCCGTGACGGAGGGCGACAAGACCGAGGCTGAGCTGCGCTTCGGCGTGCAGGTCAACACGTGGGGCGTGACCGAGCTCGCCGATGCAGTGCACGCCGGGAGCGACGCCGACATCGACGCGCTCGTCGCCGAGTACCTCGACCTCTACGATGTGGCTCCCGACCTGCGCCCGGGCGGCGACCGGCACGACTCGTTGCGCTACGGCGCGGCGATCGAGGTCGGCCTGCGCGGGTTCCTCGAAGACGGAGGCTTCAGCGCCTTCACCACCTCCTTCGAGGACCTCGCCGACCTGCGCCAGCTGCCCGGCCTCGCCGTGCAGCGGCTCATGGCCGACGGCTACGGGTTCGGCGCTGAGGGCGACTGGAAGACGGCCGTGCTCGTGCGGGCCGCCGCCGTGATGGGGGCGGGCCTCCCCGGCGGTGCGAGCCTCATGGAGGACTACACCTACGACCTCACTCCCGGCAATGAGCTCATCCTCGGCGCCCACATGCTCGAGGTGAGCCCCTCGCTCACCACCGAGCGCGCGCGACTCGAGGTGCACCCGCTCGGCATCGGAGGCAAGGAGGACCCGGTTCGCCTCGTCTTCACGGCCGACGCCGGGCCCGCGGTCGTCGTGGCGCTCAGCGACATGCGCGATCGGTTCCGGCTCGTCGCGAACGTCGTCGAGAACGTCGCGCTCCCGCAGCCGATGCCCCACCTGCCCGTCGGGCATGCCGTCTGGAAGCCGGCGCCCGACTTCGCCACCTCGGCAGCCTCCTGGCTGACGGCGGGGGCTGCCCACCACACGGTCATGACCACCCAGGTCGGCGTCGAGGTCTTCCGGGACTTCGCGCAGATGGCCGGCGTCGAGCTGCTCGTCATCGACGAGAGCACCACGCTCGAGGGGTTCCAGCGCGACGTGCGCTGGAACGCCGCTTACTACCGACTCGCGCAGGGACTCTGAGCCCCGTGCCCGTCACCCCCGAACATCCCGGGATCCGTTCCGGGAGACGATCCGGCCCTCGTCGCTGAGGCGCAGGATCACAGCACCACCACATCCCCTTATGAAAGGACACACAGTGAAGAAGAAAGCTCTTCTCTCCTTCGTGGCTGCAGGCGCCATGGTCGTCGGCCTCGCGGCATGCTCGGCTGACGCCGGCGACGGCGGAACCGGCGGCGACGGCGAAGGCGGCCTCATCGGCGTCGCGATGCCCACGCGCTCCTCGGAGCGCTGGATCGCGGACGGCGCGGCCGTTCAGGCCGAGCTCGAGGCGGCCGGCTACGAGGTCGACCTCCAGTTCGCGGAGGACGACATCCCCACCCAGGTCTCGCAGATCGAGAACATGATCACGCGTGGCGCCGAGGCGCTCATCATCGCGTCGATCGACGGCACCACGCTCACCTCGGTTCTGCAGTCGGCCGCTGACAATGACATCCCCGTCATCGCCTACGACCGACTCATCCGCGACTCGGAGAACGTCAACTACTACGCGACCTTCGACAACTTCCTCGTCGGTCAGCAGCAGGCGCGGACGGTGCTCAACGGTCTCGGTCTCACCGACCTCGAGGGCAACCCCCTCGACGACGCCCCCGAGGGTCCGTTCAACATCGAGCTGTTCGCCGGCTCGCTCGACGACAACAACGCGTTCTTCTTCTGGAACGGCGCGATGGATGTTCTGCAGCCCCTGATCGATGACGGCACGCTCGTCGTGCAGTCGGGTCAGACCGACATCGAGCAGGCCGCCACGCTGCGCTGGGACGGCGAAGTCGCCCAGAGCCGCATGGAGGACCTCCTGACGGCGAACTACTCCGACGGCACGCAGGTCGACGCGGTCCTGTCGCCCTACGACGGTCTGAGCCGTGGCATCATCTCGGCCCTCACCGACGCCGGCTACACCGTGGGCGTCGACTTCCCGATCATCTCGGGTCAGGACGCCGAGATCGACTCCGTGCGCGCGATCCTCTCGGGTGAGCAGTACGCGACGATCTTCAAGGACACGCGCGAGCTCGCGAAGGTGGCTGCCGGCATGGCGCAGGCCCTTCTCGAGGGCGGCGAGCCCGAGATCAACGACACGGAGACCTACGACAACGGCGTGTTCATCGTGCCGTCGTTCCTGCTCGGCCCGGTGCCGGTCGTTGCTGACAACGTCGAGTCGGCTCTGGTCGACACCGGCTACTGGACTGCTGAGGAAGTCGGCCTCTAAGGTCTGACCCCTCCGCGGCACCGCACCACCGCACGGCGCACCCTGGCCGTGTGCACCATTGGTCGGTGGTGGGGAGCTGAACTAGGCTCCCCATCACCGGCCTCCCCCTACAACGACGTAAGCGAAGGAGAGGGCACTTCCCGTGACCCAGAACATCCTGGAGATGCGCTCCATCACCAAGACATTCCCGGGCGTGAAGGCGCTCTCTGACGTGACCCTCGAGGTCGCGCCCGGTGAGGTCCATGCGATCTGCGGCGAGAACGGCGCCGGCAAGTCGACCCTCATGAAGGTGCTCTCGGGCGTCTATCCGCACGGCACTTACGACGGCGAGATCGTCTTCGAAGGCCGCTCCATGAAGTTCGCCGACATCCGCGGCAGCGAGGACGAGGGCATCGTCATCATCCATCAGGAGCTCGCGCTGAGCCGCTACCTCTCGATCGCCGAGAACATCTTCCTCGGCAACGAGATCAAGAACCGCTTCGGTCTCATCGACTGGAACAAGACGACCGCCGAGGCGAAGAAGCTTCTCGCCCGCGTCGGCCTCAACGACGACCCGGCCCAGAAGATCATGAACATCGGCGTCGGCAAGCAGCAGCTCGTTGAGATCGCCAAGGCCCTCTCGAAGAGAGTCAAGATCCTCATCCTCGACGAGCCGACGGCGGCACTCAACGATGCGGACAGCGACCACCTGCTCGACCTCATCCTGCACCTCAAGGGGCAGGGCATCACGTCGATCATCATCAGCCACAAGCTCAACGAGATCAAGAAGATCGCCGACTCGGTGACCGTTATCCGCGACGGCAAGACGATCGAGACGATCCGACGCGACGATGTGTCGGAAGACCGCATCATCAAGGGCATGGTCGGCCGCGACCTCGAGCACCGCTACCCGGATCACACGCCCCACATCGGCGAGGAGATCTTGCGCGTCGAGGACTGGACCGCCCACCACCCGCAGGACTCGAGCCGCGTCATCGTCGACAAGGTGAGCATCACGGCGCGCGCCGGCGAGATCGTCGGGATCGCGGGTCTCATGGGTGCGGGTCGCACGGAGTTCGCGATGAGCCTCTTCGGTCACAGCTACGGCAGCCGCATCAGCGGCAAGGTCTTCAAGCGCGGTCAGGAGATCAAGACCCGCACCGTCTCGGAGGCGATCAAGAACGGAATCGCCTACGCGACGGAGGACCGAAAGACCTTCGGGCTCAACCTCATCGAGGACATCAAGCGCAACATCTCGATGGCCTCGCTCGACAAGCTCGTCTCCCTCGGGCTCGTCAACGACAACGAGGAATACAAGGTCGCCAACGAGTACAAGGACTCGATGAACATCAAGGCCCCGAGTGTGCTCAACGCTACGGGCCAGCTGTCGGGCGGCAACCAGCAGAAGGTCGTTCTCTCCAAGTGGATCTATTCCGACCCCGATGTGCTCATCCTCGACGAGCCGACGCGCGGCATCGACGTCGGGGCGAAGTATGAGATCTACACGATCATCAACCGACTCGCCGCCGAAGGGAAGGCGATCGTCGTCATCTCTTCCGAGCTGCCCGAGCTCCTGGGCATCTGCGACCGCATCTACGCACTGTCCGAAGGTCGAATCACGGGTGAGATGCCCGTGGCCGACGCCACCCCCGAAGCCCTCCTCAAGCTCATGACCCTGGAGAAGCAGCGATAATGACTGACACGACCACGCAGAAGCCCAGCGCCCCTCAGGGCAGAGGCATCGGCAAGCTGAGCAGCAACGCGAAGCACATCGTCGCCGACCTCGGCAAGAATGGCATCTTCCTCGCGCTCATCGCAGTGATCGTGCTGTTCTCGATCACGACGGACGGCATCCTGTTGCGCCCGCAGAACATCTCGAACCTCATCGTGCAGAACGGGTACATCCTGATCTTGGCGATCGGCATGGTTCTCGTGATCGTCGCCGGCCACATCGACCTCTCGGTGGGATCGATCGCCGCCTTCATCGGTGCTATATCCGGAGTCTTCGTAAGCGCCGACTTCCTCGGTCTGCCGTGGTGGCTCGCCGTGATCCTGTCGCTCGTCGTGGGTGCGATCGTGGGCGCGTGGCAGGGCTTCTGGATCGCGTTCGTCGGCATACCCGCGTTCATCGTGACGCTCGCCGGCATGCTCATCTTCCGCGGCCTCGCGCTCATCACGCTCGGCAACTCGAACATCGGATCTTTCCCCGAGGAGTACCGGGCTCTCGGCAACGGGTTCGTAAACTTCCCCGTCCAGATCGGTGGTCAGACCGTCGACCCGCTGACGCTCACGGTCGGTCTCATCGCCGTCATCGCTCTCATCGTGCAGCAGTTCCGTACCCGCAGCGGTCGCGTCAAGTACGGGCAGGATGTCGAGCCGATGCCGTGGTTCATCGGCAAGATCGCGCTCTCCGCGGTCGGCATCGGGGCCTTCGCCTACGCGCTCAGCGTGTTCAAGGGCATCCCGGTCACCCTCATCATCCTCGCCCTCCTCGTGCTCGCCTACGGCGTCGTCGCGAACCGCACGACGTTCGGCCGTCACATCTACGCGATCGGCGGCAACCGTCGCGCGGCCGAGCTCTCGGGCATCAAGACGCGCTCGGTCGACTTCTGGCTGTTCGTGAACATGGGCCTGCTCGCGGCACTCGCCGGCCTCGTCTTCACGGCGCGCCTCAACCTCGCCGGGCCGAAGGCGGGTGACGGCTTCGAGCTCGAAGCCATCTCGGCGGCGTTCATCGGCGGCGCGGCCGTGCAGGGCGGCATCGGCACGGTCGGCGGCGCGATCATCGGTGGCTTCATCATCGGCGTGCTCAACAACGGCATGTCAATCATGGGCATCGGCATCGAGTGGCAGCAGGCCGTCAAGGGCCTCGTGCTGCTGCTCGCCGTTGCCTTCGACGTGTACAACAAGCGCCGCGCGGGCACCGCCGCCGCCCGCTGAGCACCTCGCATCACGCGCGGCCTCACGTCGGCCCCCGCCCCCGTCAGGGGTCGGGGGCCGACGTCATCCCCTCGGATGCTCCGCCGAGGCGCGCTGCCCCCGCCGGTAGGCTTGCACCATGACTGACGGTTCTCCTGACTACCGCGACTCCGGCCTCGAGTTCCCCTCCGACTTCGTCTTCGGCTCGGCCACGGCGAGCTATCAGATCGAGGGCGCGGCGCACGAGGACGGCCGCGGGCCGTCGATCTGGGACACCTTCAGCCACACGCCCGGCAAGATCGTCCACGGCGATACCGGCGACTCTGCCTGCGACCACTATCACCGCCTCGAGAGCGACCTCGACCTCATGGCAGGCCTGGGCCTCGAGTCGTACCGCTTCTCGATCGCGTGGCCGCGCATCCAGGCTGAGGGCACGGGCGTGCCGAACGAGAAGGGGCTCGCGTTCTACGGCCGCCTCGTCGACGGGTTGCTCGAGCGGGGCATCCGCCCCATCGCGACCCTCTACCACTGGGATCTCCCGCAGGCGCTCGAGGATCGGGGCGGCTGGACGAACCGCGACACGGCCCACCGCTTCGCCGACTACGCCCACCACGTGGGCGAGGCACTCGGCGACCGCGTCTCGATGTGGACCACCCTCAACGAGCCGTGGTGCAGCGCCTACCTTGGCTACGGCTCGGGTGCGCACGCCCCCGGCCGCATGAACGGCGCCGACGCCCTGACCGCCGTGCACTACCTCAACCTCGCACATGGCCTGGGCCTCGTCGCGCTGCGCGATGTCGCGCGCAACGACCCGCAGTACTCGGCGACGCTCAACCTCCACGTCATCCGCGGCGAGGAGGAGCCCCGCTCGGCGGAGGCGAAGACCGAGGCCATCCGCCGCATCGACGCCCTCGCGAACCGCGCCTTCACCGGGCCCATGCTGCGCGGCGAGTACCCCGCCGATCTCATCGAGGACACCGCGGGCGTGACCGACTGGGGCTTCGTCAAGCCGGGTGACACCGCGCTCATCCAGCAGCCCATCGATGTGCTCGGCGTCAACTACTATTCGACCGTCACCGTGCGCATGTGGGACGGCTCCTCGCCGCGCGTGAACGCGGACGGGCACAAAGACATGGGCGGGTCGCCGTGGCCCGGCAGTGAGCATGTCGAGTTCCTGCCGCAGGAGGGCCCGTACACCGACATGGGCTGGAACATCGCGCCCGACGGCCTCGAGGACCTCCTCGTCGACCTCCACGAGCAGTTCCCGGGGCTGCCGCTCATGGTGACCGAGAACGGCGCTGCCTTCCCCGACGAGGTCGTCGACGGCCGCGTGCGGGACGTCGAGCGCGTCGACTACCTGCGCCGCCACTTCACGGCCGCCCACCGCGCGATGCAGCGCGGCGTCGACCTGCGCGGCTACCAGGTCTGGTCGCTGCTCGACAACTTCGAGTGGGGCTACGGCTACACGAAGCGATTCGGCATCGTGCATGTGAACTACGAGACGCAGGAGCGCACCCTCAAGGACAGCGCGCACTGGTACCGCGAGCTCATCAGCTCGCGGCGCATCCCGCAGTGACGACGGTCGTCCACCCGGGCGACTCGCTCAGCGGTCGCCAGCGGGCCGTCTACGTGCTCATCCTCGGAGCGTTGACCGCGCTCGGGCCCTTCACGATCGACCTGTACCTGCCGGCGTTCCCGCAGATCGAGGGCGACCTGGACGTGTCGACGGCCGCGGTGCAGCTCACCCTCACCGCCACGACGCTGGGCTTCGCGCTCGGTCAGTTGCTCGTGGGCCCGTGGAGCGACAAGGTGGGGCGCCGCCTGCCGCTCGTCCTGGCGACCTCGGTGCACGTGCTCGCGAGCATCGGGGTCGCCTTCTCGCCCGACATCTCGTGGCTGCTCGCGTTCCGCGTGCTGCAGGGCTTCGGGGCCGCCGCGGGCGGCGTCGTCGCGATGGCGACCGTGCGCGACCTCTTCGGGGGCTACCCGCTCGTGCGGATGCTCTCGCGCCTGGCGCTCGTCACGGGCATCGCGCCCATCGCCGCGCCGGTGATCGGGTCGCAAATGCTGCTCATCATGCCGTGGCGCGGCATGTTCGGGGTGCTCGCCGCCTACGGTGTCATCATCATGGTGCTCGCGGCGCTCTTCATCGTCGAGACCCTCCCGCCCGCGCGGCGCGTCGAGAAGGGCCACTCCACTCTCGGGGAGCGCTACCGCTCACTCTTCACCGACCGCATCTTCGTGGGCGTCGCCATCATCGGCGGCATGACCTTCGCCGGTCTGTTCGCCTACCTCTCGGCGTCGTCGTTCCTGTTCCAAGACGTCTACGGGCTCGACCCACAGGCCTACGGCCTTCTCTTCGCCGCCAACTCCATCGGCGTCGTCATCGGGGTGCAAGTGAGCTCGCGCCTCGCGAAGTACTTCGGGCCGGCGTGGATTCTCGCCGGATCGACCGCGGTGCTGCTGGGCAGCGCCATCGCGATCGTCGTGCTCGAGCTCGCGGGGGCGGGACTGCTCGGCACGGTCATCCCGCTCTGGCTGTTCATCACCGCGTGCGGCTTCGGATTCCCGTGCGTGCAGGTGCTCGCGCTCACCAACCACGGCAAGGAGGCGGGCACGGCGGCCTCGGTGCTCGGTGCGATGAACTTCGGGCTCGCGGGGCTCATCTCGCCCATCGTCGGGCTCTTCGGCATCGCTGACGCCGTGCCGATGGGCACCGTCATGGCGATCACCGCGGCCGTCGCCATCGCGAGCCTGTGGTTCATCGTGCGGCCGCGCACGGTGCCCGCGCTCAGCCGCTGACGAACCACTGAGTCGCTGACGAGTCTCTGAGCTGAGGTCAGCGGGTCTCGGTAACCTGCCCCCTATGTCTCTCGAGAATCGGCGCACGATAACCGGCCGCTGGCCGCTCATCAGTGGCGGCGTCGCGGTCGGCATCGCGGGGCTCCTGGGCGTGCTCGTCGCCCTGCGCGAGAGCCCCATCGAGGTCGATGAGGAGTGGATGAGCGAGCTGCTCGAGGAGCGCGGCCCCTGGTGGGACGTGCCCGCTCTCTTCATGGACTGGCTCGGCGGCGGCCTCGTCGCCGTCGTCGTCGTCCCTCTCGTCATCGCGGGTGCGCTCGTGCTGGTGCGCAGGCCGCTCGGCGCCGCCGTGTTTCTGCTCGCGTCGGTGCTCAGCGCGGGGCTCGTGCAGGTGCTCAAGGCGGCGTTCGGCCGGGCGAGGCCCGAGCTCATGCTCGTGGTGAGCGACGAAGGATCTTTCCCGTCCGGCCACGTCGCGAACGCGGCGACGATCGCGATCGCGCTCGGCCTCATCCTCGCGCTCGATCGCGGTCGGCGATGGGTCTGGATGCTCGGGGCCCTGTACATCGTCGCGATGGCGCTCAGCCGCACCTACCTGGGGGTGCACTGGCTCACCGACACCATCGGCGGCGCGCTCCTCGGCGCGGGCGTCGCCGTCATCGTGTGGGTGCCGTTCGCCCGCGCTCTCGCGCGGGAGCCGCGACCACGCCGCGTGCGCTCGTGATGAGCAGGGCATCCCTCTAGCACTGAATTGTCCACATGGATAACATGAGGCCATGAGAATCCTCCTTGTCGGCGCCGGTGGCGTCGGAGACGCCATCGCGAAGATCGCCGCCCGCCGCTCGTTCTTCGAGACCATGATCGTGAGCGACTACGACGTGACCCGCGCCGAGCGCACGATCGCCTGGATCGAAGCGAAGCACGGCCCCCAGGGTGACCGCTTCGTCGCCGCGCAGATCGACGCATCCGACCCGGCCGTCGTCGAGAAGGTCGCGCGCGAGCACGGCGCGACCCACGTCATGAACGCTGTCGAGCCGAAGTTCGTCATGCCGATCTTCGAGGGCGCGAAGGCCGCGGGCGCGGATTACATGGACATGGCGATGAGCCTGTCGCAGCCGCACGCCGACGAGCCCTATGCGAAGACGGGCGTGAAGCTCGGTGACGAGCAGTTCGCCGTCACCGACGAGTGGGAGGGCGCCGGCCGCCTCGCCCTCGTCGGCATGGGCGTCGAGCCCGGACTGAGCGACGTGTTCGCCCGCTACGCCGTCGACCACCTGTTCAGCGAGGTCGACGAGCTCGGCACGCGCGACGGCGCCAACCTCGTGGTGCGCGACGACGAGGGCAACGAAATCTTCGCCCCCTCGTTCTCGATCTGGACCACGATCGAGGAATGCCTCAACCCGCCGGTCATCTGGGAGAAGGGCACCGGCTGGTTCACGACGCCGCCGTTCAGCGAGCCCGAGGTCTTCGAGTTCCCCGAGGGCATCGGCCCGGTCGAGTGCGTCAACGTCGAGCACGAAGAGGTGCTGCTCATGCCGCGCTGGCTCGACGCGAAGCGCGTGACCTTCAAGTACGGGCTCGGTGACGAGTTCATCGGCATTCTCAAGACCCTCAACCAGCTGGGGCTCGACAAGACCGCGCCGATTCGCGTGCGTTCGGCCGATGGGCCCGTCATGGTGTCGCCGCGCGACGTCGTCGCGGCCGGTCTGCCCGACCCGGCCACGCTCGGCCCCCGCATGACCGGCAAGACCTGCGCCGGCATGTGGGTCACGGGCACGGGCAAGGACGGCCAGCCGCGCGAGGTGTACCTCTACCACGTGAGCGACAACGAGTGGACGATGGCCGAGTACGAGGCTCAGTGCGTCGTGTGGCAGACCGCTCTCAACCCCGTCATCGCGCTCGAGCTGCTCGCGACCGGGGCGTGGAACGGCGCCGGCGTGCTCGGCCCTGAAGCCTTCGACGCCCAGCCCTTCCTCGACCTCATGGCCGCGCCCGAGAGCGAGGGCGGCTACGGCCAGCCCTGGGGTCTCGAGGAGCGCGAGCCCGCGTAGGGTCGTGGAGTGACCTCCTCCACTCCCGCCGGCCGCAACTGGGCGGGCAACGTCGAGTTGCGCGCGCCGCGCTTCGCCGAGCCGACGACTGTCGAAGAGCTCGCCGAGCTCGTGCAGTCGGCGTCGCGCGTGCGCGCCGTCGGTTCGCGCCACACGTTCTCGGCGCTCGCCGACAGCGACGACCTCATGGTCTCCGTCGAGGCGTTGCCCGGGTCGGTGACCGTGCACGCGGAGCGGGGCACGGCATCCGTTCCCGCCGGCATGCGGTATGCCGAGGCCGCGCGCGAACTCGACGCGGCGGGATGGGCACTCGGGGCTATGGCATCGCTGCCGCACATCACCGTCGCCGGCGCCATCGCGACGGGCACGCACGGCTCGGGCGACGCCGCGGGCTCGCTCTCCGATGCCGTCGTGGCCCTCGACATCCTCCGCGCCGACGGCGACCTCGTCACCGTTCGACGCGGCGACCCCGACTTCGCGGGAGCCGTCGTCGCGCTCGGGTCCCTCGGCATCGTGACGCGCGTCGAGTTCGCGGTCGAGCCGAGCTATTGCATGACCCAGGTCGTCGACCGCGGGCTGCCGTGGGACACCGCGCTCGACGATCTCGACGCGGTCATGGGCTCTGCCGACAGCGTGAGCCTGTTCACCCGGTGGGCGGATGCCGAGCGCATCGATCAGGTGTGGCGCAAGACGCGGGGGGAGAGCGTCCCGGCCGCCCTGCCGGGAGCGCACCGGGCCGGCGAGGCCGGGCATCCCCTCCCCGGCGGTCCCGCCGAGAACTGCACCGACCAGACCGGGGTGCCAGGCCCGTGGTTCGAGCGCCTGCCGCACTTCCGTGCCGAGTTCACGCCCTCGCACGGGGAAGAGCTGCAGTCGGAGTTCTTCGTACCTCGCGATCGCGCCGCCGACGCGCTCCACGCCGTGCGCGCCCTCGGGTCGCGGCTGCAGGCGCTGCTGTACGTGAGCGAGATCCGCAGTATTCGCGCCGACGAGCTGTGGCTCTCAGGGGCCTACGGGCGCGACACCATCGGCATCCACTTCACGTGGCGTCGTGACGAGCCCGCTGTGCGCGCACTCGTGCTCACGATCGAGGCCGCGCTCGCGCCGTTCGACGCGCGGACGCACTGGGGCAAGGTGTTCACCGCCGACCCGGAGCTGCTTGGGCGTGCGTACCCGCGCTGGGCTGACTTCACGGCCTTGCGCGAGCGGTGGGACCCGCGCGGAGTCTTCCATAACGCCCAGCTCGCTGCCTGGGGCATGTAGTGCGGGTCATCGTCGCCCCCGACTCCTTCAAGGGCTCCGCCTCCGCGGCCGCTGTCGCCGCGGCGCTCGCAGAGGGCTGGCGGGAGGCCCGCCCCGACGACGAGGTCGTGCTCGCACCCATGGCCGACGGCGGCGAGGGCACGCTCGATGCCGTCGCCGCGGCCACCGCTGGCTCCACCCGCATGCCGGTCGCGGTCACGGGCCCGCACGGCCACCCGGTGTCGGCCGAGTGGCTCCTGCTCGAGCAGCCCGATGGCACGCGCACCGGCCTCGTCGAGCTGGCCCTGTGCTCGGGCCTCGAACTGCTCGATGAGCTCGAGCCGCAGACCGCCCACACGCTCGGCTTCGGTCAGGCGATCCGCGCTACGCTCGACCATGGAGTCGACCGCCTGCTGCTGGCGCTCGGCGGCAGCTCGTCGAGCGACGGCGGCGCGGGGGCCCTCACGGCACTCGGTGTGCGCCTGCTCGATGAGCGCGGTGCGGCCGTGCCGCTCGGCAACGCGGGGCTCGCGCGCATCGCGGCAGTGGACTGGGCATCCCTCGCCCCTCTCCCCGCCGGCGGCGCCGTGCTGCTGAGCGATGTCGACAACCCCCTCCTCGGCGACCGTGGAGCGATCGCGGTCTTCGGCCCGCAGAAGGGCGTGACGGCCGGCCGCGCCGGCGCGGCCGAATCTGCTCTCGCGCGCTTAGCCGACGCCCTGGTCGAGAACCCCGGCGGGGCGCTTCCCGAGACGCCGGGAGCGGGCGCTGCAGGCGGCACCGGCTTCGGGATGCTCGCCTGGGGCGCCACGATGAGCTCCGGTGCGCGGGCCATCGCCGAGACGATCGGCCTTCCCGCGTCGATCGTGGGCGCCGACCTCGTCATCACGGGCGAGGGCCGCTTCGACGGCCAGTCGGCGGGCGGCAAGGCTCCCGTCGAGGTGGCGAGGCTCGCGCGATCGAGCGGGGTGCGGTGCGCGCTCGTCGCCGGTCTCGTTGACGCGCCGCCGGTCGGTTTCGACGGCGTCGTCTCGCTCTCCGAGCTCGCCGGGTCGGTCGCCGCCTCGCTCGCCGACCCCCTGCACTGGGCCCGCGAGGCGGGCAGGCGTCTCGCGCTCGAGTGACGGGCCGCAGCCGGTTTAGGCTGATCCCATGACGGATGCGCACGATGCGGTCGCGGCCGCGAAGAAGGCTCTCGCCGAGGCCGAAGCGGCCCTCGCTGCGGCGACTGCCCAGGCGGAGGAGTCCGCCTCGGCATCGGCTGAGGAGGCCCCTGTGCCCTCACCGACACTCGGCCCGCTCGACGAGAGCGAGGTCGACGCGGTCCGCGCTGGCTACGTCACGGAGGGAGCGGTGCTCGAGATGGGGGCGCTCGTGAACGGCGACGCGCGCGCGGACGTTCCCGTGCGCATCCCGATCGCCATGACGAACCGGCACGGTCTCGTCGCCGGCGCGACGGGCACTGGCAAGACGAAGACGCTGCAGGTGCTCGCCGAGCAGCTGAGCGCCGCCGGGGTGCCGGTCTTCGCGGCCGACATCAAGGGCGACCTGAGCGGCATCGCGGCCCCCGGCGAGCCGAGCGAGAAGCTCCTCGCGCGCACCGAGGGCATCGGGCAGCGCTGGCAGCCCACCGGCCACCCCACCGAGTTCTACTGCCTCGGCGGCATCGGCCACGGCGTGCCGATTCGTGCGACCGTCTCGAGCTTCGGGCATCTCATGCTGGCCAAGGTGCTCGGCCTCAACGAGACGCAGGAGTCGAGCCTCGCCCTCGTCTTCCACTTCGCCGACCAGGAGGGGCTGCCGCTCGTCGACCTCGCCGACCTGCGCGCCGTCATCCAACACCTCACGAGTGACGAGGGCAAGGCCGAGCTCGCCGAGCTGGGCGGGCTCAACAAGGCGACCGCCGGCGTGATCCTGCGCGAGCTCATCACCTTCGCCGCCGATGGCGCCGACGTGTTCTTCGGCGAGCCCGAGTTCGACACCGCGCACTTCCTGCGCACGACGGCCGAGGGGCAGGGCATCGTCAGCCTGCTCGAGGTGCCGGGCGTGCACGACAAGCCCGCGCTGTTCTCGACGTTCCTCATGTGGCTGCTCGCCGACCTGTTCAATGACCTCCCCGAGGTCGGCGACCTGGAGAAGCCGAAGCTCGTGTTCTTCTTCGACGAAGCGCACCTGCTGTTCAAGGATGCGTCGAAGGACTTCCTCGCGGCCATCACCCAGACCGTCCGGCTCATCCGTTCGAAGGGCGTCGGCATCTTCTTCGTCACGCAGACGCCGAAGGATGTGCCGAGCGATGTGCTCGCGCAGCTCGGCTCGCGAGTGCAGCACCAGCTGCGCGCTCACACGCCCGACGCGGCCAAGGCCCTCAAGGCCACGATCTCGACCTATCCGACCTCCGGGTACGACCTCGGTGAGGTGCTCACGACCTTGGGAATCGGTGAGGCCATCGTGACCGTCATGAATGAGAAGGGCGCCCCGTCACCCGTGGCGTGGACTCGCCTGCGGGCACCGCAGGGATCCATGGATCCTGCGCCGGAGGCCCTCATCGAGTCGACGATCGCCGCATCGCCCCTACTTGCGCAGTACGGCACGGCGGTCGACAACGAGTCGGCGCGCGAGCTGCTCGCCGCGCGCATGAATGCGGCCGCCGAGGCGGAGGCCGCTCGCGAGGCGGAGCGGCAGCGGCTCGAGCAGCAAGCCGAGGCGGCGACAGTCAAGGATCGTGCGCAGGAGGAGTACGAGCGCGCCCTGCGAGACCTGCAGAAGAAGGACCGCACGACGACGCGCACGACCACGCGGCGCTCGTCCTCCCGGCGCAGCGGCGGTAGCGCGGGCGGGATCGGCGACATCCTCGGCTCGCGTGCGGGTCAGACGATCGTGCGCGAGGTCGTGCGCGGCATCTTCGGCACTCTCGGACGCCGCTGAGTCGGGGCGCGCTCGCCGATATCCTCACGCCAGATCGCGCAGCCGCGCGAGCGGCGCGCCCCCTCCGCTACCGCGTCGCTCCGAGCCGACGGCGATGACGAGCAGCACGAGGCCGACAACGGCGAGGGTGATCCACCACGGCATCGCCTCGATGCCGCGCCCGATCTGCACCGAGAAGGCGAGCACGTTCTCGAGCGGCAGCACGAGTATGCCGAGCACGAACGGCGCCGCGAGCCGCCACCGCACCCCCACGAGGATCATCATGAGCGCGATCGCCATGACGAGCACTGCGCGCCAGGTCTGCGGGTCGGTCGCCGTCGCCAGAATCGACGCGAGCACGAGCACGACGAGCCCCGGCGCGAGGAGCGGCCAGGAGCCCGTGCGCCCCCTCGGCCAGTGACGCAGGGGAGCGGGGTCGTGCGCCGTCGCACTCCGCAGCGCGATCACCCCGGCCGCGAGCAGCATGATGCCGAGGGGCAACGAGAACGCCTCGACCCGGAGGAACTCTCGCGGGCTCCACGCGACGATCGAGGTCGCGAGAGCGAGCGCGAAGAGCACCCCGGCATGCGGCAGCACCGTCGCACCGCGAGTGCTGCGGTCGACGGCGACGACCATCAGCACGAGGAGCGCCATCATGAGCGACCAGAGAACCACGACGGTCAGGTCGAACCACGGAGATGAGACGTCGTACTCGACGGCCGTTCCCATCGCCGCGGTCGCGACCGTGAGGGCCGGCACGAGCGACCAGCGGCGCATGGCGGCGTCGCGACTCTGCGTGATCACGAGCCCCGCGATGCCCATCGTGACCGAACCGGCAAGCGCCACGATCGCGACGACGGCGATGAGCGGCAGGGCGGTCTCGACCACGTCTACGCGCAGCCCGAGCCGTGCCGCCTGAAGACCTCCGGCGGATCCGGCGACGATCGCGGCGATGAGCGTGGGGGCGGAGAGCACGCGCAGACGGCCGCTCCCGAGCGCACTGGCGCGGATGCCCGCCCCGAGCCCGGTGAGCGCGACGGCGGCGGCGAGGAGCCCGAGGGCCCGCGCGGGCTGCGCCTCCGCGGAGGCGCCGAGGGCGACGAGCAGGGGCACGATCGCGGCGAGCAGCGCGCCCGCGAGCAGGGCAGGCTGCGGGGCGCCGCGCGCGGTGAGCACGACGGCGACCACCGCGGCCACGAGCGCGGGGGGCAGCACGTGCGCTTCGAGCGACGTGACTCCGAGCGCGAGCCAGAGCGACCACAGCGATGCCGTCGCGGCCGCGCCGAACATCCACCAGTAGGCGGGGAGGCGACGCACCGAGGCCGCACCAGCGGCACCCATCGCGACGATGGCCAGCACGATCGCGGCGGTGGGTGCGCCGGCCGCCTCTCGCGCGAAGCACAGCAGCACGGCGATCGCCGCCGTGAGCAGTGTCGTCGCCTCGATGGCCAGGCCGACGGCTCGACCGTGGGCGTCGGGCAGACCTCGGTGCCGCAGCGCCGCCGTGATGCGGGGCAGCAGCGGCAGGGTGACGGCGACGACGAGGGCGATCGCCGGCAGGACGACCGGTGAGCCGCTCAAGACCAGGAGCGCCGCACCGGCATTGACGAGCACGACAGCGATCGACGGCACGATGAGGGCGGCGGCGAGAACCCTGATCACGATGCCGAGGCCGGGTCGGCGGGTGATGAGCAGACTCACCGCGAGCACGAGCATCGTCGCCGTGGAGAGGGCGACCCATCCGTTGCGCTCCACGACCACGAGCCCCACCGCGATCGCGAAGGGAACGGAGGCGACGACGAGCACTGTGATCCAGCGCGCGGCATCGACGCGGCGGAGGAAGGTCGCGGCGATGGCGCCGAGCAGTCCGACGGTCGCGGTGAGACTGAGTCGCGCGGGCCCCTCGACCGACGCGAGCGACAGAGCGGAGGAGACGAGCACGAGCGCGTAGCTGTAGCCGACGGCAAGATGCGCTGAGCGCGCGACCAGGGGAACCGTGCGCGTGAGGGTGGCGAGGCTGATGAGTGCGGCGACGCCGAGGGCGACGGCCAGGGCGGTCGACTGCCACGACAGCGACACGGCCAGGAGCACCGCGAGGTGCGCGGCGATCACGATGGGAAGTCGCTGCGCGATCGGCGCGCGTCGCACTCGTTCGGGGCCCGTGAGCACGACGGCGCTGAGCGTGGCGAGCACGAGGGCCCAGGCCGCGCGAGCACCCGGGTCGACGATCGTGAGCCCGAGCGCGCCGAGGCCGGCGAGGGCGAGCGCCCACCAGGCGAGGGCACGCAGCACTCCCACGGCGCGTGGCGCCCGACTCGCCCGGCGGCTCAGAATCCCCGAGTGGGTGGCGAGACCCGCGCTCAGCATGACGAGCGCCGCGACGGCCGCGACACTCGCTTGCGCACCGACCGCATCGTCACTCATCCGATCCGCGGCGAGGAGCGTGGAGAGCGCCCCGCTCGCGGCGAGCAGCGCCGCGGGGGCGATCGCGAGCGAGACGACGCTCGTCGCGCCCGTCAGCGCCGCGGGGCGACGCACGCGGCCCCGCGCCGAGAGCGTCACGGTCAGCGACAGCAGGCCGATGACGGTCGCCAGGGGTACGAGCGCGACGCGCGCGGGCTCGCCGCCGACCGCGCTGAGGTCGAGAGCGAAGGATGCTGTGGCGAACCCGAGGGGCACGCTCGCCCCGGCAGCGAAGCTCCACAGGCGACGGAGGGTGTGCGGGGCGCTACGGCCGGTAACCGCGCCGGCGCCCAGGACGGCTGCGGCGGCGGCGAGCCACGCCGATGGCGGGTCGACGATCGCGACGAACGCGGCCGCGGCGAGCGCGACGAACCCGACCGCCTGCAGGCCCACGAGCACGACGCGCTCGACGAGCAGCACCGTCGAGCGTCGACGCTCGAGAACCGCGCCGGCCTCCAGCAGCGCGAGGGCTGCGGCACTCGTGCCGAGCGGCCCCCACAGGGTGGCGAGCGTGCCGCCGATCGCCGCGCTCGCGAGCAGGGGAACGAGGGTGAGCGACGTGCTGCCGGCGAGCATCCAGACCCTCATGCGCGTGCGCACGCCGAGGGCGAGGGCGAGGGATCCGCCGACGAGCGCGACGAGCGTGAGCACCGCCTCGGTGTCGGCACGGGCGGCCACGACCGGCAGCAGAACGGAGGCCGCGAGGCCTGCGAAGACGAGGGCGAGAGCCGCCACGGATTCGGCCGACACGCGCAGTGCGCGCCGCATGAGGAGCGGCGCGCCGCCCCAGAACAGCAGGCTCGCGACGACGAGCACGCTGCCGCGGGCCACCGGATCGGTGAGGTCGGGGTTCAGCAGGGTGAAGATCACGGCGGCGAGCCCGACGAGTGCGGCGCCGGCGATCGCGAGCACCGACTGCACCGTCGTGCTCGCGCGCGCTGGCTGCTGCCGTGAGACCGCGGGTGTGGGGGATGCGCCCACCCTGTCGACGGCGGCGGTCACCCGCGCGGGCGGGCTCGCGACCGGCGTCGGGCGGCGCGGCACGCGCCCGACCGAGGCCTGCAGGGCGGTGAGGGCATCCGCCGCGGCCGACGCGTGCCGCCAGACCTCGACGCCGTCGTCGCCTCGCAGATCTGCGCCGCAGGTCGAGCAGACTCCCGCGGTCAGTCGACGCGTGCACACGGGGCACAGCGCCGTATCGCGCAGCCGAGAGACCGTGCTCGATGTCCAGTGGACGGTGCGGGCCCGCTGCGCGGTCACGTCGCTCACGAGGGGTCCTCCTCGCCGTCCGGCGTCCAGACGAGGATGTCCCCCGGCTGGCACTCGAGCACGCGGCAGATCGCGTCGAGGGTCGAGAATCGGACGGCCTTCGCCCGGCCGTTCTTGAGCACTGCGACGTTCGCGGGGGTGATGTCGATCGCGGCGGCGAAGTCGCCGACCGACATCTTCTTCTTCGCCAGCTGAACGTCGAGGTTGATGATGATCGGCATCAGACCACCTCGGCCAGGTCGCTCTCGAGCTGCGAGGCCTGCCTCAGGAGACCGCGCAGCACGACGACGAGGAGCGCGAGCATGCTGCCGACGATGATGCCGAGCACGCCGAGCAGGGCGATCGAGGGTGAGCCGGCCTGCGCGTTCGAGATGGTGATGAGCGAACCGAGCACGATAATCGTCGCGAGGATGATCGAACCCAGGATCACGTCCACGTAGCGGAACGCGCGCGGGTTGAAGATGATGCCCTCGCGCACGAGTGAGAGCATGCGCCACACGCACACGAGCGTCACCTGCAGGCACAGCACGAAGACGGCGGCGGCGATGACGCCGGGCCACTGCAGGTAGGCGAGCGGGGGCAGCATCGCGGCCATGTTCGCGGCGATGGTCGGCACGACCACGGTCTGGCAGATCAGCAGGAGCGCGAGCAGCACGGCGATGAGCGCCTTGAGAGAAACGATCGTGAGACGGTGCATCGTGGTCCTATCGATAGTCAGTGGATAACTATCGAAAAACGATACATCATGCGGCGCTCATGTCACGCACGGGCAGTGCTGGCTACCCGGCTGGCGACTCGCGGGGAGCACCGATCGACGATCCCGCGATGAGCGGCGAGGGCCGGCTACGGCCCCTCGACGGTCGCGAGGGGAGACGCGAGAAATGGCGGAGGATAGGGGATTCGAACCCCTGAGAGCTTGCACTCAACACGCTTTCCAAGCGTGCGCCATAGGCCACTAGGCGAATCCTCCAGGCGCATTCCGCCGAGACGGAACAACGTCAGCGATCCTACCGGTAAACTCGACGACGGCTCCCCGCGTGGCGCCATCCAGGCCAACTCCCCCAGGGCGGAAACGCAGCAAGGGTAACCGGGCTCTGGCGGGTGCGCGGGGGGTCCTTCGCGTTAACGCCGCCCGCTTCGGGGCCGAAAGGCCCAGGCGCCGCGGAGTCCTCGCGCCTAGGCTGGGGGCAATGTCGCGCAGCATCTACGTCACGTCCGTCGAGGGCAACTCGGGCAAGTCGACCGTCGCCCTCGGCCTCGTCGACACGCTCAGTCACCGGGTGCAACGGGTCGGCGTGTTCCGCCCGGTCGCCCGCTCGCGCGAGGAGCGCGACTACGTGCTCGAGGTGCTGCTCGGCCACGACGGCGTGAACCTCGACTACGACGACTGCATCGGCGTCGGCTACGACGAGGTGCACGCCGACCAGGAGGCGGCGCTCGCCGTCATCGTCGAGCGGTTCAAGGCCATCGAGCGGCGTAGCGACGCCGTCGTCATCGTCGGCAGCGACTACACCGACGTCGCGAGCCCCACCGAACTCTCGTTCAACGCCCGCGTCGCCGCGAACCTGGGCGCGCCCGTCGTGCTCGTTCTCGGCGGTCGGCTCTCCGGCGCGTCCGGCGGCCGCGGCCTCGCCGAGAGCGGCCCGCGCTCGGCCGACGACGTGCGCCGCGTCGCCGAGGTCGCCGTCGCCGAGCTCGAGCACGAGCACGCGCAACTGCTCTCGGTCATCATCAATCGGGCGGATGCTGCGCTCACCGACCCGATCACCGCGGCAGTGCAGGCGGTCGCCCCCGAGGCCCTCGTGAGTGTGATCCCCGAAGACCCGTACCTCATCGCCCCGACGGTCGCGAGCGTCATCGCGGCCTGCGACGGCGAGTTCCTCCGCGGTGACGAGGCGCTCCTCGGCCGGGAGGTGCTCGGCGTTGTCGTCGCGGGCATGTCCATGGAGAACGTGCTGCCGCGACTCACCGAGGGGGCGGTCGTGCTCGTTCCGGGCGACCGGTCGGAGGTGCTGCTGGCCGTGCTCATGGCGCACGAGAGTGAAACCTTTCCGAGCGTGGCGGCGGTCATCCTGTACGGCGGTTTCGAGACACCCGCCTCCGTGCAGTCGCTCGTCGACGGGCTCGACCCTGCCCTGCCAATCATTCGCAGCGGCGCGGGAACCTACGACCTCGTGCTGCGCGTCATGGAGGCGCGCGGGCGCCTCGCCGCCGACTCGCAGCGCAAGTACGACACGGCGCTCGCGCTGTGGGAGGCGCACGTCGACCACGACGCCTTGCTCGCGCGGCTCGACGTCACACGCTCGGAGGTCGTGACGCCGCTCATGTTCGAGTTCGAGCTGCTGGAGCGGGCGCGAGGCGACCGCAAGCACATCGTGCTGCCCGAGGGCGACGATGACCGTGTGCTGCGCGCCGCGAGCACGCTGCTGCGCCGTGGCGTCGTCGACCTGACCATCCTCGGGGAAGAGTCTGAGGTGCGAGCCCGCGCGGCCGAGCTGGGGCTCGACCTGTCGAGCGCGACGGTCACGAGCACGCGCGAGGAGGAGTTGCGGCACCGCTTCGCCGAGGAGTACGTGCGGGTGCGCGCCCACAAGGGCGTCAGCTACGAGACCGCGCGGGACGTGGTCACCGACGTGAGCTACTTCGGCACGATGATGGTGCACCTGGGGCTCGCCGACGGCATGGTCAGCGGGGCCGCCCACACGACGGCGCACACCATCCGCCCGAGCTTCGAGATCATCAAGACTGACCCGGGCGTGAGCGTCGTCTCGAGCGTCTTCCTCATGTGCCTCGCCGATCGCGTGCTCGTCTACGGCGACTGTGCGGTCATCCCTGACCCGACGAGCGAGCAGCTCGCCGACATCGCCATCTCCTCCGCCGCGACCGCGCAGCAGTTCGCGATCGAGCCGCGCATCGCGATGCTCTCCTACTCGACGGGGGAGTCGGGCTCGGGCGATGACGTGGAGAAGGTGCGCGCGGCGACGAAGCTCGTGCGCGAGCGCCGCCCCGACCTGCTCATCGAGGGGCCGATTCAGTACGACGCGGCTGCAGAGCCGAGCGTCGCCGCGACGAAGATGCCCGACTCGGAGGTCGCGGGTCGAGCAACAGTGTTCGTCTTCCCCGACCTCAACACGGGCAACAACACCTACAAGGCCGTGCAGCGCTCGGCGGGCGCCGTCGCGATCGGGCCCGTGCTGCAGGGGCTGCGCAAGCCCGTCAACGACCTCTCGCGCGGCGCCCTGGTGAGCGACATCGTCAACACGGTCGCGATCACGGCGATCCAGGCGCAGCGCACTCCGCCCCCGCCGACGACGCCGATCTCGACGCTCGGCGGCACGGGAGACGCCGTTCCTGCTGGGGAGAGCGAGGAGGCCTGATGCGCGTCTTCGTCGTCAACTCCGGCTCGAGCTCGATCAAGTACCAGCTCATCGACGTCGACAGCGCCGAGGTCGTGCTCGCCGGTCTGCTCGAGCGCCTCGGCGAGGACGGCGGCGACGCCGCCGACCACGAGCACGGGATGCGCGTGGTTCTCGACCGGCTCGGCGACGAGGCGGCCTCCATCGACGCGGTGGGTCACCGCGTTGTGCACGGCGGCAGCGCGTTCACCGAGCCCGTGCTCGTGAGCGACGACGTCGTGGCGGGCATCGAGGCGGTGAGCGAGCTCGCCCCCCTGCACAATCCGGCCAACCTGGCCGGCATCCGCGCCGCCCGCACGGTTCTGCACGCGGTGCCGCACGTCGCCGTGTTTGACACGGCCTTCCACCAGTCGATGCCCGCCGAGGCCTACACCTACGCGATCGATCGCGCGGTGGCCGAGCGGCACGGCGTGCGCAAGTACGGGTTCCACGGTACGAGTCACGAGTTCGTGGCGCGCGGGGCCGCCGACCTGCTCGGGCGCCCGCTCGACGAGCTGACGCTCATCGTGCTGCATCTCGGCAACGGCGCCTCCGTCGCCGCGATCGACAGCGGGCGCTCGATCGACACCTCGATGGGGCTCACGCCGCTCCAGGGTCTCGTCATGGGCACGCGGTCGGGCGACCTCGACCCGGCGGTGCTCGTGCACCTGCACCGCGTGGCCGGCCTGAGCGTCGACGAGCTCGACACGCTGCTCAACACGCGCTCGGGCATCCTCGGTCTCACCGGTCACGGCGACATGCGCGACGTGACCGATGCGGCCGCCGGCGGTGACGCGCTCGCCGAGGCCGGTCTCGCCGTCTGGGCCCACCGCATCCGGCACTACATCGGCGCATACCTCGCCCAGCTGGGCGGCCTCGACGCGGTCGTCTTCACGGCGGGGGTCGGCGAGAACAGCCCCGCCCTGCGCGCGCGTGTGATCGACCGGCTCGGGCACCTGGGGCTGCATGTCGACCCGTTCCTCAATGAGCGCGCGGCGCGTGGCCCGCGCATCATCTCGCCCGCGGGCGAGGGGCCGGCCGTGCTGGTGGTGCCGACGAACGAGGAGCTCGCGATCGCGCGCGCGACGGCCGCCCTCGTCGGCTGACCCGCGTCGCCCTGGACCCCGCACCTCAGTCACGCCAAAAGTGACACATCACGCGAAACCTTCGGCGTGACTCGTCACAAACGGCGTGAGTGACTACCGCGGAACGCTACAGGGGCAGCTCGGCGATGGGCGTCGGCCCCGAGACGACCTCGAACTGCTGGTGCACCCCGCGGCCGCTCATGATCAGCTCGGCGACGAGGTGGGCGACATCCGCACGCGGGATGCTCCCCTCCACGTTCTCGCCGATCTCGACCTGGCCGGTGCCGGCGTCGTCGGTGAGCCCGCCGGGCCGCACGATCGTCCAGTCGAGGTCGTCGTGGGCGCGCACCGCGGCGTCGGCCTCGGCCTTCGCCTTGAGGTAGATCTGGAAGATGTCGTCGGAGTCCGGGTCGAAGGTGTCGGCGCGGCGCGACGAGATGACGACCATGCGCGTCACGCCCGCCTGGACGGCGGCATCGGCGAGCAGGATGGCGCCGTCGCGGTCGACGGTGAGCTTGCGCTCGGGCGTGCTGCCCGGCCCGGAGCCCGCGGCGAACACGACCGCATCGCAGCCCGTGAGCACTTCGGCGAGGCCGGCATCGTCAGTCTTCTCGAGGTCGATCACGACGGGTGTCGCGCCGTCGGCCTCGATGTCGGCGGCCTGCTCGGGCTTCCTGATGAGGGCGAGCGGCTCGTGGCCGGCCTCCACGAGTCGGCGGGCGAGCAGTCGGGCGATCTGGCCGTGTCCTCCGGCGATGGCAATACGCATGTGCTCCACTCGACCAGGTGAGCCTCCGTGCGGCCTGAGTGCGAGCATCCGCGACGGGGGTCGCGACTACGCTGGGGGCGTGGTCACCGCCCTCTACCGTCGCTATCGCCCCGAGACGTTCGCCGAGCTCATCGGGCAGTCGCACGTGACGGATCCGCTGCGGTCGGCGCTGCGGCACGATCGGGTCAACCACGCCTACCTGTTCAGCGGCCCGCGCGGCTGCGGCAAGACGACGTCGGCGCGCATCCTCGCCCGCTGCCTCAACTGCGCCGAAGGCCCCACCGACACCCCGTGCGGCACGTGCCCGAGCTGCGTCGAGCTCTCGCGGCAGGGCGGCGGCTCGCTCGACGTCGTCGAGATCGATGCGGCGAGCCACAACGGCGTCGACGACGCCCGCGACCTGCGCGAGCGCGCCGTGTTCGCCCCCGCGCGCGACCGCTACAAGATCTTCATCCTCGACGAGGCGCACATGGTGACGCCCCAGGGGTTCAACGCGCTCCTGAAGATCGTGGAGGAGCCGCCCGAGCACGTGAAGTTCATCTTCGCGACGACGGAGCCCGAGAAGGTCATCGGCACGATCCGCTCGCGCACGCACCACTACCCGTTCCGTCTCGTGCCGCCCGCGCAATTGCTCGACTACGTGGACGAGCTCGCGCGCAGCGAGAAGGTCGAGATCGAGCCGGGCGTGCTGCCGCTCGTCGTGCGCGCCGGCGGCGGCTCGGTGCGCGACACGCTCTCGCTGCTCGACCAGCTCATCGCGGGCGCCGACGAGAGCACGGTCACCTACGAGCGCGCGGTCGCCCTCCTCGGCTACACGCACGGCGCGCTTCTCGACGAAGTGGTCGACGCTCTCGCCGACCGGGATGCCGCCGCCGCCTTCGGCGCCGTCGACCGGGTCATCCAGACCGGCCAAGACCCTCGCCGCTTCGTCGACGACCTGCTCGAGCGGCTGCGCGACCTCATCGTCGTGCAGGCCACGCCCGACCACGGCGCGGCCGTTCTGCGCGGCATCCCCCAGGACGACCTCGAGCGCATGGGCGCTCAGGCCCGGCACTTCGGCCCCGCCGAGCTGTCCCGCGCCGCCGACGTCGTCAACCGTGCCCTCACCGAGATGACGGGCGCGACGTCGCCGCGCCTGCACCTCGAGCTCATGACGGCGCGCCTGCTCGTGCCCGCCGCTGACGAGTCGACGCGAGGCGCCCTCGCGCGGGTCGAGCAGCTCGAGCGGCAGATCGCCGGCGGGGTTGCCGCTGCCCCCGCGTCGCGCGCCGCGACCGAACCCCCCGCAGCGCCGGGGCCTGCAGCGCCGGCACCTGCGGTCTCGCGCACCGCACCGCAGTCTGTCGCTCCCGAGCCCGTAGCGTCTGAGCTTGCGGCACCTGAGCGTGCGGCACCCGAGCCAGCGGCACCCGAGCCAGCGGCGCCAGCACCCGCGCCCGCCGCGCCGGTCGACGCGGGGCCGATGACGCTCGAGCGCGTCGTCGCCGCCTGGCCGGGCATCCTCGGTCAGGTCGAGAAGATTCGCCGCAGCTCCTGGACCGTCGTCTACACGGCCACGCCCGTCGCCCTCGAGGGCGACGTGCTGACGCTCGCGTTCACGGCGGAGAGCGATGTCGCGAGCTTCAAGGAGCGCACGTCCCCGGCCGACAGCGTGAGCGAGCACCTGCGCTCCGCGATTCAGCGCGAGCTCGGCGTGCGGGTCAAGTTCCTCGTGCGGATGGATGCCCCCGCCCGCGCCTCCCGGCCCGAGCCTGCCGCACCGACCGACGCCCCGGCAGAACCCCCTGCCGACCCCGATCCAGCGCCCGAGCCCCAGCCCGATCCAGCGCCCGAGCCAGCACCGGCACCAGCAGCGAGCTCGGCGCCGGTGACCGGCTGGTCGGTGGCACCGATCCCCGGCGCGAGCGAGAAGCCTGCGACCCCTGAGCCGGCGATCGAGAGCGAACCCGAGCCTGCGCGCGCTGAAGAGCAGCCCATCGCGCCCACTCCGCGGCCCGCGCCGGTCTCCGAGATCGGCGGCAAGCAGCGCTACGGCGAGTCGGTCGTGCGTGAGGTGCTCGGCGCGACGTTCCTCTCCGAGGAGGTGCTCGAGCCGGCAGTGTCGCTCGTCGGTGCTCCCGAGACAGGCGGCGCTTCCGACGCAGGCGGGGTATCCGACTCGGCCGCGCCCTCCGCAGCACCGGCCGCGCCGTACGACCCCGACGCGCCCTCCGATGAGGATGCACCGCCCGAGTACTATCCCGGCGACCCGGGCCCCGACGAACCCTGAGACGAGCAACCGTGTACGACGGCATCATCCAAGACTTGATCGACGAGTTCGGGCGCCTGCCCGGCATCGGCCCGAAGTCGGCGCAGCGCATCGCGTTCCACATCCTGCAGACCGAGTCGTTCGACGTCGCGAAGCTCGCGCAGCTGCTCGTCGACGTGCGCGAGAAGGTGCGGTTCTGCGAGATCTGCGGCAACGTCGCGGAGGAGGCGCAGTGCTCCATCTGCCGCGACGTGCGGCGCAACCCCGCCTCGATCTGCGTCGTCGAGGAGGCCAAGGACGTCGTCGCGATCGAGCGCACGCGCGAATTCCGCGGCCTCTACCACGTGCTCGGCGGCGCGATCAGCCCCATCGACGGCATCGGCCCCGACGACCTGCGCATCGGCTCGCTGCTCACCCGGTTGCAGGACGGCACGGTGACGGAGGTCATCATCGCGACCGACCCGAACCTCGAGGGCGAGGCGACCGCGACCTACCTCACGCGACTGCTCGTGCAGCCGGGCCTGAAGGTCTCCCGCCTCGCAAGTGGCCTGCCGGTCGGTGGCGACCTCGAGTACGCCGACGAGGTCACGCTCGGCCGCGCCTTCGAGGGGCGCCGCACGGTCGAGCGCTGAGCTCACCGCCTAGGTGTACTCGGTCATGACGTTGGTGACACTCGGGTGATCGGGGGTTTGCCTCCGCAGGCGGTGTGGGCTCGAGTGTAGTTGTAGTGCTCCAGCCAGGGCTCCAGGGCGTCGT
>NZ_VIKT02000022.1 GCF_009371975.2 Microcella pacifica
CGCCCACGACACGCACGACACCCACGCGACCTGCGCCGACCACACGAAAGAGCGCCCGGAGCATGATCACTCCGGGCGCTCTTTCCCCTGCCACTTGACAGGAATCAGTCACATATCAGTTGAGCAGGAAGGGCACGTCGCCCTCGCTCGCGAACTCGCCGACGCTCACGCTCAAGCGGTAGGTCGCGCCTCCCGCGGTGACCTGCTCGCGGTCGGCGTCGCAGTCGCCGGGGCTCGAGCGGGTGCGGCTCCACGAGAATGGCGTCGTCGACTTCTCTTCGCCGGGTTCGAGCACGGTCGGCGCCGCGACACCCGGGTCTTGGCAGTCGGTCGATGCCCAGATGCGGTCGGGCCCGGAGACGATCACATACTCCTGCACGTCGCTGCCCGCCTCCATCGTGCACGGAGCCGCGCCCGTGTTGAGGAGGGTGAGGGAGAGCATCGGCTGCTGCTCGGGCCCGTAGCTGTTCGAGTCGGTCACGGGCGTGACGACGACCTGATCGGGCGTGCACGGTGCTGGCCCACCACCGGTGCCCTCCGCGTCGGGGTCGGTCTCGGCCTCGTCGGTCTCGCTTACCTCGGGGTCAGCGCCCGCACCGGGGTCGGTCGCGGGGTCGCCCGTGCCGGGCCGCACGACGATGAGGATGATGATGACGATGACGGCGAGCAGGCCGAGGCCCACGACGAGGCGCCGCCGCCAGTACACCTGCGGCGGCTGCGGGCCCACAGGGTGACGCAGCGTCGACATGCGCTCAGAGTAGGGCCGTCACGGGCACCGGGCGTGTCGCCACCCGGCGTGTGCGCAGAACTCCCAGCCCGGCCGCGCCGGTCGAGGCGCCGCGCGCCGCCTACAGCTCCTTGAGCAGCCGGCTGTTGCCGAGCGTGTTCGGCTTGACGCGCGAGAGGTCGAGAAACTCGGCGACACCCTCGTCGGGTGATCGCACGAGCTCGCTGTACACCTCGGGGTCGACGAGCAGCTCCTCCCCGATGGAGACGAAGCCGTGGCGGCCGAAGAAGTCGGTCTCGAAGGTGAGGCAGAACAGTCGCCGCAGGCCGAGCTCCCGCGCCTGCTGCTCGAGCCGCTCGTAGATCGCGTGGCCGACACCGGTGCCGCGCCACCGCTCCTGCACGGCGAGGGTGCGCACTTCACCGAGGTCCTCCCACAGCACGTGCAGAGCGCCGCAGCCGATGACGTCGCCGCTGTCGTCGTCGACGGCGACGGAGAACTCCTGCACCGACTCGAAGAACACGACGAGCTCCTTGCCGAGCAGGATGCGCTCCTGCACGAGAGGCTCGACGAGTGCGTGGATGCCGCGCACGTCGGCCGTGCGCGCCTGCCGCACGCTGAACCCCAGGCGCCCCAGAGAACCCTGTTCCGTCACGCCCTCAGCCTAGAGCCGTCCCGAACACACAGAGGCCGGGCCCGCCCCCAAGAGCAGACCCGGCCATGAGCGGGATGCTCGAGCGCAGCTACTCGCCGGCGGGCAGCTCCCCGGCCGACGGCGCGGGGCCCGCGTCGACCGCGGCGAGCTCCTTCTGCGTGGTCGTGAAGGTGAACTGGCCATCGACGAAGTCGACCGCGACGTGGTCGCCGCCGTTGAGCTCTCCGTGCAGGATGCGCTCGCTCAGCGCATCCTCGATCTCGTGCTGCACGGCGCGACGCAGCGGCCTGGCGCCGAGAGTCGGGTCCCAGCCGATCTTGATGAGCTGCGCCTTCGCGGCCTCGCTCACCTCGAGCGTCATGTCCTGATCCATCAGGCGCTCGCGCAGGCGCTTGATGAAGAGCGCCACGACCTGCATGAGCTCTTCCTGGCTCAGCTGCGGGAAGACGATGGTCTCGTCGACACGGTTGAGGAACTCGGGCTTGAAGTGCTTCTTGAGCTCCTCAACGACCTTCGAGCGCATCGCCGTGTAGGACGCGGCGGAGTCGCCCTCGATCGTGAAGCCGACCGGGCCGCCCGTGATGTCTTTCGTGCCGAGGTTGGTCGTCATGATGATGACCGTGTTCTTGAAGTCGACCACGCGACCCTGACCGTCGGTCAGGCGACCCTCTTCGAGCACCTGCAGCAGCGAGTTGAAGATGTCGGGGTGCGCCTTCTCGATCTCGTCGAAGAGCACGACGCTGAACGGCTTGCGGCGCACCTTCTCGGTGAGCTGACCGCCCTCCTCGAAGCCGACGAAGCCGGGAGGGGCTCCGAACAGGCGCGAGACGGTGTGCTTCTCGCCGTACTCCGACATGTCGAGCGAGATGAGCGCGCCCTCGTCGTCGAAGAGGAATTCGGCGAGCGCCTTGGCGAGCTCGGTCTTTCCGACACCGGTCGGGCCGGCGAAGATGAACGAGCCGGAGGGGCGCTTCGGGTCCTTGAGGCCGGCGCGCGTGCGGCGGATCGTCTTCGCGAGCACGCTGATGGCCTCCTCCTGGCCGATGACGCGCTCGTGCAGCGCCTTCTCCATGAAGATGAGTCGGCTGGATTCTTCTTCCGTGAGCTTGAAAACGGGGATGCCGGTCGCCTGCGCGAGCACTTCGGCGATGACGCCCTCGTCGACGGTGCCGCCCGCGGCAACCTCGCCGGCGCGCCACTGCTTCTCGAGGCGCAGACGCTCACCGAGCAGCTTCTTCTCGTCATCGCGCAGGGAGGCGGCCTTCTCGAAGTCCTGGTTCTCGATCGCGAGCTCCTTGTCGGCGCGCACCGCGGCGATCTTCTCGTCGAACTCGCGCAACTCGGGCGGTGCCGAGAGGATCGAGAGGCGCAGGCGCGCGCCGGCCTCATCGATCAGGTCGATCGCCTTGTCGGGCAGGAAGCGGTCCTGCACGTAGCGGTCGGCGAGGTTGACGGCGGAAACGATCGCGCCGTCGGTGATCGACACCTTGTGGAAGGCCTCGTACTTGTCGCGCAGCCCCTTGAGGATATTGATGGAGTGCGGCAGCGAGGGCTCGTTGACCATGACGGGCTGGAAGCGGCGCTCGAGCGCGGCGTCCTTCTCGAAGTGCTTGCGGTACTCGTCGAGCGTCGTCGCACCGATGGTCTGCAGCTCGCCGCGAGCGAGGAGCGGCTTGAGGATGCTCGCGGCATCTATGGCCCCCTCGGCAGCTCCCGCACCCACGAGCGTGTGGATCTCGTCGATGAAGACGATGATGTCGCCGCGCGTGCGGATCTCCTTCGTCACCTTCTTGAGGCGCTCTTCGAAGTCACCGCGGTAGCGGCTGCCGGCGATGAGCGAGCCGAGGTCGAGCGAGTACAGCTGCTTGTCCTTGAGCGTCTCGGGCACTTCGCCCTTGACGATCGCCTGGGCGAGGCCCTCGACGACGGCGGTCTTGCCGACGCCGGGCTCGCCGATGAGGACGGGGTTGTTCTTGGAGCGGCGGGAGAGAATCTGCATGACCCGCTCCGCCTCCTTCTCGCGCCCGATGACGGGGTCGAGCTTGCCCTCGCGCGCGGCGGCGGTGAGGTTGCGGCCGAACTGGTCGAGCACCTGCGAGCCCTTGTCGGGGTTGGGGCTGTCGCCGCCGACGGCGACGGCCTCCTTGCCCTGGTACCCCGAGAGCAGCTGGATGACCTGCTGGCGCACGCGGTTGAGGTCGGCGCCGAGCTTGACGAGCACCTGCGCGGCGACGCCCTCGCCCTCGCGGATGAGGCCGAGGAGGATGTGCTCGGTGCCGATGTAGTTGTGGCCGAGCTGCAGCGCCTCGCGCAGCGAGAGCTCGAGCACCTTCTTGGCGCGCGGCGTGAACGGGATGTGCCCGGTCGGCTGCTGCTGCCCCTGGCCGATGATGTCTTGCACCTGCTCGCGCACGGCGTCGAGCGAGATGTTGAGCGACTCGAGCGCCTTCGCGGCGACTCCTTCGCCCTCGTGGATGAGGCCGAGCAGAATGTGCTCTGTGCCGATGTAGTTGTGGTTGAGCATCTTGGCCTCTTCCTGGGCCAGCACCACCACACGACGGGCACGGTCGGTGAACCGTTCGAACATCTCGCACTCTCCTCACGACAGCGGGTCGAATCGCTACCAGTACATCGAGGGTAACCAGCGGCACCTGGGTTAACTGCCCCTGTTCGCCCTAGGCGTGACCCGACGTAGGGTGACGGTGTGAGCAACCTCGAGACCGAGCCAGCCGAAGTCGTGTGCGACGAACGGCCCGGCGCCGGCACCGCGCACGACAACGGCGTCTTCGAACTGCTCGAACCCCGGGAGGTGCCGCTCGGCGGCCCGCGCGCCATGACCGTGCGCCGCACCCTCCCGCAGCGCGCCCGCAGCCTCATCGGCGCGTGGTGCTTCGTCGACCACTACGGGCCCGACGACGTGACCGACCGCGAGGCGGGCATGGTCGTGCCGCCGCACCCGCACACGGGCCTGCAGACCGTCAGCTGGCTGTTCGAGGGCGAGATCGAGCACCGCGACTCGAGTGGCGCGCACTCCCACGTGAGGCCGGGCGAGGTGAACCTCATGACCGCGGGCTCGGGCATCCAGCATTCGGAGGTGTCGACGGCGACGACCCGTCGCCTGCACGGCGCCCAGTTGTGGGTCGCCCTGCCCGACAGCGACCGCCACACCGCGCCGTTCTTCGAGCACGCGCCTGCCGAGCCGCGCACCATCGGCGACGCGACCGTGCGGGTGTTCATGGGAGCGCTCGGCGAGGACGCCGCGAGCCCCCTGCGCCTGTTCAGCCCCCTGCTGGGCGCGCAGCTCGACCTGCCGGCCGGCGGCGTCGTCGAGCTGCCGGTCGACCCCGACTTCGAGCACGGACTGCTCGTCGACGCGGGCCCGGCCACGCTCGACGGCCACGACGTGCCCGTCGCGCACCTCGGCTACCGCGGCCCCGGTCGCACGACCCTGCGCGTGACGGCGGGCGAGCACCCCGTTCGGGCGCTGCTGCTCGGCGGCGTGCCCCTCGGCCAGCCGATCGTCATGTGGTGGAACTTCATCGGCCGCAGCCACGACGAGATCGAGGCCTACCGCGCGCAGTGGCAGGGTGACGTCATCGACGGCGGTACGGCGACCGGCCGGTTCGGCCGCGTCGACGGCTACGACGGGGCGCCGCTGCCCGCGCCGGAGCTGCCGGGCGTGCGGCTCAAGCCCCGCGAGTAGGTCGCCCTCGCGACCGCGCGAGACGGGGGCCGGATGCTCGTCCCCGCGCTACTCGTGCGGGTCGGCGGTGAGCTTCTCGAGCCTGGCGCGCTCCTCGGCCTCGACCTTCGAGTAGGCGCTGCGCTCGGCGCGGTCGGCGCGGATGATCGCGCGCATGACGAGCCAGAAGATCAGGCCGAGCAGGATCGTCGGGGTGACCGAGTAGATCGCGTTGCTCCAGAATTCTTCCGGCATGGCTCCAGGATACGTCGCCTCACCCTTCGAGGTCGCCGCGAGCGCCGGTGCGCCCGATCTCCCGATTGAACTACGAGATGAGCAGGCCGCTACTCGATGAGCCTGCGGCGTGCGACGTAGAGGAACACGAGCACGAGCATCCCGAGTGCCGCTGTCGCCGCGAACACGACCGGGGCGAGCGTGCTGATGCCCTCGAAGGGCCCACCCGCCTCGACGACCTCGTTTTCGTCGTCGACAGGAGCCGCAGGCGCCTCGTCTCCGAGGGTCGGCAGCTGCAGATCGCCGAAGTCGTCGATGCCGTTGACGAGGGTCACGTCGCCGACGACGTGCGAGAGCGCACCGTCGGCGGCGAGCGCGATGACGCAGTAGACGCCGTCGGAGAAACGCTGGGTCGGCACCGTGAACGAGAACGCCGTCGACGCGGCGACCATCGTGCTGCGCTCGATGACGAACGGGCCGCACTCGCCCAGCCGCTGCTCGGCGAGGCCCACCTTCAGATCGGTGGGGCCGCTCGTCGTGATCGAGCCTTCGATGAGCAGCTCGCCGCTCACGACCTCGCCCGACAGCGGCGACAGGATGCGCATCGAGTCGACGGCGAAGCTCGGCGCCGCGGCGGCGAGCGCGATCGTCAGGGCGACGACGGGCACGGCCGGGAGGAGGCGGCGCAGGCGGGTGCTGAGCATGGGGGTTCGCCATTCGGGTTGGGCGAAGCGCGACCGGGCCGGGGCTCGATCGACGTCGTACGGGTATCGGGTGACGTGCGTGTTCGGGTGCGGTTCTCGCAGTCGGCGCGGGTCTCCGGCGGGGTGGGCCGGTCGCAGACTCCTCGAACTGTTGTCGACAGTACGCCTGAGGGTGAGGGCACGTCAGTCCCCAGTGTGGGGGGATAGAAAGGTGCGTCTATCCCCTCCGTGGTGCGGGGTGGCCGGAGGGGCGGCTCAGGCCCGGGCGAGCATCCCGAAGATGCCGGAGAGCAGCAGGTACGCGCCGAACGCGCCCACGACGATCCACAGCGCGAGGCGGTTCATCGTGTACGCGGGCTTCTTGTCGCCCGGCAGTGAGAGGTCCTCTCCGTCCTTCTTCATGCGTTCAGACTACGGGAGCGGGCTGAGCGCCCCGTCACGCTATGCCCACTACTTCACGAGCGGGAAGAGGATCGTCTCGCGGATGCCGAGACCGGTGAGCGCCATGAGCAGTCGATCGATGCCCATGCCCATCCCACCCGACGGCGGCATGCCGTGCTCGAGGGCGGTGAGGAACGCCTCATCGAGCCGCATCGCCTCCAGGTCTCCTCCAGCGGCGAGCTTCGCCTGCTCGACGAAGCGCTCGCGCTGCACCACCGGGTCGACGAGCTCGGAGTACGCGGTGGCCAACTCGAAGCCGCGCACGTAGAGGTCCCACTTCTCGACCATGCCCGGCCGGCTGCGGTGCTCGCGCACGAGCGGGCTCGTGTCGACGGGGAAGTCCATGACGAAGGTCGGCCGCACGAGGTCGCCCTTCACGTGGTGCTCCCACAGCTCTTCGACGTACTTGCCCGGCAGCGGGTGGGTGATCTCGATGTCGACCGCGTCGGCGAGCTGCTTCAGCTCGGCCATGGGCGTCTGCGGCGTGATCTCGCGCCCGACGGCGGCGCTGAGCGAGTCGTACATGCTCAGGCGGTCCCACGTGCCGCCGAGGTCGTACTCGGTGCCGTCGGCCCACGTGACGACGTGCGACCCCGAGACGGCGACGGCCGCGTTCTGGATCATCTCCTGCGTGAGGTCGGCCATCTGGTGGTAGTCGCCGTAGGCCTGGTACGCCTCGAGCATCGCGAACTCGGGGCTGTGGGTCGAGTCAGCGCCCTCGTTGCGAAAGTTCCTATTGATCTCGAACACGCGCTCGATGCCGCCGACGACGGCGCGCTTGAGGAACAGCTCGGGCGCGATGCGCAGGAACAGCTCCATGTCGAAGGCGTTCGAGTGGGTGATGAAGGGGCGAGCGGATGCTCCGCCATGCATCGTCTGCAGCATGGGTGTCTCGACCTCGAGGTAGCCGTGCTCGGCGAACGTCGCCCGCAGGCTCGCGACGGCGGCGGCGCGGGCGCGCACCGTGCGCCGCGCCTGCTCGCGCACGATGAGGTCGAGGTAGCGCTGGCGCACGCGCGTCTCCTCGTTGAGCTCTTTGTGCAGGGTCGGCAGGGGAAGGATCGCCTTCGCGGCGATCGCCCACGTCGACACCATGACGCTGAGCTCACCGCGGCGACTCGTGATGACCTCGCCCGTGACGTGCACGTGGTCGCCGAGGTCGACGAACTCCTTCCACCGGTCGAGGCTCTCCTCCCCGACGACGGCGAGGCTCAGCATGACCTGCAGACGCTCCCCGTCGCCCGACTGCAGGGTGGCGAAGCACAGCTTGCCGGTGTTGCGCGAGAGCACGACGCGCCCCGCGAGGGCCACGTGCTCGCCCGTGGCGATATCGGGGTCGAGCTCGCCATGGCGCGCGCGCACCGCCGCGATCGAATCGGTGATTTCGAGACCGATCGCGTAGGGGTCGAGGCCGGCCGCGAGCATCCTCGCCCGCTTGTCGAGGCGCACCTGCTTCTGCTCGGCGATCTCCTCGACCGTCGGCTCGGCGCTCTCGGCGCTGTCGGAAGCGGGGGTCTCGCTCATCTGCTGGTCTCCTCGTGTACGGCCGCTCAAGCCTAACGGCGGCGCGCCCGCCCCTCGGCTTCCCCGTGCAGTCGCCGGATGCTCGGCGCGCGCTACCCGAGGGTGAGCAGCTCGGTGTCGATGAGCCGGGTGTCGCCCAGGCGCGCGGCGATGAGCGCGCGGGCTGGCCCGTGGTGCTCGTCGGGCACGGGCTCGAACGTGCTCGGCTCGACCACCGCGAAGTAGTCGAGCTCGACGCCGGTAGCCCCCGAGAGCACGCTCTGCGCGGCGGCCACGACGGCGTCGATGCCGAGGTCGGCGGCCGACTGGGCGGCTTCGAGCGCCCGCGGCAAGGCCCGCGCCGCCTCGCGATTGCGCTCGTCGAGGAAGACGTTGCGGCTCGAGAGCGCGAGCCCGTCGTCGTCGCGCACGGTCTCGACGACCTCGACGCGCGTGCGGATGTCGAGGTCGCGCACCATGCGCTGCACGAGGAAGACCTGCTGGGCGTCCTTCTGCCCGAAGAGCACGTGGTGGGGCTGGGCGATGCCGAGCAGCTTGGCGACGACGGTGAGTACGCCGTCGAAGTGCCCGGGCCGCGACCGGCCTTCGAAGAGCCCGCCGACCGCGCCCGCCGTGACGGTGGTGGCGGATGCCCCGCTCGGGTACATCTCGTCGACGGAGGGGGCGAACACGACGTCGACCCCGTGCCCGGCGAGCGCCGCGCGGTCGTCGTCGAGCGTGCGGGGGTACTGCTCAAAGTCTTCGTTCGGCCCGAACTGCAGCGGGTTGACGAAGATCGACACCACGACGACGTCGGCGAGCTCCCTCGCGCGGTCGACGAGCGCGAGGTGGCCGTCGTGCAGCGAGCCCATGGTGGGAACGAGGGCGACGGCGCGGCCGTCGGCGCGCGCGGCGTCGAGTCGCGCTCGCAGCACAGCGATGCTCGTGACGAGGTCGGGCACGGTCGTCGTGTCAGTCACCGTTCTCCTTGCGCGGGGCCGCCGTCGTGTCGTCGAGCCCTGCGAGGTCGATGCTATCGGCGCCCGCACCGCGCAGCGCGTTGTCGACGGCGGAGCGTACGACGGCGCTCAGCACGCGCCCGGGCTCCTCGATGCCGATCTCGCGCAGGCCCGCGATGGCCTGCCCGACGATCGCGGTGGAGAACTCGCTTGCTGCCCCGATCGCGTCGGCGTACGCCTCGCGGTTCTCCTCGGCGACGACGACGGGCTCGGCGCCCATCTCGACGACGAGCGCTTGCGCGATGGGCAGCACGGGCCCGGGGGCGGTGACGGCGCACCACGCCTCTCGCAGGCGGGCGAGGTCGAGCGAGGTGCCCGTGAAGGTGAGAGCGGGATGCACGGCGAGAGGAATGATGCCCGCGGGCCGCGCGGGGTCGAGCACGCGCACGCCATAGCGGGCCGAGGTGTGCAGCACGAGCTGGCCGGGCAGCCACGCGTCGACGGCCGCGAGACCGCTCACGAGGTCGGGCAGCTGGTCGTCGGGCACGGCGAGGATGACGAGCTCGCTGCGTTCGACGACCTGCCGCACCTCGAGCACGGGTACACCGGGCAGCATCGAGTCGACCCTGTCGCGGGCATCCTTGGAGTGGGCGGAGATGCCGACGATCGCGTGACCGGCACCGGCGAGGGCGGCGGCGAGGACGGGGCCGACGCGGCCCGCCCCGATAACGCCGATGCCGAGGCGGCCGTCCTTCTGCGTCACGCCTCGGCCTCGGGGGTCCGCTCGATGGTGGGCTCTGCGGGTGCGGCCTCGCCGGGCGCCTCGCCCGAGCCGGAGCGCCAGCGATGCGTGCGGTCGGTCTGCGCGCTGCGGATCGCGGCGCCCGCGACGGTGTCGAAGAGCTCCATCGCCTGCGTCACATCGAGGGCGCCGAGGCTCGGGGTGATGGGCCCGGCGACGGTGTGCACCTGGATCGCGGCGAGGCGCAGCGAGCGCAGGAGCGGGCCCTGGCGGACCGAGACGGACTGCATGCGCGGGAAGGGCACGATCGCGAGGTCGCGCCAGATCGCGCCGCGGCGCAGCATGACGGCGCCATCGCTCACCGCGAATCCGTTGCGAGGCTGCGAGAACCAGCGCAGGATGCGCGCGCGCGGCGGTGAGTTCACGAATCCGTCGGGCGCGGCGCCCTCTTCGTCGCGGCCGCTCGAGGTGAGGCCGCGCTCGAGCACGGGCATCACGTCGTCGGTCGCGACGTCGGGCAGCAGCAGCCGCAGCACGGTGCGCACGTCGTCGAGGTTGCCGACGGGCAGGATCGTGGTCTGCTGCTGGCCGGCCGCGCCGCTCTGCGAGGAGCGCGAGGCACGGTTGACGGCGATCTGCCACCAGCCGGAGGGCCGCCACAGCAGGGGCTGGCTGACGCGCACCGAGTGGATGCGCCCGGGAGGCAGGGTCTCGTTCGTCGTCGAGAGCAGACCGAATCCGACGCGCACGCCGTCGGGCGTCGAGGCGATCGAGTAGCGCAGCGAGCGCGTGATGCGGGAGACGAGGTAGCCGCCGAGACCGAGGAGCGCTGGCAGGAAGCCGACGAGCAGGAACAGCTCGCCGCTGACGATGATGCCGACCGTGAGGCCGATGATGAGCAGCACGAAGACGATCGTGGTCTCGCTCAGCACCGTCGAGCCGATGAGCCGACCAGGGTTCATGCGCAGCACGGCCTCCGGCTCGGCGAGTGCCGGGTCGAGCTCGGGGGCCAGGAATTCCGAGACGCGCTCGTCGAGCATCCCGCCCAGATCGTGCGCGCCCGCCGAGCCCGCACCGCCTGCCGTACCCGCACCGCCCGATGCTTCGCGGCGCGCGCCGGAGGCGAGGCGCAGGATGTCGGCGCGCAGTGCGTCCGCCGTGCGCGAGTGCAGGTACGAGAGCTGCACGTTCGCGTCGTTGCCGGCGACCGACACTTCGAGCTTCGCTGCGCCGAACAGCCGCGGAATGAACGGGCGCCCCACGTTGACGCCCTGAATGCGGTCGAGGCGGCCCTTGCGATTGGTGCGGAACAGGATGCCCGACCGCACCTCCACGACCTCGTCGGTGATGCGGAAGGTGTGCATGCGCCACGACAGCCAGAAGCCGGCGATGAACAGCAGCAGCACGCCGATGAGCGCGAGCAGGGCGACGAGCACGAGCTCCTGCTCGACGATGAAGTCGATCGGGTCGCCCTCGCCGGCGAAGTCGCCGTCGCCGCCGAAGAAGAAATCGATCGCGCGGTCGCGGAAGTTCGAGATGACGATGCCGAGCACGACGATGAAGGCGATGCCGCCGCGGAAGAGGGGTGTCGCGGGGTGCAGCCGGTGCCACTCGCCGTCGGCGAGGTCGGTGCTCGTGGAGATGCCGTGGGTGGCGGCGGGCGTGGTCGCGGTATCGGTCGCCGGGTCAGGCTGCGAGGCCGGCTCGCCCTGGGGCTCGTCGCGCTGCTCGCTCACAGGCCCGCTCGGCGCGTCTCGGCGACCGCGACGAGGTGGTCGCGCAGCTGCTCGGCCGTCTCGAGCGGCAGGCCGGGGATGAGCACGCCGCTCGAGGCGGCGGCGGTGACGAACTTGAGCTCGGCGAGGCCGAGGGCGCGGGCGACCGGGCCGCGCGTGATATCGACGAGCTGCATACGGCCGTACGGCACGGCGACGAAGCGCTGGAACATGATGCCGCGGCGGAAGAGCAGGTCGTCCTCGCGCAGGAGGTATCCGATGGAACGCACGCGGCGCGGTGTGAAGGCGATGACGAGCAGGAAGAGCACGGCCATGCCGACGCCGAGAATCCACCCGAACTCCCAGCCCACCCAGAAGGGCACGAACGCGGCCGCGGTCATGAGGGCGCCGAAGATCACGTAGCCGACGACGTCGACGACGATGTACTTGGGCGAGACCCGCTGCCACTCGGTCTCGGCGCGCTCGAGGCGCCTGGCCGGGGTGTCGGCGCTGTCGGTCTGATCCTGGACACTCACGGGTGCCTCCTCTCGATCCATGGTGCGCTCAGGTCGAAGACGCGGCGGCCTCGTCGAGCTCATCGTCTTGCGGCGGCAGCGAGCAGAGGTGCTCGGCCGCGAGTGCGACGACCACGAGGATCACCGCCGCCACGAGCGTAGCCCCCGACGCCAGCGTCGAGCCTAACGGCACGACCGCACGGCTGAGCAGGTAGGCGAGGATGCCCGCGGCGGCTCCCGCAAGGATCGCCGCGGAGAGCGCACTCGCCTTCGCGAGCACGACCACGCGCGTGGCGTAGAACGGGTCGATGCGCTTCTCGCCCCGGGCGGCGGCGCGCACGGGCCACGCGAGCAGGAGGAGCACGGCCGCGATGAGGACGAGCGCGAGGGAGAGGGAGAGCGGCGGCACGACGACGGCGAGGCCTTGCGCGGCGAGCACGGTGTTGAGGAGAAAGCCGAGCACGAGCCCGAGGGCGGCAAGTGCGAGGAGGGGAAGAGGGCGCGTGCGCGTCACGGTCGAGCCCCACTGGCGGCGGTCACGCGCGCGAGAAGCTCGGCGATCGGGCCCACGCCGGGCAGCACCGCGTCGGGGCGCACCTCGAGCCACGGGCGCAGCACGAAGTCGCGCTCGTGGGCGCGGGGGTGGGGCAGCGTGAGCTCGGAGGTCTCGAGGCGGGTGTCACCGTGCACGATGATGTCGAGGTCGAGCGTGCGGTCGCCCCAGCGCGGCGCAGTCGCCGAGCGGTCACGGCCGTGCGCGCGCTCGAGCCGGCGCAGCTCGCGCAGCAGCGCGTGCGGCGCCAGGCGCGTGCACAGCACGGCGACGCCGTTGAGGTAGGCCGGCTTGTCGGGGTCGAGGCCCTCAGGGGTGAGGGCCACCGAGTCGTGCCAGCGCGACGCGACGACGAGCTCGGTGTCGGGCAGCCCGTCGAGCTCGGCGACGGCGGCGTCGAGCGTGGCGGCGCGATCGCCGAGGTTCGCGCCGAGAGCGACGACGGCCTCGACCGTCTCCCCGTCCTCCGCACCCTCGCCGTCGTCGCCGACGTCGCGCGCCTCGTCGACCGTCACGGTCGGCTCCGTGTGATCGTGACGGCCACGTCGTCGAACGGCACCCGGATGGGCGCGTGCGGCTTGTGGACGGTCACGACGACCTCGTGCACCGCGGCGTGCTCGAGCACGAGCGCGGCGATGCGCTCGGCGAGCGTCTCGATGAGGTCCACGGGGTCGCGCTCGATCGCGGCGACGATCGCCTCGGCCAGCTCGCCGTAGTGCACGGTGTCGGCGACGTCGTCACTCGCGGCAGCCCGTGCGAGGTCGAGGGTGAGCGCCACGTCGACGACGAACTCCTGCCCGTCGCGCCGCTCGTCGGCGAGCACACCGTGGTGGCCGCGAGCACGCACCCCCGAAAGCGTGATGGTGTCGCGCGCTGTGCCGGTCATGCCGGCACCTCGCTGCGCGCCGGCTCCGCCGACGACGCTGACGACGACGACGCCGCCGCCGCGCCCGTACCCCGCCACGCGGCGTGCGTCGCGAGCGCGAGCACGGTCGAGCGGGCGTCGTGCACGCGCACGGCTGCGGCGCCGGCCTCGGCGGCGAGCACGCTCACGACGGCGGTCGGCAGGTCGCGCTCCTCGACGTGGTGGTCGGGCGGCAGCAGCTCGCCGAGGAACCTCTTGCGCGAGGCGCCCACGAGCACGCGGCAGCCGAGGTCGGTGAGCGCGGGTAGCGCGCGCACGAGCGCCCAAGAGTCGTCGTGCCGCTTGGCGAAGCCGAGCCCCGGGTCGAGCCAGAGCCGCTCGGCCGGGATGCCTGCCGCGAGCGCTGCCTCGAGCCGCGATTGCAGCTCGTTGCGCACCTCGGTGACGACGTCGCGGTAGTCGCTCACGGCATCCCAGACGGCGGCCGGGCCGCGCCAGTGCATCGCCACATAGTCGACGTCGAGCCCCGCGACGGTCTCGAGCATGGCCGGGTCGGCGAGGCCCCCGCTCACGTCGTTGACGATCGCGGCGCCCGCCTCGACGCTCGCCGCGGCCGTGGAGGCGTGCATGGTGTCGATCGAGACGCGCAGGCCGTCGGCGGCGAGCGCCGCGATGACGGGCAGCACGCGGCTCTGCTCGACGGCGGGCGTCACAGGCTGCGACCCGGGGCGCGTCGATTCGCCCCCGACGTCGATCACGTGGGCGCCGTCGGCGGCGAGGATGCGCGCGCGGTCGACGGCGCGCTGCGGGTCGAGATACGCGCCGCCGTCGCTGAAGGAGTCGGGGGTGACATTGAGGATGCCCCACACCTCCGGTGCCGCGGGCGTCGAGTGCGCGCCGCTCGCGTCGTGCGCCGTCGCCGCGCTCATGCCGTGCCCCGCCCGAGGAGCGCCATCACCTCGGCGCGGCGTACGGGGTCGGCGAGGGCGCCGCGGGAGGCGACGGTGACGGTCGTGCTGCCGCTCTGCCGCGTTCCGCGGGCGGTCACGCAGCCGTGCTGGGCGTCGACGACGACGAGCACGCCGTGCGGCGCAAGCGCGCTCTCGAGCGTGGCGGCGACGTCCTCGCCGAGGCGCTCCTGCAGCTGCGGCCGGGAGGCCACCGTCTCGACGACGCGGGCGATGCTGCCGAGGCCGGTCAGGCGCTCGGCGGGGAGGTAGGCGACGTGCGCGACGCCCGTGAAGGGGAGAAGGTGGTGCTCGCACATGGAGCGCAGGGCGATGTCGCGCAGCAGCACGATCTCGCCGCGCTCACCCGGGTCTGACTGCAGTTCGACATCGTCGTGCAGGTGCGGGGCGGGGTCGACACCGACGCCTGCGAAGAACTCGCCGTACGACTCGGCGACGCGCTGCGGCGTGGTCGCGAGGCCCGGGCGCGAGGGGTCTTCTCCGATCGCGACGAGCAGTTCGGCGACCGCGGCCTCGATGCGGCGGGAGTCGATGGGCGGCACGACGGGAGCCTACTCGCGCCGCGGCGACTGCTCGGGGTCGCTCGACACGGGGCCCTCACCCGCCCGAGCCGGGGCGTCGTGCGCCTGCGAGCGGGCCGACCCGGCTCCGGCGCCGACGGGCTCGCTGGCTCCCGTGTCGAGGTCCTCGATCGCGGGCTTGGCGGGCATGGGCACGGGTGGCAGGTCGGGCAGCGGGCGGTCCTCGCTCGAGAGCCACTGGGGGCGCTCGGGCAGCTTGTCCACGTTCTGGAAGATCTCGGCGAGCGCCACGTGGTCGAGGGTCTCCTTCTCGAGCAGCTCGGTCGCGAGCCGGTCGAGAATGTCGCGGTTGTCGTTGAGCACGCGCCAGGCCTCGTCATGAGCCTGCTCGATGAGCGCGCGCACCTCCTGGTCGACCTTCTCGGCGAGCCGCTCCGAGTAGTCGCGCTGGTGGCCCATGTCGCGACCGAGGAAGACCTCGCCGCTCGACTGGCCGAGCTTGATGGCGCCCACGGTCGCGCTCATGCCGTACTCGGTGACCATGCGGCGCGCGATGCTCGTGGCCTTCTCGATGTCGTTGGAGGCGCCCGTCGTGGGGTCGTGGAAGACGATCTCCTCGGCCACTCGGCCGCCCATCGCGTACGTGAGCTGGTCGAGCAGCTCGTTGCGCGTGATCGAGTACCGGTCGTCGAGGGGCAGCACCATCGTGTAGCCGAGGGCACGCCCGCGCGGCAGGATGGTGACCTTCGTCACGGGGTCGGTGTTGCGCATGGCCGCGGCCGCGAGCGCGTGGCCGCCCTCGTGATAGGCGGTGATGAGCTTTTCGTGGTCGCGCATGACGCGCGACCGGCGCTGCGGGCCCGCCATGACGCGGTCGACGGCCTCGTCGAGCGTCACATCCGTGAGCTCCTCGCCACCCTGGCGCGCCGTGAGCAGCGCGGCCTCGTTGAGCACGTTGGCGAGGTCGGCGCCCGTGAAGCCCGGCGTCTTGCGCGCGAGCACCTCGAAGTCGACTCCCTCGGCCATGGGCTTGCCCTTGGCGTGCACCTCGAGGATCTTCGCGCGACCTTTCATGTCGGGTGCATCCACCTGGATCTGGCGGTCGAAGCGGCCGGGGCGCAGCAGCGCGGGGTCGAGGATGTCGGGCCGATTGGTGGCCGCGATCATGATGACGTTCGTGTTGGGGTCGAAGCCGTCCATCTCGACGAGCATCTGGTTGAGCGTCTGCTCGCGCTCGTCGTGGCCGCCGCCCATGCCGGCGCCGCGGTGTCGGCCGACGGCGTCGATCTCGTCGACGAAGATGATGGCGGGCGAGTTCTCCTTGGCCTGCGTGAAGAGGTCGCGCACGCGGCTCGCGCCGACGCCGACGAACATCTCGACGAAGTCCGAGCCAGAGATCGAGTAGAACGGCACGCCCGCCTCCCCCGCGACGGAGCGCGCGAGGAGGGTCTTGCCGGTGCCGGGAGGGCCGTACAGCAGAACGCCCTTGGGAATGCGCGCCCCGACCGCCTGGAACTTGGTCGGGTCTTGCAGGAAGTCCTTGATCTCGTGCAGCTCCTCGATGGCCTCTTCGGCTCCGGCGACGTCGTCGAAGGTGACCTGCGGGGCCTCCTTGTTGACGAGCTTCGCCTTCGACTTGCCGAACTGCATGACCCGGCCGCCGCCGCCCTGCAGGCGCGTGAGGATGAAGTAGAAGATCACGCCGATGATGAGGAACGGGATGATGAGCCCGAGGATGCTCACAAAGAAGTTCGTCTGCGGCACCTCATCATCGAACGACTCGAGGTCGGCGGCGTTGAGCGCCGCGATGACCTCGTCGCCGCGGGGCGTCACGTAGTAGAACTGCACCTGCGTGCCGAACTCCTCGGCCTGCTCGGTCTCGGCCTCGAGCACGAGGTCGACGCGCTGCTCGCCGTCGACGATCTTGGCTGAGACGACGGGCCCGCTCTCGAGCAGCTCGAGCCCCTCCTGGGTGCTGATCGGCCGGAAGCCGCCGAGGCCAGCAAGCAGGGTGAAGCCGATCCAGAGCACGATCGCTCCGGCGATGATGTAGAGGAAGGGCCCGCGGAGGAGTTTCTTGAAGTTCATGGTGTGGGCGTGCGCCCGCGCCTTTCTGCCGGTGAGACGTTCCCACAGGCTACCCCGCGGCACCTTTGCAGCCCCCCGATGTTCGCCCCGGGCGCACCGCCTGGCGAGAGCCTGCGGGGCCTCCTACTCGCCCTGGTAGACGTGCGGCGCGAGCACTCCGATGGCGCGCAGGTTGCGGTACTTCTCGGCATAGTCGAGGCCGTACCCCACGACGAAGGCGGGAGGGATCTCGAAGCCCACGTACTCGACCTCGACCTCGACCTTGGCGGCCTCGGGCTTGCGCAGCAGGGTGAGGATCTTGACGCTCTTCGCCCCGCGCGATTCGAGGTTGGCCCGCAGCCACGAGAGCGTGAGCCCTGAGTCGATGATGTCTTCGACGATGAGCACGTCGCGCCCGGCGATCTCGGTGTCCAGGTCCTTGAGAATGCGCACGACGCCGCTCGACTGGGTACTGGCCCCGTACGAGCTCACGGCCATCCAGTCCATCTCGACATGGATGCGCAGCTCGCGCGCGAAGTCGGCCATGACCATGACGGCGCCCTTGAGCACGCCGACGAGCAGCGGCGGCTCGTCGGGGTAGTCGGCCTCGACCCGTCGCGCGAGCTCGGCGAGCTTGGCGTGGATCTCCTCCTCGGTGATGAGCACCTCGGTGAGGTCGGAGCGAATGTCCTCGACGTCCAAGAGTTCTCCTCGGTCCTGGTGGGCCTGTGCTAGTCAGACTGCGGGTCGGCCGGCGGCTCTGGCGCGCTCGAGCGGAACACGATGCGACCACCTTCGCGCTCCACCCTAATGCCGCTCAGGTGCACGGCGCCCTGCCCGTGCCAGTCGGTCGCGAGCCGCGCGATCTCGAGGGTCTGCGCGCGGCTGAGGGCGAGCCCGAACTCGGCGTCGGCGACGAGTCGGATGAGTCGGTGGCGCAGTGCGGGCGGGTTGGCGAGCAGCGCGGCGACGGGCAGCGAGCATCCCCCCTCCGCGAGGTCGACGAGCTCCTCCGCGATCTCGTCCACCATGTGGTCGAGCGCGTCGGAGTCTTCGCGCGCGATCTCGGCGGTGCGCGCGAGCGCGTCGACGACGCCCGCATCGAGCTGAGATTCCATAAGGGGCAGGATGCTCGACCGCACCCGCACGCGCGCGAACGCCGCATCGCCGTTGTGGGGGTCGTGCCACGGCTCGAGGCCCTGGTCGGTGCAGGCTGCGGCGAGCGCCGCGCGGCGCAGCCCCAGCACGGGTCGCCGGTATCGCCCGACCACGGCCGCCATGCCGGCGAGGCTCGCGGTACCGCTGCCGCGGGCGAGCCCGAGCAGCACGGTCTCGGCCTGGTCGTCGCGCGAGTGGCCGAGCAGCACGGCAGCGGCCGGCAGCTCCTCGGCGATCGCGTCGAGGGCGGCGTAGCGCGCTGTGCGCGCCGCGGCCTCTGGGCCGCCCGCCGTACCCACCTCGACCCGCCGCACGACGACGGGGTCGAGCCCGAGGGCGCGCGCCGCGGCGGCTGCCCGTTCGGCGACGGCGGCCGAGCCACCCTGCAGACCGTGGTCGATGATCGCGGCGCCCGCGCGCAGCCCGGCACGGGGAGCCTCGAAGGCTGCGGCCGCGGCGAGCGCGAGCGAGTCTGGGCCTCCGCTGAGGGCGACGACCACGAGCGAGCCCTCTGGCAGGTCGGCGAGCGACTCGCGCACCGCGCGGCGTGCGTCGGCGACCGCCGGGGTGAGGCGCGGCCGACGCTCGGGCGCCCCGGGCGGTGTGGTGGGCATCCACTAAGGTTAAGGCCGGCCTGGAGCACGACCGCCAGCAGATTTCACGACTTTCTTCGCATCTTTCAAGGAGCACCCATGGGCGCCTACCCCGTCGTCATCGAAGTTCCCCGCGGCAGCCGGAACAAGTACGAGATCGACCACGAGACGGGGCGCGTCTTTCTCGACCGCGTGCTCTTCACGCCCTTCGTCTACCCCACCGACTACGGCTTCTTCGAGCACACGCTCGGCCTCGACGGCGACCCGGTGGACGCGCTCGTGCTGCTCGAGTTCCCGCTCTACCCCGGCGTCGGCGTCGAGGTGCGCCCGGTCGGCGTCTTCAACATGACCGACGACGGCGGCAGCGACGCGAAGGTCGTGTGCGTGCCCGCGAAGGACCCGCGCTGGGCGCACATCCAGGACCTCGAGGATGTTCCGGAGCAGACCCGCAAAGAGATCGAGTTCTTCTTCGAGAACTACAAGGCGCTCGAGCCCGGCAAGTGGGTCAAGACCGAGGGCTGGGGCTCGGCCGCCGACGCCGAGGCCGTCATCCAGGCGGGCATCGCGGCGTACGTGCCGCCCGCCGGCCACTAGCCTCGCTCCCGCGCGGGCCCGAACCTACGGGGTCGGCCGCGCGACGTACGGCACGCGGTCGTAGCTGCGCACGGCGACGATGCGCACGGTCTTGCCCGGGTAGGGCGCTTCGATCATCTGGCCGCCGCCGATGTAGAGGGTCACGTGGTACTTCGACCCTGAGGTGGCTCCACCCGTGGAGTAGAAGATGAGGTCGCCGGCCTGCGCCTGCGCGTAGGGCACGAGCCGGTTGCGCGAGGCCGCCGTGGAGTACTGCCGGGTGGCCGAGTGCCCGCCGATGGAGACGCCCGCGGCGGCGTAGGCCTGCATGGTGAGGCCGGAGCAGTCCCACACGTCGGGGCCGCGCCCGCCGAACTGGTACGGCTCGCCGACCTGGGCGCGCGCGAAGGAGATCGCGGTGGCGACGGCTCCGGCGTGCGGGGCCGGCACCGAGGGCGGGTTCGGCGCAGGCGGCGTGCTCGGCGACGGGCTGGGCGACGGGGGCGGGATGCTCGGGCTCGGGCCCGGCGCGGGCGGCGGGCTGCTCGGGCTCGGCGCGGGGCTGCTCGGCGTGCCCGGTGCCTGGTTGCCGGGCGCGGGCTCCTCGTCGCCGCCGAGGCCGGCGAGGTACTCGCGCTCGAGCTGCTCGCTGCGGCCGGTCAGGCTCGCGAGCTGCGCGGCGAGCTCGCCCATCATGATCTGCTGCGTGGCGAGGCGCTGCTCGGCCTGCTCGGCGGCGGCGATCGCCGCGGCGAGCGAGTCAGAGGCCTCGTCGGCCAGCCGCCCGCGTTCGGCGAGGGCGAGCTCGGCCTGGGCGGTGAGCGCTTCTGCGGTGTTCTTGTCCTGCATCGCTCGCGCCATGACGGCCTGGCTGCGCGCGCCGACGGAGCTCATCGCGCCGAGCCGGTAGAGCAGGTCGTCGGCGTCGTCGGCGTCGCCCGTGAGCAGCGCCGTGGTGAGGTCGCCACTGCCGGATCGTGCGAGCTGAGCCGCGAGCTGAGCAGCGCGCGCTCCCGACTCGGCGGCTCGGTCGAGGGCGGCGTCGCGCCGCTGCTCGAGCCGGCCGGCGGCGGCTTCGGCCTGCTCGAGGGCGAGCTCGGCGAGGTGGTACTCCTCGCCGAGTAGCACGGCGCTGCGCGCCGCCTCGAGGTACGTCTGCTCGGCGGCTCGGGCGGCGTCTTCGATGCGCGCGATGGCGAGCTGGGTGGCCTGGACGTCGCCGCGCGCCTGCTCGACGTCGTCCCAGCTGGGCGGGGCGGGCGCCGCGGTGGCTGCGGTCACCCCGAGGGCAACGGTGAGAGCCGTCACGAGGGTGACGGCTGCGATACCGCGGCGCCCGGGGCGTCGCATCGTCAGCCGCTACCCAAGCTGAATCCCGATGTTGCTGAAGAACGTCACGGGGTTCTCCGCTACTCCATTACGGCGCACTTCGATGTGGGTGTGGCACCCCGTGGATGCGCCGGTCGAGCCGACCTTGGCGATGTTCTGGCCGACGACGATGGTCTGCCCCATCTGCACGAGGATGCCGCCGTTCTGAATGTGCGCGTAGGCGGTCGTGAGGCCGCCTCCGTGGTCGATGCGCACGAAGTTGCCGAACGTTCCGTTGGGGCCCGCGTAAGTGACGGTGCCGCTCGAGGCCGCGTACATGTTGGTGCCGCAGCCTGCGGCGATGTCGGTGCCGGTGTGGAGGCGCACGTATCCGTAGATGGGGTGGACGCGGTAGCCGTAGTGGGAGGTGATCCACCCGTTGACAGGGTTGGCCCAGCCGTTGACGATCTGACCGGCGTCGAGGCTGCCGCCCGCGCCGTACTGCGCCTCGATGCCGGCCTGGTAGTCCTCCTCGGTCGCCTCGCGGTTCTCGATGAGCACGGCGAGCTGCGCTTCCAGGCGCGCCTGGTTCTCCTGCTGCGCGAAGAGAGCGTCCTGCGCCTCCTGCGCGGCGGCCTGCGCGGTCTCGAAGGCGGCTTGGGCTTCGAGGCGCAGTTCGTCGCGAATCTCCTTGGCGACGTTCGCCTGGTCGGTGAGGGCCTGGGCGGCGTTCTTGTCCTGCAGGGCTGCGGCGTAGATGCCTTCGGCCTGCTGCGTGATCTTGCTGGCGAATCCGAGACGCGAGAGCAGAGCATCCGCCTGCCCCGGATTGGTGAGGAGGGAGGCGGAGAGGTCGCCGCCGCCGCTGCGCGAGAGCTCGGCGACGAACTGGCCGGCGCGCAGGCGGGACTCCTCGGCACTGGCTTGGGCCTCGTCGGCCTGGGCCTGCAGCTGGTCGGCGGTGTAGGCGGCCTCGTCGAAGGCGGTCTGAGCCTCAAAGTAGGCGGCGCCGGCCTCTTCGGCGATGGCCTGCGTGCGCTCCACCTCGGCGGTGATGGCGGCGATCGCGGCGCGAATCTGCTTGACCTGCGTCTGCGCGGCCGCGACGCTGCGGCGCGCGTCGAGCACGTCGTCCCACGACGGGTAGTCGACGGCGTAGGCGGGGCGCTCGGTGGCGGCGACGACGCCGCTGGTGAGCATGACGATGGTGGCGAGGCCGCCGACGACGGAGAGAAGGCGACGGCGCAGGGATGCTCGGCGCGGGCGCGCTGCGAGCACAGTCGTGCTACGCGACGTCGTCATGCCTGCTCCCCCCGAGCCCCGTGCTGCTTCGCTTCGTGCACTCCCGTGGCTATCCCCGTGCCGTGGTGTACCGCGCATGTTTTCGAACCCATTCCGGCATTCGTGCGTTATGTCACATCTTCCACACGAACACCATTGACCACACTACCAACGGTTTGCGCGCACGCCTAGAGCTGCAACGGCATGCGCGGCGAGCGCACCGTCGCCGGCGCGCCCTGCGTTCCTGGTGCGACGCTAACCGCGGCTGCCCCGCGCGGCGGGGAGGCCGATCGGATCGGCGGCGAATAGGCCACTCGCGCGCGTTTGGCATTTGCGGCATCCGACCCGTATGCTTGTGCCTCGGTTGCTGCAGAGTTCCTTCCGGTCACGGCCCCATCGTTTAGCGGCCTAGGACACCGCCCTTTCACGGCGGCAGCACGGGTTCGAATCCCGTTGGGGTCACTCAGCTACCGACACAATTGAATACGCAAGGCCCTGTAGCGCAGTTGGTTAGCGCGCCGCCCTGTCACGGCGGAGGTCGCCGGTTCAAGTCCGGTCAGGGTCGCGGTGAGAGCCTCGCTGAAGTACCGAGCCACTCGGTACGAGGTGGGGCTTTTTCGCTAGGGTCACGTACCCGCACGGCTCTGTAGCTCAGTTGGTAGAGCGCACGACTGAAAATCGTGAGGTCACGGGATCGACGCCCGTCGGAGCCACCACAGCTTCATCGTCCTCCCTAAGGCTGAGGAAGGACGATTCGCTGGCGCATCTCGAGCTAACCTGCCCTGTCGGCAGCATGCGCGTCATCGGACACGAATTTCGGCGACATGAGCCACGGCTTCTTCATCAACACCGTGGGAGCGCTGACGAACAACCTTTTCGTGAAGCTGACTTACTTGGGCTACGCGTGGGAGCCGGCCGCCTCCACCTCCTACAACCTGCGCAACCGCACCACCTGCACGGTCGAGCACAGGGCTACCCGAGCCGACCTCGTGTTCGGATCGAACTCGATTCTGCCTTCATACGCCCGGGTCCACGCGCAAGACGACAGTCGCGAGAAGTTCGTGCACGACTTCGTCGCCGCTTGGAAGACGGTCTTGAAGGCCGACCGCTTCGACCTGGTGGCCAGGTCACCCGCCGCTGAACCGGTCATGGATGCTCGGGCCGGTGTCTCTGCGGGGGCCTCGGCTCTTTCGCTTGTCGGGACGTTTTCAGCACAAGCCGCCCGTCGTTAGGCTGCAGGAATGGCCAACAGGAATGAGTTCAGAGCCTTTGTCGTCGAGGCGCTTCGAGCGCTCGGTGGATCGGCGACAGTGCTAGAAGTGACGAAGCAGGTCTGGCAGGTGCATGAAGCTGACCTGCGCCATTCGGGCGATCTCTTCTACACCTGGCAGTACGACATTCGTTGGGCGGCCCAGTACCTCCGCAACAATGGATATCTGAAGACGGTCGATCGCGACAGGAACCACCCGTGGGAGCTCACGGAATCAGGCTGGCAGGTGGATCTCATGGCCCTGGCCTCATCTGCCAAGAAGAAGCGGAAGGCCTCTAGCTAAAGCGCAGCGACGAGTAGCCGCCCGATCGCTGCACCTAGCGGGATCGGTACTGCGTTTCCGATCTGACGGGCGATGTCGGTGCGGGATCCTACGAAGCGATGTCTCGGGCTGAATCCCTGGATCAGAGCGGCCTCATAGTGGGTGATCGCACGGTTTTCCTCCGGATGGAGGTATCTGCCCTTCTCCGGCTTGAAGAACTCTGTTCGGATGGTCACCGAAGGCTTGTCCCAGCGCAGTCTGCCCATGACGTCTCCAGAGCCCGTCTTGTGCTTGACCCAGCAAGGTGCCATGAGCTCGGGATAGGGCTCCAAGTCACGACGATTGCCACCTTCAGGAATGACGGCGAACCGCTTGAGCGAGACGGGCGTATAGTTCCGGCTCCAGTGCAGGTCGCGGGCAACGAAGGACCCAGGGAATACTCGGCCATTGAATTCGGTCTGCCGCTGTCCCAGAAGCTGATCTTGGTCAGGCTGACGCGGCACGTTGCGCAGCACGTCTCGAACCGTCACCCACGGGCGCAATCCGTCTCCCGGATTGGCGGCATGGGTCTTGGCGAGAACACCCGGGGAACCGAGATCTCGGCGATAGCCGATCATCACGGTACGACGGCGAGATTGCGCCGCGCCAAAGTCTGCCGCATTGAAGACTTCGGCGTCGAACGCGTAGTCCTCGAGCTCGCCTCCAGGTTCGGTCGCGGCCAGAAACTGATCGAATTGTGGCGACTTCCTGAATTCAGCGACGTTTTCGACGACGAAGTACTTCGGATGAGCTCGACCTATCGTCTCCGCGTACTCGCGCCAAAGGGCGTTCCGCTCATCTTCAACGTCACGCTTGCCGAGACTTGAGAATCCTTGGCACGGCGGCCCTCCTACTATGACGTCGGCTGAGGGCACATCGCCGCGAAGCCACTCGCGAATGTCACCGACGAACAGCAGACCTGAACCATGGCTAGCCTCGTAGGAAGCGGCCGCAGCGGCGTCCCATTCGACAGCTCCGACGGTTCTGAACCGTTCGGATGCAGCTTGAAGGCCGGCCGACAACCCACCCGCCCCGGCGAATAGGTCGAGAACTCGAATATCGCCAGCCATGGGCCAATCTTATGGGGAAGGTGCTCTGAGCGGTTCGCGCGACTCACAGGCATGTGCCACCAGTTCTGGGACGCCCTCGTTTGTCGGACGCTCGGGATATGTTGAAGGAGAGTCGACGAATGAAGAGGCTCAGTTGAGGGAGGCCGGCCCGTTCATGTGGGAAGAATCTGATCCCGTGCTCGAAGCACAGGTAGTCGAACGTCAACGAATCACTATCGAGAACTACCGCAACGACCCGGATCTCTTGGCCGAGCACGTCGGCATGGAGGACAACTTCCAAGCGGGGGGCTACGGCGAACGGCAGGTCGAGGAGCTACTCCAAAACGCAATCGACCAGTTGGGGTCACCCGGGCGAGTCGAATTACGCCTGGCAGACGGGAGCCTCTACTGCGCTAACGAGGGAACCCCGTTTGCCTCGGAAGGCATCAGGGCAATTACGGGCGCGTTCCTCAGTTCAAAAGACGATGAGAAAATTGGCCGTTTCGGTCTGGGCTTCAAGTCGGTCCTGGGTGTGACGAATCAGCCCCAGATCCTCAGCCAAACGATCTCGTTCGGGTTCAATGAGCCTGAGGCCAAGTCTCTTCTCGCCGAGTTGCCTTATGAAACCCAGCGAGTACCCACGCTCCGAGTCCCGAGTGTCCTTCACGCCCAATCGATCGCTGCCGATGACCCAAACGTGGCAGAGCTAATGGAGTGGGCCTCTACAGTCGTGAAGCTGCCGCTCGCCCGTGGAGGTGAGAGGCTTCGCCGACGCCTAGAGGAGTTCGACGTTCGCTACTTGCTCTTCCCGGAGAATCTCGCGCAGGTTGACATTGTGCTCGCCGACGCTGAGGGTGAACTCGGTCGGCGTGTACTTCGTCGCCGTCCCGGAACTGACCCGGCATTGGTACAGCTTCAGGCGCCCGATGGAGAAACCTCCGAGTGGCGGGTGCTTCGAAGGGACCACCACGTTTCCGACGATGTCGCGAGCGACCTCCCGGGTCTATTCCGCCGAGATCAGGTGACCGTCTCCTATGCGCTGGAGGTCGGGAAGTCCGGAGTCGGCGAATTCTGGGCCTGGTTTCCTTTGCAGGACCAGACCACTGCAAGCGGCATTTTCAATGCTCCGTGGCAAGTCAACGACGACCGCACCTCGATGCTGCCGGGAAGCGCCCTGAACCGCGAGCTGCTTGGTGTCGCGGCGGAGCTCCTAATCGACGCGGCGCTACTCGAGTCAACGCCAGAAGATCCAGCGCAGCACTTCGATGTATTGCCTGCACGAGGGCGAGAAACTCGATCGGCGGCTGACAGGTTTCTGTCCGAACGAATTCCGCTGATGGCACGGAGGCACGAACTGATCCCCACGGGTCAAGGGGAGATGCGAGCACCATCTCGAGTTCGCGCACCTTTCCTCTCTAGCCAGCCAAATCCGTTCGATTTGCCAGCAGAGGTAATGCAGCGTTGGTCAGACGCGACCAAGGATGCGGATGCTCCCCATTGGAGCTGCTACAGGACGCCAACTCGTCGGGCCCGACTGGCGCAGCTTCTCCTTGGAGACGATGAGCGCGCTGTGTGCGTGACAGTAACTCCGAGCGCCTGGCTCTCGGAAGCGGCAGAAGCGCGATCGATCGATGCGATAGACGCCGCCCTCTCAGTGTTCCTCCGCCTCAAGCAAGAGAAGGACGAGATCTGGAAGCAGTTCCAGAGCGCCCTGATCATTCCTCTCGAAGGGGGAGGTTTCGCAAGGGCTGCTGATGCAGCCACCGTCCTTCTCCCGGTGGCACTAGCCGAGGCTCCTGCCGGGGTGTCAATGGTGGAAGGCGCATTCGCTGAAGACCCGGGGCTTCGAAGGAAACTGGAAGAGCTCGGAGCGAAAGACGTCTCGGCGGATCAGGTTGCCCTCGCAACTGCGATGACCGGGCACGCTAACTGGACTGACGCTGATTGGAGCCAGTTTTGGACCATGTTGGCAAAAGCCACACCATCGGGAGGTAAAGACGCTCTCGAATCGCTGGAGACGCGAAGAGTCCCCATAAAGGTGCAAACCGACGCGGGAACATGGCGCGAAGCAGTTGACGTGTTCTTGGACCCAGCCATGGCGCCTGGCATCCCAGCGAGACAGCCTTCCTTCCAGGCCGTCTCGGGTCGACGCGACTTGCTTGAGCTAGCGGGATGCATTGTTGACCCACACCCTGACTACCCAGTGCATCGTGAACGCGCTTTCGAGATCTACTCCAAGAAGATGCAGCAGGACGTCAACGCCAAGGTGCAAGAAGAATACGGCCGCGGGAAGCGCGCGACCTTGAAGTTCGGCGACCCCCATGGGGCGGGGCCACTTGACGTGTTGATCGAACTCGCTGAGAACCCCGATCCCCACGCTCGGAGAGCCCGGGCCGATTGGTCCACCCGCATTCTGCTCGCGAACCGAACTAGCACAATTGACGCTGGTCTCCGCATCTACGGTCAAGACCGAGACGCAAAAGTCACGATGACCGCTCCGGACATCTGGGCTGTCGAAGCCTTCGGGCTAGTGAACACATCGCTTGGGGCTGAGCCACTCAAAACCGCTCTAGCCACTTCACTCTCACAGTTCGGGCAGTATCTGGCGGTCGTGACCCCGCAACTCGCCGGAGCCTACTCGCTACCCAGAAGCCTCTCCGACGCGCCGGACGATGCCCTGAGATTGCTCTTCACGCGAGACGACTACACCGCAGACGAACCCGAGCGGCTGGGAGAAGTACTTGCTGAGGCGTCCGGGCGCCCGACTTTCACGGGTGTGGACGAAATTCCGGCGTTCGACCCGAAGAGCCAACGAATTCGCCTGACTCCGGTCCTGGAAGTCGTCCTGGCAACGACCGAGGAGATGGACGACCTCGGGTCACACAGTCTCCGCTATATTCCCTCCGGACCGTGCGACGACGCACTAGTCAGCGCCTGGAGTGTTCAAAGGGCGTCTGATGTCATCGCCAGGGCGATCGACTGGACGCCCGTTGAAGACTCAGTCCCAATTCTCGACGTCTACCCCAGCCTGAGAGACGCAGTCGCCAACCCGATAGAGGATCTCTTTGTTCGCCGTTGTAGCAGGATCACAAGACGGACTACCAGTCCTGCTGGAGTTCGAGAGCAGCGACTCCCTTCGCACCTGGATGGGAAAACTGTTCTGGTCGACGCAGAACTCGATCCGGTCTCTGAGCTCACCCGATTGAGCGCTGTGCTGCGACTTGGGCTAACCGAGGCGGACGCAGCAAGAGTGATCGCGAGCGATGAGGCGCTCAGGCAAAGCAAGCTTGTGCAAGACGTACTCGCCGAGTCTTCAGAGGCCAAGAAGCTCCTGCTTCTGGTTGGACGTGAAGAGCTCGTTGAGAACCTCCCCCATGGCCTACTAGGGGTGATCGAACGACGCCAGGGAAGACAAAGCGATCTTGCGGTCGCAGAGCTGTTCATAACGACACGAGGCAATGACTCCCTGCGGTGGTTGAAGGAGCCACTTTCAGAGGCAGGCCTCGCCGTGCCTCGCGCATGGGCCGGCTCAGCGGAAGCTGACCAGTTCGTAACGTCGCTGGGCTTCCCCCGCACTTACGCGGGCACCCGGGAGAAGAAGGCTACGCCTACGGAGCTTGTCCCCGGAAGAGTCGATCTCAAGCCACTGCACAGATTCCAGGAGGATCTGCGCAACCTAATACGCGAGCTGGTCCTGATCCGGGACAAGGATGGCGATCATCGCCGTGGTCTTCTCTACCTACCGACCGGAGCTGGGAAGACCCGCGTCACCACGGAGTCGATTGTGGCGATGCTTCGAGACGAGGAGCTTGCCTCTCCTGTCCTGTGGATCGCGCAATCTGAAGAGCTCTGCGAGCAAGCGATTCTGTCGTGGGCAGAGGTTTGGCGCGCGATCGGTGACGAACGTCCTCTCGAGATCACCAGATATTGGGGCAACTACGAGGCCGACGAGTCCCTTCAAGAATTGCAGGTTGTTGTCGCGACCGACGCGAAGTTGGCATCGATGATCGACCGAGGCAGTCGAGCGCACGGTTGGTTGCAGAATTCGAAACTTGTCGTGATCGACGAGGCACACACGGCTGGGTCACCGACTTACACGAAGATTCTGAGCTGGTTGGGAATCACCCGGGACGCCCGAGGCTCCTCGACCGCGCGCCCTCTCCTGGGGCTGACCGCCACCCCTTATAGGGGAACGAATGTGGATGTGAATAAGCAGTTCGTCGCGAGATTCGGAGAGCGGCGACTAAACGCACTGGATCTCGAGGACCCGATCGGTCAGCTCCGTGACATGCAAGTTCTTTCCAGAGTCGAGCATCAGTTGCTAGATGGAGTAATCGTTGATGATGCCCCGACCGAGGGCATCACCGGGGGACGAGCCTGGGATGACGTGTCACGCGCAACCCTAGCCAGGCTCGGAGAGAACCTTGACCGCACGCAGCAGCTCGTCGATCACATCATGCGACAGCACCCGGAATGGCCGATTCTGGTGTTCACACCGTCAGTGGTCTCCGCACACGTGACGGCGGCTCTGATCAGAAGCCTAGGCAGACACGCGGACGCTGTGGACGGTGAGATGCGGGGGCAGGAGCGGCGGCGCAAGATCGACGCATTCAAGGCAGGAGACACGAAAGTGCTCGTGAACTGCGACCTTCTGACACAGGGTTTCGATGCACCGAAGGTTCGAGCTCTCTATATCGCCCGGCCGACGTTCTCGCCCAATCGCTACGTACAGATGGTTGGTCGCGGACTCCGTGGCCCCCTGAACGGTGGAACCGAAGAATGCCTGGTGGTGAACATGGTCGACACGTTCACCCAGTTCGACCGCAAGTTGGCGTTCACAGAATTCGACTACCTCTGGACCAAGAAGGGTGTGAAGAACAAGTGAGATCCGGCGGCCAGGCAGCTTTCATCGAATACTTGCGCAAGAATTTCGTTGGTCCACGGAGCGGGGACGACGAAGAAGTTGAGTCGAACCCGGTTTATGCATACCTAACGGGAATGCTATTCCCAATGGAGGTGGGGGAAGGCGTTCCGCCGGAGACTCTTGACGAGGACCTGAGTCCTGATGAATCCGTGGTCAAAGGCGAGGCCGATGACGGATTCCCCGACGAAGAGGACCTTGACCAAGATGACATCGGGAACCTGACCGCGGCCTCAGGGTGGACACCGTCCTCAATGGGCTTGTCATTCATGCATGACTCCCCAGAGCTCGTCGTCAGCATCAGAGGCGCTGCCTACGAACGGCAATACGAGCGAGACGACGAGGCAGCAGGCACTGGAGATGGCCGGTGGCGCCGCGTGGCGTTCAGTGATCAATCTGTCATCATCGCGGCAGCAACTAACGGACAGGAGGACGTCTGGGGAGGCCGTGCCAGGCTGCAGTGGCGGTCGAGGCCGGGCAAGCACGCGGAGATCGTGACCGTTTCGCTCTCGAACGCAGTGCAAGTTCCACTTGGTCGCGCAAAGAAGGAAGTGGAGAGCGTGCTCTTCCAGTGCGAATTCGATGTTGAATCGGTCGGCGGGGTGATCCAGCCTTACCCAGGAAATGTCGTTGTGAATGCGACGCCGGAGGATCGCGAACTCGAGTATCGCTTTCGAAACCACCTGAGTTACGCGATCGGACACGGTGTCGCTGCCACCTGGTTATCGAGCCTTCCGGTGACGCGGATTTCGACAGACTCTCTGCCTTCCGAGACAGTGCCTCGAGTCAAGCCACGTGAAGCCTCGGGAGAGGCTCTCAGAATGGCATGGCTGGCCGACCGAAGCTTGCTTTCGGACGTTCTCGCAGAAGGGCTTTCCGGTTTCGTATCTGAGTATGAGCGATGGGTATCCGACAGGCGGGTAGAGGCAGAATCGGCGGGCAAGCATCGCGAGGCGGCCCTTGGGCTTGTCAGCCGGATGGATCAGGCAACGAAACGAATGCGTGAAGGCATACTCCTGCTTGGACGTGATGCTGCGGTTCGCGAGGCGTTCCAATTGGCGAACATGGCCATGAGGCTGCAAAGCACCAGGGGCATCGAGGTGCCCTTCGAAGAAGAACCCAACTGGCGCCCGTTCCAGCTGGCGTTTATCCTCATGGCCTTGGCGTCAACCGCCGGCGACGACCACGAGGATCGCGAACTAGTTGACCTCATATGGTTCCCAACGGGAGGCGGAAAGACAGAGGCATACCTCGGGCTCGCAGCGTTCGAAATGATCCGACGCCGCCTGCAGGACGGTTCGGCTGGCGGCGGCACCGCGGTCATTACCCGCTACACGATGCGTCTTCTCACGGCCCAACAGTTCCAACGAACAGCGCGGCTCATCTGCGCTCTTGAGTTGTTGCGAGACGACGGCACCTTACCTCCAAGCACGCCACCCTTCAGTGTCGGCCTCTTGCTAGGAGGAACTACTACTCCGAATGATTTCAAGGCTGCAGAACGCTTGTTGGCAGAGGTCCGAGGACAACTCAGCCCGCACAACCCGTTTCAGGTGCGCGCTTGCCCATGGTGCGAGACGCAGCTCATGCCCGAGCGGAAATCGCAGCGCGATGATACGTACGGATTTCGTGCGACAGCCAAGAGCTTCACGATCAACTGCGTCAACAGGAAGTGTGCATTCCATGCAAGCTTGCCGATGCAGGTCGTGGACGAAGCGATATTCCAGACCCCCCCAACCATCGTGGTCGCGACAGTAGACAAATTCGCGCGTCTCGCCTGGATTCCCAGCGGGGGATCGATTTTCGGGCTCAGTGGCTCGAGCTTCAACCCGCCGTCACTCATCATCCAGGACGAGCTCCACCTGATTTCTGGACCCCTAGGCACGATCGTCGGGATCTACGAGGCCGCGATCCAGTCACTACTCAAGTGGCGCGGGTCGTCTCCCAAGATCGTGGCTTCAACCGCAACCATCCGTTCAGCAGACGAACAAGTTCGAGGGCTTATGGCCTCCAGAGTGGAGGTCTTCCCGCCGAGTGGCTTGGACGCCGACGACAACTATTTCGCGGAACTGGACCAGGAAGGACCCGGACGTGTTTACGTCGGCATCTTGCCCCAGGCATTCGCGCCGGCTTGGGCAATCGGCCAAGCCGCTGGTCGGCTCCTAGCGGCTCCCACCGCAATTCCGTCCCTGTCGACGGCTGAACAGGACGCGTACTGGACGCTCGTGGCCTACCACAACAGCCTCCGGGAACTCGGTCGGACCGTAACGATCCTCCGCGATGACGTTCGAACAATGTTGGAGCGCGAAGTGACATCGAACCCCGGTGGTCGAACTATCGGAGCCGAGGGCATTGAGGAACTTACTAGCAACGTCGATTCCCACGAGCTGGTCAAGATTCTCGAGCGGCTCAGTGTTTCGAAAGGCTCCCCAGGAGTCATCGACGCAATCGCAGCCACCAATATCCTCTCGGTCGGAATCGATGTTGACCGCCTCGGGCTCATGCTGGTCAACGGGCAACCCAAGACAACGGCGGAGTACATCCAGGCCACTAGTCGGGTCGGACGAGCAGGAGTGCCGGGCATCGTATTGACGCTGTACCGCTCTGGAAAGGCGCGCGATCGATCCACATTCGAGGGCTTCCGCACCTTTCACGGTTCTTTCTACAGGTTTGTGGAGCCGACCTCGGTGACACCCTGGGCTTTCCAAGCACGCCGACGGGCGCTACGGGCAGCGCTCGTAATCTTGATGCGTCACGCGGCTGGCTACAGCAAGAACGACGATGCAGCCGCGTTCGACGAGACATCCGCGTTTGTTCAGAAGGCGATCGGCATGCTTATGGATCACATTCGTCTCGCAGACGAGCGCGAAGCGCCAACGATCGAACGTGAACTTCGCCGAGCCGCAGCTGATTGGAACACCCGCGCGAAAGGCAGTGCTGGGGATCTCAAGTACCAAGGTTCCAAGAAAACGGATGACCAACTTCTCAAGACCTTCGGCGACAGCGGTCAAGGTTGGCCAACTATGCACTCAATGCGGTCAGTCGAACGCGGAGTGCGGCTTCGCCCGCGAGGAGAAAAAGCGTGAGCAAGAGAATCCTGCAGCTGGGCGTAGCGAAGCTGATTGCGCCGTTCGGACCGGGTGCAGTGGTGGACATCCTCGGCGAGTCCTTCATGACATTGACGGCAGACAAATGGCCGAAGAGAACTTTGCTTGAGCCCGTAGACTGCCTTCGGCTCTCGTCACGGCTCGGCATACAACGCTTCTACGGCCCCCCAACATCCGACGACATTGAGACCTCGAATGCTCTGGGCATTCCGGTCATTAGGTATCCCGCGTGGCTCTTCTGTCAGACATGCCGACGGATGATTCGGTGGACCAGCAAACTCGAGAATGGAAAGGCACCGGAGTGTCCAAGCGATTCCGGTCGCCTTGTCCCGATGCGTTTCGTGGTGGCGTGTCGGGAAAGAAGTCACTCTGCTGACGTGCCGTGGCCCGAATGGCTACATCGGGCTCCAGGAGCGAACGCCGAGTGCAAAGAGAACAGTTCCCTGAGATTCCGACCGATCGACGGCGGATCGCCTGGCCTTTCCGGCCTCGAGGTAGCGTGCGATGTATGCAGCAGCCGAAGGACGCTGGGGGATCTGCGCGGAGACGTGCTCCTTCGTGAGGGGCTCGCGTGTCACGGTACTCAACCATGGGAGTCCACATGGAGGACCTGCGAAAGCCCACTCGAAGTCCTGCAGCGTGGAGCAACCAGCTTCCACTATGCAGAGACCGAGGCCGCGATCGACATTCCCGACGTCTCGGCGTCAACGCTCGACGTTGAAGACCGGATCCGCACCAACACTTTCTACCTTGCCCTCAAGAGCACGCCACCAGAAGACCCCTTCGCCTCACAGATGGCACATCGTATTGCCGACGAGCTAGACGTTTCAGTCGACTTGGTCCTCAGCCTCGTCCGCCGTGATCTGGATGGCGATGAAGACGGCGTGGTGGTCAGAAGCGCGATCTTGGGCGAGGAATTCGCTGCGTTCCGCGCGGCCGAGAATGATGACGCCGATGAAGAGAACTTCAAGACTCGAGCGGAGACTTTCGACCAAGAGTCCGTTGACGTAGTTGAGAGGGCCTTGGCTGAACTAATCGAAAGCATCGTCCTGGTCGATCGACTGCGGGAAGTGCGCGCAAGCCTCGGCTTCAAGCGTTACCGACCCGACTCTGACCTGATTGACGCCGTGACCCACGACGGAACCGAAGCGAAATGGCTGCCCGCTTATGAAGGTTTCGGCGAGGGAGTCTTCCTCCGGTTCAATGCAGCCGCAATGGACGCGTGGGCCAGCACCCCGGGCGCTCGGGCGCGGTCAAGGCAACTGTCGGAAAAGTTCGATACGTCGAACTTTTCGAAACGGCTTCATCCATTCTCAATCCAATACGTGGCGCTTCATTCGTTCGCCCATGCACTTCTCCGGGAGTTCGCATTCTCTTCGGGCTATCCGGCCGCGTCCCTGCGTGAGCGGATCTACTGTGAGGCGTCAGGTGACTATGGCGTGTTCATCTATACAACATCGAGTGATCCGGAGGGCACGCTGGGCGGACTCGTCCGCGAAGGAGAACTTGATCGCCTAGGGAGCAGCCTCGCTCGTGCGGCGGAACAACTGAGTTGGTGTTCGAACGATCCCGTGTGCAGCGAGTCTCATCCTCAGAACCTTGACGGACTCAACATCGCCGCCTGCCACTCTTGCCTGCTTACGTCAGAGACTTCGTGCGATGGCTTCAACTTGTTACTCGACCGAGTAATGCTGGTTGGCTCTCCGAATGGAGATGTGGCCGGTCTGTTGGACGGTCTGTTGCAGACGATTTCGGACTCCATGTAGTACCGCGCCCCTCTCACACGCCAAATGTAATGTCTGTGGCGACTCGTTTTCCGTCAGTTACGGAGGGGGCTACCCTGGGCCGCATGAGCAGCGAGAGCCGAGCATCCACCAGCACCGACGGCTTCACCGCCGAAGAGCGCGCCGCCATGAAGGAGCGGGCGGCCGAGCTGCGCGCGCAAAAGGGCCGCACGAAGGGCGCCGCGAAGGCGGCCGCCGAGCTGCAGGACGTGCTCGACGCGATCGCGAAGCTGCCGGACGACGCCGACCGCGCCCTCGCCGAGCGACTGCACGTCGTCATCACCGAGGCAGGCCCGCAGCTCGCTCCGCGCACCTGGTACGGCATGCCCGCCTACGCGCTCGACGGCAAGGTGCTGTGCTTCGTGCAGCCGGCCAGCAAGTTCGACACCCGCTACACGACCCTCGGGTTCAACGACACGGCGCAGCTCGACGACGGCGCCATGTGGCCGGCGTCGTTCGCGGTCACCTCGCTCGGCCCGGCCGAGCAGAAGACGATCACCGAGCTCGTGCAGCGCGCCATCGGCTGAGCCCGGTTCCTGTGAGAAACTCGCTCCCGCGACGGCGTGACATGTAACATGCCAGCATGACTTCTCGAGCACGTGTATCCGCGTATCGCGATCGCCTGCGCTCCGAAGGTCTTCGACCCGTGCAGGTCTGGGTGCCCGACGTGCGATCTGCCGACTTCGCCACGGAAGCCCGCCGTCAATCGGCGCTCGTAGCATCTGCCGCATCACACAGCGACGACATGCAGTTCGTCGAGGCGATCAGTACCACCTGGGACGAGTGAAGCGCGGCGAGATCCGGCTCGTGGCCGGGGGCGTCTACGCCAGCAAGCCGCGACCCGGTCAAGTCCCTGGAAGTGGTGTAACGGCTGATCCTTCGCTTTATGCGCTGAGTGCGATGAAGGTGTCGGCGACCACCTCGC
>NZ_VIKT02000023.1 GCF_009371975.2 Microcella pacifica
TCTGCTCGCGCAGCCATCGACAACCTGCTTCCCATACCTCGGATAATGCCCGCCATTCGCGGGCATTCTTATCTGAGGCACGGGAACCCACTCGCGGGCATTCTTCGTGAGGCACGTCGCACTCTTGTGATTTCTGGCGTGCTGGGTGGATAATGGGCGCTGACGGGCAACCGTTCCAACCGAATACGCTGCACGCTCACTCCGAGCCAGGTCGATGGGGAAGTCGCACCTGAACGAAACGGAGTGAACTGTGGCTACTGCATCGGCTCGCGGAGTGCTGTTCGTGCACTCCGCTCCCCGCGCGCTCTGCCCCCACATCGAGTGGGCCGCAGGTCGCGCCATCGACCGCGCTGTCAACTTCGACTGGATCGACCAGCCCGTCCTCCCCGGCACCCAGCGCGCCGAGTTCGTCTGGGAGGGCGAGGCGGGCAGCGGGGCCAAGATCGCGAGCGCGCTGCGCGGCTGGGAGCACTTGCGCTTCGAGGTGACCGAGGATGCTGCGCTCGGCTCCGACGGGGGCCGCTGGATGCACACGCCCGACCTCGGCATCTTCTTCGCCCAGACGGATGCCGCGGGCAACACCGTCATTCCCGAAGACCGCGTGCGGTACGCGATGGAGGTCGCCGGCAGCAACGCCCTCGAGCTGCACCGCGAACTGCGCCTGGCGCTGGGTCAGGCGTGGGACGACGAGCTCGAGGCGTTCCGCCACGCCGGCGACGAGGGCAGCCGAGTCGTCTGGCTGCGCCACCGCGCCGGCTGACCGGCCCTGCGCCCCGCGCCCGCCAACCCGCGCGTCAGACGCTGCGGAACGCGACGACCGAGTTGTGGCCGCCGAAGCCGAACGAGTTCGACAGGGCGAGCAACGGCCCGTCGCCGAGCGCGCGCGGTGACGTGACGACGTCGAGCGGAATGCGCTCGTCCTGGTTGTCGACGTTGATCGTCGGGGGAGCGGTGCGCTCCTGCAGCGCCAGGATCGTGAAGACCGCCTCGAGAGCGCCGGTCCCGCCGAGCAGGTGCCCGGTGGCGGCCTTCGTCGCCGACACGGGGATCGAGTGCACCCGGTCGCCGAAGACGCGCTCCAGCGCGGCGTATTCCGCGATGTCGCCCACAGGCGTCGAGGTCGCGTGCGCGTTGATGTGCGACACGTCGTCGGGCGTGGCACCGGCCTGCTCGAGAGCGGCGATGACGGCGCGCGCTGCCCCCGAACCCTCGGGGTCGGGCGCGGTGATGTGGAACGAGTCGGAGGTCACGGAGCCGCCCGCGAGCTCGGCGTAGATGCGAGCGCCACGAGCGAGCGCGTGCTCCTTCGTCTCAAGCACGAGCGCCGCGGCGCCCTCGCCGAGCACGAAGCCGTCGCGGTCGACGTCGTACGGCCGCGAGGCTGCGGCGGGGTCGTCGTTGCGGCGGGAGAGCGCCTGCATGGCGGCGAAGGCGGCGATGGGCAGGGGATGCACGACCGCTTCGGTGCCGCCGGCGACGACGACATCGGCGAGGCCGAGCTGGAGGTGCTCGTAGGCGTTCGCGATCGCCTCGGTGCCCGAGGCGCACGCGGAGACGACCGTGCGCGCGCCGGCACGGGCGCCGAGGCCCATGCTGATCGCGGCCGCGGCGGCGTTGGGCATGAGCATGGGGATCGTCATGGGCAGGACCCGGCGCGGGCCCTTCTCCTTGAGCACGTCCCAGGCCTCGAGAAGCGTCCACAGGCCGCCGATGCCGGTCGCATAGTCGACGAGGATGCGCTCGGGGTCGATGTCGGGGGTACCCGCGTCGGCCCAGGCTTCGCGCGCGGCGATGAGCGCGAATTGGGCGGAGGGGTCGAGTCTCTTGATCTCCTGGCGCTCGAGCACCTCGGAGGGGCGCACGGCGGCTTCTGCGGCGAAGGTCACGGGCAGCTCGTGCTGGGCGACCCAGTCGTGCTCGAGCGTGCGCACGCCGGATTCGCCGCGCAGCAGGGCATCCCAGCTGTCGCGGGCGGTCCCGCCGAGCGGGGAGGTGGCACCGATTCCGGTGACGACGATGGTGGTCATAGCGTCAACTCTCTGCAGGTGGTTCGGGTGTGTGCGCCGATGCCGGGGCGGCGCCGGGGCGCTGCGGCCCCGGCATCGGCGCGCACTCGCGGGTCAGGTCAGCCCTGGGCGCCCACGATGTAGGTGACGGCGTCACCGACGGTCTTGAGGTTCTTGACCTCTTCGTCGGGGATCTTGACGTCGAACTTCTCTTCCGCGTTGACGACGATCGTCATCATCGAGATCGAGTCGATGTCGAGGTCGTCGGTGAACGACTTGTCGAGAGCGACCGAGTCGGTCGAGATTCCGGTCTCGTCATTGATGAGCTCGGCGAGGCCGGCGAGAACTTCTTCGGTGGACAGTGCCATGGTGTTGTCTCCTATGGGGGTGTGTATGACCGCCTCCCATCCTAGGGCGGGGCGCGGTCGGGGTCGGGGGAGGCCGCGCGGGGCTAGGGCAAGCGCACCACTTGGGCTCCGAAGACGAGGCCGGCTCCGAAGCCGATCTGCAGGGCGAGGCCCCCGCTCAGTTCGGGATGCTCGGCGAGCAGCCGATGCGTCGCGAGCGGTATCGACGCCGCCGACGTGTTGCCGGTCGTGGCGATGTCTCGCCCGACGACGACGTGCTCGGGCAGTGCGAGCTGCTTGGCGAACTCATCGATGATGCGCATGTTCGCCTGGTGCGGAATGAAGGCGGCGAGGTCCTCGGCCGTCACTCCCGCGGCGTCGAGGGCCTGCTTGGCGACCTTGGCCATCTCCCACACGGCCCAGCGGAAGACGGTCTGGCCTTCCTGACGCAGGGTGGGGTACTCGCCGTCGGGGTCGTCGAAGGCCTCCTTGAGGGGGCGGTCCATGCCGACTGCATCCCACTTGGAGCCGTCGGAACCCCAGACGGTCGCCCCGATTCCGGGCTCGTCCGCGGGCCCGACGATCGCAGCTCCGGCGCCGTCCCCGAGCAGGAAGGAGATGGTGCGATCGGTGGGCTTGGCGAAGTCGCTGAGCTTCTCGGCGCCGACCACGAGCACGTAGCGAGCCGCGCCGGCGCGGATGAGGGCATCCGCTTGCGCGATGCCGTAGGCGTAGCCGGCGCACGCGGCGGAGACGTCGTAGGCGGGCGCCGGGGTCGCCCCGATGCGCTCGGTGAGGAGCGAGGCCAGGGAGGGCGTCTGCACGGTGTTGCTGATGGTCGAGACGATGACCGCGCCGATGTCGCTCGGGCTGATGCCGGCCTTGTCGATCGCCTCGCGCGAGGCGGCCTCGGCGAGATCGACCGCCTGCACGTTCGCGCTCGCTCGGGTGCGCGTGATGACACCGGTGCGCTGGCGAATCCACTCGTCGGAGGACTCGATGGGCCCGACGATGTCGTCGTTGGGCACGATGACGTCGCCGCGTGCCGCGCCGACAGCGTGGATGCGCGTGTACGGCACGCCCGTGGACTGGGTCAGACTCGCGGGGCTCATGCGTTCTCCAGCATCTCGATCGCGGCGGGAAGGTCGTCGGGGGTCTTGATGGCGACGCTCGGCACGCCGCGCAGCCCGCGCTTCGCGAGACCCGTGAGGGCTCCGCCGGGCAGCAGCTCGATGATGCCGGTGACGCTGTCGGCCGCCATCGACTCCATGCAGGAGTCCCACCGCACGGGCGAGGAGATCTGCCCGATGAGGAGGTCGAGGAAGGCCGCGCCGGTCTCGACGACGCTCCCGTCGCGGTTCGTGTAGAGGCGGATGCCGGGGTCGCCGACCGCGATGCCGTCGGCTGCCGTGCGCACGCGCTCCACGGCGTCGCCCATGTAGCTCGTGTGGAAGGCGCCGGCGACCTGGAGCGGGATGACGCGGGTGCCGGGCACGGGGTCGGCGGCGAGGGCCTCGAGGTTCGCGAGCTCGCCCGCGACGACGGTCTGGCCGCCGCCGTTGACGTTTGCTGCTTCGAGACCGAGTTCGGTGATGCGCGCTGCGAGGGCGTCGGCGTCGCCTCCGATGACGGCGCTCATGCCCGTGGGCACGAGAGCGGCGGCGTCGGCCATCGCGAGCCCGCGCTCGCGGACCAGGCGCAGGGCGTCCTCCTCCGAGAGCACCCCCGCGAGGGCGGCGGCGGCGAACTCGCCGACGGAGTGACCCGCGACCGCGCCGACGCGGTCGCGGCGGCCGTCGAGCAGAGCGGAGGCGCTCAGCAGGCTCGCGGCGACGATGAGGGGCTGGGCGACGGCCGTGTCGCGGATGGTGTCGGCGTCGGACTCCGTACCGTGCGCGGCGAGATCGAGGCCGGTCGCGGCGGAGTAGCGGTCGAGGGTCGCGCGGTGAGCGGGGTCTTCGAGCCAGGGTGCGAGGAAGCCGGGGGACTGCGAGCCCTGGCCGGGGGCGACGACGACGATCATGAGTTCCATCCTCCCAAAGGGGGTTGCGGTCGGGTGCTGGTGGAGGTCGTGAACAAAGTCGTCACGGTGTTGTCCGGTCTCTACAGTGGCACGCGGCGAGGGTCACGGCGACTCAGCGCCGGGGCCCTCCTGGCTCCGCGATCGAGCCGACGATGAGGGCGCACTGCAGGATGAGCGCCTCCCGCGACCCCGTCGCATCCCAACCGATGACCTCGCTGATGCGCTTGAGGCGGTAGCGGACCGTGTTGGGGTGCACGAACAGCTCGCGCGCCGTCGCCTCCAGACTGCGACCGTTGTCGAGGTACGCCCAGAGGGTCGCGAGCAGCTCGACGTTGTGGTTCTTGAGCGGCGTGTAGATGCGGTCGATGAGGGTGCGGCGGGCGATCGGGTCGCCCGCGAGAGCACGTTCAGGTAGCAGATCGTCGGCGTGGGTGGGGCGCGGAGCGTTGCGCCACGAGCGCGCGACGGCGAATCCGGCGAGGGCGGCCTTGGCGCTCTTGCCGGCCTCGACGACGTCGGGCACCTCGGGGCCGAGCACGAGGTGACCTTCTCCGAAACTGGGCTCGAGCGCTTCGGCGATCTGAGCGAAGGTGTGAGTGGGCGGGGTATCGGTGCCGTCTTCTCCGCGCGGCGTCGCGCGGCCGATGACGACGACGAGGCGATTGCCCTGCACTCCGATGAGCACGTCGGCGTCCACGTGGCGCGCCACGCGACGAACCTGGTCGACGTCGACGATGCGCGGTGTCGTGCCGACGAGCACGCACACCTCGCCGTGGCCGTTCCAGCCAAGGGCGGCGATGCGGCTGGGCAACTCGTTGTCGTACTCGCCGCTGAGGATCGAGTCGACGACGAGGGCCTCGAGCCGGGCATCCCAGAGTCCGCGCGCCTCCGCGGCGCGCGCGTAGACGTCCGCGGCGGCGAAAGCGATCTCGCGGCTGTACAGCAGTATCGCCTCGCGCACGCTCTCATCGCGGCCCTTGACGCGCTCCTCGACGACCTCGACCACGACGCGGATGAGCTGCAAGGTCTGCTGGAGGCTCACCGAGCGGAGCAGTTCGCGCGGCGCGGCATCGAAGACATCCGCGGCGATCCAGGGCTGCGAGCTCGGGTCGTCGTACCAGCTGATGAAGGAGGTGATGCCCGCTTGCGCGACGAGCCCGACGGCGGAGCGTCGGCTCGGTGGCATCGTGCCGTACCAGGGCAGTGTGTCGTCGAGCTGCCTGAGCGTCTCCGACGCGAGGTCGCCCGAGATGTTGCGCAACCAGGTGAGCGTCTGAGCCTTCGTCATCGAGGCCACGTGCACCCCTTTCCTCGAGTACCGGGCGCGCGCCGGAGCGCGCGACCCGGTGCTGCCGCGTGCGTCAGGCGTCGCCGCCCGCCGCGCCCGTGGTGCCGGCGGTGACGTCGTGCAGTCGGTATCGCTCGATCGCCTGCCCCACGACCGCGGGGTCGACGACGCCGCGCCGCGCGAGCTGCTGCAGGGTGCGGACGACGACCGACGGCCCGTCGATCGTGAAGAAGCGCCGCGCGGCGGGCCGCGTGTCGCTGAAGCCGAAGCCGTCGGCGCCGAGCGTGGCGAAATCGCCCGGCACGAACTGCCGAATCTGATCGGGAACCGCGTGCATGAAGTCGCTCACCGCGACGACGGGGCCCTCGGCTGACTCGAGCTTCTGCGTCACGTAGGGCACCCGCGGGCGTTCGCCGGGCTGCAGGAAGTTGTGCTCCTCCGCGGCGAGGCCGTCGCGACGCAGTTCGGTCCACGACGTGACGCTCCACACATCGGCGGAGACGTTCCAGTCGTCGGCGAGCAGCTGCTGGGCCTCGAGCGCCCACGGCACCGCGACGCCTGAGGCGAGCAACTGCGCCTTCGGGCCAATGTTCTCGGCGCGCCGGTACAGGTAGAGCCCGCGCAGCACGCCGTCGACGTCGAGGTTCTCGGGCTCGGCGGGCTGCACCTGCGGCTCGTTGTACACCGTGAGGTAGTACATGACGTTCGGGTCGGGGTGCTCGCCGCCGTACATGCGCTCCAGGCCCGCCTTGACGATGTGGCCGAGCTCGAAACCGAACGCGGGGTCGTAGGACACGACGGCCGGGTTGGTGCTCGCCAGCAGCGGCGAGTGCCCGTCAGCGTGCTGGAGGCCCTCTCCGGTCAGCGTCGTGCGACCCGCGGTCGCACCGATGACGAAGCCGCGCGCCATCTGGTCGCCCGCCGCCCAGAAGGCGTCGCCCGTGCGCTGGAAGCCGAACATCGAGTAGAAGACGTAGACCGGGATGAGCGGCTCGCCGTGCGTCGCGTAGCTCGTCCCGACGGCCGTGAAGGCCGCGACCGCGCCCGCCTCATTGATGCCCGTGTGCAGAATCTGGCCCTGCGGGCTCTCCTTGTAGGCGAGCAGCTGCTCGCGGTCGACGCTCGTGTAGTGCTGGCCGGCCGGGTTGTAGATCTTCGAGGACGGGAAGTAGGCGTCCATACCGAAGGTGCGCGCCTCATCCGGAATGATCGGCACGATGCGGTGACCGAAGTCCTTCGACCGCAGGAGGTCCTTGAGCAGTCGCGCGAAGGCCATCGTCGTGGCGATCTCCTGCTTGCCCGAGCCCTTCTTCACGATGTCGTACGTCTTCTCGTCGGGGAGCGAGATCTGCGTGTACTTCGTGCGGCGCTCGGGCACGAAGCCGCCGAGCTCGCGCCGGCGCTCGTGCAGGTACTGGATCGCCGGGTCGTCGTTGCCGGGGTGGTAGTAGGGCGGCTGGTACGGGTCCTTCTCGAGCTCGGCGTCGGTGATCGGGATGCGCATCTCGTCGCGGAACTGCTTGAGGTTGTCGAGCGTGAGCTTCTTCATCTGGTGCGTCGCGTTGCGGCCCTCGAAGCTCGGGCCGAGGCCGTAGCCCTTGACGGTCTTCGCGAGGATGACCGTCGGCTGGCCGGTGTGCTCGCTCGCAGCCTTGAACGCCGCATAGACCTTGCGGTAGTCGTGGCCGCCGCGCTTGAGGTTCCAGATCTCGTCGTCGCTCATGTGCTCGACCATCGCCGCCGTGCGCGGGTCGCGCCCGAAGAAGTGCTCGCGGATGAACGCACCCGACTCGGCCTTGTACGTCTGGTAGTCGCCGTCGGGGGTGCGGTTCATGAGGTCGCGCAACGCGCCCTCGTGGTCGTTCGCGAGCAGGGCATCCCACTCTCGACCCCAGATGACCTTGATGACGTTCCATCCGGCACCGCGGAAGAAGCTCTCGAGCTCCTGGATGATCTTGCCGTTGCCGCGCACCGGGCCGTCGAGACGCTGCAGGTTGCAGTTGATGATGAAATTGAGGTTGTCGAGGCCGTCGTTCGCAGCGAGTTGCAGCGCACCCCGGCTCTCGACCTCGTCCATCTCGCCGTCACCGAGGAAGGCCCAGACCTGCGAGTCGTCGGCCTCGGCGATGCCGCGATTGGTGACGTACTTGTTGAGCTGCGCCTGGTAGATGGCGTTAATCGGGCCCAGGCCCATCGACACGGTCGGGAACTGCCAGAACGTCGGCATGAGACGCGGGTGCGGGTAGCTCGAGAGGCCGCCGCTAGGGTGCGACTTCTCCTGACGGAAACCGTCGAGCTGGTCCGTCGTGAGGCGGCCCTCGAGGTAGGCGCGCGCGTACATGCCGGGGGAGGCGTGGCCCTGGTAGAAGATCTGGTCGCCGCCCGTGGGGTGCTCGGCGCCGCGGAAGAAGTGGTTGTGCCCGACCTCGTACAGCGCCGCGCTCGACGCGTAGGTGGAGATGTGACCGCCGACGGCGATGTTCGGCCGCTGGGCACGGTGCACGGTGATCGCGGCGTTCCAGCGGATCCACGCGCGGTAGCGGCGCTCGATCTCCTCGTCACCCGGGAAGGCCGGCTCGTTCTCGGGGGCGATCGTGTTGAGGTAGTCCGTCGTCGGCACCATCGGCACGCCGAGGTGCAGCTCCTTCGAGCGCTTGAGGAGGCTGAGCATGATCTCGCGCCCTCGCTGCGGACCGCGAGCCTGAACGACCGCGTCGAGCGACTCATTCCATTCGCTGGTCTCCTCCGGATCGGAGTCTGTGTGCTTGACCGAGTACGGATCCTGGTCGTTGACCGTCACCCTTGACCTCTTCCTGGTGGTAGACAGAGTGTGTCGTCAGTCGTCACCACCGGGTTGCGGCGGGAGACCGTTTCGAGCGTGATCGAGTCTAGTCATGCCCACCTGCACCTCCCGTGACCGGTCGGCGTGAGGCGCGGCGGCCCTCGGAGCAGTAGCATTCTCGTCGTCGGGCTCTTAGCTCAGTTGGTAGAGCGCCTCGTTTACACCGAGGATGTCGGCGGTTCGAGTCCGTCAGGGCCCACGCTCGATACCCCCGCTCGTGCGCGGTCGCGTCCGCGCCCTTCGCGTCACGGTTCGCCGCCGCGGTGTCGGGGCCTGCGTTTAGCGTGGACGCGTGCCGGTGAGTGCGGAGCAGTGGTGGGCGCGCCGTCAGTGGGTGACGGGGCGCTACGTGCCGCATCCGATCGGAGAATTCCGGGATGCGTGGGCCGCCTTCCCGAGACTCGTCGATCAGTTCCACCCCGACCGCAATCACGAGCTCATGCTGAGCCAGATCCCGCCCGCTGCCGACGTGTGGCTGCTGTGGGTGTGCGGCATCGGGCACGACTTCGTCGCGACGCCCGCCGAGCAGCGCGCCCGCCCGGCGCGTTCCCGCCGCTCGTGGTGCCCCGTGTGCGCGACCCCCTCCGCCTTGCCGCCCGCGCCCAAGTGGCCCCCCGGCATCCCGCGCCCCGCCCCGCACCTCGACCTCCACAATTCAGGAGTCGGCGAGGCGGGCGGCCTTGTCGCGGCCCCGGAAGTACAGGGTCCTCGCCCCTCACGTCGGCGTGTCGCGCATGTCCCGGCCGCACGAACTCCTGAGTTGTGGAGGTCGGCGGGGGAGGTAGCGCCGGGCGAGGCGTTCGTGAGCGGGGCGGCGTCGCGTGCGTCGTCGGCGGCTCAGGAGCGGCTGCGGACGCTCGTGGCCGAGCGACTCGACGTCGACTTGAGCCCCAACGCCGTGCGAGTGCGTACCCCGTTCTTCGGCAAGCTCGAAGTCTGGCCAGATCTCGTGCTGCCCGAGCTCGCGATCGCCGTCGAGTTCGACACGATCGGGCGCGCGGCCGACGAGCACGTCGGGGAGCGCGAGCGCGTGGACCGGCGCAAGGACAGGCTGCTCGCCGAGGTGGGCTGGGTCGTCATCCGGATGCGCTGCCGCCCCCTGCGTGCGCTCGGGCCGTACGACCTCGTCGTGCCGGGGGTCTCGGCGCGCGCGGCGGACGAACTCCTCGATCGCATGGCCGAGGCGCGCGGAGAGCTCATGGTCGCGGCCTACCGCCCCACGCCCGCAGGCTGAGGGCGCCGCACCAGGCTGAGACCCGGCCGAGCATGCCGACGCACGCACGGCGGGCCTGCCGCGATTTAGAGGAACAGCGCCCAGATCAACGCGACGAAGACGAGCACGAACACCGCGGGCCCGACGACGCGCACGATCTCGATGCCGCGCGACGTCGCGATGATGCGGTCGGCGATCGCCGAGCGGCTCTCGAGCGCGCGCAACTCGGTCACGACCGCGCGACCCTCGTTGGCCGCGGCGATCTGGGCCGCGGCGCCGAGCAGGCCGGAGGCGAGCAGGATGCCGGCCGCCGCGAGGCGCACGGGCAGGTCGGAGTCGCCGAGGCCCACGGCGAGCATCCCGACCGTCGCCGTCAGCAGCAGCGTCGGGGCGATCTGCGAGATGATGATGTGCCACCGGGCGCTCGCCCAGTGCGTGAGAAGTTCGCTCTCGGTCATGGCCACACGATAACCCGGCCCGCCCTGAGCACGCGGGGGAGGCTGGGCGGTGGCGGCAGCGATCGGGGCGCTCGTGCTCGCCTCCGTGCTGTGGGGCACCACGGGAACCTCGGCGACGTTCCTGACGGGGGGTGTCAGCCCGCTGGCGATCGGCGCGACGACGATGACCCTGGGCGGAGCGCTCCTGTTCGCGACCTCCGCGCGCTCCTCCCTCGCGGTCGTGCGCGACCGTTCGCACCGCGGTTGGCTTCTCGCGGCGGCCGCCGGCATGGTGGTCTACCCGCTGACCTTCTACGCGGCCATGGATCTCGCGGGCGTCGCGATGGGCAACGTCGTCTCCCTCGGCTCGGGCCCGCTCTTCGCGGCACTGCTGGAATGGCGCGTCGACCGTCAGAGGTTGACGCTGCGCTGGATGCTCAGCACGGCGGTCGCGCTCGTGGGGGTCGCCCTGCTCGTGGGAGGGGGTCACGGCGCGGGCTCTGTCGTCGACCCGGCGACCGTGCCGCTCGGCGTGCTGCTGGGGCTCGCCGCCGGGGCGGGCTATGCGCTCTTCACCTACTCGGCTGGAGTCATCGTGCGCGCGGGGCACGGCGGGCGCGCGACGATGGGAGCGGCGTTCGGTCTCGCCGCTGTGCCGCTCTCCGTCGTCATGCTCGTCACGGCGGCGCCGTTGGTCGCCACAGTCGCCAATGCCGGCATCGCGGTGTACCTCGCCGTGGGCCCCATGTTCCTCGCCTACGTGCTCTTCGCTCGCAGCCTGCGCGAGTTGCGCAGCTCGACCGTGACCGTCGTGACGCTGCTCGAGCCCCTCGTCGCGACTCTGCTCGCGGTCGCCGTCGTGGGCGAGCGGCTCGAGGCGGCGGGGTGGATGGGGCTCGCCCTCATCCTCGTCGGGGTAACTGTGCTCTCTACGGCTCGTCACCCGCGACAGATGGCCTGACCGCCCTATCATCGGGGCATGGTCGACGAGCAGCAGCCGCCCGAGGACGACGCGACGTCGATGGAGCCACCCGGACCCCGGCGCTCGACGTACACGCCGCCCCCCACTGACGCCCAGTACGACGCGAGCGCGACCGACGACGACGCGCTCGCGGGCGCGCTCGCGCAGGAGTTCCGTCGGTGGACGCCGCCGCCGCGCCGCTCAGAGAGCACGCCGGAGTCGGGCCACGCATCGGAGTCCCCGGCAGCGGCACCCTCGACATCGGCACCGCTCCCCTCGGAGTCCGCGCCCGTGGAGTCAACCCCGGTCGAGTCAACCCCGGTCGAGTCAACCCCTGTCGAGTCAACCCCTGTCGAGGCCGCGCCGGTCGAGTCCGCACCGCCGCCTCCCGCGTATCGCGCGCCGACCGAGCCGGCACCGGCGGAGCCGTCACCGCCCGCGGCCTCCACCTGGTGGTCGGCTCCTCCCGCGCAGCCTGCCCCGCCCACCTCTCCCGGTGCGGAGCAGCCGAGCGACGAGCCCGCGGCGACCGCCCCGCACAGCGCGCCAACTTACTCGCCGTCGCGCGCCGTACCCGCAGAGCCCGTGCCTCCCGCCGCGCCGCAGCAGCCGGCGGCATCGCCGATGGCGGGCGCGCCCGCGGACGCCGCGCCCGCGCCTGATGGGCCGGGCTCCTCGGCCCCGAGCATCCCCGCTCCGCCCCGCCGCGAGTCGATGACCGACGAGCAGTTGCTTGCCGCCGCCGACCTCGATTCTCCCGACCACGACACGAGCGCACTCCTCGACCTCCTCGAGCAGCAGCTCACTCTGCGCGAGGCCGAGGTGGCCCGACTGGGGGAGTGGGAGCGCCAGGTGCGCGAGACTGCCGGCCCGGAGGCCGAACCGCTCGTCGCCGAGGTGCGTGCACAGTTCACGGGGTCGATACCTGTCGTCGGCGGCGTCACCGCCCCGCCGCGTGCCGCCGAGCCTGCCCCGCCAGTGCCACTGCCGCCCGAGCCTGCCCCGACAGACCACGAATCGTCGGAGCGTCACGCTTCCGCCCCGGCGGCAGAGCCCGCGCCGACGCCCTCGGAGGAGGCTCCGGCCGCTCCCGCATCGGTGGAGCCGGTACCGGCGCCGCAGAGCGGCCCCGAGCTCGACCTCGCGCTCGCGGATGCCCCGCCGCCCTACGGCGCGTCCGCAGCCGACGTGCCGCCGCCCCCGTCGGCTGCGGTCGACGACGATGCCCCTCCGCCACTCGTGGAGCCCGAGACTTCGGCGCCGGGGTCCCTCGACCCCGAGGTGCTCACGGGGCCGACGAGTCTCGAGGCGATCTTCGGAGCGGCCGTGGCCTCCGAGAACGTCGAACCGACGGCCGATGAGAGCGCGCCGGAGACCGGCGAGTCGTCGCCCGAGACCGCCGTCGAGGATCCGCGGGTCGAGGAGCCCGTCACGAGCGACGCCGACCCGGCGACCGCCCTCGGCTTCGAGGATCTGCTGCGCGAGTCCGACCCCGAGCTCGACACCGCCCCGGGCCTTCGAGTGGCCGAGGCGAGCGCTGCCGTGGCCGCCACGGCGACCACGGTTCCTCCCGCGGAGGCCGCCCTGCGGTCGGACGCGATCGAGCCGACCTCGCCCCCGGCCACGCGCGTCGAGCCGACGGGTCTCGAACCGACACCGGCCGAGCAGCGCGCGGGCGCCTCAGTGCGCCTGTTCTGGCTGTGGTTCGCGGTCAACTCCTCCGTCGTGAGCATCGGCCTCGGCGCGGTCGTCTTCTCGCTCGGCATGAGCCTCCGGCAGGCGATCCTCGCGACGCTCATCGGTGTCGCCATGTCGTTCCTGCCGCTGGGTCTCGGCACCCTCGCGAGCAAGTGGAGCGGTCAGCCGACGATGGTCGTCTCCCGCGCGACCTTCGGCATGGCGGGCAATGTCGTGCCCGCGCTCGTCGCCCTCGTGAGCCGCGCCCTGTGGGCGTCGGCCCTGCTCTGGATGCTCGCCGCGGGTGTCGCGGAGGTCCTGGTCGGCGGTGAGGTCGTGACGGCGCTCGGGCGACTGGAGCTCTCCCTCATCGCTGCGGGTCTCGCCCTCATCCTCGCGGCGCTCATCGCCGGATTCGGGTTCGGCATGATCGCGGTCGTGAGCGCCGTCGTGAGCGTGCTCGCGGGCATCCTCGTCGTGGGCATCATCCTGCTGACGGTCGAGTACGTCGATCTCGATCTGGCGCTCTCCGTCGCGGACGGACCCTGGGCTCTGCTCGCGACGGGCGCGATCCTCGTGTTCAGCGTCGTCGGGCTCGCGTGGGCGCACGGCAGCGGCGACGTCGCGCGCTACCAGGCGAAGGGCACGAGCGGCACCGCAGCCGTGCTGTGGGCGACGTTCGGGGCGACGATCCCCTCCTTCCTGCTCATCGGGTGGGGCACCGTGCTCGCCGCCTCGAACCCGTTCATCGCCGAGGGCCTCGCGTCGAACCCGATCGACCTGATCTCGCGACTGCTGCCCCTCTGGTACCCGGCGCCGCTCATCGCGGCGGTCGCGCTGAGCCTCATCGCCGCCGCCGCACTCGCCCTGTACTCGGGCGGGTTCGCGATGCAGTCCCTCGGCGCGCGACTGTCGCGCCCCATGGCCGTGCTCGTCACCGTCGTCGTGTCGGGCGCCCTCCTCGCCGCGCTGCTGCTCGTCGTGACCGACCTCGACAGTCTGTTCCGCGATGTGCTCACGACCCTCGCCGTGCCGATCGCGGCGTGGGCCGGCATCTTCGGGGCGGAAATCAGCCTCCGCGCGGCGACCCGCTCCGGCCGCCTTCACGCGCCGTCGCTATTGCGCTCGGGCGGCATGTACCCGGCGATCCGCTGGGTGAACCTCGTCATGCTCCTGGTCGCGACCGCCGTCGGGTGGGGCTTCACGACCGCGACGGTGGTGGGGCTGCAGTGGCAGGGCTACCTGTGGGGCGTCGTCGAGCTGTCGGCGGACGACGCGCTCGTGTCGAGCGACCTGGGCGTCGCGGTGGCCCTCGGGCTCGGGCTGCTCACGCCGCTCGTCGCGGGAGTACCGGGCCTGCTCCGAATCCAGCGCGCGGAGCGCGCTGCATCCGGCATAACGCTGCCGCAGGCGAGCCTCGCCGGCGACGGCGCGGGGGAGCACGCGGGGGAGGCGACCGCGACGGGGACGACCTCGATGATCGTCACCGGTGCGGAGCGCGCCCCGTGACGACGCTGCAGCATGTGCTCGAGGTGATCGAGCGCTTGTGGCCCGCACGCGGCACAGAGGAGTGGGATGCGCCCGGCCTCCTGAGCGGCGATCCTGCTGCGGGTGTCTCACGCATACTGCTCGCGGTGGATGCCGTGGCCGCGACCGTCGATGAGGCCATCGAGGGCGACTACGACCTTCTGCTCGTGCACCACCCGCTGCTCATGCGCGGCGTGACGACGGTCGCGGAGTCCACGGCGAAGGGCGCGATGCTCGCGCGGCTCATCCGCGGCGAGTGCGCCCTCGTCGCCGCCCATACGAACGCGGACGTCGTCGAGACGGGCACGAGCGGCCGCCTCGCCGAGCTGCTGCACCTGAGCGAGGTCGCGGCGATCGCCGAGCGCCCCACCAGCAACGGCCATGGCGGTGACGGGCACGGTGGTGACGGGCACAGGGTCACCGGACTCGGCCGCACCGGCAACCTGCCCGAGACGACGACGCTCGGTGAGCTCGCGCGCACGCTCGCGCAGCTGCTGCCGGCGACGGCGGGGGGCGTGCGTGTCGGCGGCGAGTACGACCGCCGCGTCTCGCGCGTCGCCCTGTGCGGAGGGGCAGGCGACTCCCTGCTCGCCGAACCGGCCGTGCGCGAGAGCGACGTCTACATCACCTCCGACCTGCGGCACCATCCTGCGAGCGAGGCGCTCGAGACCGCCCGCGTCGCCGGGGGGCCCGCGCTCATCGACGTCTCCCATTGGGCGAGCGAGTGGCTGTGGCTCGACACCGCCGCCGCGGAGCTTCGCGAGGCGCTCCCGGGTGTGGACGTGGTCGTGAGCGAGCTGCGCACCGACCCGTGGGAGTTCGTTGTGGTTCAGTAGTCACATGGCCCTCACCGCACCCCCCGAGATGCAGGCGCTCCTGCTCGACCTGCAAGCTCTCGATACTCACCTGCAGCAGCTCGCGCACCGCGAGAAGACCCTTCCCGAGCACGAGACCCTCACGGCCATCACCGCGGAATCCGAGTCAGTGCGCGCGACGCTCGTCGATGCGCGCGGCGACCTCGACGATTCCCGCACCGAGCTGGGTCGCGTGGAGTCCGACGTCGACCTCGTCGAGAAGCGCATCGCGCGCGATACCGAGCGACTGCAGTCGAGCTCTTCCGTCAAAGACATCCAGGGGCTCGAGCACGAGGTCGCCTCGCTGCGCACGAGGCTGAACGACCTCGAGGAGATCCAGCTCGCCGTCATGGAGCGCGTCGAGGTTCTCGAGCTTACGGTCGAGGCCGCCGAGTCCCAGCATCGGGACCACGCCGCGCGTCTCTCCGCCGCGCAGGAGGCCTACCACGCCGCGCTGGCGGCGCTCCGCGAGGAGCGGGCCGGGGTGCTCGCGCAGCGCGAGACTCTCTCGGCGAGCATCCCCGATGATCTTCTCGCCCTCTACGAGAAGCAGCGCGAGCGCTACGGCGTGGGGGCCTCGCATCTGCGCGCCCGCGTCTCGAGCGCGAGCGGGGTCGAGCTCACGGGGAGCGATCTGGAGACCGTGCGCGCCGCGGCTCCCGACGAGGTCGTCATGTGCCCGGACTCGAACGCGATCCTCGTGCGCACCGGGGAGTCGGGCCTGTGACACGAGAGCTGCTCGTCGAGGCCGACGGCGGCTCGCGCGGCAACCCGGGGCCAGCCGCAGGTGGGGCCGTCGTGATCGATCCGGCGAGCGGCGAGGTGCTCGCCGAGGTGGGCATCTGGGTCGGCACGGCGACCAACAACGTGGCCGAGTACTCGGGGATGCTCGCCGGCGTGCGCCGGGCTCTCGCGATCGCTCCGGATGCTGAGCTCACGATTCGCATGGACTCCAAGCTCGTCGTCGAGCAGATGATGGGCCGCTGGAAGATCAAGCACCCCGCCATGGCCGAGCTCGCCGCCGAAGCGCGGCAGGTGCTCGCCGGCACGCCCGTGCGTTTCGAGTGGGTGCCGCGGCTTCAGAACTCGCGCGCCGACAAGTGCGCGAACGACGCGATGGACGCTCAGGCCTCGTTCGAGCGCTGAGCGCGGCCCCGATCGAGGGGATACCCGCGGCGAGCATCCCGCGCGCGGTAGCCTGGGAGCGCAAGTGGGCCGGCCAGACGGTCGCGTCGGAGGCACGCCCCGTGAGGGGAACGACTCCGCCGAGGAACGTCCGGGCTCCGCAGAGCAGGGCGGTGGGTAACTCCCACCCGGAGAAATCCGCGAGAACAGTGCAACAGAGAGCAGACCGCCGCCGGCTTCGGCCGACGGTAAGGGTGAAACGGTGGTGTAAGAGACCACCAGGGGCCCGAGTGATCGGGCTCGCTGGGTAAACCTCGCCCGGAGCAAGGTCAGACAGACACCGATGAAGCTGCTCGCTGAGGTGTCGGGTAGACCGCTAGAGGGCGCCGGCAACGTCGCCCCGAGAGAGATGGCCGTCGAAGGGGAGAGATCCCTGGAACAGAACCCGGCGTATCGGCCGACCCACTTGCCCCATGCACACCCCACATGCCCTAATCGGCATGTACAACACGCCGATAGCGGCATGAAACGCCAAGGTTCGGCACCTAGGGTGAACAGCATCCACCGGGCAACCGCCCGTTCTTCTGTCGGCTGGGAAGTCGCGTTTCGACTCCTAAGGCCGTCATGACCAATTCCTCCTCGTCCGCTACCGGCACCATCCGTCGCACGTCTCCGCGCGACCCTGGTTCCGTGGGGCCCACGAGCACGTACAGTTCGCTCATGCGCACCGTGCGCGACAGCGGTCTGCTGCGTCGACGCCGTGGCTTCTACTACGCGGTGTTCGCGGGTCTCGCCCTCGCGCTCGGCGGCCTCATCACGGGCTTCGTGCTGCTCGGCGACAGCTGGTACCAGCTCCTCATCGCGGCGGGCCTCGGTCTCGTCCTCACGCAGATCGCCTTCGTCACCCACGAGGCCTCGCACCGGCAGATCTTCACGTCGGGTGTCGCCAACGATCGACTCGGCCGCATCCTCGCCGCTGGCGTCGTGGGCATCAGCTACCACTGGTGGATGCACAAGCACTCGCGTCACCACGCGAAGCCCAACCAAAAGGGCGCCGACCCCGACATCGCTCCCGACACGATCACGTTCATGCCGGAGGATGCGGCGAAGTCGACGGGTGCGATGGCGCTCATCACCCGCAAGCAGGGCTATCTGTTCTTCCCGCTGCTCACACTCGAGGGCATCAACCTCCACCTGCGCTCCATCATCACGCTCTTTGACCGCGGACGCGTCGAGGGTCGCTTCCTCGAGCTCGGGCTCATCACAGCGCGCTTGAGCCTCTACATCGCCGTTGTCTTCTGGGCCCTGCCGCTGGGCATGGCATTTGCCTTCCTGGGCGTGCAGCTCGCCGTCTTCGGCGTCTACATGGGCGCCTCCTTCGCGCCCAATCACAAGGGCATGCCGATTCTCCCCGCCGACACCGACCTCGACTTCCTCACGCGCCAGGTCATGACCTCGCGCAACCTGCGCGGCGGATGGTGGTCGACGGCGATGTTCGGTGGCCTCAACTACCAGATCGAGCACCACCTCTTCCCGAACATGCCCCGCCCCGCGCTGCGGCACGCGGCGCAGATCGTGCGCGAGCACTCGCGCACGCTCGGCATCCCCTACACCGAGGCGGGCATCTTCGAGTCGTACCGCATCGTCATCCGCTACCTCAACGAGGTCGGTCTCGCCGCGCGCGACCCGTTCGACTGCCCCATGGTGAACCGCTTCCGCCGCACATGACGACCGCACGTACGCCCCAGCGCCCGCCCGCGTCGGACTAGTCGGCGGCGAGGGCCGCAGCGCCGATGATGCCCGCGTTGTTGCGCAGCTCGGCGGGCACGATCGGGGCGCGCAGGTCGAGCAGGGGCAGGAATTCCTCGTGACTCTTCGAGATACCACCGCCGACGACGAAGAGGCTCGGCGAGAAGAGGAACTCGACGTGGCTGTAGAAGCGCTGCAGGCGCTCCGCCCACTCAGCGAAGCTCAGCTCCTCCCGCTCGCGCGCGGAGTTCGCCGCGCGACTCTCGGCGTCTGCGCCGTCGATCTCGAGGTGACCGAGCTCGCTGTTCGGTATGAGAGTGCCGCGGTGGATGAGCGCGCTGCCGATGCCCGTGCCGAGAGTGGTCATGATCACGAGCCCGCGCACGTCGCGGGCGGCGCCGAACCTCGCCTCGGCGAACCCGGCCGCATCCGCATCATTGACGAAGTGGATGTCGCGCCCCAGGGCTTCCCCGAAGGCGCTGTCGGCATCGAGGCCGATCCAGGCGTCGCTCACGTTGGCGGCCGACATGGTGCGCCCCTCGAGCACGATCGCCGGGAAGCAGACGCCGAGGTGCGCAGCGTCGGCGCCGTCGAGTTCCGCTTCGAGCTCGTGCACGATCTCGCGCACCGTCTCGATGATGCCGGCCGGTTCGCCGTTCTCCGGCGTCGAGCGCTTGACGCGGTCGCTCGCGAGCTCACCGGAGTCGAGGTCGACGAGGGCTCCCTTGATGCCGGTGCCGCCGATGTCGATGCCGATCGCGTGGCTCATGGTGGGGCTCCTTCGGTCGGTGCGGCGGGCCTCACAGCAGTGTGAGGATCTCCGCGCCGCGCTCGGTGACGACGAGCGTGTGCTCGAACTGCGCCGTCAACTGCTTGTCCTTGGTCGTGACCGTCCAGTCGTCAGCCCACAGGTCCCACTCGATCGTGCCGAGGGTGAGCATGGGCTCGATCGTGAAGACCATGCCGGGCTCCATCACGGTCGCGTACTGGGGCGCGGCGTCGTAGTGCGGCACGATGAGGCCGCTGTGGAACGAGCGCCCCACGCCGTGCCCGGTGAAGTCGCGCACGACGCCGTAGCCGAAGCGCTTGGCGTAGGCCTCGATCGCGCGGCCGATGACGTTGATCTGACGCCCGGGAGCCACCGCCTTGATGCCGCGCCGCAGAGCCTCCTCGGTGCGCTCGACGAGCAGCCGGGCATCCTCGCTCGCCTCGCCGACCAGGAACGAGCGGTTCAGGTCGCCATGCACGCCGTCCTTGAACGCCGTCACGTCGATGTTCACGAGGTCACCCTCGGCGATGACGGTGTCGTCGGGGATGCCGTGGCAGATGACCTCGTTGAGGCTCGTGCAGCACGACTTCGGGTAGCCGCGGTAGCCGAGGGTCGAGGGGTAGGCGCCGTGGTCGAGCATGAACTCGTGGGCGACGCGGTCGAGTTCGTCGGTCGTGACGCCCGGCGCGATGGCCGCGCCCGCCGCCTCGATCGCGCCAGCCGCGATGCGCCCTGCAGCGCGGATGCGCTCGATCGTCTCGGCGTCGTAGACGTCTCCGCCCACGTGCGGGCTCGGCTCGGCCTTGCCGACGTACTCGGGGCGCGGGATGCTCGGGGGCACCGCGCGCGGGGCTGAGAGTCGCCCGGCGACGAGGTGACCGGAACTGTCGCGGGGCATAGGTTGGAGTCTACCGATCGTGAGGAGAGCATCGTGGCGCACGGCGACGAGCAACAGTGGTGGTACAACCACAAGACGGGCGAGGTGGAGCAGGGCAAGCAGTCGCTCGGTTCCGAGCGCGACGGCCCCTACGCGACCGAGGCCGAGGCGCGCCGCGCCCCCGAGATCGCCGCCGAGCGCGCCCGCGCGTGGGCCGCGGAGGAGGCCGAGCGCGAGCACTAGCCCGCGTCGTGCCAGATCTGGCGCGAATGGGCGCTTGAGTTCGGCTCACGACCCACTTTGCGGCGAATCTGGGCCGCTCTGCGCACCGTGGGCTAGTTGGCGCGCTCTTGGAGCGCCTGCTCGGCGGTCGTGTCGCTGTAGCTGTGCTGCTCGTCGGGGTAGGTGCCCGACTCGACGTCCGCCTTGTACGCGAGAGCGGCATCCGTGAGTACCTGCCGCAGGTTCGCGTACTGCTTGACGAACTTCGGAATGCGGCCACCGGCGAGCCCCGCCCAGTCGGTCCACACGACGAGCTGGCCGTCGCAGTGCGGGCCGCCCCCGACAGAGATGGTCGGGATGCTCAGCTCGGCCGTCACGCGCTGCGCGGCCTCCGCGGGCACCATCTCGAGCACGACCGCGAAGGCGCCGGCTTCTTCGACCGCGTGCGCGTCGGCGAGCAGCTGATCGGCAGCGTCGCCACGGCCCTGGATGACGTGGCCCCCGAGGCCGTGCTCGCTCTGCGGCGTGAAGCCGATGTGCGCCATGACGGGGATGCCCGCCTCGACGATCCGGCGGATCTGCTCGGCAGACCGCACCCCGCCCTCGAGCTTCACGGCGTGCGCACCCGTCTCTTTCATGAAGCGGAACGCCGTGTGCAGGGCCTCGTCGGGCCCGGTCTCGTACGATCCGAAGGGCATGTCGGCGACGACGAGAGCGCGCTTGACGCCGCTCACGACGCCGCGCGTGAGGGGGATGAGGTCGTCGATCGTGACGGGCAGCGTCGTGTCGTAGCCGAGCACGGTGTTGCCCGCCGAGTCGCCGACGAGCAGGAAGTCGATGCCGGCCTCGTCGAAGATCTGGGCGGTGAGCACGTCGTACGACGTGAGGCCGGTGATCTTGATGCCCTGCTCTTTCGCCCGGGCGAAGTGGCGGGTGCGGACTCTCTTCGGTGATGCGTCAGCCATGCCGCCCAGCCTAGACCCGGGCTCTACTCGGTCGGTCTGTACGCGCGGGGGTCGACAGGCCGCCGCGACAGACAGCTACTCGGTCGGTCGGTACGTAATCGGCAGCCGCCGGTCGCGGCCGAACGCCATGCCCGAGATCTTCGGGCCGATCGCACCCTGGCGCCGCTTCCACTCGGCGCGGTCGACAAGCTGTGTGACGAAGTCGACGGTCTCGCGGTCGAAGCCGAGCGCGACGACGTCGTCGTGGCCGAGCGAGCGCGTGACATAGGCGTCGAGGATCGCGTCGAGCACCTCGTACGGCGGCAGCGTGTCCTGGTCGGTCTGGTCGGGCCGCAGTTCGGCGCTCGGCGGCTTCTCGATCGAGCCGCGGGGGATCGGCGGGGTCTCACCCCGGGCCTCGGCGTGCGCGTTGCGCCAGCGCGCGAGCTCCCACACGAGCAGCTTCGGCACGTCCTTGATGGGCGCGAACCCGCCGACCGAGTCGCCGTAGATGGTCGAGTAGCCGACCGCGAGCTCGGTCTTGTTGCCGGTCGTGAGCACGAGGTGCCCGTGCATGTTGGAGAGCCCCATGAGGATGACGCCGCGAATGCGCGCCTGCAGGTTCTCGGCCGCGACGCCGTCGAGCTGCAGTTGCGTCTCGACGGGCTCCACGAGCGGGGCGATGGGCTCGACCGAGTAGGGCATGCCGAGCCGCTCGGCGAGGTCGTCGGCGTCAGACCGGGAGTGGTCGGAGCTCCACTGCGAGGGCATCGAGACGCCGAAGACGTTCTCGGCGCCGATCGCGTCGGCGGCGATCGCCGCGCACACGCTCGAGTCGATGCCGCCCGAGAGGCCCAGGATCACGCTGCGGAAGCCGTTCTTGCGCACGTAGTCGCGCGTGCCGGCCACGAGAGCGTTCCAGACCTGCTCGCGGTCGTCCGCGAGCTCGGCGATGTCGCTCTCGAGCGGCGATCGGTCGGGGGAGCCCGCCGCGGCGAGCTCGACGCGCCGCACCGCGGGGGGAAGCTCGGCCTGGGCGGCCTCGGCCGCATCCACGTCGACGACGAGAAGGTGCTCGGCGAACTGCGGAGCGCGGGCGAGGATGCGGCCCGTGCCGTCCACCACGACGCTGTCCCCGTCGAAGACGAGGTCGTCCTGACCGCCGACGATGTTCACGTAGGCGACGACCGTGTCCGTCTCGGTCGCGCGCCGGGTCACGAGCGGCAGCCGCACCTCGTCCTTGTCGCGCTCGAAAGGGCTCGCGTTGAGCACGACGAGCACGCCAGCGTCGGCCTCGAGCACGCGGCCGACGGGGCCGCCGTCGCGCCACAGGTCCTCGCACACGATGATGGCCACGTCGACGCCGCGCACCCGCACGACGAGCAGCTCGTCGCCCGGGATGAACACCCGGTACTCGTCGAACACCGAGTAGTTGGGCAGGTGGTGCTTCGCGTAGCGGGCGAGCACCGTGCCGCCCTGCAGCACGCTCGCGCAGTTCTGCGCGATCGCGGTCGGGGCGTTCGAGGTGCCGAGCAGGCGCGGCTCGAAGGGACCCTCGGGGTGGCCGACGACGACGGCGAGATCGCCGAGGCCCTCCGCCTGCAGTCGCTCGGCGAGGGCGGGCACGGCGCGGCTCGCGGCGGCGAGGAACGACGGCCGGGAGGCGAGGTCCTCGATCGGATAGCCGGTGAGAGCCATCTCCCCGGTCACGAGGATGTCCGCACCCTGCCGCACGGCCGCTCGCGCGGCCTCGACGATCTGCTCGGTGTTGCCGAGAAGGTCCCCGACGACGGGGTTCGACTGGGCCAGGGCCAAGCGGAGTCGGGGCATACCCAGTAGCCTAATAGTGGGCCGGAGCGGTCTTTCTGAGCGTCACGAAAGGGCAGCATGGACAAGCAGCGCGACTTCGTTCTCCGCACGATCGAGGAGCGCGGCGTCAAGTTCGTGAGGCTCTGGTTCACCGACGTCGTGGGGGCTCTCAAGAGCGTCGCGATCGCCCCCGCAGAGGTGGAGGGCGCCTTTGCGGAGGGGCTCGGCATCGACGGCTCCTCGATCGAGGGGTTCACGCGCGCCTTCGAGGCCGATGTGCTCGCGCACCCCGACCCGACGACGTTCCAGATCCTTCCGTGGCGGGGCGAGGTCGACCCGACGGCACGCATGTTCTGCGACATCACCACCCCCGACGGCCAGCCGGCCGCCGCCGACCCGCGCAATGTGCTCAAGCGCACGCTCGCGAAAGCCGCCGATCGCGGGTTCACGTTCTACACGCACCCCGAGATCGAGTTCTACCTGCTCAAGAGCGCCTCGTACGGCCCCGAGGGTCCTCAACCGGTCGACCAGGCCGGTTACTTCGACAACGTGCCGGGCGGCTCGGCCCACGACTTCCGCCGCAGCGCCGTACGCATGCTCGAGGAGCTCGGCATCTCTGTGGAGTTCAGCCACCACGAGGCGGGGCCCGGCCAGAACGAGATCGACCTGCGGTACGCCGACGCGCTCACGACGGCCGACAACATCATGACGTTCCGCACCGTCGTCAAGGAGGTCGCGATCGAGCAGGGCGTGTACGCGACGTTCATGCCGAAGCCGCTCGCGAACCAGCCGGGCTCGGGCATGCACACCCACATGTCGCTCTTCGAGGGCGACACGAACGCCTTCTTCGACGCGTCGGGGGAGTACCAGCTCTCCAAGATCGGCCGCCAGTTCGTCGCGGGCATCCTGCAGCACGCTCCCGAGATCACGGCGGTGACCAACCAGTACGTGAACTCGTACAAGCGCATCTGGGGTGGGGACGAGGCGCCGAGCTACGTCACGTGGGGCCACAACAACCGGTCCGCCCTCATGCGCGTGCCGCTCTACAAGCCCGGCAAGGGGCAGAGCGCGCGCGTCGAGTACCGCGGCGTCGACTCCGCCGCGAACCCCTACCTCGCGTACTCCCTGCTGCTCGCCGCCGGCCTCAAGGGCATCGAGGAGGGCTATGACCTGCCCGCCGAGGCGGAGGACACCGTGTGGGAGCTCAGCGAGTCTGAGCGCCGCGCGCTCGGCTACAAGGCCCTGCCCTCGAGCCTCGACCGCGCGCTCGGGCTCATGGAGGAGAGCGAGCTCGTGGCGGAGACGCTGGGCGAGCAGGTCTTCAACTACGTGCTGCTCAACAAGCGTCGCGAGTGGCGCGAGTACCGGCTGCAGGTGACTCCGTACGAGCTCGAGAGCAACCTGCCGATTCTGTGATCGGGGGCAGCTGACGCCATGACGCGACCGCAGTCCACCCTCACCGAGCTCGCTCGGGTCGGTTTCACCGACCTCAGCGACGTGCGCGCGCTGCTCGAGACCCTCGACATCGCCACGGAGGATGCCGGTGTGTTCGGGCAGGCCGCCGACCCGGATCGCGCGCTGCGGGCCCTCGCGAGGCTGCAGGAGCAGCATCCGGAGGATGTTGCCGCCCTGTCGTCTCATGCCGAGTGGAGCGCTCGAGCCGTGCGCGTCGTCGGTGCGAGCGAGGGGCTCGCCGACTTCCTGCGCCGCCGCCCCCAGCAGCTCGAGGCACTGCGCGAGCGGCCGCCCGGCCCGCTGGGTGCGGCGACCTACCGCGCCGAACTCGCCGCGGCGGTCGAGGCCACCGACGACGTCGAGCAGGGCCGGGTCGCCCTGCGCGTGGCGTACCGGCGCCATCTCATGCTGCTCGCCGCCTGGGATCTCGAGCAGGATGACCCGCTGCAGGCGCAGCCTCTCGTCTCGGAGGGGCTCGCCGACCTCGCCGGGGCGGCCCTCGACGCGGCGCTTCTGCTCGCCCGCCGCGCCTCGACCTTCCCCGCGGAGGATGTCGAGCGCACGAAGCTCGCGATCATCGGCATGGGTAAGGCGGGCGCGCGCGAGCTCAACTACATCAGCGACGTCGACGTGATCTACGTCGCCGACGCCGCCGAGGGCCTCGAGACCGCGCGGGCGGTCGAGATCGCGACGAGGCTCGCGGCGGAGACGGCGCGCGGCATTCAGGACCCGGCGCTCGAGCCCCCGCTGTGGGAGGTCGACGCGAACCTGCGGCCGGAGGGCAAGGACGGCGCGCTCGTCCGCACGCTCGACTCGCACCGGGCGTACTACGAGCGCTGGGCGAAGAGCTGGGAGTTCCAGGCGCTGCTCAAGTCGCGCCCGCTCGCGGGCGACGCCGAGCTCGGGCAGCGCTACTGCGACACCGTCCATCCCATGGTCTGGTCCATCTCTCAGCGGGACGGCTTCGTGGAGTCGGTGCAGCGCATGCGCGAGCGCGTCACCGACCACATCCCCGACGATGAGCTGGATGTTCAGCTCAAGCTCGGCCCCGGCGGGCTGCGCGACATCGAGTTCACTATCCAGCTCCTCCAGCTCGTTCACGGGCTGCACGACGATCGCGTCCGCCAGCCCGACACGCTGGGCGCTCTCGCGTCCCTCGCCGAGCACGGCTACATCGGGCGCGTCGAGGCCGCAGAGTTCTCGACCGACTACCGCACGCTGCGCGTCATGGAGCACCGCGTGCAGCTCGACCAGCTGCGCCGCACCCACCTCATGCCCCGCGACGAGGACCGCTTGCGGGTCCTCGCCCGGGCGACGGGCCTCGCCGGCTCGGCCGACGAGATCGTCGCGCTCTGGCAGAGCACGCGCTTTGCGGTGCGCTCACTGCACGAGAAGCTCTTCTACCGCCCGCTCCTCACCGCCGTGGCGTCCCTTCCCGAGGGCGGTCTCGCACTCACGAGCGACCAGGCCGAGGCGCGACTCGCGGCGATTGGCTTCACCGACCCGGCCGGCGCGCTGCGTCACATCGCCGCGCTCACGAGCGGGGTGTCGCGCCGCGCGGCGATCCAGCGCACGCTTCTGCCGGTCATCCTGCAGTGGCTCGCCGACGGCGCCGACCCCGATTACGGCCTCCTCGCCTTCCGCAAGCTCAGCGAGGCTCTCGGCGAGTCGTACTGGTTCCTGCGCATGCTGCGTGATTCGAGCGGCGCAGCGGAGCGGCTCACGAAGGTGCTCGCCGCCTCGCGGTACGTGGGCGGGCTCTTCGAGCGGAATCCGGAGGGTGCGGCCTGGCTCGAGAACGACGAGGAGCTGCGGCCTCGATCTCTGGATGCCCTGCTCGAGGAGACTCGAGCCACGGTGGCCCGGCACGACGGCGACACCGATGCGGCGGCGAAAGCCCTGCGCACGGCCCGCCAGCGCGAGATCCTGCGCCTCGCACTCTCGGGAATCCTCGACGTGTCGACGATCCAAGAGGTAGGGCGCGGCCTGACCGCGGTCACGACCGCGCTCCTGACGGGAGTGCTCTCGCTGGCGCACCGGCCCGACGACGGCATCGAGTTCGCCATCATCGGCATGGGTCGCTACGGCGGCGGCGAACTCGGTTTCGGCAGCGACACCGACGTCCTCTACGTCTACCGTGACGTGGGCGCGGGGGAGCGGGCGCAAGCGACAGCGGAGGGGATCGTGCGCGACCTCGGTCGCCTCACCGAGGACCTTCGACTGCCTCTGGATCTGGATGCCGACCTGCGCCCGGAGGGCAAGAACGGCCCCATGGTGCGGTCGCTCGACTCCTATCGGGCCTACTACGCCCGCTGGTCGCTCACGTGGGAGGCGCAGGCCCTCCTGCGGGCCCACGCCGTCGCGGGGGACGATGCCCTCGGGCAGGACTTCCTCGCCCTCGCCGACACGGTGCGGTACCCGGACGAACTGCCGGCTGCGGACGCGCGCGAGGTGCGCCGCATCAAGGCGCGAGTCGAGTCGGAGCGGCTGCCGCAGGCCGCGGACCCTGCTCGCCACGTGAAGCTCGGACGAGGCTCCCTGAGCGACGTGGAGTGGTTCGTGCAGCTGCTGCAGCTGCAGCACGCGGCCGCCAAGCCCGCTCTCAAGACGACCTCGACGCTCGAGGCGCTCGATGCTGTCGTCGAGGCCGGCCTCGTGACCGACGCCGATGCGGCGAAACTGCGCGACGCGTGGATCATCGCCTCGCGCGTGCGCTCGGCTCTCACCCTCTGGCTCAACAAGACTGCCGACGTTCTGCCGGGTGACCGACTGCAGCTCGAGGGCATCGCGCGGCTCATGGGGTATCCGCCCGGGTGCGCCTCTCTGCTCGAGGAGGACTACCTGCGCACGACTCGTCAGGCGCGCCAGGTCTTCGAGCGCGGGTTCTACGACGCCTGAGGCGCTCGCGACGCGGTGCGGCGCACGGCTCGGGCTCGCACGCTGCGAGGCCCGGAACGCCGCGAGGGCCCCGCTCCGGAACGGAACGAGGCCCTCGTGGTGCTGTGGCGCGACTGCTAGACGCTGAAGTACATCTCGTACTCGAACGGGTGCGGGCGCTGTGCGAAGGGGAGGAGCTCCTTCTCGCGCTTGTACTCGATCCATGCCTCGATGACGTCCTTGGTGAAGACGCCACCCTGCAGCAGGAACTCGTGGTCGGCCTCGAGAGCGTCGAGAGCGGCATCCAGCGAGGCGGGCGCCTGCGGAATGCTCTTGGCCTCCTCGGGCGGGAGCTCGTAGAGGTCCTTGTCGACGGGCTCGTGCGGCTCGATCTTGTTGATGATGCCGTCGATGCCGGCCATCATCTGCGCCGCGAACGCGAGGTACGGGTTGCCCGAGGCGTCCGGCGCACGGAACTCGATGCGCTTGGCCTTGGGGTTCGTGCCCGTGATGGGGATACGGATCGCGGCCGAGCGGTTGCCCGCCGAGTACACGAGGTTGACGGGGGCCTCGAAGCCCGGGATGAGGCGGTGGTAGGAGTTCACCGTGGGGTTGGTGAACGCCATGACCGACTTCGCGTGCTTGAGGAGACCGCCGATGTACCAGCGAGCGATGTCGCTGAGACCGCCGTAGCCCGCCTCGTCGTAGAAGAGCGGCTCGCTGCCGTTCCACAGCGACTGGTGGGTGTGCATGCCCGAGCCGTTGTCGCCCATGAGCGGCTTCGGCATGAAGGTCGCGACCTTGCCCCACTCGAGCGCCGTGTTCTTGACGATGTACTTGAACTTCAGGATGTCGTCGGCAGCGGAGACCATCGTGTCGAACTTGTAGTTGATCTCGCCCTGACCGGCGGTGCCGACCTCGTGGTGGCTGCGCTCGACGTCGAGACCGACCTCGAGGAGCTTCATGACAATGTCGTCACGCAGGTCGGCGTGGTGGTCGACGGGGGTGACGGGGAAGTAGCCGCCCTTGTACGGGGTCTTGTTGGCGAGGTTTCCGCCCTCTTCCGTGCGGCCGGTGTTCCACGCGGCCTCGCTCGAATCGACCTCGTAGTACGACTTGTTCTGCTTCACCTCGTACTTGACGTCGTCGAAGATGTAGAACTCGGCCTCGGGGGCGAAGAACGCCGTGTCGGCGATGCCCGTCGAGGCGAGGAACTTCTCCGCCTTCTTGGCGACCTGGCGCGGGTCGCGACCGTAGATCTCGCCCGTACGGGGGTTGTAGATGTCGAAGATCATGATGAGCGTGCGCTCGGTGCGGAACGGGTCGACGTAGCACGTCGAGACGTCCGGGATGAGCTGCAGGTCAGACTCGTGGATCGACTGGAAGCCTCGGATGGACGAGCCGTCGAAGAGCTGGCCGACGGTGAAGAAGTCCTCGTCGACCGTCGCGGCGGGGATGTTGAAGTGCTGCTGGACACCGGGAAGGTCGGTGAATCGGATGTCGAGGAACTTGACGTCCGTGTCCTTGATGAACTTCAGCACCTCGGAAGAATCACTGAACATGTGACTGATCTCCTGAGCTTTGGTACGGGAAAGGGGCGCGATCGCGCCGTGACTCAAACCTAGGGGGCAGGGGTTTCCCTGCAGTGTCCCTTATGTTTCGGGGATGTTACGCCGAGCCTGGTTCACCCTGCGAGCACCCTGGGGCCCGGATGCTCAGCTCACCGCCTGCGCGAACGCCTCCGTCGTCTCGGCCAGTGCGCGCATCGAGTCGGGGATGGGTCGACCCTTCGCGACCATCGACTGCGCCCACAGGCGCCCCGCCCGGTAGCTCGAGCGCACGAGCGGTCCGGCGAGCACGCCGAGGAACCCGATCTCCTCAGCCTCCTGCTTGATCGCGACGAACTCCGCGGGCTTGACCCACCGGTCGATCGGGTGATGGCGCGCCGTCGGGCGCAGGTACTGCGTGATCGTGATGATGTCGGTGCCCGCGGCGTGCAGGTCGCGCAGAGCCTGCGAGACCTCCTCGCGCGTCTCTCCCATGCCGAGGATGAGGTTCGACTTCGTGATGAGCCCGTAGTCGCGCGCCTGAGTGATGACGTCGAGCGACCGCTCGTAGCGGAAGGCCGGCCGAATGCGCTTGAAGATGCGCGGAACGGTCTCCACGTTGTGGGCGAAGACCTCGGGCCGCGAGTCGAAGACGACCCGCAGCAGCTCGGGGTTGCCGCTGAAGTCCGTCGCGAGCAGCTCGACCCCCGTGCCGGGGTTGAGCTCGTGGATCTGGCGCACCGTCTCGGCGTGCAGCCACGCTCCCTCGTCGGGCAGGTCGTCGCGGGCGACGCCCGTCACGGTCGCGTAGCGCAGGTTCATCTCCACGACGGACTCCGCGACGCGACGCGGTTCGTCGGTGTCGTAGTCGGCGGGCTTGCCCGTGTCGATCTGGCAGAAGTCGCAGCGACGCGTGCACTGGCTGCCCCCGATGAGGAACGTCGCCTCACGGTCCTCCCAGCACTCGTAGATGTTCGGGCAGCCGGCCTCCTGGCACACGGTGTGCAGCTGCTTCTCGCCCACGAGTGCGCGCAGCGCGCTGAACTCGGGGCCCATCTTCGCGGTCGTCTTGATCCACTCGGGCTTCTTCTCGATGGGCGTCGCGGCGTTGCGCACCTCGAGCCGCAGCATCTTGCGACCCTCGGTCGGGGCGTGGGGGAGTGCGGTCATGCGGGAACCTCCTCGGTTCGGCCCACTGCGTCGAGCACGAGCGGGCGGAAGTGGCGTTGGACGAGCGGGACGACGTCGCCGGGAGTCACGGTGCGGCCGAGCTCGTGGGAGACGCTCGTCACCCCCGCATCGGCGAGCCCGCAGGCGATGATCCGGCGGTAGGGCTCGAAGGAGTTGGAGCAGTTGAGGGCGAAGCCGTGCGACGTCACGCCCTGGGCGACGCGAATGCCGATCGCCGCGATCTTGTCGGTGCCGCGCATCCAGACCCCGCTGCGGCCGGGTACGCGATCGGCGCCAGCGATGCCGAGATCGCCGAGGACCGCGATGAGCATGCCTTCGAGGTGCCGCACGTACGCGACGACGTCGACGGGCTCCCGCAGGTGCACGATGGGGTACCCGACGAGCTGGCCGGGGCCGTGCCAGGTGATCTTGCCCCCGCGATCCACGTCGATGACGGGGGTGCCGTCAGAGGGTCTCTCCTGGGGCTCGGTGCGTTTACCCGCCGTGTAGACGCTCTCGTGCTCGAGCAGCATGACGGTATCGGGCGCCCGGCCCTCGACGACGGCGGCGTGCAGGGCACGCTGCTGCTCGAGACCCGACAGATACGGCACGGAGTTGGCGCTTAGCCCCGTGACGACACAGTCGATCACGAGGCCAGTGTACGCGCCGTGCTCCGAGCCGCCTGCGAGCGCGCTCGCAGACGAGCACTTCTAGACTGCTGTCGTGACCCCCGATAGCGAGCTGCCCGACTGGCCGGGCCAGCGGCTCGGGCTCCCTGAGAACGGGCCCCGCTCGGTCGCACGCATAGGCCGGCGCCTCGCGGCCATCGCGATCGACTGGGGCATCGCGGTGCTCATCGCGGTCGCGTTCTTCGACTACGACCCGCTCGCGACGCTCGCGGTCTTCGTCGGCATGCAGATCCTGTTCACGGTCGTCGTGAACGCGAGCGTCGGCCACCTGCTGCTCGGGATGCGCGTCGTCCCCATGGCCGGGGGCCTCCTGGGCGTGTGGCGGCCGGTTGTGCGCGCCGCGCTCATCGCGCTCGTGCTGCCCGCGGTGTTCTGGAACGTGGACCAGCGCGGGCTGCACGATCGGGCGGCTGGCACGATCCTGCTGCGTCGCTGAGCTAGCGAGGCTGGCGGGGCGCGCGCACCTTCGTCGGGTCGATGCCCTTGGGGATCGGGAGGCTCGACGACTTGCTCAGCGAGCTCAGGCGGTTGTTGACGGCGAGCACTTCGGCCTTCGTGAGCGTCTTCTTGTGGCCGTTGAGGGTCTTCGCGAGGCGCTCGAGCTTCGTCGACTCGGCGTCGGGGCCGACGTGGACGAAGTGCACGGGCACGTTCGGCACGATGCGGTTGACGTTGCGGCGCTCGTCCTCGAGCATCCGGCGGGTGCGGGACTGAGGGCCCTCGCCGATAAGGACGACGCCCGGCTTTCCCACCGCGCGGTAGACGGCATCCTGGGTGCGGGGAGAGACCGTGACGGGCATCTCGCTCGCCTGCCAGGCGCGGCGCAGCGACGACTTGAGCACGGCGCCCACGGCGCCCGGCTGTCCCTCGATCTGCCGATACGCGACGCGCTCAGCTCGGCGGCCCAGCACGATGAGGAAGACGAGGAGCCCTCCCATGAGGCCCGCGACCACGTACAGGATGATGCCGATGACGTTGTCGCCGGAGAGCACGATGGCGAGCACGATGCCTGCGGCGAGGGGCAGGACGAAGCCGGCGATCATGAACCACAACGACGCGGGGTCCATGCGGCGTGTCATGTTGAAGACCTGCCACATCTGCTTCATGCGGCCGGGCTCTTTGGGGGGAGTCGAGGAGGAGGTGCGTGCCATGGTCTCTAGGATAGGCCCCCGCGCGGGGGTTCTCGGCGGCTGCTCCTCCCGATCGATCGTCGACACCGCGCTCCTCCCCACGTCCCCGTTCGCGGGGCGCAGCCGTGCCGCCCGTGCTCGACAGTGGGGGCATGGTGTCGAGCGCGCCGACGGCGCAGGTCGCGGGCTACTCGATCGTGCGCGTGCTCGCGCGCGATCCGCGAGCAACGCTCCTGCTCGCGCAGCATGACGGGCAGCCGTGCGTGCTGCGCATCGTCGCGGAGGAGTACGACGCGGCTCGGCTCGATCGCGAGATCGACGCTCGCGCCCGCGCGGCCCACGAGCACGCGGCGACCGTGCTCGATCTCGCGACGAGCGATACCGGCGCTCCCGTCGTCGTGCTCGAGCATCTCTCCGGCCCACGACTCGACGAACTGCTCGACCGTCGCCGCGGCGACCTGTCGGCGGGCGAGGCGGTCACGCTCATCGTGCCCCTTCTCGAGGCTGTCACGACGGCGCACGATCGTGGGCTCACCTTCGGCGGGCTCGCGGTGGACGGGATCCGGCTGCGCTCAGATGGGGCGCCCGTGATCACCCGGTTCAGCGCGGCACGGGCGGGAGCCGTGCTTCCCCCGCACTTCCGAGGCCGGGAGGCCGAGTATCGCGTCGATCATGACAGCGCTCGGTCTCTCGCCGCGGTCATCGCGCGCCACGTCGCGACTCCGCCGGGCGACGCGCTCCTGGCGGTGCTCGAGGGCGACCCGGCGGCAGATCTCGCCGCCGGGTTCCGGTCCACCGTCGCTGCGCTCTTCGACTGCGCAGAGCCCGCGCCGGTGCGCACCGCTCCGAGCTCCGCGCGCCCTGGCGATCCCGATGTGCGCGACCGCGGAGTCCTGCACCCGCCGGGTGCCCGCGACGGCGGCGTGCGGGAACCGCGTGCGCTCCCCTCGGGGGCGGCTCCTCTCCGTGACGCTCCGACGCCACCAGGCGAGAGTCGGCTCGCCCCACTACTACGACGTCTGGCACTCCCTGACGCCCTCGCGCACACCGTCCTCGCCGCTGAGGCGCGTCTCGTGGCGCTCGGCGCTGCCGTGCGAGCGCGGTCTCTCCCCGGCGTGAGGCCCCGCACTGTTGCGCTGGGGGTTGCTGGCGCGGTCTCGGTGCTTCTCGCCCTGCTGATCCTGGGCGCCGGGAACTCTGACGAGGATGACGGGTCGACGGCGGGCCCGGCCGCCTCCGCGTCGCCGTCGGAACGGCCCGCGATGTCGCAGGGGTCGACACCGCTGCGCGACGAGCGGGACGAGGCGCCGGAGCGGCATCTCAGTCCGGAGCCAGAGCAGTGGGTCGACATCGTGAGCGTCCTCGTCGAGCGCTGGCTGATCTGTCGCGAACGAGTGGCCGTAGCGGCGTGCGCGCCCGACTCGACTCACGCGGGATCGTCAGCTGAGGCGGCCCTTCACACTCCGGAAGAGGACTCGGTGGTCGCCCTGCAGGCGTGGAGCGAGGGCGAGCGCGAGCTCGTCGTCGTCGAGCGGATGGGCGCAGCAGTCATCGTGGACCTCGTCGGGCCGGAGACGACGACGGCCTCGCTCCTGCTGATGAGGAGCGAGGCCGGCTGGCGTCTTCGCGACGTGCTCGTGGAGCCGTCGGGAGGCTAGATGCCGAGGTCGCCGTCGAAGTCGGCCTCTTCGAGGCGCTCCTTGATCGCGGTCAGGAAGCGCGCAGCGTCCGCGCCGTCGATGATGCGGTGATCGTAGGAGAGCGCGAGGTAGACGGTCGACCGCACCGCGATCACGTCGGAGCCGTCGACCGTCATGACGACGGGCTTCTTGGTCACGACACCGGTGCCGAGAATGGCGACCTGGGGCAGGAAGACGACCGGGGTGTCGAAGAGCGCGCCGCGCGAGCCCGTGTTCGTGAGCGTGAAGGTGCCGCCCGCGAGCTCGTCGGGCTTGAGCTTGTTGTCGCGCGTGCGCTCGGCGAGGTCGGCGATTTCGCGGGCGAGATCGGCGATCGACAGGTCGCCCGCGTTGCGGATGACCGGCGTGAGGAGCCCGCGCTCGGTGTCGACCGCGATCGAGAGGTTCTCCGACTCCGGGTAGACGATCGTGTCGTCCTCGACCGTCGCGTTGATGATCGGGAAGGCCTGCAGGGCCTCGGTCGTCGCCTTCGCGAAGAACGGCAGGAAGCTGAGCTTGAGGCCGGTCGCCGTGAGGAACGTATCCTTCACGGCCGTGCGCAGGGCGGCGACTTTCGTGACATCGACCTCGACGACGGTCGTGAGCTGCGCGGTCGACTGCATCGAGACGACGGCGCGCTCGGCGATGACCTTGCGCAGGCGCGACATGGACTCGCTCGTGCCGCGCAGCGGTGAGGCCTCGAGGGGCTTCCGCGTGGGCGCGCTGGAGGTCGCCGTGCCGCCGCTCTCGGCGGCGTCGAGCACATCCTGCTTGCGAATGCGCCCGCCGACCCCCGTGCCCGACACGGTGGAGAGGTCGACACCGCGCTCCTGAGCGAGCTTGCGCACGAGCGGCGTGATGTAGCCCGCGGCGCTCGCATCGGGAGCACTGGCCTGTGCCGGTGCGGAGGTCTGTGCCGGTGCGGAGGGCTGTGCGGGAGCGGAGGGCTCGGCCGGCGCAGAGGGCTCCGCCGGAGCGCTCGGCTCCGCGGGCGCCGACTGCTGGGCGGGAGCAGACGGTGCAGCGGGGGCGGACGGCTCCGCGGGTGCGCTGGGCTCCGCGGGTGCGCTGGGCTCGGCCGGCGCGCTGGGCTCGGCCGGCGCGCTGGGCTCGGCCGGCGCGCTGGGCTCCGC
>NZ_VIKT02000024.1 GCF_009371975.2 Microcella pacifica
CATCGCCCGAAGCCTGCTCGAGACCGGCGGCTTCAGACCCCAACTCCTACACCCCCGATTGGGATGAGCCATCATCGCGCGAGTTGTTGCGCGTACTGCTTGATACGGAGAAGCTCGACGAATCAACACACCTACTTGTACTCGTCATCGAACCGACGGCGAGGCACACTGAGGCACGCACGAATGGACCTTCTCCGGCAAGAGGCACGAAGAACAAGAAAAGGCCTGGTCAGACCGCACCAATTCGGGAGTGACAGAGACGATGGGCGGAACCGACATCAGCTTGGGAAGCTGAAGTTCTACCATTGAACTACATCCCCGCGCTGGAGCTTGAAGCGAAGGCCATTTCTGGCCTTCGCCGCGACGCCAGCGCTGGTGCCCGTCTCGGGCACCAGGTCGCGCGAGCAGTCTAGCGAATCGTGCCGAGACGCATGCGCGTCGGCTACGAGAGCGCGAGGATGACGCTCGCAGCCGTGAGCACGATCACGACCGGCGTCATCGTGTACCGCTCCGGCTTGCTGCGCGAGATGCCGTTCATGACGATGCCGAGCGCGAAGTACACGGCGATGACCCACATGGCGACGGTCTCGACGACCTCGCCCGGGATGAGGTCGATGACGCCCGCCCGCTCGAGGGCGACGACGGCGATGAGCGCGTAGATGACGATCGACACGGCGCTCCCGATCCGCAGGCGCGCGGGCAGCGCGCCATCGTGCTGGCCGCCCCAGGCGTAGCGCCCGAGGGGCGCGCCGGCGGCGAGCGCGAGCTGGAACACGGCGAGCGCGCCGAGGAGCACGAGGAGGATGATGAGAGCGACGGTCGTCACGGGCGGGAACCTTTCGGGACGGGTGGGGGCGAGGATGCTCCGCGCAACCCGCGCCGGGCATCCCGCTCGATAGGCTGACGCCATGCTACTGAGCGACCGAGATATCCGCGCCGAACTCGACTCCGGGCGCATCGGGCTCGATCCGCTAGACCTGTCGATGGTGCAGCCGTCGAGCGTCGACGTGCGCATCGACGGTCTCTTCCGGCTGTTCGACAACCACAAGTACCCGTTCATCGACCCCGCGGAAGAGCAGCCCGAACTGACGCGCTTAGTGGAGGCGAAGCCGGGTGAGCCGTTCATTCTGCACCCTGGTGAGTTCGTGCTCGGCTCGACCTACGAGCTCGTGACGCTGCCCGACGACGTCGCCGCGCGACTGGAGGGCAAGAGCTCGCTCGGTCGACTGGGCTTGCTCACCCACTCCACGGCGGGCTTCATCGACCCCGGCTTCAGCGGCCACGTGACGCTAGAGCTCAGCAACGTCGCCACGCTGCCCATCAAGCTCTGGCCGGGCATGAAGATCGGGCAGCTGTGCTTCTTCCGCCTCAGCTCCCCCGCCGAGAACCCGTACGGCACGGGCGGCTATCTCAACCGGTATCAGGGGCAGCGCGGCCCGACCGCCTCGCGCTCGTTCCAGAACTTCCACCGCACCGAACTCGACGCGCAGCACTAGCGACGCCCGGGGGCAGCGCGGCGCAGCACCCGCTCAGTCGGTCGCGGGCGAGAGCAGTGCGCCGATGCGCTCGATGAGCTCGCGCGAGCTGAACGGCTTCACGATGTAGTCGTCCGCGCCCGCCTCGAACGCCCGGTCGACGTCGCTGCGCTGCGACCGCGCGGTGAGCATGAGCACCTTGAGTCGGTGGTCGGGGTCGTGCCGTCGCAGCTCTTCGCACACCTCGATGCCGTCACGCTTGGGCATCATCCAGTCGAGGATGATGAGGTCGGGCTTCTGAGTCGCGGCGAGCTCGAGACCCTGCTCGCCGTCGATCGCGCTGAGCACCTCGTGACCGGCACCCCGCACACGGTTCTCGAGCAGGAGGAGCACGTCGGGCTCGTCTTCCACGATGAGAATCGTCGACATCGTATCCCTCCCCTCCCGAGTTATTCCGTATCCTCTCATGTAACGTCCGCGCGGGTGCGGCGATACGCGGGGAGGTGCGCCAGTGGGACAGGGAGGTCTCGTCGGGCGCCTGTACCTCGCCGACACCATTGTGCGGCGCATCGGCATCATCGCACTCGTCCTCTTCGCCGGGCTCGTGAGCGTCGCCTCGGTGCTGCTGAGCCCCGTGGATGCCGCGATCGCCGCGTGGTGGCCCGCGGCCGGCGTGAGCGCGGTCGCGGTGCTCGCCTCGCGCGGCAACCGCGTCGCGGTCGCCCTCGCGATCGCCGCGGTCACCGCGGTGGGAAACGTGATCGGCGGGCGCGAGCTTCTCGTCGCCGTACTCTTCGGCCTCGCCAATGCCATCGAGGCGTGGCTGGTGGCGTGGGTGCTCACTCGGGGGAATCCCGTTGCGCGGCTCGACGGCTTGCGCGACGTCACGCGGCTGCTCGCCGCCACGCTCGTCGGGGCCGCGGCGATCGGCATCCTGGCGGGCGCCACGGCATGGGCGCTTCTCGATCGAGACTTCCTGTTCACCGCCCTCGGACTGCTGAGCTCGCACGCCTCGGCTCTTCTCGTGGTGACTCCGGTCGCCCTCGTGAGCTCGCGGCTCAATCGACGAGTGAGCCCGGTGGAGGGCGTGCTGCAGATCGCGGCCGTCGTTCTGCTCGTCGGCTACACCTTCTGGCCAGGGAACGTGCTGCCGCTCGCGTTCCTGCCCTTCATCGCCCTGCTCTGGGCGGCGTTCCGACTGCCGACCGTCGTCGTGGCGGTGGAGCTCATCGCGACCGCGGCCGCGACCACGATCCTCACCGCCGCGGGAGGCGGCCCGTTCGCGGTCTACGCCGACGATGGAGCGCGCACGACTGTCGAGCTGATTCAGGCGTTCCTGATCGTCTACGCCGTCGGCGTTCTCTATGTCTCCGCCGCGCGCAACGAGTGGGCGAACGTCGTCACCCAGCTCGGCGCCCGCGAGGCTCTTCTGCGCGGGGGCATCATCAGCTCTGAGACGGGCATCCTCGTCGCCGAGGTGCTCGACGGCGAGCACTTGCGCGTCGTGGGCGTCAACGCCACTGCGCTCGAGGCGATCGGGCGCAACGAGATGCCGGGGTCGTGGGGTACAGCGGGCATCTGGATGCAGCGGGACCGCGTTGTGTTCGGGGTGAGCGAGCTCGACGAGAGGATACGGGCGAGGGATCCCGGGCGCCTAGAGATCACGCGCGGCGATCGCCGCTTCGATGTCGACATCGCCTTCTATGCGGAGGCCGGAGGCCAGCCGGTCGTGACCCTCGTCTTCACCGACGTAACCGCGCGCGACGCGCGCGAGCAGCTGGCTCTCGCCGTTGCCGACGACCTTCGACGCCTCAACGAGCAGAAGGACGACTTCATCGCCTCGGTGAGCCACGAGCTGCGCACGCCCGTGACGAGCATCCTCGGCTTCGCGGAGCAGCTCGAGGAATCACTGCTGCAGGAGCGGGACCAGCAGGCGTCGACGATCATCGCGCGCAACGCCCGTCGCCTCGCCGACGTCATCCAAGACGTGCTCGAGCTCAGCAAGCTCAGCTCCGTCGGTGCGGCCCCCCGCGCCGCCGCGCAGCTCGACGTTCTCGAAGTCGTGCGGCACTGCGCCGAGGACGCCTCGGGGCTGAGCCCCGCGCGGCAGGTTCAGATCGCTCTCACGGTGCCCGAGCATCCCGTCATGATCGTGGGCGTGACCCAAGACATCGCGCGCGTGTGCGCGAACCTGCTCTCGAACGCGGTCAAGTTCAGCCCCGACGGCGGCACCGTGCGCCTGGACGTGATCGACGAGGGGGACGAGACCGTGGAGATTCGCGTCGTCGACGAGGGCCCGGGCATCCCGGCCGCCGACCTGCCGCACGTCTGGGAGCGCTTCTACCGCGTGCAGACCGAGCGGCACCGCGAGGTACCCGGCACGGGCCTCGGACTGCCGATCGTCAAGGGCCTCGTCGAGACCCGCATCGGCGGCACGATCGACATCGAATCGGACGGCCTCACGGGCACGACGGTCATCCTGCGCATTCCGCGAGAACGGGCGGTCTCGGTGCACGTCGCCACGACCGCGATGCGGACACCGTCAGAAACGGGTCAGGATGCTCGTGCCGAGGCTCAGGAGGGCGCCGAGTAGGAGCCTTCCCACGCCGCGAGCTGCCAGCCCAGCCACGGGCTGAACGCGAAGGGCGTCGAGGCGACGGCGGAGCGCAGCTGCTCGGGCTCGACCCACGCCCACTCCGCGACCTCGTCGGCGGCGGGCGAGGGCTCCCCCACCGCGCGCGCCGTGAACACGGGGCAGATCTCGTTCTCGACGACGCCCGAGGCGTCGACGGCCCGGTAGCGGAAGTCGGGCAGGCTCACCCGCACGTCGGTCAGCGTCAGGCCGAGCTCGCGCTCGGCGCGGCGCACGAGCGCGTCCTCCATCGGCTCCTCGGGGGCGGGGTGGCCGCAGAAGGCGTTCGTCCACACGCCCGGCCAGGTCTTCTTGGCGAGCGCTCGACGCGTGACGAGCACCCGGCCCCGGTCGTCGAACACGTGGCACGAGAACGCGAGGTGTAGCGGCGTCTCGGTGCTGTGGACGGTCGCCTTCGGCGCGGTTCCGACGGGAGTGCCGTCGTCGGCGACGAGCACGACGGTTTCAGGAATATCGGTCATGTGCGGCTGTAGTCTGCTCGGGTGAAGAGGAGCGACCCGGTCACCATCGCGGAAGAGCGAGGCGCTGTGGTCGACGCTGTGCTGGAGCGCTTCTTCAGCCTAGCCAAGAAGCGCGCTGAGCCCCTGGGCGAGCACTACCAGCACCTCTGGGGTCTGCTCGAGCGCAACACCCAGGGCGGCAAGCGGTTCCGCCCCCGCATGGTCATGGCCGCGTACAGCGGGCTCGGTGGCACCGACCTCGAAGCGGCCGCCTACGTGGGCGCCTCCTTCGAGCTGCTGCACACGGCGCTCATCGTGCACGACGACGTGATCGATCGGGATTTCGTGAGGCGGGGCATCCCGAACATCTCCGGCACCTACCGCGACCACGCCGTCGACCGGGGCGCGAGCGTCGAGATCGCCGAGCACCGGGGCGTGTCGGCCGCGGTCATCGCCGGCGACCTCGCCCTCTTCAACAGCTACCGACTCATGGAGCGCAGCGGTGTGGCCGCGGCGATGCGCGACCGCCTGCTCGAGGTGCTCGACGAGGCCATGTTCGCGAGCGCGGCGGGCGAGCTCATCGACGTCGACTTCTCGATCGACCCGCACACGCCCGTCGTCGAGGACATCCTGCAGATGGAGCGGCTCAAGACGGCCGTGTACTCGTTCGAGGCGCCGCTGCAGGCCGGCGCGATCCTGGCCGGAGCGAGCGAGCAGATCGTGGCGACGCTCGGCGACTTCGGTCGAGAGATCGGCATCGCCTACCAGATCGTCGACGATGTGCTCGGCGTATTCGGCGAGGAGTCGTTCACCGGCAAGACGACGATCGGCGACCTGCGCGAGGGAAAGCGCACGGTGCTCATCAGCTTCGCGCGCGCGACCCCGCAGTGGGAGGAGCTGCGGCACCTCATCGGCAAGCACGACCTCACGGAGGCGGAGGCGCAGACCGCGCGCGACATGCTCGAGGAGTGCGGCGCTCGAACCTTCGCCGACGACCTCGTGCGCGGGTGCGCGCAACGCGCCCTCGACCTGCTCGCCGAACCGCACATGCCCGAGGCTCTGAGAGCGGAACTGCACCCCGTGGCCGCCACGGTGCTGGAACGGATGCGATGAGCCGCCTGAACCTGTACGACCGTGTCGCCGAGGAGACCGCCGGCGTCGTCATCCGCCGCTACTCGACCTCGTTCGGCCTCGCCTCGCGACTGCTCGCCCCGCGTGTGCGCCAGCACGTCGAGAACGTCTACGCGCTCGTGCGCGTCGCCGACGAGATCGTCGACGGCGGGGTGACGGATGCCGGGCTCGACACCGCCGCCGCGGGACGGTATCTCGACGAGCTCGAGGCCGATACCGAGCAGGCGATGCAGCACGGCTACAGTGCGAACCTCATCGTGCACGCCTTCGCGCGCACGGCGCGCGAGGTCGGCTTCGGCACCGAGCTCACGCGCCCGTTCTTCCACTCGATGCGCATGGATCTCACCGATACCGAGCACGATGCCGCGAGCTTCGACACCTACGTCTACGGCTCGGCGGAGGTGGTGGGCCTCATGTGCCTGCGCGCGTTCCTTCAGGATGCGCCCACCGACGAGGCGCAGAATGATCGCATGGTGCGCGGTGCGCGCGCCCTCGGCGCAGCGTTCCAGAAGGTCAACTTCCTCCGCGATCTCGCCGCAGACTTCGAGACTCTCGGGCGCAGCTACTTTCCCGGCATCAGGGTGGACTCGTTCACGGAAGAGGAGAAGCACCGCTTGCTCGACGACATCGACCACGACCTGAGCGTCTCCGCCGCCGTCATCCCCGAGCTGCCGGCCAGCAGCCGCAAGGCCGTCGCGCTCGCGCAGGGACTCTTCTTCGAGCTCTCCCGTAGACTGCGCACAACGCCCGCCTCGCAGCTCGTGCAGGCGCGCGTGCGCGTGCCGGACCCGGTGAAGGCGCGTATTGCTCTCGCAGTGCTCGCGGGGCGCATCCCGCAACCGCGCCGCACCGCCGTGCCCGCGGAGGTGACCGCGTGAGCCGCGCCGTCGTCATCGGAGGGGGCATCGCGGGCCTCTCGACCGCCGCCCTGCTCGCGCGGGACGGCCACGAGGTGACGCTCGTGGAGCAGCGCGACGCCCTCGGCGGCCGCGCGGGCTCGTGGGAGGTCGACGGGTTCCGCTTCGACACGGGGCCCAGCTGGTACCTCATGCCCGAGGTCTTCGACCACTTCTTCCGCCTGTGCGGCACGTCCTCCGCCGAGCAGCTCGAGCTCATCCAGCTCGACCCCGGCTACCGCGTCATCACGCAGGGGTTCGACGGCGCCGTGGACGTCGCGGCGTCGCGCGAGGAGAACATCGCGCTCTTCGAGTCGATCGAGCCCGGTGCCGGTCGCGCGCTCGAGACGTACCTCGAGTCGGCGCGAGACACCTACGAGATGGCCAAGAAGTCGTTTCTCTACACGAGCTTCGCCTCCTTCGGCCCGCTCATGACGCGCGACGTGCTCAAGCGCAGCGCGAAGCTCGTGCGCATGCTGCTGCAGAGCCTCGACGCCTACGTCGCCAAACGGTTCGGCGACCTCCGCCTGCGGCAGCTCCTCGGGTACCCGGCCGTCTTCCTCGGCTCCTCGCCCTTCCTCACCCCGAGCATGTACCACCTCATGAGCCACCTCGACCTCGCCGACGGCGTGCTCTACCCGATGGGCGGCTTCACCCGGCTCATCGACCGCATCGCCGCCGTCACGCGCGACCAGGGCGTCACCATCCGCACCTCGTCGCCGGTGGTGCGGATCGTCGTGGACGAGACGTCGAAGCAGGTGCGCGGCGTCGAGCTCGCCGGTCGCGGAGATGAACCGGGGGAGGTCATCGAGGCCGACATCGTCGTCTCGGCCGCCGACCTGCACCACACCGAGACGACTCTCCTGCCCGAGGAGCTGCAGACCTACCCGCAGTCGTACTGGGACAAGGCGACGGCGGGCCCGAGCGCCCTGCTGCTGTACCTGGGCGTCAAGGGCGAGCTGCCGCAGCTCGAGCACCACACGCTCCTGTTCACGGCCGACTGGCGCGAGAACTTCGAGGCCATCTTCGGGCCGACGCCGACCCTGCCCGATCCGGCCTCGCTCTACATCTGCAAGCCGAGCGGCGTCGACCCCTCGGTCGCTCCGGAGGGGCACGAGAACGTCTTCGTGCTCGTGCCGGCGCCCGCCGATCTCTCGTTCGGGCGCGGCGACGTCGATGGCGACGGCGACACGCCCCTCGAGGCCTACGCCGACCGCATCATCGAGCAGATCGCCGCGTGGGCGCACATTCCCGACCTCGCCGATCGCGTCGTCGTGCGCCGCACCTACGGCCCGGGCAACTTCCACGAAGATCTGGGCGCGTGGCGCGGCACCGCGCTGGGGCCGGCGCACATCCTGAAGCAGAGCGCGTTCTTCCGGGCCGGCAACGTCTCGAAGAAGGTGCGCGGCCTGTACTTCGCGGGCGGCTCGACGATGCCCGGCATCGGACTGCCGATGTGCCTCATCAGCGCCGAGCTCATCGTCAAGCGCCTGCGCGGCGACACCTCGACGGGTCCGCTGCCCGAGCCCCTCGAGTCGACCGGCCCGCGGGCCGAGGAGCCGTCGGCGGCGTGATCGGCTTCGCCTACCTCGGCGCGCTCGCCATCGCCCTCACGGGCATGGTGCTCCTCGACCGACGGTTTCGCCTCTTCTTCTGGCGGGACTGGCGGCGAGCGGCGATCGTGCTGCCGCTCGGGGTGGTCTTCTTCCTGATCTGGGACGTCGCGGGCATCGCCCTCGGCATCTTCTTCCGCGGGCAGACGGACTTCATGACGGGGATGCTCGTGGGCCCCGAGCTGCCGCTCGAGGAGGTCTTCTTCCTGACCCTGTTGAGCTACAACACGATGAACGCCTATACGGCGGCGAAGGATCTGCTCGCCGGGCGGTGGCGCCGTGCGCGCGCGGCGGAGGTCGGCTCGTGACCTACACGCTCCTCAACATCGTGTTCCTCGGCCTCGTCGCGCTCGTGGCGGTCGTCGCCGTCGTGGTGCGACGCGCCCCCCACTGGCGTGCGGTGGGCCTCGCCGCGATTCTCCTGCTCATCCTCACCGCGGTCTTCGACAACGTCATCATCGGCACGGGCCTCGTCGCCTACGACGACGCCCTCATCAGTGGCGTGTGCATCGGCGTCGCGCCGATCGAGGACTTCGCCTACACCGTCGCAGCTCTCGTGCTTCTGCCGGCCGTGTGGGAGCTCCTTCTGCGAAGGGGAAGCGCGACCCGCACTGCCGACAGCGGCACCCAGGAGAGGGGTGGGCGCTCATGAGCACTCTCGCGCAGTTGACGCTGAGCTCGCGCCCGCTCAGCTGGATCAATACGGCGTTCCCCTTCGCGGCCGCCTACCTGCTCACCGCTCGCGAGATCGACCTCACGCTCATCGTGGGCACCCTCTACTTCCTCATTCCCTACAACCTCGCGATGTACGGCATCAACGACGTCTTCGACTACGAGAGCGACCTCCGCAACCCGCGCAAGGGAGGCGTGGAGGGCGCGCTGCTCGACCCGAGCATCCATCGCACGACGCTCGTGGCGGCCCTCGTCACAAACGTGCCGTTCCTCGTCTACCTCGTGATCGTCGGCGATCCGCTCTCGTGGCTCGTGCTCGCGATCAGCGTGTTCGCGGTCATCGCGTACTCGATGAAGGGCCTGCGCTTCAAGGAGAGGCCCTTCCTCGACTCGCTCACCTCGAGCACTCACTTCGTGAGCCCCGCCGTCTACGGCCTCGTGCTCGCCGACGCCGTCTTCACGCCCGCCCTCTGGCTCATCCTCGGCTCGTTCTTCCTGTGGGGCATCGCGAGCCACGCCTTCGGAGCGGTGCAGGACGTGCTCGCCGATCGCGAGGGAGGGCTCTCGTCGATCGCGACCATCATCGGCGCACGCGCCACGACGCGCCTCGCGGTCGTCGTCTACCTCGCCTCCGGCCTCCTGCTGCTCGGCACCGAGTGGCCCGGCCCGCTCGCGGCGATCGCCGCCGTGCCCTACGTCGTGAGCACGGCGCAATGGTGGCGGGTGACCGATGAGACGGCGGAGGACGCGAACCGGGGCTGGAAGAGGTTCCTGCTGCTCAACTTCGTGGCGGGGGCGATCGTCACGATGCTGATGATCGGCTGGACGCTCACGACCGCCTAGACCCCGTTCGGAGGATGGCCCGAGGGCGAGCGCCTACTCTGGAGGACTACAGAAGTGGGGTATCCGCATGCAGACCTGGCCAGGTTCCGCGTATCCGCTCGGCGCGACGTTCGACGGCAACGGCACGAACTTCGCCCTGTTCAGCGAGGCGGCCGACCGCGTCGTCCTGTGCCTCTTCGACGACGATCGGGTCGAGACGCAGATCGACCTCATCGAGGTCGACGCCCACGTCTGGCACGCGTACCTGCCGCAGGTGCAGCCTGGTCAGCTGTACGGCTACCGCGTCCACGGCACGCACGACCCCTCGACCGGGCAGCGGGCCAACCCGAAGAAGCTGCTGCTCGACCCCTACGCGAAGGCCGTGAGCGGCGAGATCGACTGGGATGAATCGCTCTTCCCGTACCGGTTCGGCAAGCCAGACAAGAAGAACGACCTCGACTCGGCGCCGCACGCCATGCTCGGCGTCGTCATCAACCCCTACTTCGACTGGCAGGGCGACCGCGCGCCGCGCACCGCCTACAGCTCGAGCGTCATCTACGAGGCCCACGTGAAGGGCCTCACGATGACGCACCCCGACATTCCTGAGGAGATTCGCGGCACCTACGCGGCCATCGCGCACCCCGCGATCATCGAGCACCTGCGCAAGCTCGGGGTCACCGCGCTCGAGCTCATGCCCACACACCAGTTCGTGCACGACAAGCACCTGGTCGACCAGGGCCTGCGCAACTACTGGGGCTACAACACCATCGGCTTCCTCGCGCCGCACAACGCCTACTCCTCGAGTGGCGACCGCGGCCAGCAGGTGCAGGAGTTCAAGAGCATGGTGCGCGAGCTGCACGCCGCGGGCATCGAGGTCATCCTCGACGTCGTCTACAACCACACGGCCGAGGGCAACCACATGGGCCCCCTGCTCTCGTTCAAGGGCATCGACAACGCGGCGTACTACCGCCTCATGGAGGAGGAGCCGCAGTACTACCGCGACTACACGGGCACCGGCAACAGTCTCAACGTGCGCCACCCGCACTCGCTGCAGCTCATCATGGACTCGTTGCGCTACTGGGTCACCGAGATGCACGTCGACGGGTTCCGCTTCGACCTCGCCGCCGCGCTCGCGCGCGAGTTCTACGACGTCGACCGCCTCTCGACCTTCTTCGACCTCGTGCATCAAGACCCGGTCGTGTCGCAGGTGAAGCTCATCGCCGAGCCCTGGGATATCGGCCCAGGCGGCTACCAGGTCGGCAACTTCCCCCCGCAGTGGACGGAGTGGAACGGCAAGTACCGCGACACCGTGCGCGACTTCTGGCGCGGCGAGGGCGAGACGCTCGGCGAGTTCGCGAGCCGGCTCACGGGCTCGGCCGACCTCTACGAGTCCTCCGGCCGTCGCCCCGTCGCGAGCATCAACTTCGTGACCGCGCACGACGGCTTCACGCTGCGCGACCTCGTCTCCTACAACGAGAAGCACAACGAGGCGAACGGCGAGAACAACCAGGACGGCGAGAGCCACAACCGCTCCTACAACCTCGGCGAGGAGGGACCGACCGACAATCCGGTCATCCAGGCGCTCCGTGCGCGCCAGGTGCGCAACTTCCTCGCGACCCTCCTGCTCAGCCAGGGCGTGCCGATGATCGCCCACGGCGACGAGCTCGGCCGCACGCAGCAGGGCAACAACAACGTGTACGCGCACGACAGCGAGCTCTCGTGGATCGACTGGGAGCACGCCGACGGCGCCCTGCTCGAATTCGTCGGCTCCCTCGTGCGACTGCGGCGCGAGCATCCCACGTTCCGTCGCACCCGCTTCTTCGACGGCCGTCCGGTGCGGCGCGACGAAGGCGACCCCGTGCCCGACGTCGCGTGGTTCCAGCCGGACGGCTCGGCCATGGAGCCGGAGGACTGGGAGTCGGGCTTCGGTCGCTCCATTGGCGTCTACCTCAACGGCCACGGCATCCAGGGTCGGGATGCTCGGGGCGAGCCCATCGTCGACCGCTCGTTCCTCGTCTACTTCTCGGCTCACACCGAGCCGGTCTCGGTCACGCTGCCCTCGAGCGAGTACGGCCAGCGCTGGGAGCGCCTCGTCGACACGAGCGGCATCGAGGGGGAGCCTGTGCTCGACGCGGGCGGCACGATGACCCTCGAGGCGATCAGCATGGTCGTCCTGCGCGAGTGGGTCGTCACCGAGCCGACGCTCGACGACTCCGTCGCCGCGTCGCTCTCGCCGCCCGCGCAGCTCGACCCCGTCGCCTCCCCCGTGGTGACGCCGTGAGCGAGCTGCCCCGCTCCACGTACCGCCTGCAGGTGTCGGCCGAGTTTCCGCTCGACGACGTCGCGGGGCTCGCCGACTACGTGAGCCGTCTCGGCGCCGACTGGCTCTACCTCTCGCCGCTCCTGCAGGCGACGCGCGGGTCCACGCACGGCTACGACGTCGTGGACCACGGCCACGTCGACGAGGAGCGCGGCGGCCTCGTCGGTCTCACGCACGCGATCGGATCGGCGCGCGACCACGATCTGGGCGTGCTCGTCGACATCGTGCCGAACCACGTCGGCGTCGCCGACCCTCGTCAGAACTCGTGGTGGTGGCAGCTGCTGCGCGATGGGCGCGACTCCCGGTACGCCGAGGCCTTCGACGTGGATTGGGAGTTCGGCGGCGGCCGCGTGCGCCTCCCCGTGCTCGGCGACGACCTGCCGACCGCGATCGAGGCCGGGCAGGTCACGCTCCTGCCGCACGCCGTCGGCGGGCCCGCCGTGCGCGTCTACGAGACCGAGTACCCGCTCGCCGAGGGCAGCCTGCCCCGCCCCGGCACCGACCTCACGGCGACGGAGACGATCGCCGAGGTGCTCGCGCACCAGCACTACGAGCTCATGCACTGGCAGCGCGCCGACGCCGAGCTCAACTATCGCCGCTTCTTCGCCGTCAACACTCTCGCCGCGATCCGCGTCGAGGAGCCCTGGGTGTTCGACGAGTCCCACGCCGAGATCGTGCGCTGGGTGCGCGAGGGGCTCGTGCAGGGCATCCGCGTCGATCACCCGGACGGCCTCGCCGACCCGGGGCGCTACCTCGACCGCCTCGCCGAGGTCGCCCAGGGTGCGCCCGTGTGGGTCGAGAAGATCCTCGAGGGCGAGGAGCCGCTTCCCGCGTTCTGGCAGACCGTCGGCACGACCGGCTATGACGCTCTCGCGACGATCGACCGCGTGCTCGTCGACCCCGCGGGGCGCCTCCCGCTGAGCGACCTCGACGCCGGGCTGCGCGCCGAGGACACCGCGGCTGCCCCGCGGCGCCTCGATTGGCACGCTCTCATCCGCCGCACGAAGCGCCGCATCGCCGACACGATCCTGCGCAGTGAGGTGCTGCGCCTTGAGCGCGAGCTGCCGGAGCCGATCGAGAACGCCGCCGATGCGCTCGCCGAGCTGCTCGCGGCCTTCCCCGTCTACCGCTCGTACCTGCCGGCCGGTCACGAGCACCTGCAGGAGGCTTTCGAGGCGGCACGGGATGCTCGACCCGAGCTTGAGCCGGCGCTGCGCGCCCTCGAGCCCGTGCTCTCCGACCCTGGTCAGGCGGCGGCGATCCGCTTCCAGCAGACGAGCGGCATGGTCATGGCCAAGGGCGTGGAGGACACCGCTTTCTACCGGTACTCGCGCCTCGCCTCGCTCACCGAGGTAGGAGCCGACCCCGGCGAGTTCTCGATCACGCTCGACGAGTTCCACCGCCGGCAGGCCGTGCGCCAGGCGGCCTTCCCGGCCTCGCTCACGACGCTCTCGACGCACGACACGAAGCGCGGGGAGGACACCCGCGCGCGCATACACGTCATCGCGGAGGACCCGGAACGCTGGGAGTCGCTGCTCGGCGAGCTGCGCGAGCGCGTCGCCGTGGGCGACGGGGTCTTCGAGAACATCCTGTGGGAGTCGCTCATCGGCGCCTGGCCGCTGAGCCGCGAGCGAGCGCACGCCTACGCCGAGAAGGCCTCCCGCGAGGCGGGCACGTCGACGGGCTGGGCTGACCCGGATGAGCAGTTCGAGGCGCGCCTGCACGCCGCCGTCGACACGGCCTTCGACGACCGCGACGTCTCGACCCTCATCGAGGCCTTCGTCGCGACGATCGCGCCGGCCGGCTGGTCGAACTCGCTCACCGCGAAGCTCGTGCAGCTCACGGCGCCGGGCGTGCCCGACGTGTACCAGGGCAGCGAGCTGTGGGAGACGAGCCTCGTCGACCCCGACAATCGTCGCCCCGTCGACTACGCGGTGCGGCGCGAGCTGCTCGAGCGCATCGAAGCGGGCGAGCTGCCGCCCATCGACGAGTCCGGGGCGGCGAAGCTGCTCGTGACCGCAACGGCGCTGCGCGCACGTCGCGACCGCCCGGAGCTCTTCACGCGCTACGCGCCCCTGCCCGTCGTGGGTTCCGCGGAGCGCCACGCGATCGCGTTCGACCGCGGGGGAGCGGTGACGATCGGCACGCGGCTGCCCGTGAGCCTCGCCTCGCTCGGCGGCTGGGGCGACACTGCGATCGTTCTGCCCCACCGCCCGTACCGCGATCTCATCACCGGTGCGGCATATGACGGTGGCGAGCTGCTGCTCGCGCGCGTGCTCGAGCGCTACCCCGTGGCGCTCCTGGTCGAGGAGGCGCTCGCCGAGGACGGCACGTCATGACGACGGATGCCCGGGTCTGGGCCCCCCTCGCCGCGCAGGTCGCCCTGCACCGCGTGCGGGGTTCCCAGGAGTCGCGGGTCGAGATGACTACCGAGGGCGAGTGGTGGGTGGCTCCGGAGGCGCTCGAGCTCGGCGACCGCTACGGATTCCTGCTGGATTCTGACGAGGACGACGGCGACGAGCATCCGCTGCCCGACCCGCGCTCCCGCCGCCTGCCCGATGGCGTGCACGGGCTCAGCGCCCTCGACGACCCGACCGCGTTCGACTGGACGGACGCCGGGTGGACGGGCCGACAGCTCGCCGGCAGCGTGCTGTACGAGCTGCACATCGGCACGTATTCCCCCGAAGGAACATTCGACGGGGCGATCGCGCGACTCGACCACCTCGTCGACCTCGGCATCGACACGATCGAGCTGCTGCCGGTCAACGGGTTCAATGGCACGCACAACTGGGGCTACGACGGCGTCGCCTGGTACGCGGTGCACGAACTGTACGGCGGGCCGGAAGGCTACCGGCGCTTCGTCGACGCCTGCCACGCCCGCGGTCTCGCCGTCGTGCAGGACGTCGTCTACAACCACCTCGGCCCGAGCGGCAACTACCTGCCGCGCTTCGGCCCGTACCTGCTCGAGGCGAGCGCCAACACGTGGGGTGACTCGGTTAACGTCGGCCATCCCGAGGTGCGCCGCTACGTGCTCGACAACCTCGCGATGTGGTTCGACGACTTCCACGTGGACGGTCTGCGGCTCGACGCCGTGCACGCGCTCGTCGACGATCCCGAGAACCACATCCTGCAGGCGATGGCGGAGGAGACGGATGCGCGGTCGGCGCACCTGCGCCGCCCGCTCACGCTCATCGCCGAGAGCGACCTCAACGACCCCCGGCTCATCCTGTCGCGCGAGGCCGGGGGATACGGCCTGCACGCGCAGTGGAGCGACGACCACCACCACGCGATCCACACGGCGGTCACCGGCGAGGCGAACGGCTACTACGCCGACTTCGCGAGCGAGGAAGCGCTGTCGAAGACGAGCGCATGGGGCTTCTTCCACGACGGCAGCTACTCGAGCTTTCGTGAGCGGGCGCACGGGCATCCAGTACCGAGCGAGGTACCCACCTGGCGGCTCGTGACGTACGCGCAGAATCACGACCAGATCGGCAATCGCGCCGCGGGCGATCGTCTCTCGCAGTCGCTCAGCGAGGATCAGCTCGCGGTGACGGCCGTGCTGAACCTCACCACCCCCTTCACGCCGATGCTCTTCATGGGCGAGGAGTGGGGCGCTTCGAGCCCGTGGCCGTTCTTCACCTCGCACCCCGAGCCCGAGCTCGGCCGCGCGACAGCCGAGGGGCGGCTCGCCGAGTTCATCAAGATGGGCTGGGACGAGGCGGTCGTGCCCGACCCCCAAGACCCGGCGACGTTCGTGAGCGCGCGCCTGCAGTGGGAGGAGCTCGCCGACGGCGTGCACGCACGCCTGCTCGCCCTGCACCGCGCACTCATCGCGCTGCGCCGCGCGACTCCCGAGCTCACCGACCCGCGCTTCGCCCACACGAGTGCCGCGACGAGCGGCCCCGCGCGCTCCGAGGCCCCGAGTCGGTTCAGCATGGAGCGCGGCGCCGGGCTAGACGATGCGGACGCGGGTCTCGTGAGCGTGTGCGTCGCCTTCGGCGAGGCGGCGACGTTCGCGATCGAGGCGGTTGATCCGTCCGGCGAGCAGTCGGCGCGCATCCTGCTCTCGACGACGCCGGATGCTCACCTTGAGCACACCGACGGCGCCGACGGGGCCGAGCTCGCGTTGCCGGCCTGGTCGGCCGCGATCGTGCGCGTGCGCTAAGGGCCAGCGCTGACCGACGTTCCAGATGACGCAGCCCGAGCCCCTTCCAGAATTTCGGAACTGTGTGAGGCGCATTCACGACAGTCCGCAGTCCTGGAAGGCCCACTCAGCACGGCGATGCCCGCTGGCCGCGTCACCGTCTGCTAGCCGGGCAGCCCCGCGCCGCCGGCGAGGCCGATAGCGACCAACAGAAGCACGGGGGCGAGCCCGAGGATGATGCTCACGCCGAGCGCGAGAGTCGCAATGCCCTTGCCGCCGAGGCGTGCTGCGTGGTGCAGGCCGCGAGCCGCGAACACCGCGGTGAGCGCGGCGAGGGTCGCGGCGGTAGCGAGGGCGAGCAGCACGAGGGCTGTGTCGTCGAGGCCGCGCACGCTCACGAGACCGGAGGAGGCGAGCAGCTGCGCGACGAAGCCGAGAATCGTGAGGGCGATGCCGAGGCGCGCGAGCCGGGCATCCCGATTGGGACCTGGCCGCAGCGAGCGCGCGACGGCGGGGCTGAACGCGGAGAACGGGTCGGGCTCGCGGTGGGCGCGCCCCGTGAAGGCGGTGCCGTCGAACCAGCGCTCGTAGCCCTCGCGCTCGGGGTCGGGCTGCCAGCCGGGCCTGACCGAGTCGAGATCGTCGCCTTCGCTCATCGGGCAGCCCTCACAACTCGTAGCGGAAGGCGAGCTCGGCGGGGTACTCGCCGCGCGCGGTGAGCTGCGCCGCGGCCGCCGCGAGGTGGTGCAGCGTGAGGCCGAGGGACTGCGGACCGAACGAGACGCGGCCGACGCCGAGCTCGGCGAGCCGCTGCAGCGACAGGTAGCCCGGGTGGGCGAAGACGGCGATCGGTGCCCGCACCGCGGCGACGGCGTCGGCGACCTTCTTCTCGGTGCTGAGGCCCAGCATGAAGATGCTCGTCGCCCCCGCGTCGACGTAGGCGTTGGCGCGGTCGATCGCCTCGTCCCAGTTGTCGGGAGAGCCCGCGAGGGTGTCGGTGCGCGCGTTGATCGCGAGGGGCACACCCGCGGTGTCGGCGGCCGCTCGCGCCGCGGCGACGCGTGCGGCGGCGTCCTCGAGGGGGCGTCGGTCGCTCGTCGCGCCGTCGAGAGAGTCCTCGATGTTGAGACCGGCGGCACCTGCGTCGATGAGCCGCGCGACGTTGTCCCGCACGCCCGCGGCATCGCTCGCGTACCCGCGCTCAAAGTCGACGCTCACGGGCAGCTCGGTCGAGCCGGTGATGCGCCGCGCAGCGTCGAGGGCCTGCTCGACGGTCATGCCCTCGCCGTCGGGCGCCCCGAGCGCGAAGGCGACCGAGTGGCTCGCCGTCGCGAGAGCGCGCACTCCCGGAGTACGGGCGACGATGCGGGCGGTCATGGCGTCCCACACGTTCGTCACGATGAGCGGGTCGCCGGGCACGTGGAGGGCGCTGAGCGCCTCGGCCTTCTGCGCGGTCGTGGGGGAGGGCGTCGTCATGCCCTCACTCTGCCATGCGTCCGGGTCGTCATGCTGGAGGAAGAATCTCAGCCCGCAGGCCCCCGTTGACCAGGTGCACCTGCGACGATGGAGCATGACCGCCGTGCGCCTTCGCGACTACCAGCCCGCCGACATGGATGCGATCCTGCGTCTCTGGGACGAGGTGCGCGAGGAGGGCGTCGAGCCCGTCTACGCGCTCGCCGAGGTGCTCGCCTCGTGCGAGAAGGACCACGCGGTCATCGCGGTGCGCGGCGAGGAGGTGCTCGGCGTCGCCGTCGCGCGGGCGGCCCACGACCAGGGGTGGATCGTCTTCCTCGCTGTAACGGCCCCTGCGCGCGGATCGGGCATCGCGGGCTCCCTCTTGGCAGCCCTCGAGCAGCGCATGGCACCGCAGGGCCTTACGCGGCTGTCGATCCTCGTGCCGGATCAGCAGCAGCAGTTCGGGGCGCTGACGAAGGCGGGCTTCGAGAACCGTGCGCACTTGAGCTACTTCGAGCGCGAGATTCCCGTCAAGCAGCGCGAGTTGTCGGTGCTGCGCGACCTCGGCGGGCGCATCCTGCCTCGCGATCTGTGGGGATCGATCGCGGGCATGCACGCCGAGAAAGAGCTGCTCGAGAGGCGACTCGTCCTCCCGCTCGCCGACCCGGCTCTCGCAGAGCAGTTCGGTGTCGAGCCGCCGCGCTCGATCGTGCTCTTCGGCCCTCCCGGCACCGGCAAGACGACCTTCGCGAAGGCCGTCGCGTCGCGCCTGCAGTGGCCCTTCGTCGAGGTATTCCCCTCGCGTCTCGCGCACAGCCCGCAGGGTCTCGCCGGGGGGCTGCGTGAGACGTTCCTCAACATCGCGGAGCTCGATCATGTCATCGTCTTCATCGACGAGGTCGAGGAGATCGCGGCGCAGCGCGGCGGCGAGCCGCCCTCGGCCATGCAGGGCGTCACGAACGAGCTGCTCAAGATCATCCCCGCCTTTCGGGATGCTCCCGGACGGCTCCTCATCTGCGCGACGAACTTCATCCGCTCGCTCGACGATGCTTTCCTGCGGCACGGGCGCTTCGACTACGTCATCCCGATCGGGCTGCCGGATGCCGCTGCGCGCGAGGCGATCTGGTCGCGGTACATTCCCGAGTCGGTGCAGGGCGCCGTGGACGTGGCGCAGATCGTCGCGAGCACTGACGGCTACTCGCCCGCCGACATCGAGTTCGCGGCACGCTCGGCCGCTCAGGCGGCGCTCGAGCAGTCGGTGTTCGGCGAGGGGGGTGCGCAGAAGCTCGGGCCGTCCACGGAGGACTACCTCGACGCGATCGCGAAGACGCGCGCAACGGTCTCCTCCGTCGTCTCGACCCAGTTCGAGGAGGACATCGAGGCGCTCGCCCGCACCTAGTGCGGCGGGTGAACGGCCCGGGCGTGCCGCGGCGTGCGCCTTAGTCGATGACCTCCTGCTTGGCCTTAACGGGGATCATGAGCAGCAGGCCGGCGAGCAGCACGAGCACGATGCCGACGATGCCGAAGCGCGTGTCGGCGGTCAGGCCGACGATGATGCTGAACAGGCCGGGGGCGAGGAAGCTCACGGCGCGTCCGGTCGTGGCGTAGAGGCCGAAGATCTCTCCCTCGCGGCCTGGGGGCGTGATGCGCGCGAGGAATGAGCGGCTCGCAGCTTGGACGGGCCCGACGAAGAGGGTGAGGAACAGGCCCGCGATCCAGAACCCGGTTTTCGAGTCGCCGATCAGGAGCACCGCGGAGCCGGCGAGGATCAGACCGACGAGCGAGCCCATGATGACGTTCTTGGCGCCGAGCCGGTCGTCCAGCCACCCGCCGATGAAGGTTCCGATGCCCGCGCCGACGTTCGCGGCGACGGCGAAGTACAGAACTTCGGAGGAACTGAACCCGAAGACGACGGCGGCGATGATCGCGCCGAACGTGAACACGGCGGCGAGTCCGTCTCGGAAGATCGCGCTCGCGAGAAGGAACAGCAGCACGTTCGGGTTCTTCTGGACGAGACGGCGCACGGTCGCCCAGAGTTGGCGGTAGCTGCCGAAGAACGAGACGCGGTTCTCGCGTTCGCGCGCCGGGATCTCGGGAACCCGTCGCAGCACGGGAATGGCGAACACCGCGAACCAGACGGCGGACGCGAGAATCGCGAAGCGCACATCGAGGGCGCCCCCGTCGCCACCGAACGGGAGGTTCAGGAGGCCGTTGCCGCTCTCGCTTCCGAAGTTCTGAATGAAGAGCACGAGCAGCACGACGAGCAGGACGATGCCGCCCACGTAACCCATGCCCCAGCCGAAGCCCGACACCCGCCCGACGGTGGACGGCGTCGAGACCTGCACGAGCATCGCGTTGTAGTTGACGCTCGCGAACTCGAAGAAGAGGTTGCCGGCGGCGAGTAGCGCTGCACCGAGATAGATGTAGGCGGGCACGGGCTCGACGAAGAACATCGCGGCCATGGCGAGCACCACAAGTCCCGTGTTGATGGCGAGCCACAGCTTGCGCTTGCCCGACCCGTCGGACCGCTGACCGAGCACGGGGGCGAGGAGGGCGATGAGAACCCCCGCAATGGTGAGCGCCCAGGAGATGACGGTCGTGTTGGCGGCAAGGGCGGCCTGAAGCGCCGGGTCGTTGTCATTGCCGGCCGCGGCTTCCACGATCGCCGGGTCGATGAACAACTGGCTCGCGAGGTAGGTGCTGAAGACGAAGGTCGTGACGACGGCATTGAAGGCCGCCGAACCCCAGTCCCACAGGGCCCACGCCCGCACCATCTTCTTCGGCACGGGCGCTTCGGAGAGCGAGCCCTGCCCTACCGTGCCGATGGCACGGGTGTGGGCGATGCGGGGGATCTCTGGCACGACCGGCAGGTCGGGGTGGGAGTTCGGGTCGACGTCGTTGTCGCCAGGCTTCTCAGTCATGCGCTCACGCTACTGCGAGCCGGTGAACAGCCGGTAGCGATCGCGAGCACATTCCCGAGACGGGGGCCGAGATTCCTGAGAGTTGAGCCAGGGTAACTCAAGTTTTCGCCCCTCGACTTGACACCGAGCATCCGGTCTCTCAAACTTGATATCGCGAGACTCAACCTTTCGCGCCCTCGACTTCAGCGCTTCACCCACACACCAGAAGGAGCACCACCATGGCACGTGCCGTCGGCATCGACCTCGGAACCACGAACTCCGTCGTCTCCGTCCTCGAAGGTGGAGAACCCACCGTCATCGCCAACGCGGAGGGCTTCCGCACTACGCCCTCCGTCGTGGCCTTCACCAAGGACGGCGAGGTGCTCGTCGGCGAGACCGCCAAGCGCCAGGCCGTCACCAACGTCGACCGCACCATCGCGAGCGTCAAGCGCCACATGGGCACCGACTGGACCCAGGCGATCGACGACAAGAAGTACACGCCGCAGGAGATCAGCGCGCGCATCCTCGCCAAGCTCAAGCGCGACGCCGAGCAGTACCTCGGCGAGAGCGTCACCGACGCCGTCATCACCGTGCCCGCCTACTTCAACGACGCTGAGCGCCAGGCCACGAAGGAGGCTGGCGAGATCGCGGGCCTCAACGTGCTCCGTATCATCAACGAGCCGACCGCAGCTGCCCTCGCTTACGGCCTCGACAAGGGCAAGGAGGACGAGCTCATCCTCGTGTTCGACCTCGGTGGCGGAACCTTCGACGTGAGCCTGCTCGAGGTGGGCAAGGACGACGACTTCAGCACCATCCAGGTGAAGGCCACCTCGGGCGACAACCGCCTCGGCGGTGACGACTGGGACGAACGTGTCGTCGACTACCTCGCCAAGCGCTTCAAGGACTCGACGGGCGTCGACGTCACGAAGGACAAGATCGCGAAGCAGCGCCTCAAGGAGGCCGCGGAGCAGGCCAAGAAGGAGCTCTCGAGCTCGTCGAGCACCAACATCCAGTTGCCCTACCTCTCGCTCACCGAGAACGGCCCGGCCAACCTCGACGAGTCGCTCAGCCGCGCCAAGTTCGAGGAGCTCACGAGCGACCTGCTCGACCGCACCAAGAAGCCCTTCGAGGACGTCATCAAGGAGGCCGGGGTCAAGGTCGACGACATCGCCCACGTCGTTCTCGTCGGCGGCTCGACCCGCATGCCCGCCGTCAACGAGCTCGTCAAGAAGATGACCGGCGGCAAGGAGCCCAACAAGGGCGTCAACCCTGACGAGGTCGTCGCCGTGGGCGCGGCCCTCCAGGCGGGCGTCCTCAAGGGCGAGCGCAAGGACGTTCTGCTGATCGACGTCACGCCCCTCAGTCTCGGCATCGAGACCAAGGGCGGCATCATGACCAAGCTCATCGAGCGCAACACCGCGATTCCGACCAAGCGCAGCGAGACCTTCACGACGGCGGACGACAACCAGCCGTCCGTGGCGATTCAGGTGTTCCAGGGCGAGCGCGAGTTCACGCGCGACAACAAGAACCTCGGCACGTTCGAGCTCACCGGCATCGCGCCCGCACCCCGAGGCATCCCGCAGGTCGAGGTCACCTTCGACATCGACGCCAACGGCATCGTGCACGTCAGTGCGAAGGACAAGGGCACCGGCAAGGAGCAGTCGATGACCATCACGGGCGGCTCCTCGCTCGAGAAGGAAGACATCGAGCGCATGGTGCGCGAGGCCGAGGAGCACGCCGCCGAGGACAAGGAGCGTCGCGAGAAGGCCGAGGTGCGCAACAACTCCGAGCAGCTCGCCTACTCGATCGAGAAGCTCATCAAGGAGAACGAGGAGAACCTTCCCGACGACGTCAAGAGCGAGGTGCAGGACGATGTGGATGCTCTCAAGACAGCGCTCGCCGGTGACGACGACGATGCCGTGAAGTCGGCGTTCGACACGCTCAACCAGTCGCAGACGAAGCTCGGCGAGGCCATCTACGCCTCGTCGCAGGCGGAGGCCGCCGCGGGCGAGCAGCCCGAGGCGCCGGCCGAGGACGACGATGAGGATGTCGTCGACGCCGAGATCGTCGACGACGAGGACGAGAAGTCTGACTCGGACGCCGACTCTGGTTCTGACAAGGACAAGAAGTAAGTCGATGGCGGCCAAGAAGCGCAAGAACGAGGACGGGGCGGAGGTGCCCGAGGAGGGCACCCCCACCCCGGCCGCGGCCGACGAGCACGGTGGCGACCACGGCGACGACCACGGCAGCGATCAGGCTGCTCGCGACGGCGACGCCCCCCTCGCCGAGGACGGCGCCTCGACGGACGCCGAGGAGCTCGACGAGCTCTTCGCCGTCGAGGACGCCGACGTGGAAGTCTCCGAGACCGGCAACTCTCTCGATGCCGACATCGACCACATCCTCTCGGAGGCCGGGGCGAAGGAGATCGAGGAGTACCGGGATCGCGCTGCACGCGCGGAGGCCGAGCTCGCGAACTTCCGCACCCGCGTCGAGCGCGACCGCGCGGCGAACCGCGAGGCGGTCGTCGCCGAGGTGATTCGCTCACTCCTGCCGGCGATCGACGACCTGGATCGTGCGGCCTCGCACGGCGACCTGGAGGGCAGCCCGCTCGAGCTCGTGGCGCAGAAGATGCGCAGCAGCTTCGAGCGGTACGGCCTGCGGCGCGTCGGCGAGATCGGCGAGCCCTTCGACCCGGCCCTGCACGAGGCTCTCGTGCAGCTGCCGAGCGCGGAGGCGACGTCGAACACGGTCGCCGAGGTGATCGAGGTCGGCTACGCCCTCGGCGAGAAGCTCGTGCGCCCGGCGAAGGTGGCCGTCTCGGTTCCCGAGAACTAGGAGGGCGACATGGCCAGCAACGACTGGTTCGAGAAAGACTTCTACGCCGTGCTCGGCGTGCCGAAGGACGTCTCGGCGGCAGACCTCAAGAAGGCCTACCGCGCCCTCGCCCGCAAGTACCACCCCGACTCGAACCCGGGTGACGCGAGCGCGGAGGCGCGCTTCAAGGAGATCAGCGAGGCGCATCACGTTCTCGCCGATCCCGAGCAGCGCGCCGAGTACGACCAGATGCGCGCGATGGGTTCCGGCGCCCGCTTCACCGCCGGTGGCGGTGGTCAGGGCGGCTTCGAGGATGTCTTCGGCGGCATGTTCGGCGGGGGCGCCGGTGGTCGCCGCGCTCAGCCGGGTGGCGCGGGCGGCTTCGAGGACATCTTCGGCGGCATGTTCGGCGACGGCCGGTTCGGCCAGACATCGGGCGGGTTCCGCGGCTACGGCGGCCCCACGAAGGGGCGCGACCAGACGGCCTCGGTCTCCCTCGAATTCCTCACCGCGATCCAGGGCGACACCGTCACGCTCGAGCGGCAGGGCGGCAAGTCACTCACGGTCAAGATCCCCGCGGGGGTCTCGGATGGCCAGAAGATCCGCCTGAAGGGCAAGGGCGAGCGCAGCATCGACGGCGGCCCCGCCGGTGACCTCCTGCTGACGGTCTCGGTGCGCAAGCATCCCGTCTTCGAGCGGGACGGCCTCAATCTGCGCGTCGACGTGCCCGTGACCTTCGTGGAGGCGACGCTGGGCGCGACGATCGAGGTTCCGACGCTCGGAGGCGACCCGGTGAAGCTCAAGGTCGCGCCGGGAACACCGAGCGGTCGCGTGCTACGCGTCAAGGGCCGCGGCGTCACCACGCCGAAGGGCACGGGCGACCTGCTCGCGACCGTGCAGGTCGCAGTGCCCGCGCACGTGAGCGCCGAGAGCACGAAGAAGCTGCGCGAATTCGCGGAGAGCCTGCCGGCCGAGAACCCGCGCGACGACCTCATCGCTCGCGCACGCGGGTAGCGCGCGACACAATGAGCTGAGGCGGGAGCGACGTGGGAGGAGACCAGGTGGACGAGGACACCCCCATGTTCGCCATCGCGATCGCGGCGGAATTGGCCGGGATGCACCCCCAGACCCTGCGGCAGTACGACCGCCTCGGGCTCGTGTCGCCGACCCGCACGGCGGGGCAGAGCCGCCGCTACTCGATGCGCAACGTCGTGCAGCTGCGAGAGATCGCCCGGCTCAGCGGTGAGGGTCTCAACCTCGAGGGCATCCGCCGCATCCTCGAGCTCGAGAACGACGTCACCGAGCTGCGTCGCCGCGTGCGCGAGCTCGAGACGGCGCTCGCCGACGAGCTGCTCTCCAAGCCGGGGCGCCGCGTCTTCGCGGCCGGCTCGGAGGGCGAGGTCATCTCGCTCAAGGCGGGAACGCGCGCGCAGAAGTCGAACCAGGTCGTCGTCTGGCGACCGTTTCGCCGAGGCTAGTCGCGGCCACGCAGTCCGGCGCGAGGGCCTAGGGTTGCGCGAGTGACCGATGCTCCGCTCGACCGCGTGCTCGAACTCCTGCGCCGCCGCCCCGACATCGAGACGCCCGAGCTGCGGGCCTGGGATGCGGCCGACCGCTACCTGCTCGACACCGCCGATCCCTGGCTGCAGGACCGGCCTGCCGAGGTCGCCGTCCTCGAGGACACCCACGGGGCCCTCAGCCTCGGCGCCCTCGCCCTCGGTGCGCACCACGTGCGCGTGCACCAGGACTCTCTCGTCGCCCGGCGTGCCCTGGAGGCGAACGCCACCGACTCCGGCGTCACCGCGATGAGCCACCATGCCCTCGCCGACGTGGTCTCGCGGGATGCCCGGCTCATCCTGCTGCGACTCCCACGCTCACTCGACAGACTCGACGCGATCGCGCGCGAGGTCGCTCGCTGCGCGCACCCCGACGCCGTCCTGCTCGCGGGCAACATGGTCAAGCACATGACGCCCACCCAGAACGACGTGCTGCGCCGCAGCTGGGAGCGGGTCGACGTCTCGCTCGCGCGGCAGAAGGCGCGTCTGCTGACCGGCCGAGGGCCGCGCGACGTCGCGCCCGCCGAGCCCACTGTGGGCGAGGTGCCCGAGCACGGGCTGCGCATCGTCGCGCTCGCGGGAGTGTTCGGCGGGGCATCCCTCGATATCGGCACGCGCGCCCTGCTGGACGTCGCCGAGCAGTGGCCCGCCTACGAGACCGCGATCGACCTGGCGTGCGGAACCGGCGTGCTCGCCGTCGCGCTCGCGCGCCGCGCTCCCACGGCGAGGGTCATCGCGACGGACGTGTCCGCGGTCGCCGTCGCGAGCACGCGGCTCACGGCGGCGGCCAACGGCGTCCAGATCGACGCCGTGCAGGATGACGGCCTGTCGACGCAGCCGACCGACAGCGCCGATCTCATCGTGCTCAACCCTCCGTTCCACGTCGGCGCGGCCGTGCACACGGGCGTCGCGCTGCGGCTCTTCGCCGAGGCGGGGCGCGTGCTGCGCCCGGGTGGCCAGCTGTGGAGCGTGTGGAACAGCCACCTGGACTACGCGCCCGCCCTCGAGCGCACGGTGGGCCCGACGCGCCAGGTCTCGCGCGGGCCGAAGTTCACCGTGACCGTCTCGCGGCGGCGCTGACGAGCGCTGGGTGAGCTACCGCTCGCCGTAGCTGCGCACGGCCGCGAGCTGGTCCCGCAGCTCGGCCGCCGCGAACCGCGGCCCGTAGCCGGGGGTGTCCCGCTGGATGCGCCAGCTGTCGCGGAGCGGCCCGCCGACGATCGCGTCGAAGCCGATCGCCTCGACGAGCTCGGTCACGCGCCGCACTGCCGCGTCGACGTCGCCGTAGACCATGAGGGCACGACGCGTGGAGCTGCCGGAGGGCTCGGCGTGGGCCGTGATGTCGGCGGCGGGGATGTGGTTGAACGCCTTCACGACCGTCGACTCGGGCAGGTGCTGCGCCACCCACTCGGCGGTCGTGAGGCGCTCCTCGTCGAGCTCGGCGATGCTGCCGTCGCGGGCGGGGTAGTAGTTGTTGGTGTCGATCACGATGCGCCCCGCGAGCGGTTCGCTCGGGATGCTCGGCACGACGCCGAGCGGAACCGTGAGCACCACGAGCTCTCCCGCACGGGAGGCCTCCTCGACAGTGCCCGGGGTGACGGTGCCGCCTCCGGCCGCCGTGACCTCGGCGGCGAACTCCTCGAGGGAGGCGGGGCCGCGCGAGTTCGCGATCACGATGTCGTGCCCGAGCTTCGCGAATGCGCGGGCGAGCTGCGAGCCGATGTTGCCGGAACCGATGATGCCGAGAGTCGTCATGCTGGGCTTCAAGCGATTGCCCCGGCGGAGTATTCCCCGCTCGTGGGCGGCCTGCGTGTTCGCCGTGAGCAGAGCCTCGGAACGGGCATCCGCTAGCGGAGTCGGGTGCCGCGGCGTAAACTTGAGTCACCGCGACTCAAGATTGCCGCGACTCTCCACCCCGCAGGAGTACACGATGGCCAACATGCAAGGCGCCCCCTCCAGCCAGGAGGCCCAGAAGTCTGCCCTCGAGCAGTACGGCGTCAACCTCACCGAGATCGCCCGCTCCGGCAAGCTCGACCCCGTGATCGGCCGCGACGCCGAGATTCGCCGCGTGAGCCAGGTGCTCAGCCGCCGCACCAAGAACAACCCCGTGCTCATCGGCGAGCCCGGCGTCGGCAAGACCGCCGTCGTCGAAGGACTCGCCCAGCGCATCGTCGCGGGCGACGTGCCCGACTCGCTCAAGGACAAGCAGCTCGTCGGCCTCGACCTCGCGGCCCTCGTGGCCGGCGCCAAATACCGCGGCGAGTTCGAGGAGCGCCTCAAGGCCGTGCTGAAGGAGATCGACGACTCCGACGGCCAGGTCATCACCTTCATCGACGAGCTGCACAGCCTCATGGGCGCCGGTGGGGGAGAGGGATCCGTCGCGGCCGCGAACATGCTCAAGCCCATGCTCGCGCGCGGCGAGCTGCGCCTCATCGGCGCGACGACGCTCAACGAGTACCGGGAGTTCATCGAGAAGGACGCCGCGCTCGAGCGCCGCTTCCAGCAGGTCTACGTGGGCGAGCCGAGCGTCGAGGACACCGTCGCGATCCTGCGCGGCCTCAAGGAGCGCTACGAGGCGCACCACAAGGTCTCGATCGCCGACAGCGCCCTCGTCGCCGCGGCCTCGCTCAGCAACAGGTACATCACCGCGCGCCAGCTGCCCGACAAGGCGATCGACCTCGTCGACGAGGCGGCGAGCCGTCTCAAGATGGAGATCGAGTCGAGCCCCGTCGAGCTCGACGAACTCAAGCGGGCGGTGACGCGACTCGAGATCGAGGAGCTCGCCCTCAAGAAGGAGAAGGACGACGCGTCGAAGGCCCGCCTGGAGAAGCTACGCGGCGAGCTGGCCGAGAAGACCGCCGAGCGGGATGCCCTGCAGAAGCGCTGGGCGGCCGAGAAGTCGGGCCTGACCGCCGTCGGCGACCTGCGCACCCGCCTCAACGACGCGCGCATCGAGCTCGATCGCGCCATGCGCGAGGGGCAGTACCAGGAGGCCTCGCGCCTCAACTACGAGGTGATCCCGGGCATCGAGACGCAGCTCGCCGAAGCGGAGTCGGCCGAGAGCGGCCCGCGCATGGTCAACGACCAGGTGACGGACGAGGACATCGCCGCGGTCGTGGCCGCCTGGACGGGCATCCCCGTCGACAAGCTCACGCAGGGCGAGACGGAGAAGCTGCTGACCCTGGAGGCAGAGCTCGGCAAGCGCATCATCGGCCAGCGCGACGCCGTCGTGGCCGTCTCGGAGGCGGTGCGGCGCACGCGCGCGGGCATCAGCGACCCTGACCGGCCCACGGGCTCGTTCCTCTTCCTCGGCCCGACCGGCGTCGGCAAGACCGAGCTCGCGAAGGCGCTCGCCGACTACCTGTTCGACGATGAGAAGGCGCTCGTGCGCATCGACATGAGCGAGTACGGCGAGAAGTTCGCCGTCTCGCGTCTCATCGGCGCCCCTCCCGGCTACGTGGGCTACGAGCAGGGCGGGCAGCTCACGGAGGCCGTGCGCCGTCGCCCCTACTCGGTGATCCTGCTCGACGAGGTCGAGAAGGCGCACCCGGAGGTCTTCGACCTGCTGCTGCAGGTGCTCGACGACGGCCGCCTCACCGATGGCCAGGGCCGCACGGTCGATTTCCGCAACACGATCCTCATCCTCACCTCGAACCTGGGCTCGCAACTGCTCATCGACCCCTCGCTCGAGTGGGAGGCGAAGGTCGCCGGCGTGAACGACATGGTGCGGCAGGCCTTCAAGCCCGAATTCGTCAACCGGCTCGATGACATCGTCGTGTTCGCGCCGCTCACGACGGACGACCTCGGCCAGATCGTGTCGCTGCAGATCGATCGTCTCGAGCGCCGCCTCGCCGATCGTCGCCTGCAGCTGGCGGTGACGCCGGATGCTCGCACCTGGCTCGCGGAGCGCGGCTACGACCCCGTGTACGGGGCGCGCCCGCTGCGCCGCCTCATGCAGCACGAGATCGACGACGCCCTCGCCCGCGCGATCCTGTCGAGCACGATCGCCGACGGCGACGTGGTGCGTGTCGACGTCGCTCCGGAGGGTACCGACGGGCTTGCCGTCTCGCGCATGGAGGTCTGAGTCGATTCGGAGTGCTCACGGGCGAGCATCCCGTGGGTGTCGGCGGGGCTGATCGTTCAGCCCCGCCGTGCTGACTAGCTGTACTCGGTCATGACGTTGGTGACACTCGGGTGATCGGGGGTTTGCCTCCGCAGGCGGTGTGGGCTCGAGTGTAGTTGTAGTGCTCCAGCCAGGGCTCCAGGGCGTCGTGGCGGGCCT
>NZ_VIKT02000025.1 GCF_009371975.2 Microcella pacifica
TCACGCGCGCGCCTCCCGCGCCGGGCGGGCGCGGCCGTGCGGCGTGGCGGCGGCCAGCTCGACGGCGTCGGCGGCGCGGCCCGCGACCGCGGCGAGTGACACACGCTTGCGCGCCCACGCGGCGAAGGCGGCGCGCTGCTCGGGGGTGGCGGGGGCGTCGAGTGCGCGCTGCAACGCGGCGCCGACCGCGCGCGGGTCGTAGGGCACGGCGGTGCCGAGCGGAGCATCCTCGGCGAAGACCGCGCCAGAGCCCTCGCCCGCGTACAGGATCGGCGTGCCGCACGCGGCCGCCGCGTGCAGCTTCGCGGGGAAGAAGCGGTACGCGGCGGCATCACCGGATGCTGGGCGCGCGCTCGCGAGCGCCACCGTCGCCCCGCGCAGCCACCGGGCCGCCTCGGCGGGGGCGACCGTCGGCAGCACGTCGACGCGGCCGGGCGCCCGACGCTCGCCGGCCTCCCGCAGAGCCGCATGATCTGTGCCGGAGCCGAGGTAGACGAGCCGCAGCCCGTCGACGTGCTCGAGGGCGTCGACGAAGACGGCGGCGCCGTGCACCTCGCTGGCCGTGCCCGCGTAGAGCGCGTACGGGGCCGCCTTCACAGCGGGCCCGTCCGGCGTGTAGATGCGCGTGTCGGCGCCGTTGCCCACCTCCGCGATGGAGTCGGTCTGCGCGCCGAGCGCGAGCAGCCGCTCAGTGAAGTCGGTCGAGACGGAGAGCACGCGCGCGGCACCGCGAACGGCCGCCCGCTCGAGCCGCCGCACGACTCCGACGACCGTGCGCGACGTGCCGGCGTGCGCGGCGGCGTCAGAGAGGATGTCGGCGGCGTAGTACACGTAGGGGGTGCGGCGCAGCCGGCTCGCCCATCGCACGACCGTGCCGGTCGTCGGCGGCGGCTCGACGACGACGACGTCGGCCCGGCGGGCCAGCAGCAGGCGCGCCAGGAGGGGCACGTCGAAGCTCAGGTACTGCACGTAGCCGCGCACGGCGCCCTGACGGTTGCGCAGCACGGGCCAGCGCCGCACGCGCACGCCCGGCTCGTCCTCGACGATCGAGCCGCGCGGCGGGCGGCTCGTGAGCACCTCGACCTCGTGGCCCCGCGCCGCCAGTTCGCGCGCGAGCGCCCCCAGCCGGGTCGCCGCCACGGCGGGCTCCGGCAAGAACAGGCGTGACGCGATGAGGATGCGCATGGCCCGTTCAGGCTATCGGCCTCTGACACAATGACACTCATGCCCGACGCCGTCGACTCGACCTGCTGGGTCGTCATCCCGCTCTACAACGAGGCGACGATGATCGGCGGCGTGGTCGACGAGCTGCGCACCCGATTCGCGCACGTCGTCTGCGTCGACGACGGCTCGAGCGACGACTCGGTGGCCGTCGCCGAGGCGGCGGGGGCACGCGTCATCCGCCACCCTCACAACCTCGGTCAGGGCGCGGCCCTGCAGACGGGCATCAGCTACGCGCTCACCCACCCGAGCGCCGAGTACATCGTGACGTTCGACGCCGACGGCCAGCACCGCCTCGTCGACGCGCTCGCGATGCTGCAGCGCGCCCGCGAGGAGGATCTGGCGATCGTGTTCGGCTCGCGCTTCCTCGACGACCGCACGCGCCCCGGGTTCCTCAAGACGATCGTGCTCAAGACGGCCGTCGCCGTCACCAACGTGAGCACGGGGCTCACCCTCACCGACGCGCACAACGGCCTGCGCGTGCTGCGCCGCGACGCGGCGGAGGGCATCGAGCTGAACCAGGACCGCATGGCGCACGCCACCGAGATCGTCGTGCAACTGGGTCGCACGCGCCTGGCGTGGGCGGAGCATCCCGTTCATGTCGTCTACACCGACTACTCGAAGGCGAAGGGTCAGTCGCTGCTCAACTCGGTCAACATCCTCGTCGACCTCGTCATCAACTGAGAGGGGCCCGCCATCATGTGGTTCCAGATCATCCTCGTTCTCGCCCTGCTCGGCATCGCCGTCTACCTGCTGCGCTCCACGCCGAGCCCCCGCCACCTGGCGATCCGCCGCCTCGTCATGCTCGTCGGCATCCTCGTCGGCATCGTCGTCATCATCTGGCCCGATCTGCTCACCGTGCTCGCGCAGCTCGTCGGCATCGGCCGCGGCGCCGACCTTCTCTTCTACGTCGCGATCATCATCGGCCTGCTGTACACGGTCAACGAGTACAAGCGGTCGGTGCGGCTCGCGCGCCTCAACACGCGCCTCGCGCGCGAGATCACCCTCACCGAAGCGCGTCTGAACGACCGCATCAGCGAGCTCGAAGCGCGGCTCGACTCCGGTCGACGCGACGCCAGCCGCAGCGCCACCGAGTAGGCGCCGCATGAGGATCGCCGTCACGACCGGGCTGCTGCCCGTGCCGCCGACGTACTTCGTCGTGCAGCACGCGCTCGAGCTCGCGGCCGTGCACGACTTCGCGGTGTTCGCGCGGGCGGCGCGCGTGGGCGACCCCGACGTGGGGATCGCGATCGACTCGGTCGTTCCCGAGAGTGCCGGCTCGTGGCCGTGGCGCATGCGGCTCGCGGTTCTCGCGGGGCGGGAGCACGCGAGGCGCATCCGGTCGTGGGGGCCCGACCTCGTGCACCAGCAATTCGCGACCTGGTCGCACGGCGCGGTGAGCGCTGCCGCGCCGCTCGTGACGACCCTGCACGGCTACGACGTCGTCGCGGCGGAGAGCCGCGCGCGCACGCCCCTCGCGGCGTTCCACCGACGCAGCATCCGCCGCACGATCGAGCGCAGCGACCGCGTGCTGCCGGTGAGCCGCTACCTGGCCGACCGGGCGATCGCAGCAGGGTTCCCGAGCGAGCGCGTGCAGGTGCACTACCAGGGCATCGACACCGACTGGTTCACGCCCGGTGAGGGGCCGACCGACGATCGGGATGCTCCCGCCCTCGTCTTCGTCGGCCGCTGGTCGCGCGCCAAGGGTCTGCACGAGCTGCTCGACGCTTCGGTGGCACTGCAGGGGCGCACGCCGCACCGGCTGCGCGTCGTGGGCGCCGGACCGCTCGAGAGTGCGGTGCGTTCCGCAGCCGCCGCGCACCCCCACATCGAGGTGCTCGGCTCGCTGCCGCGCGCCGGGGTGCGGCAAGCGCTGCGCGGTGCGCGGGCGCTCGTGCTACCCACCCAGCTCGACCGCGGGTGGCGGGAGGCCGCGGGGCTCGTGCTGCTCGAAGCGCAGGCTTGCGGCGTGCCCGCGATCACCTACGCGAGCGGCGGGGCGCCCGAGATGGTGCGCGAGGGCGAGACGGGGCTCGTCGTGCCCGAGCGGGACACGGCTGCGCTCGGCGACGCCCTGCACTCCCTGCTGACCCTGCCGTCGACAGAGCACCGCGCGATGGGCGTGCGCGCCCGCGAGTGGGTCGTCGCGGAGCGCAGCCTCGCGGCGAGTGCCGCGCAGCTCGACGCCCACTACCGGGAGGTCGCCGCATGAGCGACGTGCCCGGTCCCGAGATCGCCGTCGAGGTGATCGTGCCGGTGCACGACCGCGCGCGGCCTCTCGCCCGCGCTGTCGCGTCCGTCACCGAGTCTGGTCTGCGTTGGGGCGACCAGATCGTCGTGACGGTCGTGGCCCACAACCTGCCGGTCGATGCCGCTGAGGACATGCTCGCCAGCGTGCCCACCGAGGCGGTCGTGACGGTACTCGCGTGCGATGACGGACTGCCGAGCCCGGCGGGCCCGCGCACTCTCGCGCTGGAGCGGTCGCGCGCGCGCTACGTGTCGTTCCTCGACTCCGACGACTGGCTCGAGCCCGGCGCCCTCGCGCACTGGCTGCGCCTCGCCGAGCGCCACGGCCTCGCCGCCGTGATCGCGCCGGAGCGCCACGCCTCGGGCCGAGCCGTGCTCAATCCGCCCGTGCGACCGCTGCACGCCGGCGCCCTGCACCCCCGGCGCGACCGCCTGCCGTACCGCACCGCCCTGCGCGGTCTGCTCGAGCGCGCGGCGATACTCGACGAGGGGCTGCGCTTCAGCACAGGTGTCACCAACGGCTCCGACCAGCCGGTGAGCCTGGGCCTGTGGTTCTCGGGCCGCCCGCTGCGCTTCGCGAGCCGTGCTCCCGCCTACGTGCTCGGCGACGACGCCCCGAGCCGGGTGACCCGCACACCGCAGCCGCTCGACGCCGAAGTCGCCGCCTCGGCGCAGCTGCTGCGCGGCCCGTGGTTCCGCTCTCTCGCGCTGCGCGATCGGCAGCTCGTGGCGACGAAGATGGTGCGCATCCACCTGCTGCCGGGCCTCGCTCTGCGCACGCTCGACGTGACGGACGATAAGGCCGCGCACGAGTGCGCGCACGCGGCCGCGTTCCTGCACCTCGCGCGCGACGCCGCGCCCGGTCTCGAGCGCTCCCTCTCGCGCACCGACGAGCGCCTGGTCGAGCAGGTGCTCGCCGCGCAGCCAGACCTGCCGCGGGTGCGCGACCTGCTCGCGCAGCGCCGCCACTTCACGCGGCCGTCGACTCTCCTGACGCGTCGCCTGGGCGACGCCCTGCGTCGGGATGCTCCCCTGAGGCTCGCGGCGGCGTCGGCTCTGCTGCCGCTGCGTCTGCGTCTGCGTCGGGCCGCTACGCGACCGAATCCCGACGGCACATCGACCGCACCGGCGTCTCGAGGGTGATGCGGGCGAAAACGCAAAAGTGATGTCTGAGTACACGCAAAAGTGATATCTCAATCCGCGCAAAAGTGATATCTCAATCTACGCAAAAGTGATATCTTGTGCTGATGGTGGACTATCGCACTCGCATCATCGATGCTGCTGTCGAGCGAGCACTACACACATTCGGCGCCGTGATTCTCGAGGGCGCACGCGCGGTAGGCAAGACGACGACCGCCCTGCGACACTCGGCCAGCTCTGTGAGGCTCGACTCTTCGCCGGATCTCCTCGAACTGGCTGAAGCGGCCCCCGAGACGGTGCTCCGAGGCGACACCCCCCGACTCATCGACGAGTGGCAGCTCGCGCCCGCAGTGTGGAACGCCGTTCGCCATGCCGTCGACGCTCGGGGTCGGTCTGGGCAGTTCATCCTGACCGGCTCCCAGACACCCGCTGACGATGTCACACGCCACAGTGGTGCTGGACGGTTTCGCCGGTTGCGGCTGCGCCCTATGACCTTGAGCGAGAGCGGGGAGTCTCTCGCGTGCGTCGCGCTCGGGTCCCTCTTCGACGATGGCGAGATTTCCGGAATCGGCGGCCCGAGTGTCGACGACTACGCCCAGTTGATCGTTCGTGGCGGGTGGCCCGCCCTGGTCGAGCAGACCGAACGATCTGCGACCGAGTATCTCGACGCCTACCTCGATGACATCACCCGGGTGGACATTCCGCTCTCCGGCGAGGGAGTCGATCCGCTGCGGATGCGCGCGCTCTTGCGTGCGATCGCTCGCAACGTCGCCACCGAGGCTCCAGCCGCGAGGCTCGCCGCCGAGGCGGAGATCGACGGCGGCTCGGTCTCGGCCCAGAGCGTGCGCAAGTATCTGGACGCGCTCGATCGAGTCGGGGTTCTGGAAGAGCTTCCCGCTTGGCGCCCTCACTTGCGATCGGCAGTTCGATTGCGGGTGAGGCCGACCTGGCACTTCGTCGACCCGTCGCTCGCCGCGGTGGGTCTCGACGCATCGGCGACCACTCTGCTCGATGACCCCAGAACCCTCGGGTTCTTGTTCGAGTCGCTGGCGATTCGTGATCTTCGCGTCTACGCCGAGACGATGGGCGGCACAGTGGGTCGATATCGCGACGAGCGCGGGCTCGAGGTAGACGCGATCATCGAACTGCCGAACGGTCGATGGGCAGCGATCGAGATCAAGCTTGGCGGAGACACGGCAATCGAACGGGCTGCGACGAACCTTCAGCGCCTGGCGTCGCAGGTCAGCGTCGAACGAGCCAAGAGGCTCGCGGGTCTAGCGGTGATCACTGCTGGTACGACGAGCCTGCGTCGCCGTGACGGCGTCGCCGTCATCGCCCTCGGGCACTTGACCGCGTAGAGCGGTCGCCGCAGGCCGCGTCAGCAGCGGCACCGCGAGACTGACGAGCAGCGCGAACGCGAGCGCGCCGAGCAGCCACACGGCGTTGGGCCCGACCGGCCCGGCCCACCACCACTCGGCACCCGCGCCGAGGTCGAACCCGGCGCCGTCGATGCCCGTGATGTAGCGCCGCATCGTGAGGTGCAGGGCCACGAAATGCGCCCCCGCAAGAGCTGCGCCGATGAGCCAGCTCTGCAGTCGCGAGATGCGCAGCGGTGCGCCCGTGCGGCTCAGCAGCAGGAGGCCCGCGAAGAGCACGATGAGCGGCAGGAGGTAGCGCGGCTGCACCTGCTGGCCCACGCGGTCACCGCCGGCCTGCAGCACGTAGAGCGGCAGGGCCACGAGCACGGCGCCGACGAGCAGCAGGGCGATCGCCCGGCGCCGCTCGACGCGGGCGAGGCCGACGAAGGCGAGCACGACGAAGACGCCGACGACGGCGAAGGACACGAGGGAGGGCATCTGCACGTCGAGCCAGCCGAGGCCGCCCTCGGTGAGCAGGCCCGCCCACAGCGACGGCAGGTTGAGCACGTTGTAGGCGAGCAGCGCGGGGCCCGTGATGACGGCCTCGAGACCGCCGTCGTCTGCACCACCGGTGCCGGAGCCCGAGCCGCCCGCCCCGAACCCCTGCAGGCCGCTGCCGACCTGGCGCGAGGTGAGGAAGAGCGCGAGGGCGACGACGGCCATGACCGCGGGCAGCACGGCGAGCTTCGCATAGCGCCACGTCGGGGTGACGGTGAGCACGAACACGACGGCGATCGCGAGCCCCGCGTAGAGCGCAGCGTCGCCGCGCGAGCCGGCCGCGGCGAGAGTCGAGACGACGAAGACCGCGCCCAGGCCGATGCGCCGACGCCCCGTCGCCTCGACGTAGCCGAGCAACGCGAGCCAGCTGCTGCCGACACCGATGATCGACCACGAACTGGGGTTGTTGGAGGCGAGCAGGAAGGTGCCGAGGGGCACCATCGTGGCGAGCCACGCCCACACGAGGGTCGTGCGGCGCTCGGGCAGCAGGCTCCACAGTGCGGCGCTGAGGCCGAGGAAGAGCGCGACGCTCAGCAGGCGCATGAGCAGCGCCGACACCTGGATGTCGCCCCCCGTGAGGAGCCCCGTGACGGCGTAGTAGACGGGCGGATACTCGCCGCTGAAGTTGCCGCGCCCCGTCTCGACGGTCTCGCTCGTCGACCAGTCGAATTCCTCCCCCTGGCACGCGGCGCTCGCTTGCGGGTCGTAGGCGTAGCAGGCGATGTCGGTGAGCGCCTCAGGCACGACGCGCTCGTCGGCGGCCTCTCCCGGCTCGCACAGCTCACCCGCGGCAGGCCCTGCGCACCACGAGCTCGTCAGGTGGTAGTCGTCGTCGGGCGAGGAGCCGATCGGCGAAGCGAAGGCCCAGGCCACGAGGGTGAGGGCGGCGAGCACGAGCAGCAGGAGCGGCCGACGACGCTCGACGAACTGCGACGCCGCCCGCGCGACCCCGCGCTCGCTCACGAGCGACGCCCGATCCGTGCGCGCACCCGCGCCGCGAGACCGCGGACGCCGGAGTGCCGCAGGTGGTGCCAGGCCATGCGCGCGGCATGACCGGGCCCCGCGGTGCGGCGCGCGCGGCCGGAGCCTGCGCCCATGCCGCCGCGACCCGGCACGTAGTCGGCGGCGTGGTGGGGCGCGTCGACGAAGCGCACGAGCGGCTCGAGCACGACCGGCCAGGTGTACTGCTCGCGCACGCGGGCCACGTTCGCCCGATACTGCTGGGCCGCGGCGGTGTCGGTCAGCACGGCGGTCAGGGCGTCGGCGAGAGCATCCTCATCGTTCGCCGGCACGACCACGCCGAGCCCTTCCTCGCGCACGAGGTCGGCGAAGCCGTCGCCCTCGGTGACGACCATCGGCAGCCCCGCCCACAAGTAGTCGAGAATGCGCGTGCGGAAGGCGAACGTGGTCTCCACGTGCACGTGGTGCGTGCTCACGCCCGCGTCGGCCTCGAGCAGGAACGCACCGCGCTCGTCGTAGGGCACCCACGTGTCGTTGAAGACGACCTCGCAGCCTTCGACGCCCAGCTCGGTGGCGAGGTCGACGGCGCGGCGCACGATGCCCATCTCGTCGACCTTCGGGTGGCGAGTGCCGAGGAAGACGAGGCGGATGCCCGGCACCGACCCCTTCGCCCGCGCGACGGCCCGAATCAGGGTGAGCGGGTCGAACCAGTCGTAGACGCCGCCGCCCCACAGCAGCACGCGCGAGTCGGCGTCGATCGCGGTGTGCACGCCGCGCAGGGCGCGACCGGGTGCGGGCGGCTCGGTGGGCAGGCCGAACGGCGCGAGGGCCAGCAGGCCGCGCAGCTCGGGGTCGCCCGCGTACGTCGCGGGAGTCACCCGACCGATCGCCGCGAGGTGGCCGAGGTAGAGCTGGCGCTGCCGCTCGCTCGCGCACAGCACGAGGTCGGCGCGGCGCAGCTGGTCGGTGAGGCTGTCGCGCGCCGTCGCGACGCGCAGGCTCCACGTCGCTCGGGCCAAGTCGCGCCCCTGCTCGAGCGCCTCCAGGTGCATGGGCGCGTAGACGTCGGCGACGAGGAACCGGTCGGTGCGGCGCAGGCTGTCGAACTGGCCGAGGCCGTAGCCCTGGAAGACGATGACCTCGGCCCAGCGCTCGTGAGCGCGGAAGGCGCGGTCGTCGCCCGCGCGCACGCGCTCCACGGTGACGCCGTCGCGCGCGGACGGCTCCGTGGAGTCGCTCGTCGAGACGATGCGCACGTCGTGGCCGTGGCGCTGCAGCTCGAGCGCCATGTTCCACGCGCGAATCGCGGGGCCCGCCATCGCGGCCCCGACAGGGTCGCCGGTGAGGATCACGACGCGCGTCATGGTGGTCCTTCCCAGTTGTGCCGCCGCCCCATCCTATGAGCGCCCGCCGGCGGGCTGCACGAGGTCGCGCAGCACATCGATCGCGCCGCGGCTGTAGCGGTCGTAGCGTCCGCTCACGGCTCCGGCGACGATGGCGGGGATGCGCGCGGGCTGCCAGCGCGGCAGGTCGCGACGGCGGGCCTCGTGCGCGTGCTTCGCACGCGCCTGGGCGACCCGGTCCGGCGCGATGTCGAGCGTGGCGAGGTGGTCGGCCAGCAGGCGCGTGCGCTCGGCGAGGAGCGGCGCTCGGCCGTCGCGGGGCTCGCGCAGCTTCGCCCAGCGGTCGGCCATGGTGGGCTTGCGCGCCCCGATCTCGTTGGCGCCGTGCTGCCGGTAGTCGATGAGCGGCTCCGGCACGAGGCGCAGGGCGTGCGGGCCGTGCGCCGCCGCGACCGCGGCGAGCCACTCGTCGTGCACCCACTCGGCGGGCAGCGGTGCGGCGCGCTCGAGCAGGGTGCGGCGCAGCACGACCGTCGCGCCCGTGACGAGGTTGCGGCGCAGGAGCACGGCGAACGCGTCGCCCGCGGCCAGGCCCTCGCGCTCCGCGGCGGTGGCCTCGAGCGCGTCGAGCAGCGTGAGACCGAGGGGCTCGCCCTCGCCGTCGACGAGGCGCGCGTCGGAGTGCGCGAGCTGCAGCCGGGCATCCGCGCTGAAGAGGGGCACGAGGCGGGCGAGCTTGTCGGCGCGCCACACGTCGTCCTGATCGCTCAGGGCGATGAGGTCGCCCCGGCAGTGCGCCATCGCATCGGCGAAGTTGCCGACGACGCCGAGCGGCGGGCTGTGGCGTCGCACCACGAGCTCGGTCTGCACGGCAGGGTCGGCGGCGCGCGCCTCGGCGAGAGTGGCGTCGATGATCGCCAGAGTGTCATCGCTCGAGTCGTCGTCGCCGACGACGAGCTCGAGCGGTGCGGGGCGCTGGGCGAGAATGCTGCGCACCTGCTCGGCCACGAACCGCTCCCCGTTGCGCGTGCACAGGGCGACCGAGACGGTGAGCCGGTCGGGCTGCGCGGGCGAGGTCATCCCGTCAGCCTACGACCGCCGGCCACGCCGAGGCCCGCCGGTAGGATTCGAACCACCATGACCCGCCGCGACGATTCCGAGACCGCCCGGGTGGGTGTCGTGACGGTCGCCTTCCGCTCCAACGCAGTGCTGCCCGATCTGCTCGATTCGCTCGAGCGGGCGAGCGAGCAGCCTCTCGAGCTCGTCGTCGTCGACAACCTGCCCGGCGAGGGCTCGCTCGCGGGCGAACTGGCGCAGCAGCACGGCGGCCACTACGTGCCCCTGCCCGACAATCCCGGCTATGGCGGCGGTATGAACGCGGGCGTCGCCGCGCTGCCGGCCTCGGTCGAGTGGGTGCTGCTGTGCAACCCCGACGTCGTGCTCCTGCCGGGCAGCGTCGACGCGCTCCTCGCGGTCGCGACGGCCGATGAGCGCATCGCGATCGTCGGCCCGGCGATCCGCAACGCCGACGAGACCCTCTACCCCTCCGCCCGCTCGGTGCCGTCGCTGCGCACGGGCATCGGCCACGCGCTCTTCGTGACGGTGTGGCAGTCGAACCCGTGGACGACGCGGTACCGCGACGAGCGCGCCCCGAGCGGCGAGCAGCGGGATGCCGGCTGGCTCTCGGGGGCGTGCGTTCTCGTGCGGAGGAGCGTCTTCGACGAGCTCGGCGGGTTCGACGACGGCTACTTCATGTACTTCGAAGACGTCGATCTGGGCTACCGCGCGGGTCTCGCCGGGTACCGCAACGTTTTCGCGCCGAGCGCCACGGTCATCCACACGGGAGCGCACGCGACGACGACCGAGTCGGCGCGCATGGTGCGCGTGCACCACGAGAGCGCACGGCGGTTTCTGCTGAGCAAGTACCGGGGGTGGTGGCTGTGGCCGGTGCGGGCGGGGCTCAGCACGGCGCTGCGGGTGCGCGCAGCGTGGGTGGTGCGCCGAACGCGCTGACCGGCTGCGCGGGCCGGGCAGCCGCCGCGGCTACTCCTTCTCGTCGGCGAGGGCCTTCTCGTACCGGTCGGTCACCTCGGTGGCGTCGCCGACCTCGCGCAAGCGGCCCTTCTCGAGCCACGCCACCTGATCGCACATCTCCTTGACCTGGTTCAGGGCGTGCGAGACGAAGATGACGGTGCGGCCGGCGCCCGTGAACTCGAGGAACTTCAGGCGCGACTTCTCGCGGAAGGCGCCGTCACCGACGGCGAGCACCTCGTCGACGACGAGGATGTCGGGCTCGGTGTGCACGGCGACGGAGAAGCCGAGGCGCACGTACATGCCCGACGAGTAGTTCTTGACGGGTTGCTCGAGAAACTTCTCGACGCCCGAGAAGTCGACGATCTCGTCGAACTTGGCCTTCACCTGCTTGCGGCTGAGGCCGAGGATGGAGCCGTTGAGGTAGATGTTCTCGCGCCCCGTGAGCTCGGGGTGGAAGCCGCTGCCGACCTCGAGCATCGAGGCTGCCGTGCCGTTGAGGGTGATGGAGCCCTGGTCGGGGTGGTAGATGCGGGCGAGGGTCTTGAGCAGCGTCGACTTGCCCGAGCCGTTGCGGCCGATGAGGCCGAACGTGTGACCCTGCGGCACCTCGAAGGAGACGTCGCGCACCGCCCAGAAGTCTTCGGCGACGGTCTTGCGGCCGCGCATGACGGCCGACTTGAGCGTCTGGTTGCGCTCCTTGTAGAGCCGGAACTTCTTCGACACGTTGTCGACGATCACGGCGGGCGGGTTCGTAGTGGTCGAGGTCACAGCAGTTCAGCCAATCGCTTCTCGTTGCGCGAGAAGATCAGGAAGCCCAGGGCGAAGACGATGCCGGCGGCGCCGAACACCCACAGGGTGTCGTCGAGCGAGGGCAGCCGGTTGTCGTAGAGGAGGTTGCGGAACACGCCCACGAAGTGCTCCATGGGGTTCAGACGGTAGACGAACAGCACCCAGTCGCCGATGTCGCGCGCGGCGTCCTCGACGAGGCTGATCGGGTAGATGATCGGCGTCAGGTACATCCACATCTGCAGCACGATCGTCGTGAAGTGCTGCGTGTCGCGGAAGTGCACGTTGAGGATGGCGAGCATCATCGCGACGCCCACGGCAAAGAGCGCGAGCAGCCCCATGGTGAAGATGACGAGCGGCAGCCACGGGAGCGGGAAGCCGCCGAAGATCCAGAGTGCGAGGGTGAGCACGCCCATCTCGATGCCCCACGTGATGCCGACGGACGACATGACGGAGAGCGGCAGGTGCATGCGCGGGAAGTACACCTTCTTGATGAGGTTCGCGTTCGACACCATCGAGTTGAGGCCGCCGTTGACGACGCGCGAGAAGTACAGCCACGGCAGCAGACCGCACATGAGCCACAGCGGGTAGATGTTGAGCCCGCTCGGGTCACCCGGGTCGGGGTCGGCGCGGAAGATGAAGGAGAACACGACCGTGTAGACGAGCATGGTCGCGATCGGGTTGAGCAGCGACCACAGCTGGCCGAGCACCGTGCGCCGATACTGGCCCTTGACCTCGCGCATGGTGAGGTTCGCCAGCAGCTCGCGGGTACCGAGCAGCTCCTTCAGATACTTCATCCTGTGCTTTCGACGGGCCTGGGGCACCTCGCGGGCCGGGACAACCGTCTCAGTGTAGGCGACCCGACGGGGCGCGACGCGGCGCGTGCCCGAAACGCTCGCGGCACAGCTGCTCGGCGTAGTCGGGCACGACGATCGCGCCCTGCTCGGTGGGGTGGGCGACAAGCACGACCTCGTCGGCGGTCACGCCGTGACGTTCGGGCACGCCGAGCAGAGCATCCGGCCCCCAGATGGCGACCGTGCCCGCCTGCACCGTCTCCCCCAGCGCGAACACTTCGAGAGCGAGACCGTCGTCGATGATCGCGTGGTAGGCGCCGCTCCACGGCTTCTCCTGCGCGGAGTGCAGAAAGCCGGGGGCGTGCAGGATCGCCGTCGTGCGGCCGGCCGCGTGCTCGGCCTTCAGCATCGTGCGCAGCGTGCCGACGTTCTTGTCGAAGGGGCCGCCGGTGCGCACGTCGGCGACGACGAGGGTGTCGACCCGACCGCGGTCGGGGTTCTCGCCCGTGATGCGCGTCGGCGCCGAGTAGGGGCGCTGCTCGAGCGGGAAGGGCAGGTGCGGGGCGGAGGCGGCGGAGCTCCAGCGCTTGTAGGCGCTGCGGTAGGCGACGCGCGCCGGGTGAGTCCAGCCGTCGGCCAGGTCGCTGCCGCTGAGCGAGGCGGTGTCGAAGCGCATGAGCATGAGGGGGCCGCGCGTGACGAGGTGCGGCACCTCGTCGCCGAAGGCCTCCCCGATGCGAATGCGGTACTCAGAGTCGGCCGACTTGCGCGTCGAGTCGAAGTAGCCGATGCGGCCCACGACGAGCTCCCGGCGGAACAGCAGCGACGGCTCGGCGAGGCGTAGGTAGAGGCCCCGGCCCTGCGTGAACAGCAGATCGCTCGTGACCCGCAGCGCCGAGCTGAGGTTGGCCGGTGCGTCGGGGTGCGCGAGAAGGTGCTGCACCTGCAGCTCGAGGCGGCGCGGGTGGCTCCAGTCGTCGGAGTCCTGCATCGTGACGAACTCGCCCGTCGCGCGCTGGATCGCCTCGTTGCGGCGCACGTAGGTGCCGGCGTTCTCGGTGGCTCGCACGACGGTCACGCGCTCGTCGAGCGCGTCGATGCGGGCGAAGATGTCGTCGTACTCGGCACCGGAGGCGTCGTCCATGACGAGCAGCTCCCAGTCGCGCCAGGTCTGGTCGATGATCGAGCGCACCGCGTGCAGGGTGTCCTCGTCGGGGCGGTAGGCGCTCATAATGACGGTCACGCGCGGGCCGCTCACGCTCGAGGGCGGCGCTGCCGGCGCTGCGAGGCGGTCGAAGGGCAGACCGTGGTCGCCCACCATCGCGATCGGCTCGAGGCCCGCGGCGGCGAACGACGCGTTGCACAGCGCGAGCCACGCTTCCTCGTCGCTCGCGCCGGTCTCTGGGATGTGCGGATTGACGAGGTCGGCGAGCAGCAGTCGGCGCTGCCACGACTCGGTCTCCACCTGGTCGAGAACGACGGCGGCGTCGGCGAACCGGCGGGCGGCGACGCACAGCTCAGCCACGCGCACCTGCGAGGCGTCGCTCGCGTGCGCGCTGCGGGCGACGGCGAGGTCGAGCAGCGCCTCCGCCGCACCGTCGCCGAGGTCGTGGATGCTCGCGACCCGCGCGAGGCCGACGAGCAGGTCGACATCGACAGTGCCGAGCGACCGTGAGGCGGCGGGCGGGCCGAGGCGCGAGACCGCGACGAGCGCGTCGACGTCGAGCGCCCCGGCCGTCGCGCGCAGGGCGAGGGCGTCGATGACGGGCCGCGTGCCCGCGTGCAGGGCGTAGGCGACGATCTCGTTGGGGGCGGCTCGCTCGGCGAGTCTGTTCATGCTGCGCCGTCGCGAGAACGGGGCGAGGCTGATGGGCGCCGTGTCCGCGAGGTCTTCGAGCAGGCCAGGCGAGAGGAACCCGGTGACCTGAGGGTTGTGCCGCGCGGGCGCCCGCGTGCGCAGTCGACGGCGCAGCAGCACGAGGCCGTAGACGCTCAGCAGGAGGAACTGCACGAACCAGGCGAGCACGAGCCAGGGGTACTCGATCGCGGTGATCACGAGGGCGAGCAAGATGAGCACCGCGGGTTGAGCGAGCAGGGCGAGGCCCACGAGAATCTCGGCGCGGCTGAACCTGAGTATCGGCGCGAGGTAGGGCTTGAGGAGCGCCTTGAACTCAGCCAGCACGGGTCAGCAGCCTCTGCAGGTAGGCGCCGTAGCCGCTCTTGACAAGCGGTTCGGCGAGGGCGGCGAGAGCGGCGTCGTCGATCCACCCAGCGCGCCAGGCGAGCTCTTCGATGCAGCCGATCTTGTGCGCCTGCCGGTGCTCGATGACACGCACGTACTCGGCGGCCTCCATCATCGAGGCGACGGTGCCGGTGTCGAGCCAGGCGGTGCCGCGTTCGAGTGGCTGTACGGTGAGCCGACCAGCGTGCAGGTAGTGCTCGTTGATCGACGAGATCTCGAGCTCGCCGCGCGCGCTCGGCACGATGCCTCTCGCCACGTCGACGACGTCGTTGTCGTAGAAGTAGAGCCCGGGCACGGCGTAGTTGCTCTTGGGGTGGGCGGGCTTCTCCTCGATGGAGACGGCGGTCATACTCTCGTCGAATTCGACGACGCCGTAGGCGCTCGGGTCGGCGACCTCGTAGGCGAAGATGAGCCCGCCGTCGAGGGAGCCCGCTGCAGCCAGGGCCCGGTCGAGGTCGGCGCCGTGGAAGATGTTGTCGCCGAGCACGAGGGCCACGCTGTCGTCACCGATGAAGTCGGCGCCGATGAGGAAGGCCTGCGCGAGACCTTCGGGCTGCGGCTGCACGGCGTACTGGATCGACATGCCCAGCTGGCTGCCGTCGCCGAGCAGCGTCTCGAACTGGTCGCGGTACTCGGGCGTGGTGATGACGAGCACCTCGCGAATGCCCGCCGTGATGAGCGTCGACAGCGGGTAGTAGATCATGGGCTTGTCGTAGATCGGCATGAGCTGCTTCGAGATGCCCTTGGTGATGGGCCACAGCCGCGAGCCGGAGCCGCCGGCGAGAATGATGCCGCGCACTACGGCACCGCCGGGGTGGAAGAGTCCATTCGGCCATCGTATCGATGACCAGCGGGTGCGCCGGGCGACTATCGGCGCGCCAGGAGCGCGCGCACGCGACGGGATGCTCGCACGGGGTGCCGCGCAGCGCGCAGGCCGAGCGTGGCGAGGCGGGTGAGCCGCGCGCGGGTGGCGAGCCCGCGGGTGCTCGCGGCCGCCGTCTCGTCGAGGCGCTCGACCCACGAGCGCCACCGCTCAGGCAGCGCCCCGGGCGCGCCGCCCGCCGCTGCAGTGAGCACTGACACGGCGAGGGGCAGGGAGTGCGGCCCCGCCGCGATGTCGTCGGCGCGCTGCCGCGCGGCCTCGCCGTGCGCCGCGATGAGCTCGCGATGCTCGAGGTAGGCGCGCAGTGCGCGCGCCCACGCGTCGAAGTCGTCGGCGTCGATGACGGCACCCGTGCGGCGGTCGTCGACGAGTTCGGCCCCCGCGCCGCTGCGCGTGGTGAGCACGGGCTTGCCGAGCGCGAGGCACTCGAGCGTGGAGCGGCCGAAGGCCTCCTTCTCGCTCGGGATGATGCACACGTCGGCCTGCGCGACGATCGAGAAGGGGTTGGGCTGCTCGCCGAGGAAGCGCAGGTCGGCGGCCACCGTCAACCGTGCCGCGCGGCGCAGCAGCTGCTCGTCGGCGCGGGCGTCGAGCACGCCGCCGATGAAGCGCACCTCCACGGCGCTCGACTCGAGTCGTGCGAGCGCCTCGACGACGCGCCACTGCCCTTTGCTGCGGGTGACGCGGCCGAGCACGGCCACCTTCAAGCGGTCGGCGTCGCTGAAGTCGGGCGCTCGCGGCTCGAGGGCTTCCTCGCGCACGCGCTCGAGGTCGACGGGCGGGTAGACGACGGCGATGTCGCGCTCGGGCATGTGCGGCTGCAGCTCGTCGGCGACGGCACGGGAGTTGGCGACGACGGTGTGCGAGAGCGCGCCGATGTCGCGCAGGGCGGCGTCGCGCCCGTCGGGGTAGAGGAACCCTTGGCTGCGCTCGCCGAACTCGCGCACGAACCAGACGTGGGGCACGCCGACGTGGGCGGCGGCGAGGGCGCCCCACGGCATGACGAGGGTGTTGGTGATGACGAGGTCGGGCTGCTCCCGCTCGACGATCTCGATGATGCGGCGGGTGGCGGCGGCGTTCTCGATCTCGCGCTGGCGGCGCTGCGCGCGCCCGCCGTCGGCCTCCCACACGGCCCAGCCGGTCATGGCGAGGTCGGTCGACGCCCAGCCGCGCGCGAGCACCTCGCGGGTCATGGCGGTGGAGGGGGCGGGGCCGACGACGATCGGCTCGACGGCGGGGTCAGCGGCGGTCCAGTGGTCGAGCAGGGCCAGCAGCGACTGCTCGGCTCCTCCCAGGTGGTCGGCGGCGCTGTGGCTGACGACGATGACGCGCATCAGACCGCCAGGTCGCGATACCGCTGCTGGCAGTCCTGCCAGGTGGGCAGCAGGCCGTCCTCCTGCGCCTGGGCGAAGCCCGGCGCCGCCTCGTCCTTGGCAGAGAGGATGAGCTCGCCGACCGGCATCCGGTAGTCGAGGCCGAGGTCGCCGTCGAGCGGGTGCACGGCGTGCTCGCGCTCAGGGCGGAAGACGTCGGTGACGAGGTAGCTGACGGAGGTGTCGTCGGCGAGGGAGACGAAAGCGTGCCCGAGGCCTTCGGCGAGGAAGAGCGCGTGGTGGTTGTCGGCGCTCAGCTCGACACCCTGCCACTGCCCGAAGGTGGGCGAGCCGACCCGAAGGTCGACGACGTAGTCGACGATCGCTCCCCGCGTGACGGTCACGTACTTCGCTTGGCCGAGAGGCACGTCGGCGAAGTGGATGCCCCGCACGACGCCGCGCGCCGAGACCGACGTGTTCGCCTGCACGATCGGCACCTGGCGCCCGAGGGTCTCCGCGAGCCGGTCAGCCCGGAACCATTCGAGAAAAGCGCCGCGCTCGTCGCTGAAGACGCGCGGCTCGATGAGGTGGGCGTCAGGGATGTCGAGCGGCGTGATGAGCACGTCAGGAGCCTAACAACCGGGTGGCGCGGGGCCTGCGCAGGCGGTAGCCGGGGTGCACGAGCCGCGCGAGCGCGTCGCGCCGCACCGCTCGTGTCGTGACGGATCGGGGCAGCAGCCGTTCGGTGCGGTCGGTTCGCACGATCTCCACACGGCGAGCGTGCACCGTCGGGCTGTCGTGTGCGACGCCGAGCAGCGCTTCGGGGTGCCGCACGACGAGCCGGACGACGGTGACCGCCTCGTCGAGCATGACCTCGGCGACGCGACCGGTCGACACGAGTGCCTGCAACTCGACAGGGCTCGACTCGTGCGCGTGTGCGAGGTGGGGCGAGAGCATGGCCATCACCCCGACCCTGAGCCGGCGGTCCACGAGCGAGGAGAGCTCTTCCACAACGGCGCGGTGCAGCGCCTCTGCGCGCTCGCACTCGCGCGGGTCGAGCACGTACAGCACGTCGAGCTCATGCTGCGGCGGAGCTTCTGCGCGCACGATCGCTGGCACGGGAAACCGTGGCGCATCCCGACGCGGGTCGTATCGCAGGGCGACGTGATCGCCGCGTCGTTCACCGTGCCAGGCGGTGAAGGCACTGCGGTAGGCGCGGTAGCCGGGGTGCATGCGCATCATGCTGAAGCCCTGCGCGCTCTCCGACGCGTCGTAGCGGCGAATGTGGGTCAGCGGGGCGAGGGTCGGTTCGGCCGGTATCTCCTGCTCGAACGCGGCCTCGATTCTGCGCCGGTACTCGGCGTCGGCGCTGCGGCGCTCGTCGGCGAGGGTTCCGAGGGCCTCCCACACGGTGCGGTGCATGAGCAGGCTCGAATGCATCGCCTGTCGCCACGCTCCACCGGGGTGCACCCAGCCGCCTCGCTCGGTCATCCGGCTCGTGTGCAGCATCGTCGCGGGGATCGGCGATTCCTCGATGAGGTGGCTCAGCTGGCGTTCGAGGCGTCGGGGGTGCACCCAGTCGTCGGAGTCCTGCGCGGTGAGGTAGTCGCCGCGCGCTTCCCGCCAACCGTCGGCACGTCTGCGGTGAACTCCGGCATTGTCGTCGAAGCGGATGAGGCGGATGCGCTCGTCGAGGTCGCCGAGCGACTGCAGGAAGTCCTGGTAGTCGGCCGGCGAGGCGTCGTCCACGAGCAGCAGCTCCCAGTTCTGCCAGGTCTGCACGATCATCGACCGCACCGCGGTCTCGACCATGTGGTCGGGGCGGTAGGTGGTCATGACGACGGAGATCAGCGGGCCCTCGTCGATGCGCCGGCTCGAGTCGGCGGTGAGGCGGTCGAACACTGTCGCTCCGCTGTCGCGCAGGGTGAGGGGTTCGATGCCATCGGCGCGGTGGCGCTCGCCCGCGAGATGCAGCCACCGGTCCACGGCGTCGTCGGCCGGAGAGACGCTGCCTTCGAGGAAAGGGTTGGCGATGTCCTGCCGAAAGAGGTGGGCGCGATCGGTGGTGCCGGGCACGCGCTCGTCGAGCTCGCGAGCGAGGGTGATCTGCCGTGTGCTGATGAGGCCCTCCACGACGCGGTCGCGGTGCCGTCGGGATGCCCGATCACCGTCCATGCGCTCGGCCGCCTCGCGGAAGAGTCGGCCGGCCTCGCCCTCCGGCGTGAGGCCCAGCCCGAGCACGCGATGCGCGCGGGCCAGCGCGACGAGGCTGTCGAGGGTTCGCTCGGGCGGAGCAGCTCTCGCCGCGTGGGCGAGGGCGGCGAGCGTGACGGGTGATGCGGTCGCGGCGGCATGCCGCACGAGCACGTCGGGGGCTTGCTGCGAGAGCGCGCGGGCGGCGCGCGGGGCGGTGTGGTGCGCATGTCGGGTCATGCTGAGTCGTTCTTCTTGGTGGGGGCCGGGTGGGGTGTCTCTGTGGTGACGCTGAGGTGGTACGGGTCAGGGCATGCGCAGTGCTGTGGCGTTCTCGCGCACTTCGAGGATCTCGGGGTGGCGGCCGTCGCGGTCGAGCGTGAGCCAGTCGGCGAGCATGGCCTTCTCGTCGTCGCGGTCGGCGTCGTCGATGACGACGATCGCGCCCGGCGCGAGCCGATCGGCCAGCAGTTCGACCGCGGGGTAGCGGGCGTGCGGGCCCGTTCCGCCGGGAGGGCCGTCGACGACGAGCAGGCCGATGCCACTCACGTCGTTCCACGACGGGGCCTCGTACCACTGCTGCTCGCCGTGCTTGGTGGTGACCGCGTCGAGGGCGGCGACGCGCAGGTCGACGAGGTCGTTGACGCCGTTGCGGCGCACGGCGGTGCGCGTCACCTCGGCGAAGTCGGGGGATGCTTCGAGGCTGACGATGCGCACGTCTCCCCCGCGCCGTCGGGATGCGAGGGCCATCCACACGGTGGTCGCCCCGCTGCCCAGCTCGAGCACGGTGCTACCTGCCGGCAGCTCGCGAACGTGCTCGGTGAGCATGAGGGCGGTGGCCGGGTATGCCGACCAACTGGTGAGAGGTACGTGCTCCCCGGGGGCCGGGTAGAGGTCATGGAGGGTCAACAGCGCCGAGGTGTCCCTGATCACGTGGTGGCGCAGGCGCGCCTCGAGGGAGCCCGGAGCTGCGCCGAGGGTGCGTTGAACACTCGCCATGGCGCTCTTCAGATTCGCAAGGTCCTTGGAGCGAAGCGCCGCATCTTGAACCCTGATGAGCCGACGGATTGAGGACAGGGTTGCGAGCGAGGCAAGCACAACCGCGGACAAGGTGAGCGCGAGGCCGAAGAGTGCCAGTGAAAGGTCATTAGTGGCGGTCGCCCAGATCAGTAGCGCTACGCCCGCAAGCGTCGCAACGCTCACGACGAACGCCAACCCTCGCCACTTCAGTGTGCCCACGACTCCAGGCTAACGGGCGCGAGAACGACGGACGCGCCGCCGCAGCGAGTTCGACCCTTTGGCGCGAGCCGAAATCACGGGCCTTGCGCGCATCAGTGACACGTGGCTCGCGTACTATCGGGGTTCATGACTGTGGATCCAGAGCGAAGCTCGCCGAACACTTCACTCGTGGATCGAATCGGGTCGCGACTGGCAACCGCCGGGAAGAACACCGCGTCCACGATCGCGAGCGATCGTGCGATTGTGGCCTTCCTCATCGCGGTCTTCATCCTGCGCACCTACTTGTCGGACTGGAACTCGTACTGGAACGACGAGATCCTCTCTGTCTACGTGCACGGAATCTGGAACCCGACGATCATCGACTCGGTAGTCACCCTCTCTGAGAACTCGGTGCATCCGCCCTTCTACCAGTTCTTGCTCTACGCCTGGATGAGCGTGTTCGGCGATGGAGAAGTGGCTACGCGCATGCTTTCCAACGTCGCCGTCACGTTGTCCGGGTACGTCCTCTACCGAATCGTCCGACACCAATGGTCTCGCTACCTGGCTTTCGTCGCTGGCGCCAGCTATTCCGTGATGGCAGTCTCCATGACCTATGCCGTGGAGTCCCGCTCATATGGACTCACGATGTTGCTCGCAACCGTCTCGATGGCGCTCCTGCTAAAGACCCTTCTGGCGCTGAAATCCTCGGGTAATTGGAGCATCGGCGAGCACTGGCCGTCAGTGATCGGAGTGGTGCTGGCGAACATTGGTCTCATCATGACCCACTACTACAACCTCTTCTGGCTGATCGCGCAGGCGCTGGCGCTGTTGTTGTTCATCTTGACTGAGCGTCACCCTCGCGACTGGTGGAGGCCGCTTCTCGTTGGAGCGTCCTTGAGCCTCGCCGCCCCCCTCGCATTCTTGGCCCTATGGGGACAGGTCTTCTTCGGACGCTACGGTCGACTGTCTGACTCGTTCGCCGTCGAGGGCTCTGCTGCATCCACGACTCCCTGGGATCTCTTTATCGCGGTCGTGCTTCGCCAGAACCTCGCTGACTTCCGCTTCATCGTTCCTGCAGTCGCGATTCTCTTGGCCATGGTTGGGGTTCTGAGTTTGTGGCGGATCTTTGCCAATCGCCAGTCGAGACTCGGTTCGAGAGACTGGCTCTACGCAATATTGTTGATCTGGTCATCGCTTCCATTGTTGATTACCTACGTGGTGTTCACTATCGCTGGCGTCGAACGCTACAGCCTTAGATACTTCGTCTATTCTGTTCCGCCATTGACAGCTCTCGTAGTCATCGGAATCGCGACGTTGGTGCTCGCGATACAGCGAAAGTCCCTGGCCGCGACAGAACCGGGCAATCTTGTGTCGACGGCCACCGCTCTACTTATCGCGCTAATGGTGGTCCCCGCGGGATTCGACGCGGCAACGGACAGAAAACACGACTGGCGCGGAAACGTTGCCCGCGTCATCCAAGTTGTCGAGGCATCGCCGGAGACGGACTACTTTCTTGTGGAAACAGGTTTCCAGGAACGGTCTCGTGCGATCGTGTACTTCGAGCGCTACAGCGACGAGATCAGACCCGATCGCGTATTCACTATGGCGGAGGAACGATCTGGCGACTACTCGCAGCTTCTTGCCTCAATTCCGACAGACGCGGACCGCATGCTCGTCTTCTTTAACCATCTCGGGGTCAAGCGGATGCCTGACTTGCCAGGCGTTCTAGATGCTGAATTCACTCGAATCCACGCACAGCTCGATGTCAATGGCCGTGGCTACATCGTCTGGGATCTCGCCCGGCCAACCGAGTAGCCAGGGCCGGGGCGGTCGGCGGGCACCCCTGCCGGCTATTGGATCAAAGTGGGCTGGAAATCCCCCGTGCACTCGCGTGCACTCGCAGATCGACCGCCAGGTGCGTCTCAGCGGTCGCGGTTTCGGCCGTAGACGACCAACTCCGCGAGCAGACCGAACACGAGCAGCTGGATTCCCACGACGACGAGCAAGAACCCGGCGATGAGAAGAGGCCTGTCACCAAGCGGAGCACCCAGGAACCAGGTGATGGTGAGGTAGACGAGGATCGAGATACCCGCGAGCAGTGAGACGAAACCCAGCCCGCCGAACAGGTGGGAGGGTCGGTGCTCGTAGCTCATGATGAATCGCACGGTCAGCAGGTCCATGAACCCGCGCCAGAAGCGGGCGAGACCGTACTTGCTCGACCCGAACATGCGGCGGTGATGCTCGACCGGAACCTCAGTGACACGGTGGCCCATCCATGCCGCGATGACCGTGAGGTACCGGTGAAGCTCGCCGTACATCATCGGCCTCACGTTGTCGGCGACGGACGCCCGCATGACCTTGAATCCGGAGTTGAAGTCCTTGCCGGGAACGCCAGCAATGATCGACGTGGTCTTGTTGTAGAGCCGCGACGTGTACTTCTTGATGAAGCGGTCCCGCCGCAAGAGACGAGCACCCGTGACGAGATCGAATCCCTCGTCCAGCTTGCCCACCAAGCCCGCCAACTCGCGCGGGTCGTCCTGGCCGTCGGCGTCCATCATGACGACGATCTCGGCGCCTGACTCGACCGCGATCGAGAACCCTCGCTTGAGCGCCGCAGCTTTGCCGGTGTTGCGACCCATCTGCTCGAGCCGCACGGTCGCGTCGTCACTCGCCAACCCCCTCGTGACCTCCGCAGTCTCATCAGTCGAACCGTCGTCGACGACGAGAACGCTGCCCTCTCCAATCTCCGCGAGTGCGGTGACGATCTGAGGAATGACGACTTCGAGGTTTTCAGCCTCATTGAAGGCGGGAACGACCACCCAGACTTGTGCCACTGCTGTCCCTTTGCTTGACGGTGAGGATCGACGCGGGGAGCGCCAGCGACGAGCCTACTCGGAGCGCGCATCAGCGCGTGCCGTCAACCATCGCCCGCGCTGCGTGCTGCACGCTGAGAGTCGAGGGTGGTTAGGCTTGCGGGGTGGCGCGAGCGCATGCCGCAGCACGCGCTTCTCAGCGCAGGAGGAATAAGGACGAGGACGCATGGCAAGCCCCCAGAACGTAGTCATCGTCGGCCCCACCCACCCGCATACTGGAGGAATTGCCCAGCACAACACGCGGCTTGCCCATGAACTGTTGCAGCGGGGCGTAAACACTCGCATCGAATCCTGGAGCGCCCAGTACCCCAGAAGGTCTCGAAACGGGCTGGGCGAGCTCCCCGCCGATAAGCCCGAGCTTCCGCTCTTCCCCCACGTTGTCGAGCGCCTGAAGTGGTACTCCCCTCTCTCCTGGATCTCACTTCGACGGCGACTCAGGAACGCAGACACGTCCATTTTCGCAGTAGTGACTCCCTTTCATGCTGTTCCCTATGCGCCCAGCCTGATCGGTCGCGTCGCGACGGAGAGGGTCGCGATCGTTCACAACGTAGTCCCGCACGAAAGCAGCCGGCTCGACCGATTCCTCATGCGGTGGATGTTGACCCGGATGGATCGGTTGATCGTTCACAACGAAGCCCAAGCAGAGCTCGCCCGCGGGCTGGGCGTGAAGGCGAGCTGTGTCACAGTGTCGCCGCTTCCGTTCCCCGGAATCGGCGAGGGATCAGAACCTACGCCTCCGCCCTATCTGACGTCGACAGGCCCTCTGCGGCTCCTGTTCTTCGGCATGGTCCGGCACTACAAGGGCCTGGACCACCTGCTTGAGGCGCTCGCCCTGACGGACTCAGTAGAGCTGGAAGTTGCCGGTCACTTCTGGGAGCCGGTGGACAAGTACCAGGAGCAGATTCATCGGCTGGGGATCTCGGATCGTGTGCAGCTTCGCGATGGGTATGTCGAAACTACCGAGATGGCGGCCATCTTCGCGCGCAACGACGTCGTGGTTCTGCCGTACAGGAGTGGCACATCAAGCATTGTGACCGACCTCGCGTTCGCTCACCTGCGCCCGGTGATCGTGACCGACGTCGGCGACCTCTCTGACGAGATCGAAGAAGCGGTGACGGGACTCGTCGTCCCCCCGCTCGACACACGCGCGCTCGCGGATGCGATCCAGAAAGCCAGCGACAGGGCCCTTCTGAGTGAGATGAGCAATGGCGTTGCACGTCGCCCCGACAAGTCAGTCGCGGAATGGGCTCTCTATGTCAGTTGTGTACTCCGAGATTGAGAGTTCCCCCACCCACTCACGACTGGATCAGCCGAGTCAACGCGCTCTATCTAGTCCGGCCACGTTGCGACGTGCCTTGTCTCGCAGACCCTCCCGCGCGAGCTCGACGGTAGATGTCAGTTCATCAAGATTTCTCAGCGACTCCTCGACGAGCGAGAGTAGGCCTCGTCGGGCTTCCGCGCCACCATTGATGAAACTCGACGTGCCGAGTAGCTCGTAGAAGCCCGCCACCTTGCCTTGGTACCCCACAGTCACGGTGGGTGTCCCGACACTCGCCGACAAGATCGACAGGTGCATGCGACCGGTCACTGCAAGGTCGGCGAGAGACGCGAGAGACGCGACCTCGCCGGGGGAGAGCAGGCGTCTGATGGGAAAGACCTCCGCCGTGTCACCTACTTTCTCCATCAGCGCATCGACCAAGTCGATGTCACTCGGCACGCCTCTCGAGACATGGGGTAGAGCGACGAACGCGCACGAGCTTCCGACTGGGGAGTTGATAAGCGCCTCGTACGTGTCGACGAGGCCGCTACTCGCTTCGATGAGACCGTTGGAGTTCAGGAGCACGATTCGACGACCCTCGGACCGCTGCTCGGTGCACCATCCCTCGAGGCCGATCTCAGTGATCGGCCGAGGTTCGGTGAGCAAGGCGATGTCGGCAACCGGTACAACCCGTTCGCCTCCGTCTGCGATGAGTCGACTGACGGACTTCGGGTCTCTCGCAAGCAAGTCAAGGGCACGCGACGCCCGGACCATCTCGCGACGCGCCGCGGGCGAGGGCGCATCGTTCCAGGAGAAGCCCAGCACGCGAGCGTCGACTCCGAGCTCGGCAGCGAAGCGGGCCAGGCGGAATCGTCTCACCGACGGAGACTCCCAGTAGGCGCCATCCATGATGTCGGCACCGACGACCGAGAAGGAAAGAGCACCTCGAAGTCGCGGGGCAAGGCGCCGTAGGTCACGGAGGTGCTGCCATGGCAGGCCGTACAGCAAGCCGGGCATCGCGACGACGGTCGAGCGATCCGCGAGCTCCTGGGGCATCTCCCCCACATCACCTGCGCGCCTCGTGATGATGAGTACGGGACCGCTGACCGAGGCGACGAAGGCCTCGACCATCGCTTGATCGCCGATGTTTCCCGCGCCTGGTGGTGCGAGAAGGATGTGAGCGTCGGAGTGATGAGCCGGGACGTGTGACTTCCCTGCTTTCCTGAGAATGGCGGATCCCCGCCAGTCCTCGACCGCCAACACCAGCCTGTTTTCGGCCAGGGCCCGCACACGACGAGCGATCTTCTGCTTCGACTGCACTCGAGCGGTCCTCTCCACTAGATAGCGTGTGGGCTGCGAGCGTGCGCTCAACAACCAGCATCACAAGACGCCTGTTCTCCGGCTCACGACGATGACGCCCTCGAACCGCGAACGAGACTATCGGCCTCAGCTTGTCTGTTGCGGCCACCAGGCAGGGCAAAGGACGGCGCAAGTAGATTGCGGGCTCGGCCTTGATCCAACTCTACGGCGACCGGATACCCGCTGCTGACGACCAGCGGCGCTCCCGGAGGTTGGTAGTCTGCAGCGCGATGAAAGAGCCATCATGACTGGGCCCGAGGAGACTCCCTCGCGGCGATCTCGAGCAACCGCACTCGCGAAGCGATTGATCCCCTGGGTCTTCTACGTCTTGCTCGGCGCGTTCCTCATCGCGTATCTGTTCACCGTCGACTACGACCTCTTGCTCTCAGTCGAGCTCAACTGGTGGTTCATGCTTCTCGCGACCATCACGATCCTCGTTGCTCGTGGGTGGGCAGTCGCGATCTGGCTCACAATCCTGCGGGGGCTGGGGGCGGGTCGATTCTCCAGTGTTCCCACACTGGCGTTCGTCTACGCGAAGTCTTGGCTCGGCCGATACATCCCTGGTACGGCACCCTGGATCCTCGGCAAGATCTACTTCGCCTCGCGGCAAGGGCTCTCCAAGACGAAACTCGCCATTAGCTCTCTTCTCGAAGCAGGCCTGCAGATCGTCGTATCGCTGGTGATCGGCCTCGCCATGATCTTGTTTGATCCGAGAACCGCCGTAATCCCTGACGAATACCGCTGGCTAATGGGCATTGCGGTGGTCTTAGGCGTGCTCGTGCTCATGCCGCCCGTGTTCAACCGAATACTGCGCTTGCTCTTTCGAGTCTCGAAGAGAGGGTCACTCGATTCAGCATCACTTCCATCCTGGAACACGGTGTTGGCCGGCACAACGATGTATGCGTTCGTTACCGTCCTGGCGGGTCTGGCCGCCTTCTTCGTGACCGCCGCAGTCTGGCCGGAGTTGAGCTGGGGAGACGCTTGGTTCGTGATCGGTGTCACGAGCCTTGCGGCTGCGATCAGCATGCTCGCCGTCTTTGCCCCGGGCGGAATCGGAGTACGCGAAGCGATTCTCATTCTGTTGCTGAGCACGATCATGCCGAGCGAGATAGCGCTCATCGCAACGATTCTGCTGCGACTGTGGTCAATCGTCGGAGACTTCCTCTTTCTCGGGATCACCTACCTCGTCATGCGCGTCGCAGGTCGCACGCCACCCGACATTCCCACGACGCCTCTAGGATCCGACGCCTGAGCCTTCCGACTGGATGCCATCCAGAACGACCTCGCTGACGGGGCGTCGGGGGGAGCGCGCAATGCGGTGACCCTCACGCCCGTAGCCGATGGCCATCATCATGATCACGATCTCGTGATCGGCGACCCCGAGACCCGACCTCAAGCGCTTCATCCGCTGCGACGAAATACTCAGGTTGAGCATCAGACTGTCAAGACCCAGAGCGTGCAAGGCCCAGGACAAAGTCATCGCAAAGAGTCCGCCCTCGATGAAACCCTGGTTGCGTTCGCTCGACCCAGTGAACAGTCGCGCATCGACGGTAACGAGCGCCAGCGCGGGCACGTGAGCGATTCCTGCATTGCCGTTCTGGAAAGAGAGCGCGTGACGCACATCCTCGGGGTCACGGTAGAAGCGCACGAACCACGACTGCCGATTGCAGACCGACGGCGCGTTGATGGCGAGTCGCACTGCCCGAACAAGGATGTCGTCGCCGACCTCTCGATCGCTGTAGTCGCGAACGCTGTGCCGGCTTGAGAAGAACTGATCGGCATCCGCGATACCGCGATCAGCGGCAGTAGCGAGGGGGCTCACTTCTTCTGCAATGGGGCCACCCGAGTTCCAGGTGACGAGTGCTTCACGCGCGGAAGTGGCGTGGGACCGATATTCCGCCTCGTCGGCGACCGGCAAGAGCATGTCGAGGCGATCAAGGACGTTCGCGCCGAAAGGCTTCTTGGGTTCGCGTAGCGCGAGACCCTTCTCCACGCGGTGGTAGTCCTTCGTGAGTTGAGCTTCCAGGTTTCGGCCGCTCAACTTCGCGGTCGCACCCCAATCTTCTGGCCCGCTGTGGCGAGCGAAGCGTCGGCGGTCGTATCGATACTCAGCTCGCTGCGCCTGCGCGTTCCAGATCGACCTGGCCAGCCGTACGAACCACTCCGGCGCCCATCGTCTCAACGTCGCCTTCATTGCACACTCCATTTCCCATGTCGCCAGACAGCAGTAGCTCCCGCGATGAGAATCCTAGGCTCCCGCTCGTGAGTGTCAGATCGGTACGGAGGTGAAGGTAGTCTCTGAGAAGGTCGTGGGGTCTGCTGCACGGATAGGTGACATCTGACATGGCTTGCCCGAGGGGGTGGGCCTGGAAGGATGCCATCGTGCCTAAGCCCTATCCGAAAGAGTTCCGCGATGACGTTGTGCGCGTCG
>NZ_VIKT02000026.1 GCF_009371975.2 Microcella pacifica
GCGCGCAGCTGACTACCCGAGGTGGCTGCATCACTACAATCACCACCGACCCCACACCGGCATCGGCGGATCAACCCCAGCCTCCCGCGTTCACAACCTCACGGGGAAATACAGCTAGGGGGCTAGGAGGCTAGGGGGCGACGCGGCCGTTGGCGTTGAAGGTGTCGTAGGTGAGCGGCATGAGCTGCGCGAAGTGCTGCTCCATCTGCTCGGCCGCCATCTCGATCTCGCGCTGCGGGAACGAGGGGAAGTGCGTGCCCTCGCGCTTGGTGCGCAGCGACAGGAAGTTCATGAGCGCGCGGGCGTTCATCGTCACGTACATCGAGCTGTAGATCGTCACCGGCAGGACAGCGCGGGCCACTTCGCGCGCGATGCCCGCGGCGAGCATCCGCTGGTAGGAGGCGTAGGCGGCCTCGCACACGCCGCGCACCTCCTGGTCGACGAGCGCCGTCTGCTCGGGCGTGCCGGGCAGGAACTCGTAGGCGCCGGGCTTGCCGACCTGCACGAGGTTGCGCTCCGGGCCGGGCACGTAGAAGACGGGGCGCAGCTCGCGGTAGCGGCCCGACTCCTCGTTGTAGGAGGCGATGCGGTGCCGCATGAACTCGCGGAAGACGAAGATCGGCGCCTGCACATAGAAGGTGAACGAGTTGTGCTCGAACGGCGAGCCGTGGCGGTCGCGCATGAGGTAGTTGATGAGCCCGCGGTCGCGATCGGTCGCCTCGGCGCCGCTCGCCGCCGACTCGAGAGTCTGCTCGCCCTGCGTCGAGACGCGCGCGGCGAAGAGGACGTCGGAGTCGTGGGCGGCGGAGCGCACGAGCTCGACCGTCACATCGGAGCGGAACTGGATGTCGTCGGCAGCCTCGGTCACGCTCGTCACCCTATCGGGGCGGCGCCGCGTCACACTGCGTCACACTCGGGAATATCGCGACCCCCTTGCCTAGTTTCGATCACCATGGACATCGTCTCGGCCCTCGTGGTCATCGCTCTTCTGCTCGTGGGGGCCACCGCCCTCGGTGTCGTCGTGCGCGCACGCAGCGCGCGGGTCGCGAGCGGCTGCGGCGGCGACGAGCACGACCTCTCGGTCAACGGCGCCGAGGTCACCCTCGTGCAGCTCTCGAGCCCCGTGTGCTCGGCGTGCGTGGCGATGCGGCGCGTGCTCGGCGAGCTCGCGGCCGACGACGCGACGGTCGCGCACCGTGAGCTCGACGTGACCGATCACGCCGACGTCGCGCAGCGCCACTCGGTCTACTCGACGCCGACGACGCTCGTGCTCGATGCGGAGGGCCGCGTGCGGTCGCGCCTCATCGGCGCGGTGCGGCCCGACGAGGTGCGTCGCGCCGTCGATGCCGCGCGCGGTGCGCTGGTGACGGCATGAGCGAGCACAAGGCGACCCCCGGCGCGGATGCCCGGCTCATCGACGCGCGCGGCCCCCGCTTCGGCGCCGCCGTGACCTCGGTTCTTCTGCTCGTCGTGATCCTGCTGGGTCTCACGCGCCCGCTCTCGGGCTCGGTGCTCGAGCGGCTCACCGAGCCGGGCGCCCTGCTGCTCACCGCCCTCGTGGCGCTCTTCGCCTGGGGTGCGTTCGCGGGAGTGCAGCGGCACCCCTACGGCCTCGTCTTCCGCGCGGTGGTCGCGCCTCGGCTCGGCCCGCCCGCGGAGCGCGAGGACCCCGCTCCCCCGACGTTCGCGCAGCTCGTCGGGCTGTTCGTCACCGCGACGGGCCTCGCGCTGCACCTCGCGGGTGTTCCCGGTGCCCTGGTCGTCGCGGCCGCGGCGGCGTTCGTGGCCGCCTTCCTCAACGCGGCGTTCGCCTACTGCCTCGGCTGCCAGTTGTATGTGCTGCTCGTGCGCGCGGGGCTGGTTCGCCGTCGCCCCGCCGCTTAGGCTGAGGGGATTCCGCCCGCGACAACGAGGAGCACGCTCATGGCTGTGACCAGCGAAGCAACGACCCTGTGGTTCGGATCGCTCACGGAAGGTCACGGCACGACATCTCTGGACTCGTCGGACGCCGCCGAGTTCCCCGTGACGTGGGCGGCGCGCTCGGAGGGCGAGAGCGGCAAGACGAACCCCGAAGAGCTGCTGGGGGCCGCGCACTCCGCGTGCTACTCGATGGCGCTCTCGCACGCCCTTGCCGGGGCCGGGCACGCGCCCGAGAGCCTGCAGGTGACCGCTGCCGTCACGTTCGTGCCCGGTGAGGGCATCACGGGCAGCCACCTCCTGGTGAGCGCGAGAGTGCCGGGACTGAGCGCCGAGCAGTTCCAGACCTTCGCCGAGGAGGCCAAGACGGGGTGCCCCGTCTCCGCCGCACTCACGGGCACGTCGATCACGCTCGAAGCGTCGCTCGCCTAGTGGGCGCGTCTCGGCCGATGCGCGTCCTGATCGGAGGCGCCTCAGGGATGATCGGCACCGAGCTGCAGCGCCAGCTGCGCGCCGACGGCCACGAGGTGCTCACGCTCGTGCGGCGCAAGCCCGCCCACGAGAACGAGTTCGCCTGGGCTCCCGACTCGCGCGTTCTGGACTTCCGGATTCTCGACACGGTCGACGCCGTCGTCAACCTGTCGGGGGCCTCGATCGCGCGCATCCCGTGGACCCGGGGGTACCGGCGCGAGATTCTCGAATCGCGCGTGCAGGCCACCCGCGCGCTCGCGGAGGCGATGTCGATGGCGAGCACGCCGCCCGCCGTGTTCCTGAGCGGATCGGCTGTCGGGGTCTACGGCGACCGACCGGGCGAGCGCCTCACGGAGGCCTCCCCCGCGGGCGAGGGATTCCTCGCCGAGGTCGTGCAGGCGTGGGAGGAGGCGGCGAGCCTCGCCCCTGAGGCGACGCGAACGGTGTTCCTGCGCACGGGGCTCGTCGTCGGACCCGGCGGCGCGATGACGCCGCTGCGCCTGCTCACGGCCCTCGGTGCGGCCGCGCGCATCGGCACGGGCGGTCAGCACTGGCCCTGGATCAGCCTGCACGACGAGGCGGCGGCGATCCGCCACCTGCTCACCTCGCGCCTGAGCGGAGCGGTCAACCTCGCGGGGCCCACCCCCAGCACGAGCGATCGCATGACGCGCGCGCTCGCGTCGGCCATGCGCCGCTGGCACCTCTTCGCCCTGCCCGAGCGGCTCATCGGGCTCGCGATGGGCGATGCCGGCCGCGAGCTGCTGCTCGCGAGTCAGAAGGTCGTGCCGGCGAAGCTCCTCGACGACGGCTTCGTGTTCCGCGACCAGACGGTCGAGGACGCGATCGCCGCACTCACGACGAAGGGGTCTCGCGACGAGGAGCCTCGCCCCGAGGGTTCTGCCGCTCCTGACGCTCGAGCCTGATGGCCGTGCGCACGGCCCAGCGGGCGCGGCGACGGTCGCGCGAGGCGTCGTAGGCGAGACCGAGCCGGAACCAGTGCTGCCATGATTCGGGATGCTCGCGCACGTCGTCCGCGTACCGCGCGAATACCGCGTCCCGGTCCTCGCCCTCGGCGCCAGCCTCGTCGTGCCCGACCTGCCCCTCCCGCGGGATGCCGCCCTCGGCCTCGAGCAGGCGCGCGAGCCGCTCGGCGCGCACGCCGAAGAGCAGCTCGACAGCGAGCGCCCAGGCGCCGAGCAGCGGCAGCACGATGAGGGCCCAGCCGATGCCGCGCACGATGGGCAGCGGATCGGTGACGAGTCGCACCGCGTAGAAGGTGATGAGCACGAGGTAGAGGGCGAGGAGCACGGCCATGCCGAGCGCTGCCCAGCGCGCGCGGGTCATCTGTTGTCGCCGGCGTCGTCGCCCGCGTCGTCGTCGATGTCGCCTCCGGACACGGTCGACGCGAGGTCGATGAGCCGGTCGAGCCCGACGATGAGCCCCGTGCTCGTGGCGGCCGCGCGCAGGGCGAGCAGCATGCCGGCCTCGTAGGCGCTCGTGCCGAGCGTCTCGTGGCTGAGGGTGAGCACTTCGCCGTCGCCCCCGAAGTGCACCGACTGTCGGGCGGCGACCCCCTGAAGGCGCAAGGAGTGGATGGGAACGCTCGCCACCTGCTGCCCTCGCGCGCTCTGGTCGATGTGCGGGGCGAGGACGGGCCCGATATCGGCGCGAGCGTGGCCGATGAGCTCGGCGGTGCGGACAGCGGTGCCCGACGGCGAGTCGACCTTCGCGGCGTGGTGCGCCTCGACGATCTCGATCGACTCGTAGTACCGCGCGGCGATGGTCGCGAAGTGGGTGGCGAGCACGGAGCCGAGGGAGAAGTTGGGCACGATGATGACGCCCGACTCGGGCGAGGCCTCGAGGAGAGGGCGCAGGGCCCGCTGTCGCTCCTCGCTCCAGCCGCTCGTGCCGACGACGACGCTGAGCCCGTTGCGGACGGCGTGGTCGACGACGGTGGGCGAGACGCCGGGGGTCGTGACGTCGAGCACGACGTCAGCGCCGAGCATCTCGCCGAGGTCGCTGCTCGAGTCGAGCTGCGCGACGAGCGCGAGGTCTGACTGCTGCTCGATGAGACGGCAGGCTGCGCCCCCGAGACGACCGGTTGCTCCGACGACGGCGACACGCGTGACCATGGCCCCAGTCTAGGCTGGGCCGCATGGTGACCTGGCGCGAGGCCCGCACGACCGACGATGCGGCCCTCGTGCTGCTCGACCAGTACTTCTCGGCCCGCGAGCACGGGTTTCCGGCCGACCAGGGCCGCTACCGCCGGGTGTCTCCCGACCCCGCGCAGTTCACTCCCCCGCGCGGCGTCTTCCTCCTCGTGGAGGGCGAGAACCTCTCGGGCGAGCCCGCGGATGTCGGCTGCGGGGGCGTGCGCCGCATCGACGACGGCCCGCACGGCGGTCGCTTCGAACTCAAGCACCTGTGGGTGCAACCGCACGCGCGCCGCATCGGCCTGGGGCGCGCCCTCGTCGTCGAGCTCGAGCGGCGCGCTCGCGAGCTCGGCGCCGCCGAACTCGTGCTCGACACGAACGACAGCCTCGCGGAGGCCGCGGCGCTCTACCGCTCGCTGGGTCTCGCCCCGATCGAGCCGTTCAACGACAATCCGAACGCGACGGCCTGGCTGGGCAAGCGGCTGCAGCCCGCCTGAGCACGCCGCGCACCTTAAGGATGCTCGGGGCTCACGCGAGGCTCAGGAACAGCTTCTCCAGGTCGGCCATCTCGACGTCTATCTTCTCACCGGTCTCGTCGCGCATGCAGTCCTTCATGGCGGCCGCGATGATGGCGAACCCCGCGCGGTCGAGGGCGCTCGACACGGCGGCGAGTTGCGTCACGATGTCGCGGCAGTCGCGCTCCTCCTCGACCATGCTGAGCACGGCACCGAGCTGACCCTGAGCACGGCGGAGGCGGTTCGCGATCTTCTTCGCCTCGCTCGCGGGCACGCCGCTCATGCCGCGCTCCCGCGCTCGACGTCGAGGCCGCGCTGCACCCAGGCGGAGGTTCCACCGGCGACGGAGACCGCGTCGACCCCGACGCTCAGAAGGTAGTCGGCCGCCCGGAGGCTGCGGGCCCCTGAGTGGCAGATGACGTACACGGTCTCATCGCGGGGAAGGCTGTCGGCTTCGTCGGGGACAGTCGCAAGGGGGATGAGGCGCACGCCGGGCACGTGAGCCGCCGCGTACTCGTCGGGCTCGCGCACATCGATGATGGGGTGCCCCTGCTCGCGCAGCAGCACGAGCTCGTCGACGTCGATCTCTCTCGCCATGATGGTCTTCCGTTTCGCTGGAGGTGGGGGCTTGCTGGTGGTGTCGGTTCAGGATGCCGGGCGCTCAGGCGGGCTGGGGCGCGAGCGAGCGGGACGCGGTGCCGGAGCGCCACGTGGTGTACCCGCCGTCGAGGTTGGCCACGGTCACACCGTACTGCCGCAGGAGGGACGCGGCGGTGTGGCCGCGCTGACCGACCTTGCAGTGCACGATGACGTGCTCGTCGCGCAGCGATGCGGCGTGCTCGCGCAGGGCATCGAGCGGCATGAGCTCGGCGCCGGGAATGGCGCCGTCCGCGTGCTCCTGCTCGGTGCGCACATCGACCAGTCGCCAGCCCTCGGCGAGCCGAGCGTCGAGCTCGTGCCACTGCACGCTGTCCTCGCCGTCGAGCAGGTTGTCGTCGATGTAGCCGAGCATGTTGACCGGGTCTTTCGCCGAGGCGTACTGCGGCGCGTAGGCGAGCTCGAGGTCAGCGAGGCCGCGGGCGGGGATGCCACCGGCCATCGCGGTCGCGATGATGTCGATGCGCTTGTCGGCTCCGCCCCCGATGGCCTGGGCGCCGAGGATCGCGTCCGTGCGGGCGTCGACGACGAGCTTGAGCGCGAGCGCGCTCGCCCCCGGGTAGTAGCCCGCGTGATCGCTCGGGTGAGTGTGGATGACACGCAGCTCGCAGCCCTCCTCGCGCAGCTCGCGCTCGGTGCGCCCGACGGTCGCGGCGGTGAGCCCGAAGAGCCCGATGACGGCGGTGCCGAGCGCTGGTACGGCGGCGTGCGGCCGACCCGCGATGGCGTCGGCGGCGAGTCGGCCGTGACGGTTGGCGAGGCCGGCGAGCCACACGGGCGAGGCTGGGCCGTCGGCGCGCTGCTTGACGACGGCGTCGCCTACGGCGTAGATGCGGGCGTCGCTCGTGCGCTGGTGCTCGTCCACCACGATGTAGCCGCGAGGGTCGAGGTCGAGCCCTGCCTCGGCGGCGAGGGTGCTCTCGGGGCGCACACCCACGGAGAGCACGACGAGGTCGGCCGGCAGCTGCTCGGCGCCGTCTCCCAGCTCGGCAGTGTTGTCGAGCTCGACGCCCGACTCGGTGATGGCACGCAGCGCCGCGCCGAGCAGCACGGTCACGCCGTGGGCGCGCAGGTGATCGGTGACGAGCTGGGCCATCTCGGGGTCGAGGGGGCGCATGAGCTGGGGCAGCATCTCGACCACGGTGACGTCGAGACCCGCGTGGACGAGGTTCTCGGCGAGTTCGAGGCCGATGAAGCCGCCGCCCGCGACGACGGCGCGCCGAGCATCCCGCGCCGCCGCGATGATGGCGTCCATGTCGGCGAGGTCGCGCAGCACGAGGCCGCGCTCGACGCCGGGGATGGGGATGCGCACAGGGCTTGCGCCCGGGCTCAGGATGAGCGCGTCGTAGGTGAGGGAGGTCTCCTCCCCCGTGCGCAGGTCGCGCACGGCGACCGTGCGGGCGTCGCGGTCGACGGAGAGCGCCTCGGTGCGGACGCGCACGTCGAGGGCGAAGCGTGCCGCGAGCGACTCGGGGGTCTGCAGGATGAGGGCGTCGCGATCGTCGATGACGCCCCCGACGTGGTACGGCAGACCGCAGTTGGCGAAGGAGACGTGCTCGCCGCGTTCGACGACGGTGATGCGGGCCGACTCGTCGAGGCGGCGCAAGCGGGTGGCGGCCGACATGCCGCCTGCGACACCGCCGATGATGACGTAGGAGCGAGGTGAGGTCATACCGCCACACTATACCCCCAGGGGTATCTTGTCCAGCGCCTGCGGGGTCGCTCCCAGGCTACGCGCGACAGCCGCTCAGAACGATGTGCCACAGTCGGAATCGTGCAGCGGCCCGCCTTCCTCACCCGCGCACGCGGGCGCATCCTCGTGCTCTTCTCGGGCGACCCGGCGGGTGCACCGGCCTGGGTTCAGGCCCTCGAGACGGGAGACGACGCCGGGTACTTCGGCCCCGACTCCGCCGTGTGGGAGGTGCACAGCGGCATCCCCACGGTCGTGGCGGGCGTGCGCGCGCTCCTCATGCAGACCCTGCACCCCGGCGCGATGGCGGGCGTGCACGACCACTCCCGGTATCGCGAGGACCCACTCGGGCGCCTCTCGGGCACCGTGCGCTGGGTGCTCACGACGACCTTCGCCGACACCGAGCAGGCGCGCGCCGGCTGCGCGTGGGTGTCGCACCTGCACGACCGGGTCTCCGGCACCTATGCCACGTCGACCGGCGAGGAGCGCCCCTACGCGGCCGGCGACGCTGATCTCCTCTCCTGGGTGCACTGCGTCTTCGCCGACGCCTTCCTCGGCTGCCACGAGACGTGGGGCGGGCCGATACCCGGTGGCCCCGACCGCTACGTCGCCGAGTGGGCGCGGGCGGGCGAGCTCATGGGGGTCGAGAATCCCCCGCGCTCGCGCGCCGAGCTCGACGCCGCGATCGCCTCCTTCCTGCCCGTGCTGCGCCGCGACGACCGCGTCGACGACGCCGTGCGGTGGTTGCGCAATCCCCCGCTCGGGCGGGGCATCGGGCCGGCATACCGCATCCTCTTCGCGGGCGCGGTCGCCTCGCTGCCCGACCGGTATCGCCGCCTCCTCGGCCTGCGCCGACCCTGGTGGCCGGCCCTCACCGCGACCCGCATCCTCCTGTTCGGGATGCGCGCGCTCCTCGGGCCCGAATCCTCCAGCCGCGCGTACACGCGCCGCCGGCTCGACCGGCTCGGCCTCGCCTAGAAGGGCTGTTCGACCGGCAGGCCCGTCCGCAGCTCTGCCGGGAGGTGCCCGAGGTCGTTGTGCGTCACGAGCACGGGCGGCTTCGCCGAGCGCACCCGGATGATCGTCAGGCCGCAGTTGGCCTGGTTGACTCCCATCCAGCGCCAGGAGGGTGCGCCGAAGACCTCGCGCACGAACCACGCGATGACGAAGTTGTGCGTGATGAGCAGCTCGTGCCGGTCATCCCGTGAGGGCGAGAGCCACTCGGCGACCGCGTCGGCCATCTGCGCCTCGCCCGCGGCGATCTCCTCCTCCGTCACGCCGCCGAAGAACGACTCGAAAGCGTGCGGCATGTCGGCGGTCGGGCCGGTCGGGATGCAGTCCATGAGCAGAGCCGAAATCTCGGGCTCCATGGCCGGCATGAGCTCTGTCATGTACGAGGCCGTCTCGACGGCCCGCTGGAGGGGCGAGGTGTGCACGCTCGCGAAGGGAACACCGCTCAGACGCTCGGCGATCGCCCGCGCCTGGCGCTGACCGCGACCACTCAGGGGTCCGTCCGGAAGCCCATGCTCGGCATCCTGCTGCTCCCCATGACGAACCAGGTACACGTACCGCGACACAACGCTCAACTCCTTTGACGACCCCGTCGAGCTTAGGCCATGTGCGCGCCGCGTCTTCGGACAGTTTTGCGGACAGACAACTTTGTCTGTCCCCTCTGCTACAGTTATGCTGACGCCCTCCCCCGAACGGCGTCACGACGGCGCTGTCGCCGCACGAACAAGGAGGCACGCCGTGTCGGTCACTACCCCCCTCGCACCGACGCGGCGTGTCGCCCCCGCCAAGGCGCGCATCCTCGAGACCGCGATCACGCGCTTCTACCAGGACGGCATTCGCAGCGTCGGCGTCGACCGGCTGATCGAGGAGTCCTCGGTCACGAAGGCGACTTTCTACAAGCACTACGGCTCCAAGGATCGCCTCATCAGCGACTACGTCGATGCCCTCGCTCTTCGCGCCGTCGACGACTTCGACGCGAGCGCGAGCGAAGCCTCGACCCCCGAAGAACTGCTGCGGGCGTGGACCGACCACCTCGTCGACTACGTTCACGGCGACACCTTCCGGGGCGACCCGTTCCTCAATGCCGCTGCCGAGTTCGCCGACCCCGCCCACCCCGTCCGCGAGCGCATCACCGAGCACTTCGAGACCATGACGGAGCGGTTCGCGGGCGTGCTCGAGAAGCTCGGCCACCCCATGCCCGGAGCGGCCGCCGATCGCCTCATCCTCGCGACCCTCGGCCTCGAGGCGTGGAGCTACACGGGCGACGTCATCGCGGCCTCCGCAGCATTCCGCAGCGCCGTCGACGGCCTCATCGCCGAAGCTGCGACCGCGCCCCGCTGAGGCGGGTGTGCGCGCCGGCGAGTGTCCGCGCAGCTACTCGCTCACCCGATCCAGCTCGGTGAGCTGCTGGCGACTCAGCACCAGGTGGGGCGCGGCCATCGCGACGTCGAGCTGATCGGGAGCGCTCACCGACACGACGGGCGCGACGACGTGGGGCCGGCTCAGCAGCCAGGCGAGCGACACGGTCGCGACGGCGCTCTGCGTCTCTGACGCGATGCGGTCGAGCGCGTGCAGGATGCGCAGGTTGCGACGCGTGAGCATCGCGGCGACCTCCCCGCCACGGCGATGCCGCTCGAGATCGGCGCGACTGCGGTACTTGCCCGAGAGGAACCCCGAGGCGAGAGCGAATCGCGGCATGACCCCCAGATCGAGCTGCGCGGCAACGCGCGCGAGCTGCGCCTCGTACTCCGCACGGTGCACGAGGTTGTAGTGCTGCTGCAGGGCGACCATGTGGGCGACCCCCGACTGCGCCGCGGCGATGCGCGCCTCGATCAGCCGGTTGCCCGTGTGGTCGCTGCCGCCGAAGTAGCGCACCTTGCCCGCGCGGATGAGCTCATCCACGGCGAGCAGCGTCTCGTCGAAGGGCACTGACGGGTCGTCGATGTGCAGGTAGAGCAGGTCGATCGCGTCGACGCGCAGGCGCTGCAGCGACTGCTCGACGGCGCGCTCGATCGACCGGGCGGAGAGACCCGGGTTGTCGGGGTTCTTGCCCACCTTGGTCGCGATGGTGAACGCGTCGCGGTCACCGCGGCCGTGCATCCAGTTGCCGATCATGATCTCGCTGCGCCCGCCCGCATACGAATCGGCCGTGTCGAGGTAGGTACCGCCGAGCTCGGCGAAGCGGTCGAGAATGCCCGTGGTCGTCGGCCCGTCGGCCGTCCACCCGAAGACGGTGCCGCTGAGGGCGAGGGGGAAGACGTGGAGGTCGCTCGGCCCGATACGGCGAGGGAGAGGCGTGGGCCCGGTTTCCAGCGCGACGGCACCCGGCTCGGGTGCACTCGTGCGGTCGTTCACGCTGCTGCGTCTTTCTCGGCGCCCGATGAGGGGGCCCCGTGGTCATTGATGTGAGAGTAGCGCGCAGAGGAGGTCGGCCCGCGCACCGGCGTGCGATCGTTACCGTGCTGTGTCGCGCTGCACCACAGCCCGACAGCGCTGCGGGCGGGAACGCCCTCTCGAGAGCGATCCCGCCCGCAGTGTCAGTCGAGCCAGGGCGGCGCGGAGTGCCTAGACGCCCTGGACCTTCTTGACACCGGCAGACTCCTCGATGCTGCTCTGCTTGGCCGCACGCACGGCGACGATGCCGAAGCCGACCTTGTTGAGCACATCCGCGATCACGTAGATGATCGCCGCGATGCCGATCGCGAGGACGGCGTCGCCGCCGCTGACCTCGATGAACTCCTGCGTCGCGGTTCCGATCGGGTAGATCGACCAGCCCACGATGACGAACCACTTCATGATCATCACCGCACGCTTGACGTGCGCGGGGCCCGTCGAGACGTTGAGCGTGAAGACGACGTAGACGATGTAGAGCCACGCGAGCACGGAGAGGATGAAGAAGATGTAGTTGCCGGCCGAACCGGGCTCACCCACCTCACCGAGGTATCCGAACACGATCATCGCGATGTCGGCGATGATGAGCTTCGTCAGCAGCCCCTTCTTGAGCGCCCCAGCGATCGCGACGATGAGAGCGAACTCCACGAGCAGGAGCGGCGTCGTGAGCAACCAGTCGATGTAGCGCAGCGGCAGGGTGGCTTCGATGTCGGCTGGCGTGGCTTTGCCGCCCGGGAACAGCACGACATCCTTCATGACGTAGTACATGATCGCGGCGATGAACGCGATCACCGCCGCGTAGGTCGCGACCGATCGCAGCTCAGGCTTCAGATCGTTGCGCTCGAGATAGAACCACAGGGCTCCGGCCGCCATGGCGACGAATCCGAGCATGAAAAAGGCCTGGACGATGTGGATGTCCACAATTCTCCTTCGAATGGCGCCGACCGTCCGCGGAGTGCGGACCGACAGCGTGCAGGGTGAATACGATGAATTTTCATTCTTCGACACACGCTGGGATCGGGACCAGAGAGTTTCGGAGCACTGCTGAATCTACGTCGCTATTCAGCCGCCCGGGCAGGGAGTTTGCTGGGAGTGAACGGGGCGATCACCGACAGCGGAATCGCAACTCGACTTCGCGCTCCTTGCGCACCTCTGAACGGCAGTTTAGGATATTGAACATGCGTTCAGACACCTCCGATCTCACGACGCGCGCCCGCATTCGGGATGCCGCGCTCGCGCTGTTCGGCGCGCAGGGCTTCGACCGCACGAGCGTGCGGGCGATCGCCGCGAGAGCCGGCGTGAGCGCCGCCCTCGTGATGCACCACTTCGGCAGCAAGGACGCCCTGCGCGCGGCGTGCGACGCCGCCATCGTCGACGAGATCATGGGTCGCAAGGAGAGCATGCTCACCGAGGGCGACCTCTCGAGCACCATGCGGCGCTGGCTCGCCGACATCGACACGTTCCGCCCGAGCCTCGACTACCTCGCGCGCATGATCATCGACGGCGGCGAGGCGGGCCAGGGCCTGTTCGACCAGCTCGTCGACCGCACCGAGGCGATGATCAGCCAGGGCGTGGAGGACGGCGTCATGACCGCGCCGAGCGACCTGCGCACGACGGCAGTGATCGTCGCCTCCCACGGCATCATGCCCCTCCTGCTCGAGCGACATATCGGGCGCGCCCTCGGCGGCACCGGTCTCAGCGGCTCCGGCCTCAGCCTCGACGTCGTGCGGCGCCTCACCCTCCCGACCCTTGAGCTCTACACCCACGGGCTCTACGCGGACGATTCCGCACTCTCCGCCGCACGCGCGGCACTGCAGGAAAGGACACCAGACCCATGACCCCCGCCATCGACATCTCGGCGCTCACCAAGCGCTACGGACGCACCACCGCCTTACACGGCGTCGATCTCGCGATCGAGCCCGGGCGCGTGTTCGGCGTCATCGGCCCCAACGGGGCCGGCAAGACCACGACCATGCGGATTCTGCTCGACATCATCCGCCCCACCTCCGGCACGGTGCGCGTGCTCGGGGAGGACCCGCGGGAGGCGGGGCCCGCCCTGCGCCGCCGCATCGGCTACCTGCCGGGTGAGCTCGCGATGGACACGCGCGTGAGCGGTCGGGCTCTTCTGACCCACTACGCGCAGCTCAACGGAGCGAGGGATCGTGCACGCATCTCCGCGCTCGCCGAGCGCCTCGGGCTCGACCTCGGTCGCCCCGTGCGCTCCCTGAGCAAGGGCAACAAGCAGAAGGTCGGGCTCGTGCAGGCCTTCGCCCACTCCCCCGACCTTCTCGTGCTCGACGAGCCCACGAGCGGGCTCGACCCGCTCGTGCAGCAGGAGTTCCTCGCGATGGTGCGCGAGGCGCGCGACGCCGGTCAGACCGTGTTCCTCAGCTCGCACGTCATCAGCGAGATCGAGCAGGTCGCCGACGAGGTCGCCGTGCTGCGGGATGGCCGCATCGTCGACGTGAGCACCGTGGAACGGCTCCGAGCCGCCGCCCTGCGCGACGTCCGCGTGACGGTGCCGGCGGCGGCGGGCGACGCGTTCGCGGCGGAGCTCCGGCGCCTCGACTCCGCTCACGATGTCGCGGTCGCCGCATCGGCGGAGCACGACATCGTGAGCGCGCGCCTGCGCGACGGCATCCCGGCCTTCCTGGCTGTGCTCGCCCGTTCGACCGTGCACGACCTCGTCGTGCAGGAGCCCGACCTCGAGAGAGCGGTACTGCAGTTCTACGGCGGCGATGCGAGCGATGCCTCCGCGAGCCAGGCCGAGGAGGTGTCGTCATGAGCGCTCTGCCCCTCTTCCGGCGCGCACTCGCCGATTCGTGGCGCGGTCTGGTGGGCTGGATGCTCGGCCTCGCGGCCGTCGTGGGCATGTACCTGCCGCTCTACCCGTCGATCGGCGGCAACCCGGAGTTCATCGCGATCATCGAGAGCTTGCCGCCCGAGCTCGTCACCGCCCTGAGCTACGACCAGATCACGACTGGTTCGGGCTACACGCTCGGCACGGTGCACGGCCTCATCGGCTTCGTGCTGGTCACGATCGCGGCCGTCGGCTGGGGGGCGAGCGCCATCGCGGGCGATGAGGAGCGCGGCACGCTCGAGCTCACCCTCGCGCACGGCGTGAGCCGGCACCAACTCGTGCTCGAGCGCCTTGCGGCGATCGTCGTCAAGCTCGTCGCCCTCACGGCGTGGGTCACGCTGCTCGTGGCCGTGCTCAACGGGCCGAGCGAGCTCGACATCAGCACCGAGGGCATTCTCGCCGGCGGGGTCGCCCTGCTCGGCACCGGTCTCGTCACGGCGACCATCGGGCTCCTGGCCGGCGCCCTCACCGGCCGGCGCATGATCGCGATCGGCGCGGGAGCGGGAATCGCCGTGCTCGGCTACGCGCTCAACGCGCTCGGCAACCAGAACGCCGATCTGGAGTGGCTGCACGCGATCTCGCCCTACCACTGGGCGTACGGCACGAACCCGCTCGAGAGCGGGTTCGACGCGAGCGTGGGCCTGCTCTACGCGGTCGCGATCATCGCGAGCGCGGTGGCCGTACTCGCATTCCGGCGGCGCGACGTGGGCGTGTAGCGCTCCCCGACCGCGGCCTCGAACGACGGATGCCCGCCCCGATCACTCGGGGCGGGCATCCTGTCGTTCTGCGGGAGCGAGCGGCGGTTAGCCGTCCTCGCCCTCGGCGAGCGCGTCGCCACCCTCGCCCTCGGCGAGAACCGGAGCGAGCGACAGCTTGCCGCGGTCGTCGGTCTTCGTGATCTCGACGAGGATCTTCTGACCGACGTTGAGCACATCCTCAACGTTCTCCACGCGCTTGCCACCGGCGAGCTTGCGCACCTCGCTGATGTGCAGCAGGCCGTCCTTGCCCGGCAGGAGCGACACGAACGCACCGAAGGCGGCGATCTTGACGACCGTGCCCAGGTACTGCTCGCCGACCTCCGGGTTGACGGGGTTCGCGATCGCGTTGACCTGCAGGCGGGCAGCCTCGGCCGAGGGGCCGTCGACTGCGCCGATGTAAACGGTGCCGTTCTCCTCGATGGAGATCTGCGCGCCCGTCTCATCCTGGATCGAGTTGATCGTCTTGCCCTTGGGCCCGATGAGCTCGCCGATCTTGTCGACGGGGATCTGCACGCTGATGACGCGCGGCGCCGTGGGCGCCATCTCGTCGGGAGCGTCGATCGCCTGGTGCATGACGTCGAGGATCGCGTGGCGGGCCTCGCGAGCCTGCGTGAGCGCACCCTGCAGCACCGACGACGGGATGCCGTCGAGCTTCGTGTCGAGCTGGATCGCCGTCACGAATTCGCGCGTTCCGGCCACCTTGAAGTCCATGTCGCCGAGGGCATCTTCGGCGCCGAGGATGTCGGTGAGAGCCGCGTAGCGGGTCTCACCATCCACGACGTCGCTGATGAGGCCCATCGCGATGCCCGCGACGGGCGCCTTGAGGGGCACACCCGCGTTGAGCAGCGAGAGGGTCGACGCGCACACGGAGCCCATGGAGGTCGAGCCGTTCGAGCTCAGCGCCTCGGAGACCTGACGGATCGCGTAGGGGAACTCCTCGCGGCTCGGCAGCACCGGCACGAGGGCGCGCTCGGCGAGGAAGCCGTGCCCGATCTCGCGGCGCTTGGGGCTGCCCACGCGGCCGGTCTCACCGGTCGAGTAGGGCGGGAAGTTGTAGTGGTGCATGTAGCGCTTGCTCGTCACCGGACCGAGCGAGTCGATCTGCTGCTCGAGCTTGAGCATGTTGAGTGTCGTGACGCCCAGGATCTGCGTCTCGCCGCGCTGGAACACGGCAGAGCCGTGCACGCGCGGGATGACCTGCACCTCGGCGTCGAGCGCGCGGATATCCGCGAGCCCGCGACCGTCGATGCGCACGCCCTCGGTGAGGACGCGCTGACGCATGATCTGCTTCGAGACCGACTTGTAGGCCGCGCTGAAGTCCTTCAGCGCCTCCTCGTCGAGCTCGCCAGCGGCGACCTTGCCCTCGATCGCGACCTTGGTGCGGGCCTTGAGCTCATCGTCGGCCGTCTGACGCTCGACCTTGTCGGCGATCTGGTAGACCTTCGCGAGCTCGTCGTGCGCGAGGGCGTCGACGGCGGCGTACAGCTCGTCGCTGTAGCTGAGGAAGACCGGGTAGTCCTGGATCTCCTTCGCCGACTGCGCGGCAAGCTCCTGCTGCGCCTTCGCGAGCTTCATGATGAAGGGCTTCGAGGCCTCGAGGCCCTCGGCCACGACGTCCTCGCTCGGCTTGACGGCGCCGCCCTGGATGAGGCCCCAGCTGTTCTCGGTGGCCTCGGCCTCGACCATCGTGATCGCGACGTCTTCGCTGCCATCGGCACCCGTCACGACGCGGCCGGCGACGATGATGTCGAAGACGGCCTCCTCGAGCTCGTGGTGCTTCGGGAACGCGACCCACTGGCCGCCCCCGTTGTTGTCGGGCATGAGCGCAAGGCGAACCGAGGCGATCGGACCGCTGAAGGGCAGGCCCGAGATCTGGGTCGAGGCGCTCGCGGCGTTGATCGCGAGAGCGTCGTAGAACTCGCCGGGCGCGATGCTCATGACCGTGACGACGATCTGAACCTCATTGCGCAGACCCGTGACGAAGGTCGGGCGCAGGGGGCGGTCGATCAGGCGGCACACGAGGATCGCCTCGGTCGAGGGGCGGCCTTCACGGCGGAAGAACGAGCCGGGGATCTTGCCGGCGGCGTACGAGCGCTCCTCGACGTCCACCGTGAGGGGGAAGAAGTCGAAGCCCTCGCGAGGGTGCTTGCCGGCGCTCGTCGCGCTCAGCAGCATGGTCTCCTCGTCGAGGTACGCGGCCACGGCGCCCTGCGCCTGCTGCGCAAGACGACCGGTTTCGAATCGGACGGTGCGGGTGCCGTACTTGCCGTTGTCGAGAACGGCTTCGGCGAACTTGATTTCAGGACCTTCCACGAGGTCTCTCTCCTTTGCGTCTGTGCGCACCCTCCCCGTGTGGGAGGGCGTGCGAGAACGCGCAGAGCAGGAGCGGGCAGGAAGGGACGGTGTCGGCGAGGAACGGTGTTGACGTGTGTCGCCGGACGTCTGTTTCTGGCCAACAGTAGACATCCACCGAATCGAGAGAGTCGGGAGATCACCACCGGTGACCAGCTTCGAGCCGGCCTGCTCCGTGCGGTTTTCAGTTGATGGCGCAGAACTGCGCCGTCGCACAGGCTATCAGCACGACTCGTGCGTTCCTAGTGAACGACGCGCTCGCGCAGTGCCGTGATCGTCGCGGAGTCGAGGCCCCGGGCACGCAGCAGGTCGAGGATGCTGCCGTGCTCGTGGCGCATGACGCGCAGCATCGTCGCCATCGTCTCCGCCGGCGCGGCGAAGAGCGCTCCCCCCGCGGCCGGATCCAGGCGAGGCGCATCGTGGTCGCGCACGACCGCCTGCATCATGGGCGAGATCCGGCGCATGATCGCGGGCATGACGGCGTCGGTGCGCGCGTAATCCGCGATGATGACCTCGTCGTCGGCGCCGAGCACGCCGAGCACGGCGGCCGTGAAGACACCCGTGCGGTCCTTGCCCGCCGCGCAGTGGAAGAGCGCGGCCCCCGAGGCTGAGGCCGCGACACGCAGACCGGCGATGAGCTGCGGGGCGGTCTGCTCGGCGATCTGCACGTACCACGTGCCGACGCCCTCGGGAGTGAGGGACGACACCGCGGCGGGGCTCATGCCGGGGGCTGCGGCGGTCGCGCTCAACGGCAAGTGGTGGTAGCCGACCGGGTAGCGCCGCAGCGGACCGCGACCCGCGACCTGCGCCTCGTGGGGCGAACGCAGGTCGAGCACATCGCTCAGCCCCGTCTCGTGCAGCCGCCGCGCCTCGCCCTCGGGGATCGTCGACACGTCGTCGCTGCGCCACAGGACGCGGTCGCGCAGCGTTCCCTCGGCGACGGGGAGCCCCCCGAGGTCGCGCCAGTTCGCCAGGGGGGAGGTCGGCAGACCTGAGTCGGCGTCGGCCGGGTGGTTCTGCGATGACGGTGCGGAATCGGTGGAGGTCACGAGAGGCTTTCCGGTCGGTGCGGGTCGTCGAGCGCGTCATGTCGCCGTCGGCAACGACAGAGGCTGGGTCACTCGGGTTCTGTGTCCTCGGGCCCGGGCGGGGGGCCCTCGTGATCGATGACTCTCAGACCGATGACACCCGCGAAGGCTTCGACGCGCGCGGACCCCAGTCTGCCACTGAGCGGTGCGAGCGGCCTGTGCCCGTCGAGCACCCCACAGCCTCGGCCGCTGGCGCCGATCGAGCCAGCGGCCGATCGAGAGCCCCGCGTGGAAGGGAATGACGCTCGCGCCGAGCGGCCCGCGCACGACGAGAGCCTCACCATCGGAACGCACGCTCGTGCGCCACCGCAGCGTGACGACCCACACCGCGACCACGAGCCAGCCGAAGGAGAGCAGCGCTGCGGCGGCGACCACGAGCCGAGCGGGTGTCGGCACGACGCCCTCGAGGGCGAGCGCGATCGCGCCGACGACGACCGCGCTGACAGCAAGGACGAGGGCGGCGCCCCACCGCCCCAGCGGGGCCCGCAGCACGGCGTGCGGTCGGCCTGTCACGGCCCCGCCGCGTCCGACTCGCCCGTCGGCAGTCGCGGGACGCTCTCGAGAAGAGTCGAGGGGTGCGGGCACAGCGCGCTCAAGCGGGCCCGCTCGGCGGCGTTGCCGCGCGCCGCCGCGTACGGGTCCCACCCAGGGGTGACACCGCCGGAGACGATCGCGAAGGGACCCTCGGGGACGGGCGGTGCGTGCACGCCGCTGCGGCGGAGGCACGAGGGCAGGCCGACGCGCACGTACTCCGTGACCCACGCCACCTCGATCGGCCCCGGATCGTTCACTGCGAGGCTCGGCGGCGGAAACCGCGACTCGCAGCTGTAGGTCGCGAGGTCGAGTGCGCGGGCGCCGTCGGTCTGCTCCGTCGGCACGTCGGTCAGCCCCGTCGCCTCGTAGATGCACCGGGCGAACACGAGCTGCCACTGACCCGGCTCAAGCCACGCTTCGACGTCGTGCTCGGGCAGCTGCACCGAAGGCCACCGGCTGAGCAGGTACTCGGCATGGCTTTCGAGCAGCACCTCGACGCGACCCTCCAGGCGCTCATGGCGCTCCGTCGCCACGTCGTCGAGGTCGAGCTGTGCGGTCGGCGACGGGGCGCAGCCCGCGAGGAGCGCGCCGAGGGCGACCGCGAGCATCCCGACCGCACCCGTGCGTGCCGTCACGGCGCACCCTCGAGAAGCGCCTCGGGAGGCGGGCACTGCGCGCGGGCGCGCTGCTCGCGCACCGGATCGCCGACGAGCGCCACGAAAGGATTCCACGCGTCGACGGCGCCCCACTGGTCGACGAACTCCGATTCGGAGGGCAGGGACGGCGGCCGATGGCCCGACGCGAGCAGGCACGGCACGAGCACCTCGCGGCTGTACTGCCACGCCCAGGGGCCTTCGATGTCGGCGACCTCGTCGGCGTACCAGCCTCGGGAGGGGTACCGGGACTGGCAGACGAGAACAGCGACATCGGCGAGGAAGAGCTCGCGCGGACCCTCGGCGCTGACCCCACTGAAGTCGACCCTCTCGCCGTCGTCGGCGGGGCGAGCGCCGACGACGCCCTCATCCTCGAGGCAGTCCGACATGATCTGCGCCCACTCGCTCGCAGCCACCCACCGCTCGACCGAGGTCTGGGGCAGCGTGACGGGGCCCCACCGGTCGCGCAGGTACCTGGTCGCCCGATCGAGGTCGACCTCGAACGCTGCCGCGGCAGCGCGATCGCGGTCGCGCATCGTCTCGGCGAGCGAGTCTTCCGCCTCCCCCGCGGGCGCAGCACAGCCGGCAACGAGGGCGACGAGAAGCAGGGATGCCGCGGCGGCGGCCGCACGTGCGCGCGCGCCGCCTCCGCCGCGCTCGGACGCCGCACCGCGAAGCATGACGTCAGGCTCGCACGATTGGCGCCGAATCTGCTGACAACCGTCGCGCCCTACGATCGACACGCTGCCCGCGCAGGGCGCGCTCAGCGACGGCGCTTCTGCACCCACTCGATCGCGTAGCTGAGCACGATCGCGAGACCGCCGATGACGAGCAGGATGCGGAAGAAGCCGCGAAAAGGGCCCAACCAGTTGGCGAACGCCAGCACGACGGTCACGAGCAGGACCGTGACGATCACGATGCGCACGGCGCTCAGCCGTCGCGACGGAGATCGTGATCGTTCGCGGGTCATCGGCCCATCGTGGCAGACCTGAGTATCGACCCATCGCCGGGAACGACGAAGGCCGCCTCCCGCAGTTGCGGTGGCGGCCTTCGCGCAAGAAGTTCGCGGTGTCAGTCGACGACGCGCTGACGCACAGGTGTCAGCGGCGCAGACCCGTTATCGACGGAGGCCGAGTCGCTCGATCAGCGAGCGGTAGCGCTCGATGTCGATGTCCTGCAGGTAGCCCAGCAGGCGGCGGCGCTGGCCAACGAGCAGCAGCAGGCCACGACGTGAGTGGTGGTCGTGCTTGTGCTCCTTGAGGTGCTCCGTGAGGTCCTTGATGCGACGCGTGAGCATCGCCACCTGGACCTCGGGGGACCCAGTGTCACCGGGGTGGGTTGCGTACTCGTCGATGATCGCCTTCTTGACGTCTGCTTCGAGTGCCATAGATGGGATCCCCTTCCTGCTCGTTGCGCGGCGCCCTGGGCGGGATGCCCGAGCTCTCTTTGTCCGCGGCCGTTGGACGGCAACCTTCAGATACTACCAGCCGGGACCTTCGTCCTCATCTCACCCGAAACTCTCGCGCGCACGGCGCACGGCGAGCAGACTGAACCCATGCTGCTGCCCGCGATCATCCTCATCACCCTCGCCCTCGTCTTCTACACGATCGGGGTGTGGGCAGAACGTGCGCAGAAGGTGCTGAAGGGCTGGCACGCCGTGTTCTTCGGGCTCGGCCTCGCCGCCGACGCGAGCGGCACCTACCTCATGAGCCTCATCGCGATCGCGTCGCGGGCGGCCGGGGTCGAGCAGAGCATCCTCACCCAGATCATGGCGGTGACGGGCGTGATCGCCCTCGTTCTCATGGCCGTCCACCTGCTGTGGGCCGTCGTCGTTCTGGTGCGCGACCGCGAGGCCGAGAAGCACCGCTTCCACCGGTTCTCCGTCGTCGTGTGGGCGATCTGGCTCGTGCCCTACCTGACGGGCGCGATCGGCTCGAGCCTCGGCTGAGTAGGGATTCCATGACGACTGCACCCCTCACCTACCGCGTGAGCGCCCGTGCCGACGCCGCATCGGCCAGCGTGCACGCCGCCGATGACGAACTGCTTCTCGAGACCCGATGGCAACCCGCGGAGCCGAGCGGTCACCCGGGGCCCGCCGAGCTGCTCGCGAGCGCCTTCGCGGCGTGCCTGCTCAAGAACGTCGCCCGCTCGAGCGCGCTGCTGCCCTTTTCCTACGAGAGCGTGGAGGTCACGGTCGTGCTGCATCGGCAGGATGCTCCGCCCCGGTTCACCGCCCTCGAGTACGCCCTGCACCTGGTCACGAGCGAGCCCGCGCACCGCGTCGAGCTGCTGCACCGCAACCTGCAGAAGTTCGGAACGGTGTACAACACCCTCGCCGCCGTGTGCGAGGTCACCGGAACCGTGACGAGCAGCCCGCCCGCATAGTGCGCCGGTAGCCTGGGCCGCGTGACTGCGCCCCTGCCGAGTGTGCTGTGACGGCCGCCCTGCCGCTCGTCGTCGACGTGCTGCTCATCCTCGCCCTCGTAGCGGCCGTCGTGCGGGGTGCGCGTGCCGGCTTCGTCTTCACGCTCGGCTCGACGATCGGCGCGATCGTGGGCGCCGTCGCGGCCGTGGTGCTCGTGCCCGTGCTCGCAGCCTGGGTGCCCGACCCGCAGTGGCGCATCGCCGCCGTCTTCGCCGCCATCGCGCTCCTCGTGATCGGAGGCCTGAGCCTCGGCGAGGGGATCGGCCACCACTGGAGACGGCGCGTGCGCAAGCGGCTACGGGTACTCGACCGCGTCGTCGGCGCGGTCGCGGGCGGTGCGGTCGGCGTGCTCGTCGTGAGTCTGCTCGGCTCGACCGTCACCGCACTCGGCATTCCCCTCGTCTCGCCCGCCGTCGCGAGCTCGACCGTGCTCAGCACGATCGAGCGGTACACGCCCGACCCGCTGGCGCGAGCGCTCGGGCAGGTGCGCGGGCTCGTCGTGAGCGAGGGCATCCCCCGCATCGCCGACGCCCTCGGCGCACTCGACTCCGGCCCGCCGCCGACCATCGACGGCGGGAGCCCGGCCCTCACGGAGGCCGCGCAGTCCGTCGGACGGGTGACCGGCGCCGCCTACGCGTGCGGGCAGACGCAGTCGGGCAGCGCCTTCGTGATCGCCGACGACCGACTGCTCACCAACGCCCACGTCGTCGCGGGCGTCACCGAGCCGACGGTCGAGCTGCCGGGCGTCGGGGGCGTCGCAGGGCGCATCGTGTACTTCGACGCCCAGCAGGACGTGGCCGTGATCGCCATCGACGGGCTCAGCACGGCGCCCCTCGCACTCGGGGAGACGCTGCCGGACGGCACGGTCGCCGTGCAGGGCTACCCCTTCGGCGGCCCCTTCGCCTCGACGGGGGCCGAGATCGTCGACGTGAGCACGATCGAGGCATCCAGCATCGACGGCGGCTCCCGCGCGCCCCGCGAGTCGTACACGCTCGCCGCCGACGTCAACCCGGGCAACTCGGGCGGGCCCGTGCTCGACCTCGACGGCCGCGTCATCGGCATGGTCTACGCGCGCTCCGCCACGCGCGACGACATCGGCTACGCGCACACCATGGCGGAGCTCGATGACGTCATCGCCGCGGCGCCGCAGCTGACCGATGCGGTCGGCTCTGGACGCTGCACGACCGGATAGGCAGGCCGCGACGGCGCACGGCGGTCAGGGAACGAGGACGATCTTGCCGCGCAGGTGCCCCGACTCGAGCCGCGTGAAGGCCTCGCGCACCTCGACGAGCGGGTAGCGTGCCGCGATCGGCACCTCCACCTCCCCCGAGCCGACGAGGGCGACGAGCGCCCGCAGGGTCGGAGCGTGCACGGGCCCGCGACCCACGCGGCGCACGCCGAAGGGCTCGGGGTCGGTCGCGATCGTGTTGATGCGCTCGGGCGGCACGCCGAGCTCGAGCGCCGCGCGGATCGTCTCGGGGCCGTGCTGGTCGAACACGGCCGTGATGCCGTCGGCAGCAGCATCCCGCAGCCTCTCGGTCAGCCCCTCGCCGTACAGGACCGGCACGACGCCGCGGGAGGTGAGCCAGTCGTGATTGCTCTCGCTCGCCGTACCGATGACGCGCAGGCCCCGGGCGACCGCGAGCTGGCACAGGATGCCGCCCACTCCCCCCGCCGCTGCCGAGACGACGATCGTGTCGCCCTCGGCGAGGGTCTGCGACTCGAGCGCGTCCCACGCCGTCTGGCCGGCGAGCGCGAGACCGCCCGCGACCTCGAGGTGCACGTCGTCGGGCACCGGGGCGATCGCCTCGGCCGGTGCCAGCACCAGGTCGCACGCCGCCCCGCTCGGAATCGAGCCGAAGACACGATCCCCCACGGCGATGTCGCTCACGTCGCCCCCGACCGACTCCACGACTCCGGAGAACTCGCGACCGACGGTCGCCGGCAGCGACACTGTGAAGCGCGACGTGCCCCGCCGGATCTTGTAGTCGACGGGATTGAGGCCGGTGGCCGCGAGCCGGATGCGCACCTCGCCCTCCTCGGGAGCGGCAACGGTGATCGTCTCGATGTCGATCACCTCAGGGCCGCCGACCGAGTGGTAACGAGCGGCGCGGGCGGGCACGGGCGCGGCAGGAGACGAGTCGGCGGTCGGTGCGTCAGCGCGAGAACTCATGCCCTCCACTCTAGGCACGCTCCGTTGGGCGACATCGGGACCTTCGCCCCTACCCCTGCGGCGCCCACCGGTCTGAGATAGGGGAATCGGCACACGCGACGACGGGAGGGCGATCATGGTCATGGGATTCGGGGAGATCACCGAGCTCGATACCGAGGACTGCTGGCGGATCCTGAGCGCGACCGAGCTCGGGCGCATCGCCGCGAGCGCGGGCGACTCGATCGACATCTTCCCCGTCAACTTCGCGGTCGACGATCACGCCATCGTGTTCCGCACGGCTCCCGGCACGAAGCTGCTCGAGCTCGCCATCAACGACCGGGTCGCGTTCGAAGTCGACGGGCACGACGAGGCGACGGCATGGAGCGTCGTCGTCAAGGGCCGTGCCGAGCGCGTCGAGCGCCAGAGCGACATGGATGCCGCCGAGGAGCTCGGGCTCAGGCCGTGGATTCCCACGCTCAAGTACCGCTGGGTGCGCATCGAGCCCACCGAGGTGACGGGCCGCCGGTTCGCACGCGGGCCGGAGCCCGAGCGGTTCTGACGACCGTCAGGCGCCGAGCGGGCCGCGCACGATCGAGTCGCCCGAGTGCGTCGGGTCGCCGTCGAGCGGCTCCTGGCTCACGTCGACGATCGAGAAGCGCTCGAGGTCGACCGAGTCGGGCACGATGAACTCGCCCTCAGTACCGTTCAGAAGTCCAAGGCTGATGAGCCCGTCGACCGCTTCCGTGAGCAACCAGACCTCGCGCACCCCGTCGCCCGTCGCGCTCGCGTCGAGCGAGACGCGCAGAACGCGCTCCCCCGTCGACGTCTGCGCGAGTTCGGCGGACCCGGTCGAGTCGGTCCACTGGGGCAGCGCTTCGAGCTCAGCGCTCGCGAGAATCTGCTCGCCGAGGCGCGGCGACGCGGCGTTCCACGTGAGCACGGCACCGACGATGAGCGCGGCGGCTGCGGCGACGCCGATGAGGGGTGCGACGACGCGGCGTGCGCGACCCGAGCGGCGCGCGCGCACATCGGCGAGCGACACGACCGGCGGCGGCGGCACGGAGGGAGCAACCTCGGGAGACAGGCCCAGTTCGCGCTGGATGCCCTGCCAGACCCGCGCCGGCGGCTCCTGCAGCTCGGCCTCACCGAGGGTGGAGCGAGCCACGGTGACGGTCTCCTGGAGTTCGGCGACCTCGTGGCGGCACGCGGCGCACGCCTCCACGTGGGCGCGCTCGGACGCGGTCGTGGACTGCTCGCCGAGCGCGAGCAGTGCCGCGGTCTCCGGGTCAAGATGCCTCATGGCTCACCTCCAGTCGTCCTCTCAGTCTCACCAGACTGCGCCTGATGTGCGATTTCACCGTTCCGATCGGCATCTGCAGCCGTTCGGCGATCTGCGTGTGGGTCAGATCGTCGAAGAACGCCAGATGCACGACGGCGCGCGCCGTCGGTTCGAGCTTCGCCATCTCGTCGGCGATGAGGAGACGGTCGGCGAGGTCGACGTCCGATGCCGGCGCCACCTCTTCGCGCGTGATGGCCGTGACCTCGGCCGTGATGGTGCGCTCCTTGCCGCGCAGGGCGTGCATATCGGCGATGGTGTGCCGAGTGATGCCCACGAGCCACGCACCGAGCGCCGACCGATCGGGATCGTAGCGATGGCGACCCTGCCACGCGGCCACGAAGACCTTCTGCGTGACGTCTTCGGCGTCCGTCGCGTCGCCGAGCGACCGCACCGCGAGCGAGTAGACGAGGGATGCCCAACGCGAGTACATCTCGGCGAGAGCTCTCTCCTCGCCGGCCACGAAGCGTCGAGCGAGCTCGGCCGTGGCCTCGTCCGTCATCGTCGTCACCGCGGTGTACCGCCTCTGGTCGTCCTGCCGGGCCATGCCCGGTGCGCTCGTGCGGGCCATCGTAACCTGCGCGGCTGTCATGCGACCTTCTCCGCCGTCACGATGTAGTTGTCGAGGTACTGCCCCGCCCCCCGCCAGTCGTACTCGCCGCCGCAGGTCATGAGAACGAGGTGCGGATCGCCCGTAGCGGTGAACACTCGGTCGAGGGGAACCTCGTCCTTATCGATGCGCTCGACCGAGACGACGCGGTAGTCGTGGACCTCGCCCGCGTCGTCCGTCACCGTGATCGCCATGCCCTCGCGAGACTCGCGCAGGCCCGCGAAGGGCCCGATCCCTTCAGGTAGCGAATCCACGTGCGCGGCGATGACGGTCGCCCCCGTGCGGCTGTCGGGCGCGGACCCGTAGGCGTACCACCCGGCGACGAACGGACTCTCCGGGAGCGACATGTATCCGTCACCTTCGATGCCGTGGGCCTCGACCCGCATGTCGATGCCGAGGTCGGGCATCCGCACTCGGGCCGGCGGAGTCGTCTTCTGCTGCAGCAGCTCCAGCGTGGAGACGGTCTCGACGTTCGAGAGCACGATCTTGGTGTCGCGCGCAGAGACGCCCCGCTCTCGGACCTCTGAGGATCCGAGAGCGGAGCATCCAGAGAGAAGCAAGAGGCTGGCCATGGTGAACCCGATCGTCCGGGCCAGCCCCTTGCTTCGGCTCATGGTCGGCACTGCCCCTTAGCGCTGGGCCGACACGGTCTGACGACGCACGAGGATGCCCGCGGCGACGAGAACCATCAGGAGGAGCGCGGCTCCACCAGCGGCCCAGCCGAAGCCGGCACCGGCGCCCTCGTCGACGAGACCCGCGCTACCGGCGGGAACGCCGTCGGGGGTCGTGAGACCGCCGATGGTGAACACGACGGCCGAGAAGTCCTCGCCGTCAGGCCCGAAGGCGTGCACGAGGATGTTCGTGCCCGCGGGAAGGGTGACGTCGCCCAGCTCGATGGCCGGGGTGTCGGCGTCGGGACCCGCGTAGACGTTCGGGTAGGTGGCGGCAGCCACGTCGAGAACGCCCTCGTCACCGTTGGACAGCGGGCCCGCGAGCTCGGTGCCGTCGGAGAAGACGCTCACCGCGCCGACGTTGGCCGTGTGACGGACGGTGATGAGGCCGTTGCCGACCTCGCTCGTCGTCAACTGGTTCTCGAAGACCGAGACGGTGAAGTCACCGGCCGGCTCGGTCGGGTGCGCGACAACCGTGTACGAGACACCGGCCTCGAGCGACAGGTCGTCGTTGAACAGCTCCGAGTCGTCGGCCGTGTTCGTGATGACGACGTTGTAGTCGCCCGGTGCGAGGTCGCCGAGTGCGTCGATGCCCACGTTGGGGCTCGCAAGGCCGGGGCCGGCAGCGACGCCGGGGCCGACGTCGTCGAGAGTGATGGTGCCCGAGGCGATGTTGATGTCGACCGTCGCGCCCGGGAAGGCGTGGACGATGTAGACGTCGGCCGTCTCATCGGTCACGGCGTTCGCTGGGGCCGCAAGGCCGACGGTGGCGAGGGTGGCTGCACCCAGGCCAGCGAGAATTCGATTGCGCATGGTTCCTCCTTGATCTGTGCCTCGCGACGGAGCAACCCGGCGAGGCTGTCGGCGGAAGTGCCTTCACTCATCACTTCCTCAGGAGGGCCCCGAACGGATGCGCCTCAACCTGGCAACCCGCTGAGAACGCGCGCTCAGGTGAGGATCGCGGAGTAGCGCACGAGGGTGACGCCCAGACCCACGACCCACAGCACGAGGTTCACGGCGCCGGCCGCGAGCCCCGCGACCGCGAAGGGTCGACCCGTCATCGCGCCCCTGCGCGTCTGTCGCAGAGCACGACGCCCGAGCACACCGCACGCCACGAGCAGAGCGGCGTTGCCGAGGAACAGCAGGGTCAGCGTGGTCAGGAACGGTGCCCACGCACCCTCGGGCTGCCCCGCGTTGATCGCCTCGACCGCCTGGACGCCGAACATCGAGGCGAGCGCGTTGCCCCCGACGGAGACGAGCAGCGGCGCCACGCCGGCGAGGAGAGAGCCGACGGCCGCCCGACTGAGGGGGGCGGGGGCGGGCTCTGGCAGGGGGATGCGCGCCGGGATCGCCGTCTCGCGCGCCGCGGGCGGGGAGTGCGGTAGGGGCGGGGAGACGGGGGGCGCAGGGTTCACCGGGGCGGCGGGGCTCACCGGGGCGGCGGGGCTCACCGGGGCAGCAGGGCTCACCGGCGTGCTCGGCGCCGCCGCAACCTCGAGCACGGGAGGAGCGGGCGCATCCTCGACGACGTCGATTCCGGGGCGCGGGGCGACCGCCGTGCCGCACCGCGTGCAGAACCGCGCGCCGTCGCGCAGCGGGCTGCCACAGGCGATGCAGCTCTCCATGCCCGCCCCCTGCTTCCCCGTGTCGACGTTCCCGAGCATGCGATGCTCCCTGTCGGTCAGGCTAGCAACGCACTGCCCCCGAGGTGCCTCATGTAGGAATGCCCGCGAAATGGTTCCCGTGCCCCAGTTAAGTATGCCCGCGAAGCCGGGGGTCAGCTCGCGGGGCGTAGTTTGATGCCGCGGGTGGTGTCGGGC
>NZ_VIKT02000027.1 GCF_009371975.2 Microcella pacifica
GGCGCGGGGCGGCGCGGGGCGGCGCGACGCGGGGCGGCGCGCCGCGGCATGGCGCGACGCAACGCGGCGCGACGACACGTGGGGCGGCGCAGGGCGGAGACGCGCGCCGCAGCGCGCCGGACTACTCGAGCTCGAGCGTCACGACGGTGACCGCGATCGTCACGTTGATGGGCGCGGCCCACTCCTCGAGCACGGCGCGCACCTTCTCGCGGTCCTGGTGGAACGCGTTGGGCCCCATGAACACGGCGTCGAGTGCCTGCTCGATCGAGAGTGCGACGCGGCTGCGTACCTCCCGCGCGGAGACGAGCCGGGCATCCGGGATGCTCGCCGCGACCTCCTCCGCCTTGCCAGCCGGCACGCGCATCAGCTTGAGGCCGTGCTGCAGCTCGCGCTGGTGGTCGCCGTGCGGCACGACGAGCACGGCGCGGCCGCCGGGGGCGAGGATGCGACGAACCTCGGCAGCCGAGCCGGGCGAGAAGATGCGCAGCGCGACGGCGACGCTCGCGTCGCGCAGCGGGATGCCCGTCCACACGTCGGCGCTCACCGCGGCCAGGCGGTCGTGGGCGCGCGCGGCGACGCGCACCGCGGGCGCGGAGGCGTCGAGCACGATTCCGCGCAGGTCGGGGCTGGCATCCAGAACCTGCGAGGCGTACCAGCCGGTGCCGCCTCCGAGGTCGGCGAGCCAGCCGCGGGAGTCCTCCGGAACAGCCTCGAGCACGGCTTCGGCAATCGCGTCGTGGAACCCGTCGGCCTGGAAGCGTTCGCGAGCCTCGAGCATCTCGGGGGTGTCGCCCGTCGCGGGAGCGCCCTTGCCCTTGTGCGCGGCGCGCAGGCTCAGGTAGCCCTGGCGGGCGCGGTCGAAGCGGTGCCGATTGCCGCACTCCGCTCCCCCGTCCGCGGGGCTCAGCGGCTCGCCGCAGCTCGGGCACTGCAGAACGTCGAAGGCTGCGTCGAGGGTACTCACGGGCGCAACGCTACGCGGTCGGCGGCTACCTCACGCGCGCCCGAGCGCCGAAGCCGGTCGCCTGAGCCCTACTGGGGCAGCGCGACCGGGCGCCAGCGGTGCGCCGGCTGGCCGGCGACGGGCAGGTCGACGAGGAAGAGCATGCCGGCCCCCGGGTGCCGCTCGACCTCGGCCGGCGACAGGTCGCGGCTGGCGGTCGTCACGAGTGCCCGGTTCAGCGAGCTGCCGACGAACGCGAGGCTCGTGACGTGCGGCACGTCGAGCTCGATGTCTCCGTGCGGGTGGCCCAGAGCATCCAGGTGGCGGATGCCGCTCCCGCCCCACAGCGCCACCCACAGGCCGCCCTCCGCGTCGACCGCGAGGCCATCCGGTGTGGCGTCGTCGATGCGCGCGAACTCGCGGCGGGCACCGGCCTCGCCCGACTCGTAGTCGTATGAGCGGGCGTAGACGACGTTCGCGGTGCTGTCGATCGAGTACAGCGTGGCGCCGTCGGGTGAGAAGCCGAGGCCGTTCGAGAGGCCCAGGTCGTCGTCGAGGGTCGTGATGGCGCCGTCGTGCTCGAGACGCAGCAGCACGTTGCCCGAGTGGTCACCGGTCATGCTCAGCCCGCCCACGATGAGCCGGCCGGCCGGGTCGATGACGCCGTCGTTGAAGCGGCGGCCCTCGGGCAGTAGCTCGCGCGAGGTCGTGACGTTGCCGAGCGCGTCGACGAGCGCGAGGCGCCGCTCGAGCGCCACGAGGAACTGCGCGTTGCCGAGCCGGAAGGCGCAGCCGACGCGCTCGTCGAAGTCGAGGGTGCGAATGACCTCGACCCTGTCGTCGGAGTCGAGGCGGCCGACGAATACACGGCCGGCCTCGATGTCGATCCAGCTGACGGTCGCCGTGGCAGTGTCCCAGGCGGGCCCCTCGGCGAGGACGTGGCGGTCGGTCGTGAGCATCGTGACGGAGGTCATGCCTCCACCCTAGAAGCTCGCGCTCGGCGGCGACTCAGCGCCGGCGGCTCTGCACGAGGCGCACGACGACGCGCGCCCCGATGAGCACCTCCATGACGGCGGCCGGGCGGATCCATCGCGAGCGCGGCAAGTCGACCATGCCACCGCGGGCGAAGCTCGCGACGGTGAGCGCGCCGACGGGAATCGCCCAAGCGGCGAAGGTGGCCACCTGCCACGCGCGGCTCGACTCGTAGCGCAGCGTGAACCACGTCCACAGCGCGGCGTCGGCGAGGTAGTCGCCCTGGGTGCCGAACCGGGTGACGGTGCCCGTGCGGCGCGCGAGCTTGCCGTCGACGAAGTCGGTCGCGAGAGCGAGCACGGGCACGGCGGCGCCGAGCCGGTGCGCGGTGGCGGGCAGTGCGGCCCTCGCGACGGTGAGCAGATTGGGTAGCCCGAGCGTGCGGCGCTGCTCGAGCATCCCGAGATGCGTCACCGTCATGAGCCAGCTGGTAGCGAGCCAGGCGCGGCCGTGCGGATGCGCGAGAGCGCCGATCGCGAGGTGGATGGCGGTCGCCTCGACGACCGCGACAGGTCGCTTGCGGGCCTCGAGGATGCTGCGGCAGGTCGCGTCGTACACGAAGCGCCCCAGCGCCCTCGGCCCGAATCCCTGCGCGCGCAACCCGCTGAGAAGAGCCTCGGTGGCCGCGCGGCTATCCGTGCCGGCGAGGGCGGCGAGCTGCGCATTCTCGACTCGCCGGAGAGCCCGTGCGCGTACTCGCGCTCGCGCTGCAGCGGCGTCCGTCATCGCGGCCTCCCTCGCTCGTCACCCTATCTTCGGTGCATGCCGCGAAGAAGAGGGGCCGGGGAGGCCGCGACGGGCCAGTGGTCGACTCAGCGGCCGGTCGCGTCGGGGGCGCGGTCGACGTCGCCGCGCCAGGCGCCGCTCTCGAAGCCGTTGTGCTCGATGAGGTCTTTGAAGCTGCGCAGGTCGCGGTCGATCTGGATGTCGTCGATCTGCAGGAGCGAGCCGATGCGCTCGATGGCACCCTTCGGCTCCCACGTGAGCTGCAGGGTGACCTTCGTCGTGTCGTCGCTCAGACGGTGGAAGGTCACGACGCCCGCGTGCTCCTCCCCGGACGTCGAATTCCAGGCGATGCGCTCGTCGGCGGTCTGCTCGACGATCTCGGCGTCGAACTCGCGGGAGACACCGGCGATCGACACCTCCCAGTGGGTGTGAGTGTCATCGACCTGGCGCACCGTGTCGACGCCGGACATGAACTGGGGGAAGGTCTCGAACTGCGTCCACTGGTTATAGACGGTGGAGATGGGGAGGTCGATGTCGATCTCTGCTCGAACAGTGCTCATGGTGTGATCCTGTCTCTCGTCTCTGTCGCTGTCTGGATGCTGTCGCTGTCTGGATGCCGCGTCGAGGTCGTCGACGTGCGGTCGCCACCACGGTAGGCGCGCGTGCGACGCTCGGGCAGGGGGTTGACTTCTCAGGACGAGTACTGCGGTGCACCGTGGCGTGGTGTCAGACGGGGAATGCTCATGAGATGCGAACGGTGACAATGTGTCCTACTATCGCCCCTCGTGGGTGATATCCGTCAGCACCTCAGCACGAACGTCGAGCAGTACTGTCAGCGCATGAAGATGCGCGACGACGTCGACGCTCCTCGCGAGGTCGAACACGTCGCACTGTTCCGCCGTATGCGCGACGCCGCCGAGGCCGCGCGCGACCTCGAGTCGCACGGCTACCACGCCGAGGTGACGCGTCGAAAGCTCACCCGCGCGACGCTCACGGCGACGAAGACGGCCGCGGTCGACGTGGATACGGCCGACGCCATGACCGAAGAGGTCTACACGATCGTGAGCGACCACGATGGCGACTACGACGGGTGGGGTGCGCCCGTGCTGGCGCGCGGCTGAGAGCCCTCGCCGAACTCCCGGGTCGCGCGCCCCGCGTGGCTCTCTAGCGACTCGCGGCGCTGACCCGGTCGAACGCGATCGCCTCCGCGGCCGCCAGCGGTGTGATGCCCTCGGATTCGGCCGCATCGAGCACACGTGCGAGCGTGTCGCCGATCGCGTGCAGCCGAGCATCGAGCGCGGCGCTCGTGGCACCCTCCGCGATGAGCGCGAGGTGAATCACGCCTCCCGCGTTGACGAGGAAGTCAGGGGCATAGAGGATGCCCCGCTCCTCCAGCAGCGTCGCGCCTTCCCGCTCGGCCAGAGGGTTGTTGGCCGGCCCGACCACGGCCCGCACCGGCAGCGAGTCGATCGTCTCCGCCGTGAGAACCCCGCCGAGGCCCGCGGGCACGAGAATGTCGGCGGGCGTCGTGAGAGCCTCCTCCGGCTCGATCCACGTCGCGCCCAGCTCGGCGGCGAGCGCGCGCTTGTCGACGAGGTCGGTCACGAAGAGCGTCGCGCCGCCGGCGGCGAGCTGCCGTGCCAGGCGCGACCCGACCTGCCCGAGACCAGAGATCACGAAGGAACGGCCGGCGACGGCGGGCGAATCCCACAGCCGCTCAAGCACGACCTCGAGCGAGGCATGCACGCCGAGGGCCGTTCCTTCGGCTGGCTCGCCCGCGCCGCCGAGAGTGGCGGGCAGGCCGACGACGTGCCGCGTCCGCTCGCGCACGACGACCATGTCGTGCTCGGTGGCTCCCACGTCTTCGGTGGTGATGTAGGTGCCGTCGAACGTCTCGACCAGGTCGCCGAGGTCGAGCAGGGCATCCCGTCGTCGGTCAGCGTCGGCCGCGTCGCCCTCCCCCAGCGCGATGACAGCCTTGCCGCCGCCGTAGTCGAGCCCGGCGAGAGAGTTCTTGAGGGTCATCGCGGCCGAGAGACGCATCACGTCGCCGAGCGCCTCGGCCCAGTGGCCGTAGTGCCACAAGCGGCAGCCGCCGAGTCCCGGGCCGAGAGCCGTCGAATGCAGCGCGATGCCGATCGGCAGGCCGGACCGCGGGCCGGTGACGAACTCGACCCTCTCGTGCGTCAGCTCGGGCAGGGCGAGGGGAGCAACCGGGGTCGTCATGGCTCCAGTCTGCCGTGCTGCGCCTCCACTGTGTCGGCCGCCTCCTGCTCCTCCGAGCGGGGGAAGAGCTCGGGTGTGACCGGCGGCGGCTCGCGCGTGCCGCCGAGCGCCGACCCCGGCCGCAGGGCCGAGGCCTCGAACGCCGCGCCGAACGCGAGCAGCCGGGAGTCGTCCCACCCGCGACCCGCGAAGGTTAGCCCGATGGGCATCGCGATGTCGTCGAGCATGCCCATCGGAACTTGCACGGTCGGAATGCCGAGGTGGCGCCACACGAGGTTGCCGTTCGCGACCCACGTGCCGTTGCGCCAGGCGAGCTCGGCGCTCTGGGGGTTCACGTCGGCGTCGGCGGGTCCGATATCGGCGACGGCGGGGAACACGATGGCGTCGAGCCGCTCGGCGTCGAGCCACGCATCCCAGTCCTCACGCCGGGTGGCGTCGAGCCCGCGCACGCCGTCGGCGAGGTCGGGAATCTGCTCGAGCGCCGGCACGCCGCTGGCCCGGGCCCGGTGCACGTAGTCCTCGAGCGGCACGTCCTCGGGCGCGAAGCGGCTGAGGTGGTCGTCGTAGCGGCCTGGCAGCGACCCGGGCGGGGTCGGGAAGATCAGGTCGGGATCCACCGCGGCGAGATCGTGCAGCGCGGGGTCGCCGTTGGCCTGCAGAAACTCCTCCCAGCCCCACATCGACAGCTCGTAGAGCTCGTGGTCGGCAAAGGTCGGGGGCACGAGGCCGCGCGCGACCATGGAGCGGTCGACGGCGCGCCCCCGAGACTCGTAGTTCGTCACGACGGGCAGGTCGACCTCGACGACCGTGGCCCCGGCCGCTTCGAGATCGGCGCGAGCCTTCTGCCACTGAGCGACGACACTGGGGCGCGTGAGAATCGGGTCGTCGGTCGCCTCATCGGCGTTGATGTAGAGGCGCGGGATGCCCAGCCGACGCCCGCGCAGGGCATCCGGGTCGGCGAGCGCGGGGTACGCGGCCGGCCGCACCTCACTCGACGCGGGGATCGGCAGCCACGGCTGCACGCGCCAGAAGTCGCCCCTGCTGCTCACGTCGTCGGCGACGATCGCGTCGAGCACGAGCAGCAGCTCGTCCATCGTGCGGGTGTACGGCACGACGACGTCCATGGTGGGCACGAGGGGCCAGTTGCCGCGCACGGAGATGACGCCCCAGCTGGGCGTGTAGCAGCACAGGCCGTTGTTCGAGGCCGGGCCTCGGCCGCTCGACCAGGTCTCTTCGGCGAGCGCGAACGCCGCGAAGCTCGCCGCGAGCCCGGACCCCGAGCCGTTCGAGGACCCAGAACCGAAGGGCGCCGGCAGGTACGCGGGGTTGTAGGGGCTCTCGGCGCGGCCGTACAGCCCGCGCTGCATGCCGCCGTTCGCCATGGGGGGCATGTTCGTGAGCCCCAAGCAGATGGCACCCGCCGCCCGTAGACGCTCGACGGTAAAGGCATCGTGCTGCGCGACGAGGTCGGCGAAGGCGGGCGAGCCGCTCGCGACGGTGAGGCCGCGCACCATGTAGCTGTCTTTCGCGATGTACGGGATGCCGTCGAGGGGGCCGAGGGATGCGCCTCGCGCTCGCCGCTCATCGCTCGCGCGCGCCTCGTCGAGCGCCGCCGGGTTGTCGACCACGACGGCGCCCAGGGCAGGTCGCGCGCCGTCGTCGGAAGGCTCGCGGTCGTAGGCCGCGATGCGGTCGAGGTAGCCCTGCACGAGCTCGACGGCGGTCAGCTCGCCGGCGGCGAGCGCCGCGGCGAGGATCGGGATGCTCGTCTCGACGAGCGGCATGCGGCTCATCGTGCGGGTGCCGAGGGCTGCTGCTGGGTGATGCAGTGGATGCCGCCGCCCCGCGCGAGAATCTCGCGGGCGTCGACCGTCACGACCTCGCGGCCGGGGTACGCCGCGCCGAGCAGTTCGCGGGCCCGGGCATCCGCCACCGGGTCGTCGTAGCCGCACGCGATGACGCCGCTGTTGACGGTCAGGTGGTTGACGTAGTTCCAGTCGACGAAGCCCTCGTCGTTGGTCAGTTGCGCGGGCGCGGGCAGGTCGATGAGCTCAAGGCTGCGGCCCTGAGCATCCACCGCTTGCGACAGCACCGCGCGCACCTCGCGCATGACGGCGTGGTCGGGGTGCGACTCGGCGGGCTGCTCGTGCACGAGCACGACGCCCGGCGAGGCGAAGGTCGCGATCATGTCGACGTGCCCGCGCGTGCCGAGCGGCTCGTAGTCGCGCGTGAGGCCGCGCTGCAGCCAGAGGGTCTGCGTCACGCCCAGCGTGCGCGTCAGTTCTGCTTCGACGCGCTCCTTGGTCGCGTAGCGATTGCGGCCAGGGTCGAGCTGCACGGTCTCGGTGACCATGACGGTGCCCTCGCCGTCGACGTGGATCGCGCCGCCCTCGTTGACCAGCAGCGAGGGCACGCGCGTGGCGCCCGCCTGCTCGAGCACGAACTCGGCGATCAGCGCGTCGCGGGCGAACGCACCGCCCTGGTCGCCCCAGGCGTTGAAGACCCAGTCGACGCCGCCGAGCTCGCCCGTCTCGTCGTCGACGACGAACGTGGGGCCGATGTCGCGCATCCAGAAGTCGTCGAGAGGCGCCTCGACAACGTCGATGTCGGCGCTCAGCAGCCGGCGAGCGCGCTCCCGTTCGCTCGGGTCGACGACCATCGTGACCGGCTCGAAGGGCAGGATCGCGTGCGCCACCGCCGTCCACGCCGCGTAGGTCGCCTCACGCGCGGCCGAGCTGTCGCCCATGACCTCACCCTCACGAGGGAAGGCCATCCAGATGCGATCGTGCGGAGCCGTTTCGGGGGGCATGCGCCAGGTCATGGATGCTCCTTCCGCGGGTCGCTCGAGCGCCCGCCATGATGCACGGCACGGGCCCCGCTGCGACTCTGCCGCGAGCATATCGAGCCGCCGCCCGAGATCGACCTTGCGGGCCTTGAGCGGAAACTTGCCGTGGGGGCCGCCAGCCGCTAGACATGCTCACAGATCAACCCAGCACAGGGGGCACCATGGGCACACTCACCTACGACTCGACGCTGTCGGCCGACTTCGATGACCGCACGCTCGCGCATTTGCAGATCGTCATCGGCGCGAAGCTGAGGCGCAACGAGGCCTTCTACTTCAGCTGGAAGGACGACGCCTCAATCGGCAACGGGCGCAGTGTCATCTGGGTGCATCCGACGATCCCGATCTCGTTCAAGTTCTTCGGCAGCAGACCCCCGTCGGTCAACCGCACGTGGGTCGACGAGCTCATGCTCTCGGCCAACACGCCCGCGGGGCTCCATATCGTTCCCGAACCGCCCGTGCCGAGCGAGGAGGACTCCTGATGCGCACGACGATCCACTACGACGGCAAGGAGTACGTCGTCGCTCGCCATGCAACGGAGTTGCAGGAGGAGATCGCCGCGATTCTCGCGACGGGCGAACCGGGCTGGCTGCGCGTCAACCACGGTCGGGGCCAGCTTCAGAAGGCCGACATCCTCGTCGATCGCGGTGTGCCGATCGGGCTCGTCGACTCGAGCGATCCGGAGTAGCCGGCCCGCCTCTGCGTGAACCATCCTGAACGCCCGCTGTCAAGGGGGCTGGGGAATATTGCCCCCCGAACGGGGGCCATGCCAGCGTAGACTCTGAGCTGTCGTCACAGACGACGTGGGTAGCCGGAGAGACCCGTGCGGTTCGTCATGACCGACCGGGCACAAGGGGGCGACGGGGGACCAACCATGGGCACACTGCGGTACGAGATGGAGGAGTTCTCCTTCGACGACCGAGTACTCGCGCACGTGCAGATCGTTATCAGCACGAAGCTTCGTCGGGGCGAGAACTTCTTCCTCACCTGGTCGCTCCCGTCGTCGGCGGGGAGTGGACGCCACGCACTGTGGATCGACAACGGCGTGCCGATCCACATCAGCTACTCGGGCTCGCGCGCGCCCGTCATCAACCGCGAGTGGGTGGAGTCGCTCATTCTGTCCTCCGCCACGGGAGGGGTGCACCTGAGCGAGGAGCCGCCCGAGCAGGAGGACGGGTAGCCCCTCACCGCGGAAAAAGCAAGGTGTGTCCTCCGACAGGCCGACGGGTTAGCGTGGCCCGCGGACGGAGGCATCCATGACGACAGTGACACTGACGATCAACGAGCACCGCATCCCCCTGCGGGACGACATCGATGTAGCGGCGCTCACAGAGGAGATCGTCGAGGCGGTCCGCGGCGGCGGCGATTTCATCCACGTGGACGACACGCACGGCCAGAGCTTCGAGGTGCTCGTGACCCCGCACTCGCGAGCCATGATCACGCAGTCCGAAGCAGCTCTGGATATGACCGCACCCGATGGAGGGTGGACTCCGAGCCTCGAGCTCGACTTCTGACGACGGCGCGCGTTAACGCACCGAGCGGATCGGCAGCACCGCGATCGCCCCGAGCACGCTGAGGACCATCGCGAAGGGGAAGAGCGCCGCGAACCCGAACAGCAGCACGATACTGCCGGCGACGGCCGGCGCGAGCGTCTGCGGCAGGGTCGCGGCGATGTTGACGACCCCGAGATCCTTGCCGTGGGCATGCTCGCTCGGCAGCACTTGCGAGACGAGCGCGGTGTCGACTGCCTGGAAGGCGCCGAAACCGAGCCCGGCGAGAACTGAGAACGCGATCATGCCCTCGAGCGTGGGCCACACCCAGGGGACGATGAGCGCCGCACCGACGAGTAGGGAGGACGCGACGACGAAGGGTTTGCGACGCCCGACTCGGTCGCTCCAGGGGCCCGAGATCGCGATCGACAGCACGATCGCGGGCAGGCCGGCCGCCGTCACGAGCGGCACGAGGCCGACGGCGTCCTCGCCGAGCCCGATGTAGTCCTGCAGCAGGTAGAGCAGATAGCCCGAGACCGAGAAGTACCCCGTGTACAAGAGCAGCCTGCCGGTGAACGCCCAGAAGAAGTCGGGGTGCGCGATCGGGTTGACCCAGAAGGTCGAGAGGAAGCTGCGCACGTGGAAGGGTTGCGCCGGCTCGCCGCGATTGTCGCGATCGGGGTTGGCGATGACGAAGCCCGTGAGCACGACGATCGCGAAGCCCGCGAGCAGCAGGTAGGCCACGGGGATGCTCTCGGCGAGACTCGAGGCGAGAATCGCCCCGCCGATGGCGCCGAGCATCGTCATCGAGCCGATGACGGCGGCGAAGGTGCCGCGCACGGCCGCCGGCACGCGGTCGGGCAGGATCGCCGTGAAGGGGCCCTGCACGATGTTGAACGAGATCTGCACGAGCACCCAGCACAGCGTGATGAGCATGAGGGAGCTCGAGAATCCGAGGGCGATGAGCGCGAGCCCGCCCAGGAGCGCTCCCCCGACGAGGTACGGGGCGCGGCGGCCGTAGCGCGTGCGCGTGCGGTCGCTGATGCGCCCCGCGATCGGCTGGGCCACCATCGCGGCGAAGGCCCCGATCGTCGTCGCGAGGGCGAGGTTGGCGACCTTCAATGCCGGGTCGATTTCCTCCACCTGGAGAGGGAGCAGGATCGTGGGGATCGCTCCCCACAGCACGTAGATGCTGAGCGTGCCGGGCAGGAACCACAGCAGCAGGCGTCGCAGGGGGCCCTGGATGCGCGGCCGCGAGCCGTCCGTCACCTCGGGCGCTGCCTGCTCGGGCCCGGCAGACTCGGGGCCCGCGTTCGTCGTCGACGTCATCGTCTCGCTCACTCTCGTCGCGCACCGTCGCGCTGCCAAAACAGTATGGGATGCGGTTTTCGTGCGCAAGCGCTAGCATCGCCCACCATGAGCACCCGCGGCCCATACGCGAAGGGCATCGAGCGACGCCGCGATATTCTCGACGCCGCCCTGCGCGTGATCGCGGCCGAGGGCTACGCCGGGGCCACGGTCGCCGCGATCGCTGACGCCGTGCAGATGAGCCCCAACGGGCTCCTGCACTACTTCGCGTCCAAGGACGAGCTGCTCGTCGCAGCGTTGCGTCGGCGGGACGAGCTCGACAGCGGCGGCGTCGACGAGCACTCGCTCGCCGCCTCCCTCGACGACCACGACCCGACCCTCGACGAGCTCGCCGAGCCCCTGCTCACGGTCGTGCGCCGCAACGCCGAGATCGCAGGGCTCGTGCGACTCTTCGCCCACCTCGCGACCGAGGGCGTCGACGACAGCCACGCAGCTCACGACTTCTTCGCCGAGCGCTACGCACGGCTGCGACGCATGCTCGCCACCGCCGTGGCACGACTGCAGCGCTCCGGCAGCGTGCGCGCCGATGTCGAGCCCGGGCAGGCCGCCGCGCTCGTGCTCGCCGCCATCGACGGTCTGCAGACCCAGTGGCTGTACGACGACAGCGTCGACATGCCCGCCCACCTGTCGGCGCTGCTGCGCCTGCTCAGTACACCCGAGGAGCGACCGTGACGAACGAGAAACCCGCCGACCACGACGTGAGCGGGCTCAGCCTCGACGAGCAGGTCTCGCTGCTAAGCGGGGCAGACTTCTGGCGCACCCGCGCGCTGCCCGAGCGGGGCATCCCGCAAGCGATGCTGAGCGACGGCCCGCACGGCATTCGCGCGCAGCAGAACGGGGGCGACCACCTGGGGCTCGCCAGCAGCACGCCCAGCACGTGCTTCCCCACCGCTGTCACGACGGCCGCGAGCTGGAACCTCGCGTTGCTCGAGGAGGTGGGCGCCGCGGTCGGCCGTGAGGCGCGGGCGCTCGGCATCGACGTCGTGCTCGGGCCGGGCCTCAACCTCAAGCGCCACCCGCTGTGCGGGCGCAACTTCGAGTACTCGAGCGAGGATCCTCTGCTGGCGGGCACCTTCGCGGCGGCGTCGGTGCGCGGCATCCAGAGCACGGGCGTCGGTGCCTGCCTCAAGCACTTCGCCGTCAACAACCAGGAGCACCGCCGCTTCGTGATCGACGCGATCGTCGACGAGCGCACCCTGCGCGAGCTCTACCTGCGCGGCTTCGAGCGCGCCGTGAAGCAATCCTCCCCCGCGACCGTGATGGCCGCCTACAACCTCGTGAACGGGGAGCACGCGACCGATTCGCGCGAGCTGCTCACGACGATCCTGCGCTCCGAGTGGGGCTTCGAGGGCCTCGTCATGAGCGATTGGGGCGCCGAGGCGGACCGCGTCGCGGGCATCGCGGCGGGCATGGATCTCGAGATGCCCGGCGGAGCCGGCACCGAGCCGCTCGTTCACGCCGCCGTCGACGAGCGCCGGCTGAGCATCGTCGACGTCGCGCGCAGCGCCGGCCGCGTCGCCGCCCTCGCCCGTCGCGCCGAGCGGGCGCGCACCGCGGCCCCGATCGAGACGATGGATGCTCTGCTCGAGCCGCACGACGCCCTTGCGCGCCGCGCCGCCGCCGCGAGCGCCGTGGTGCTGCGCAACGAGGGCGCACTGCCGCTCGCCCGCGAGAGCCGGATGGCCCTCATCGGCGCTTTCGCCGAGACGCCGCGCTACCAGGGCAGCGGCAGTTCTCTCGTCACGCCGACGCGTCTCACGACCGTGCGCGAGGCTCTCGCGGCGGCGGGTGTCGAGGTGACGTACGCCCGCGGGTACGACCTCGGCTCCAGCGGCGCGGGCTCGGCAACCGATGCGGCCCCCGTGGCGGAGGCGGTCGCGGCGGCGCGCGACGCGGAAGTCGCCGTCGTCATGGTCGGCCTCCCGCCGACCGCCGAGAGCGAGGGCTTCGACCGCGACACGCTAGAGCTGCCCGAGCAGCACAACGCTCTCGTGCGCGCGGTCGCCGCGGTCGCCCGCCGCACGGTCGTCGTGCTGAGCCTCGGCTCCCCCGCCGTGCTGCCGTGGCGCGACGAGGTCGACGCGATCGTCGTGGCGCACCTCGGCGGGCAAGCCTCCGGAGGCGCGGTCGCAGACCTGCTGCTCGGCGAGGTCGAGCCTGCGGGGCGCCTGACCGAGACGTGGTTCGCGAGCCTCGAAGACATCGCCGCCGACCCGTACTTTCCCGGCGGCCCCCACCAGGTGCAGTACCGCGAGGGGCTCTTCGTCGGCTACCGTCACGCGACGTCCGCGGGCGTGGCTGTGCAGTACCCCTTTGGCCACGGCCTCGGCTACGGCAACACAGCGTGGTCGGGGGCGAGCGCCTCGAGCGACTCGCTCGCACCGGGCGGCAGCCTCACGGTCGCCGTGGACGTCGAGAACACGGGCGACAGCGCGCGCAGCGACGTGGTGCAGGTATACGCTCACGACCGCAGCGGCGTCGTGCTGCGCCCGCGGCGCGAGCTCGTGGGCTTCGCGCACGTGACCCTCGCACCCGGCGAACGCCGCCGCCTCGAGGTCGAGGTGCGTGCCGACGATCTCGCGTTCTGGGATGTGCACCGGCACGACTGGGCCCTGCCCCGCGGGGAGGTCGACCTCGAGGTGGGCCGCTCGGTGGAGCGCATCGAGGCGACGCTCACGGTGCGGCTCGAGGGCGACGCGGTCGACTCGGCCGAGCCGCCGAGCACCCCGGCGGTGGCGGCGAGCGACGCCGCGTTCTCCGATCGGCTGGGGCGCAGCATCCCGAGCCCGAAGGCCGACCGCCCGTTCACGCGAGACTCCACGATCGGCGACCTGAGCGCGACCCTCGTGGGCCGCGGCCTGCGCGCCGGCCTGCGCCGGGCGATGCCGGTGAGCGATGCCGACCGCGCCGACCCCGCGACGATCGCGATGCTCGAGCGCTCCGTCGACGAGCTGCCGGTGCGCGGGCTCGCGCAGATGTCGGGCGGCCGCGTCGGCTGGAAGCACGTGGATGCGGTACTCGCTTTCGCGAATCGGCGACCGTTTGCGGGGGTGCGCGCGCTGCTCTCACGGCGCTGAGCTCGCCCGACGGTTCGTGCGACTCCGGACTGTCGGCAATCGCCCTGCGCGCCCGTGCCACGATGAACTCGTGACCGCACCCCTCCCCCTCTCCGTCCTCGACCTCGCCCCGACGCGCTCGGGCGCGCCCGTGAGTGAGGCGCTCGCGGAGACGGTCGCGGTCGCGCAGGAGGCGGAGCGCAGCGGCTACCGGCGGGTCTGGTACGCCGAGCACCACAACATGGCGGCAATCGCGTCGAGCGCGACGGCCGTGCTCATCGCGCACGTCGCCGCGCACACGTCGACGATTCGCCTCGGCTCGGGCGGCGTCATGCTGCCGAACCACTCCCCGCTCGTGATCGCCGAGCAGTTCGGCACGCTCGCCGAGCTGCACCCGGGCCGCATCGACCTCGGTCTCGGCCGCGCGCCCGGCACCGACCAGGTGACCCTGCGCGCGCTGCGCCGCACGCCCGAGTCGGCCGAGTCGTTCCCCGCCGACGTCATCGAGCTCGGCCACTACCTCGGCGACGAGCTGCCGGTGAGCGGCGTCAACGCGTATCCCGGCCGCGGCACTCACGTGCCCCGCTACATCCTCGGCTCGAGCATGTTCGGCGCCGACCTCGCCGCGAAGCTGGGCCTGCCGTTCGCCTTCGCCTCGCACTTCGCCCCGGATGCCCTGCACGCGGCCCTCGCCCACTACACGAGCCGCTTCACCCCGAGCGATGAGCTCGCCGAGCCGCACGCGATCGCCGCCATCAATATCGTCGCCGCCGAGTCGGAGGAGTCGGCCCAGCACCAACTGGAGGCTGTGCGGCGCGAACGCGTGCGCCGATTCCTGAGCCGCGGGCGGGAGCGCGAGTTCACCGAGGAGGAGTCGCACGTGCTCGTCGACACCCCTGCTGGTCGGCAGATTCTCGCGATGGGCCGCTACACCGCCTCGGGCTCTCCGACCGCGGTCGCCCAGCAGCTCGCCGCCTTCGCCGCCGACTGCGGCGCGCACGAGCTCATCACCGTGCACGCGGCGATGAGCCTGGAGCAGCGCCTCACCTCGCTGCGCCTCACCGCCGAGGCGTGGGCGTCGCGCGACTGACCCGACGGAGGTCACACGCGCACAGCGCGCGCTCGACCGGCACCGAGCCGAGTCTCAGCGTGGTGGCGTTGACTGTGGTCGAGACCGCGACCGTCGGCCTTTCCCCGCAGACGAAGGATTCCGCATGCGCAGCGCCACGAACCCCCGCTTCGACCTCTGGGAGGCCATGGAGGGCTTGCGCGAGCAGTTCGGCCCCCGCATGGAGGCGATGATGGGGCACGCCGACATCCGCTCCGCGGTTCTCGTCGCCCTGCTCGACGGCCCGAAGAACGGTCACCAGGTCATGCAGGCGATCGGCGACCGGATGCCCGGCTCGCGCACCCCGAGCGCCGGCGCCGTCTACCCGATGCTGCAGCAGCTCACCGACGAGGGTCTCGTGAGCAGCGAGCAGCACGACGAGCGTCGGGTGTACTCGCTCACCGAGGCCGGGCACGCGGTCGCAGCCGAGGCCTCCGAGAGCATGCACGACTCGGGTCGCGACCACGGCTGGGAGTCGCGCATGCCGCGATTCGGCGAGCACTCGCGCGCCCTGCCGAAGTCGGGTGTGAAGCTCGCGCAGGCCGCGTCACAGGTGGCGCAGAGCGGCACGGTGGAGCAGCAGGAGCGCGCGGCGAAGCTTCTCGACGAGACGCGTCGAGCGCTCTACGCGATCCTCGCCGAGGGCTGAGCGCGTGACGTCTGCCCGCGGCGCGCTCGAGGCGCCGCCGGCCGATCGTGCCTCGCGCGCACGCTACCGCCGCATCATGCGCTTCGCGGCGCGCGCTCTCGCGCAGGCGTGGTGGTTCGAGCTCGTGCTGCCGCGGTTCGGGCTCGCGCGGTTCGCCGCGCGGGGCCGCATCCGGCGCCTGCAAAAGCTCGCCCGCCGGTTCCACGCGCTCGCCGCCGACCTGGGCGGGCTCATGATCAAGGTCGGGCAGTTCCTGTCGTCGCGACTCGACGTGCTGCCGCCGGAGATCACGCGCGAGCTCGAGGGGCTGCAGGACGAGGTGGCCGCCGAGTCGTTCGCGAGCATCGTCGCGCAGGCCGAGCGTGAGCTGGGCATCCCGCTCGATCGCGCCTACGCAACGTTCGAGATCGAGCCGATCGCGGCCGCCTCCCTCGGGCAGGCGCACCGCGCGCGCCTGACGCCAACGCTCGCCGCCGACCTGGGGTTCGAGAACGTCGTCGTGAAGGTTCTGCGGCCCGGCATCGAGCAGATCGTCGAGGTCGATCTGGCCGCTCTGCGCCGTGTTGCCCGCTGGCTCTCGCGTGTGAAGCTCGTCAACCGCCGTGCCGACGCGCCCGCGCTCATCGAAGAGTTCGCGACGACGAGCCTGGAGGAGATCGACTACGTGCACGAGGCGGGCAACGCCGAGCGGTTCGCCGAGATCTTCGTCGACGACCCACGCGTCGGCGCGCCGGTGATCGTGTGGGAGCGCAGTGCACGCCGCGTGCTGACCCTCGCCGACGTGACGGCGATCAAGATCACCGACGTGGGCGCCCTGCAGGCGGCGGGGCTCGACCCTGATGCGGTCGCCGCCGAGCTGGCGCGGGCGACGTTCGAGCAGATCTTCGTCGCCGGCTTCTTCCACGCCGACCCGCACCCGGGCAACATCTTCGTGACGCCGAGCGCCGAGCACGGCTTCACGATCACCTACATCGACTTCGGCATGATGGGCGAGATCACCGACGAGCTGCGCGACGGCCTGCAGCAGTTCATCTTCGCGGTCGCCTCGCGGGATGCCCGCGGCTGGGTCGTGGCGACGCAGCGCCTCGGCGTGCTGCTGCCCTCGGCCGACACTGTCGAGCTCGAGCGCGCCGTGACCGCGCTCTTCGACCGCTTCGGCGGCATGGGCGTCGCCGAGCTCACGGCGCTCGACCCGCGCGAGCTGCAGCAGTTCGCCCTGCAGTTCAGCGAGCTCGTGCGCACGCTGCCGTTCCAGCTGCCAGAGAGCTTCCTGCTGCTCATCCGCACCGTCTCCCTCATCTCAGGTGTGACAAGCGCCCTCAACCGCGACTTCAACATGTGGGACGCCGTCGACCCCTTCGCCCGCACCCTCCTGCGCGGCGGCGGCACGTCGACAGCGCGCAGCGTCGGTCGCGAGGCGGTCGGCATCCTCTCGGCGCTCGCGCGCCTCCCCCAGCGAGTGGATGCTCTCGCCACGCGCCTCGACCGCGGCGAGCTCGCGGTGCGCAGTCCGGAAGTCGAGCAGCGCCTGCGCGTCATCGACGGCAGCGTGCGCCGCGCGACCTCGGCGATCCTCTTCACCGCGCTGCTGCTCGCCGGGGTGATCGTGCGCCCGACCGACGAGGTGCTCGGCTGGGTGCTCATCGGTGCCTCGGCCCTGCCCCTTCTCCACGCCGTGGCGCCCTGGCGGCTGCGCTAAGGGTGAGGACGTCTCTCCTGAAGGGGAGCGCGTCACGCACTCACCTTGATCGCGACATCGATAGCGATGTTCGCAGTTCAGGCGGGATCAGTCGGGCCGCATCGCTATCGGCAAACACTGTCACTGTGCCATGGAGGTTCAGCGCGGTGACGGGCCAGTCCACGTCGACCTCGCCTCTGGCCAGGCGCCGCAATGGCTCAGCCTTCGAATTGCCCTCGGCAATCACGACAAGTTCGGTCGCGTCGAGGATCGTGCCGATGCCCTGAGTGATGCACCACTCCGGCACAGCAGCAACATCATCGTCGAAGAATCTCGCATTATCCCTGCGAGTTTGATCCGACAACCTCACGACACGAGTGCGGGAGTCGTGAAGGGAGCCTGGTGCGTTGAAGGCAATGTGGCCGTCCGTTCCGACCCCGAGTATCTGAAAGTCGATTCCTCCTGACCGAGTGATGTCGGTCTCGTATTCAGCACACGACGCCTGCAGATCGTGTACGTCGGGATTGGGCACGCGGACGGATCCCGAAGTGAAGTCGACGCGCGACGTGAACTCGCGATCAATAACGTTGCAGTATCTCTGCGGATGGTCGGCAGGCAGTCCCACGTATTCGTCGAGCAGGAAGGCACCTGCCGAGGAGAATGACATGGCGCCCGCATTCGCTCGCCTCACGAGCTCGTCGTACAACGCCAGTGGACTCGACCCGGTAGCGAGTCCAAGGATTGCGTCCCGCTTGCGATCCAAGAGCGCCTGAATACGATCCGCAATGCTCTTCGCGAGTGTTGGTGGGTCAGCGATAACGAACCTCATGTCAGCCCTTCACCGCCCCCGCCGTCAGTCCGGACACGATTCTCCTCTGAAGAACGAGCGCCAAGATCACCATGGGAATGGTGACCATTACCGATGCGGCCGTGATCGTGCCGATCGGGCGCTGAAACTCCACGGCACCCGTGAACGCCGCAATGGCCACCGGAACCGTCTGTGCGACTTCCGCGTTCCTGGGCGCGAAGGTACTGGCCAGCAGAAATTCGTTCCACGATGTGACGAAGGTGATGATGGCGGCCGAGAACAGACCTGGCCCCGCGAGCGGCAAGATGACCTTGCGGAAGGCTTGCAGCGGTGTCGCCCCGTCGATCTTCGCGGCTTCCTCCAGTTCACTCGGGATCGCGGCGAAGAAGGTCGTGAGAATAAAGATCGTCAAAGGCAAGCTGAATGACACATAGGAAACGTAGAGTCCCTCCCACGTATTGAGCAGCCCGATCGAGCGCCAGACTTCGTAGAGCGGCGGCACGAGCGATACGGGAGGAAAGAGCGAGGCAGCGAGCACGCCGGAGAGCCACAGTACCCTGCGCTTGAGGGGGAGTCGCGCGATGGCGTATGCGGCCAGTGCTCCGATGATGGTGCACACAACGGTCGTCATCGTCGCGACGACCAGCGAGTTGCGCATGTTCAGTAGGAAGCCCTGCCCCAGCACCGCGATGTAGTTGTCGAGTCCGAATGGTCCTTGAAACAAGTCCGGATCGTTGAGAGCCCGATCACCGCGTTTGAAGCTCGTCATCACGAGCCAGAAGAAGGGCGCGAGGCACCACACGAACACGATTCCGAGAAGGACGCTCCACCGTGCATCCATGATGCGCCGAGGGGGGCGCTGCCGTGCGGTACGTGCGTGCGCGGTCTGGGTAGTCATCGGCTTCTCTCTCCGAACACGAGGTGGCTCCCGATCGCGCGCACGAAGATCACTCCGATCGCGAGAACGAGCATGAAGGTCAATGTCGACAACGCTGAACCGACACCAGGGTCGGGTGTTTCGACGATGTACTGTTGCACGAGCATCGAGAGCGACTCCGTACCGAACGCCCCGCCCGTCATGACTTCCGGCAAGTCGTACACGCGCAGTGCGTCCACCGTGCGGAACAACAGCGCCACGAGAATCGCTGGTCGCAGCAGCGGAAGTGTGATGTACCAGAATCGCTGGATTGAAGTTGCTCCGTCGACCTTCGCGCTTTCGTACATCTCGGAGGGAATGGTCTGGAGGCCCGCCAGCAAGAGGAGGGCCGCAAATGGTGCCGTCTTCCACACATCTGCGATGATGACGGTGCCTGCGGCCCAACCAGACTGCCCGAGCCAGTTGAAATCTCCGAGGCCGAGCAAGCCGTTGATGGAGCCCGGCGTGATGTTGAACATGAAGGCCCACATCTGACCGGCCATGACCGTCGGAATGATCCAGGGGATCAGGATCGTTGCCCTGACTATTCCCCTTCCTCGCAGTGCTCGATTCATGATCAGCGCGAATCCGAGCCCGATGATGAACTCGAGACCGACGGACGTCACGGTGAAAACCGCCGTGAACGACAGCGCCTGCCAGAAGACGCCGGAACTGAGCACCTCGACGTAGTTGTCCAGGCCCGCGAAGCCCTCACGTTGCCGACGCGTATAGGCATTCAGGCTCGTGACGAGAGCGTACAGAATGGGAAAAACGACGACGAGCACCATGACGGTGATCGACGGTGCAAGGAAGAGTCGCGCGAGCGCTGTCTCCGAGATGCCACGCCATCGGGCCGGTGCACGAAGGCGGCTGTTCGCCTCCGGGCTCCGCCGTGCGGAGCCACCGTGCATGGTGCTCGTGTCGTTCGGCATGATCTGTCTCTCTGCTCAGGTTCAGCCGTTGAGCGTGCCCTCGAGGAACGTGCGCATCTGCTCAGCTGCGTCGCGCGCAGACATCTGCCCATTGGCGGCTTCGAACAGGGTGCGCTGCATCTCCAGGCTGATCTCAGCCCACTGCGGCGCCGCTGGGCGCGGCTTGGCGTCCTGCAGGATCTCGCCCAACTGCTGCATCACGGGATCGTCGGCGAACTCGTCGTAGAGAGGCACGTGCACGGGGAGCACTGCGTCCTCGGCGAGGATCGTCTGCACCTCCACACTGGTCGCGGCCCACACGACGAAGTCTTTGGCGATGTCCTGGCGCTCCGAGAACGCGCTGACCGCGTTGTTGAATCCACCGATCGCCGATACTCCGGGCTCGCCGGTGAACGACGGCAGCGGAGCCACGCCCGTGACACCGTTTGCGGGGCTCTCGCTGTCATCAGCGATGAGAGCGTACGGTCCCGGCCAGTTGCGCATGAAGGCTGCATCGCCCGACTGGAACGCGATTCGCGACTCTTCCTCCATTGCTGTGTTGTAACCCGGGGCGAAGCAGCCGTCGTCAACGGATTCGGCGATGAACTCAGTCACTTCAGTCGCCAGATCGACATCGAACACGACCTCCGACTGGTCGGAATTGTAAAGGTCGCCCCCCGCGCTCCAGAAGAGCTCCAACCAGTTCACGACGAATCCTTCGTATCGGGCACCCTGCCCGATGAACCCGTCCATCCCTTCCTCGGCAGCGATCGACTCCGCTGCGGCGCAGAGCTCCGTCCAAGTGCGGGGCGCTTCGTCCACCAGGTCAGTTCGGTAGTACAGAATGCCCGCATTGGTGTTCAGCGGTGCAGCCCATAGCTCACCTCCCCACGACGACGACTCCATCGGCCCGGGGAGCGTGACCCCTTCGAGATCGGCGCGAACATCTTCGAGACTCACGATCCAGTCGTTCTCGACGTACTCTCCGGTCCAGATGACATCCAGCCCGAGAACGTCGAACTCCGAGCCGCCAGCTTGGAGTACAAGGGCTTGTTGCTCTCGAGCGCCGTCGGCTGCCTCAGGCAGCGCCTCGACGCGAACGGGAGTGTCGGGGTTCTCCTCGTTCCACAGTTCTGCAATGCTCAAATGCGCACCTCCCGGCTGCGAGCGAGGTCCGCCGATCGCCCACACGATCTCGCCCTCTTCGGCGTTGTCGGCGGGGGCGGGTGTGCAACCGGCGACGACGGACACGGCCGTCGCGACCGCGGCTGCCGCGAGGAGCCGCCCTGCTGTGTTCTGCTGTTTCATCTCTTCCTCCTTGTTGGTGTGGTGTTGCGACTTGTGGTGTCGGGATCGCCTATCGAGAAAGCCCGGCGCTACGCACTCGCGTCTGATACCCAGATCGGCGAGCTCCAGGCGTGCTGATCATCGACTTGGCTAACGCGCACGTAGTACCAGTCCTCGCTCGTTCTGCCGCCCTTGTCACTGATCTCCCACTGCAGGCTCGCGTCTGTGTTCTGAACCGCCTTCTCAAAGGCGAACGCTCCGCTGAGAAAACCACCGAGATAGTGCACATGGGGGCCGTCGAGCATGTCAGTGATGGTTGCCGTGAACTCTCGACCGTTCACGGTCGCCACGAGTTCGGCGTTCCGATCGGCGCTCACGTGCACGGCCAGTCGTTGCGTGGCATCCGTACTCACCGTCGGATTGCCACGGGTCCGCGTGCGTAGCCGAATCGTGCGCTCGTCACGCTGCTCCCATGCCGAGAACGAATACTTGTCCGTCTCGCCCGCTTGGTCAGCCAAGGTGTCGTATCCGTGAAGTCGAGGCTCCACAGCGTCAATCCGACCGCCGCGAAGTTCGAGTTCGACATCCCAGTCGACAGGAATCCCCACCTCGCCCCAGCCCATGGCCACCGATACGATGCCGGAGAAGTCGGCGTCGCGCGCCGCGGCCGTGGCGAGCTCGTTCCGGGCTATGACCTCTCCATTGCGAATGATCTCGACCCGATCCAACGCATTGCCTCCGCGAACATCCACGAGGATGCGGCGCTCCCCGTTCGCCACGACCGTCGAACCCATCGGGGCGCCGTTGATGCTCGTGGCGAGCATGATCCGCCCACCGGTGGCCGCGTAGGTTCTGCGCTGCCGGATGGCTTGCCAGATGCTCTCTCTCGTCAGGTCTTCCGCCCACACCATGGCCAGACCGTGCCCATAGCTTCCGGGGTGCGCGCTGTGGTGATCGGTAGAACCGATGAAGCCGAAGCGGCCGCCGCGAGCAAGCCCTGTCGTGGCGGTACTGCCGATGTCGCGCGGACCCATCGTGTGCAGATAGGGGCGCGGAGAATCATGGTGCTCGCCGCTGCCGTGCATGGAGACAAGTTCCACGACAGGCGAGAACTCCTCTGTGTAGGCGTCCCAATTGACCCCACGTCGACCTGAGCGATAGCCGATGTGGTGTGGGAGCACCATCGCGTCGGCGCCGCGCAAGCGGACGTCGCGCAGAGCGCGGCGGAGGGAGGGAAGATCGTTGGCGTTGGACGGGTCGAGCGGCCCGCGCCCCGTGTCGTAGTACACGCAGTGATCCCCGTACGCGAGTGAGTGCCATTCGAAGGAGAGGAATGAAACGAAGGAGTGCGGGTTGTTGACCTCTTCGGTGAAGTCCTGGACTTCTCCCCAGTGTTCGCGCAGGCGCGCGAAACCGCGTCGATGGTATTCCGCGACGTGCGCTGGCTCATCGGGCATGTCGTGCCACGCGGCATGCCCGGTCACCGAGGCGAAGTCGAGTTGCAGTCGAGCATTGCGGTAGGCATCGTCGATAGAGCCGTGGCCGTAGCTGATACCGCAGTGGTTGTGGATGTCTCCAGCGAAAGTCGTCAAGCCCTCGTACCCAGGCAAGCCGCTGCCGCGGCGAACGAACGTCATGGCGTTTCCTCTCTGGGTGGCGGGCCCGGCACCGTTGGCGGGTGCGCCGCCCGCGCCAGTTCGGGCAGATCATCGATGAAGGCGAATCGTCGACGCATGTCCTGGGCGTCAGTGTCTCCGCACTGAGCACGGCCGTCGGCGGCGCGCCTCCACGCTGCGATGTCGTCGAGGGTCGGTGCAGACAGAGATCCCGTGACCCGGGTGGTCGAGAGCGCCGCAGCGAGTGACGCCAACTCAAGTCGGTCTCGCAAGGACAACCCCCATTCGGTGGCGGCAACAAAGCCGCTGACGAAGACATCTCCCGCTCCTGTGGTGTCGACAGCTCGGACGGGTACGCCGGCAACGGCAGCGCTCTCCCCCGTGAGACTGTCGACCGCTATTGCGCCTGCTGCTCCCTGAGTCACCACAGCAACCGGGATCGTTTCGGCGAGCACGCTCAATGCGCGGTGCGGATCCTCGGTCCCCGTGTAGGCCATCGCCTCTACGGCGTTGGGCAGAAAGGCATGGCAGCCTGCGAGTGCCTCGAGAGTGTCGCGACGCCACGTCTCACCGGCATCCCACGCCACGTCGGCGAAGACTTTCGCGCCCCTGGTAATGGCCGTGCGCATCTCGTCGCCGCCAATTTCTCGACCATCCAGGTACAGAATGATCGACTTGGGGTCTCCAAGATCGCGGAAGGGCGCCGCGGAGTCAGCCGGCCGAGGCGCATCCCATGTCACCATCGCGCGATCACCCTCGACAGCGAGCGAGGCGGTGGCTGATGTCTGGGCGGCCGCGACGACGAACGACAGATCTACGCCCTCGTTGCTCAAAATCTCGCGACACCACGAACCCGCAGCGTCGTCGCCGATCGCGGAGCACATCGACACGGAGAGCCCGAGCCGTCGCGACGCAATCGCCTGATTCGCGATGCCCCCGGGCGCTATGCCGAAGTCACGAGCACGCACCTCAGTTCCTGGGCGGGGAACTCCGTCGACGCCCGCGAACACGAGGTCGAGGAAGACATCGCCCGCGACCAGGACGTCGCAGCCGTCCATGGTCGGGTCTGTGGGACTCGGCCACATCGACATAGCTTGCCTCCTCGCATGCTCTACATCGCGCTCAGGCACCACGCCCGATAACTGCTCATTCATGATCGATACTGCACGCTATCACGCACTTACGAGCATGTACATGTCGCTTTCTTGCGCGTTCATGCTCACAACCTGGTAATCTCATGCCCATGCTGAGTTCAACCCGCCGTGCTTCGATCGTCACCGAGCTTCAACAGTCCGGAGAAGTCTCGGTGCAGCATCTCGCCGATGAATTCGGTGTCAGTGCCTCCACCATCCGACGCGATCTGAACGCGCTCAGCAAGCAGGGGCGACTCCAGCGAGTCCGCGGCGGAGGGTCGATCGAGCCGGATCCGCGACCCTTCAACCAGGTCGCCCCGGCGTTCGCGGACGAGAAGGAGCGAATAGGCAGGCGTGCGGCTGAGCTGGTCTCCGACGGGGATGTCGTCATACTGGACATCGGCACGACCGTTGCACAGATCGCCCGACACCTTCGCGGGCGTCGGATCACCGTGATCACCGCATCCATCGCAGTCGTCGACCTTCTTCGCGACGATACCGACGTCGAGCTCATCGTTCTCGGCGGCGTCCTGCGAAAATCGTATCTCTCCCTCGTCGGCGCACTCACGGAGCAGGCGCTGAGCCAGATAACCGCAGACATCTGCTTCCTCGGTGCGAGCGGCGTTCGAGATGACGGTAGCGTTCTCGACTCGACGGGCATCGAAGTCCCGGTGAAGCACGCGATCCTCCGCGCTTCTGAGCGGAGCGTGTTCGCCGTCGCCAGCGACAAGTTCCCGGGAACCGGACTGCTGTCCATCTGCGGTCCCGACCGCATCGACGTCGTAGTCACGACCTCAAAGGGGTGCCCGGCGCTGGACAGTCTGCGCAGCCAGAAGGTGTCGGTGATCGAAGCATGAAGCTGTCCATCATCGGAGGCGGTGGATTCCGTGTCCCCCAGATTTACCAGGCGGTATCCAGTGGCGATTCCCCGCTACTCATCGACGAGATCTCTCTCTACGATGTCTCCTCGGAGCGCTTGAGTGCAATCACCGCGGTCATCACGGAACTGGCTGCAGATGCCTCGCGCACCGTTGTGGTCTCGGCCACGACGGATATCGACGAAGCTCTGAAAGGCGCGAGCTTCGTGTTCTCTGCTATGCGGATCGGGGGACTTGAAAGCAGAATTCTCGACGAACGGATCGCTTTGGAACTCGGAGTTCTCGGCCAGGAGACCATCGGGCCCGGCGGACTCTCCTATGCGCTGCGGACTCTTCCCCACGCTCGAGAACTCGCGCTGAGAATCCGCCGACATGCGCCCGAGGCGTGGGTGATCAACTTCACGAACCCCGCCGGGATCATCACGGAAGCCATGCGCGAGATTCTTGGCAGTCGAGTAACCGGTATTTGCGACACGCCTATCGGCCTCATGCGACGGACGGCGCGCGCCGTGGGCCACGCGCCCCACGACGTCGACTTTGACTACGTGGGTCTCAACCATCTGGGGTGGCTGCGTCGCCTCAGCGTCGGTGAGCGCGATCTCCTTCCCGAGCTACTCTCCGACGATGCGACGCTGACGACCATTGAAGAGGCGAGGATCTTCGGCGCCGACTGGGTCCGAGCTTTGGGGGCCCTGCCGAACGAGTATCTCTTCTACTACTACTTCGGACGTGAGTCTTTGGAGCGAATCTCGTCGTCACCGTCAACCCGCGGGCAGTATCTCGCGCGCCAGCAGAATGCGTTCTACAGCCGCATGAGTTCTCCGGGTCGCGGCGGTGCGCGGCAGGAGTGGGAGCGAACGCTTCACGAGCGTGAGTCAAGCTATATGCCAGAGTCTCGCCCGCACGATGCGGCCGACCAGCGTGATCACCGAGATGTGGAGAACGGCGGCTACCAGAAAGTTGCTCTCGACTTGATGACGGCGTTGGTCGTCGGACAGTCCGCGACGATGATTCTGAACGTCTCGAACGACAGTGCGGGCGGAGAGCTCCTCGTGCCAGCTCTGCCCTCGAACGCGGTCATCGAGGTACCGTGCACCGTGGACAGCAAGGGGATCCATCCGCATCGAGTAGGTCCGGTTCGCGGAGACATGCTGGGGCTCATGGTGCAAGTAAAGGCGTGCGAGCAACTCGTCATCGAAGCATCGACGCGACGATCCCCTGAACTGGCGTGGCGCGCGTTCGCCGGGCACCCGCTCGTCGATTCTGTCTCAGTGGGCCGTCAACTTCTCGAGCAGTACCGGGAGCTCATTCCCGGCGTGGCGGAATCGTTCAACACGGATTAGCGCGTTGGGTGCGCGAGGTTGCGGAGCGCCCATCAGCGCGGGCCGCGAGTCGGGTGAACCGTCGATGTTACGCGTCACGGGTAGTGTCGACGTTTGCTTGCATCCCACGTCGAACCTTGGACGCATAGTGAACGCGCTCGTGGTCAGTACAGTTCGCAGCTTTCGGGAAATCCTGCTTCTTGCGATATCTCGCGACCGGGCCAACGAAGTTACCGGGCCTGTTCCTGAAACACACCACTCCGGGCCGACACTGCTCTGCGGCTGCACTGAGCAGGCACGCCATACCGCCCGTCAGCCGTTCGCATTGAACTCGTGCCGCAGAGAGCACGCGAGCAGGCTGTGCGGCCTGAGAAACGCCGGTAATCGAGAGGTTAAGGGGCTCTTCGCCGTTGAGTGTGGGTGGCGGGTGACGCGCCGGTAGCCGGGGCTGCTGGGGAGATGGGTCGAGGTCCCCGAGGATCAGAGGACTCTTACCTCTTCTGATCGCGAGGACCCCGACGATGACCGAGCCTACGACGCGCTGCCGAGCCGACGGCAACTATTGCGACCGCTGCGATCTTCTCCTGGGCCTGGAGGGGTTGCGGGTGATTGCGGTTGAGCGCCGCGGCCTGGGATCGCTGACCGTGACGGTCGAGTCCCCACCTGGTCCAGTCGGCTGCCCAGGCTGCGGTGTCCTCGCGACCGGTCACGGGCGCGCGCCGGTGCCTCTGGTGGACGCACCCGCGATGGGCCGTCCGGTCCGACTGCTCTGGCGAAAGCGCCGATGGCGCTGCGCGGAAGGTGCCTGCGAGGTCGTCACGTTCCTCGAGCAGGACCACACCGTGGCGTTGCCGCGCGCGAAGCTGACCACTCGGGCGGCGTGGTGGGCGATCGAGCAGATGCGCCGCGAGCACGCCTCGGTGAACGGTATCCGCCGGCAGTTGGGCACCAGCTGGCGAACAGTGTGGGAGACGATCAAGCCACTGCTGCAGATTGAATCCCCCCGGCGTGTTCGGAGAGCGTATTGCTGGTGTCAGCCCGCTTGTTCGAGGGGCTCGGTCAGAGCATATTCGAGCTGCTCCAGTTCGATCGGGGTGAGGTCATCGATCGAAC
>NZ_VIKT02000028.1 GCF_009371975.2 Microcella pacifica
ACCCCGCCCGGGGGCTCCTCGCCCCGAGGGCGGCCCCGGCCGTCCCGGCGGCGGTCGCGGCAACGCGCCGTTCCAGACGCGCCAGGGCGGCCCCGGTCGCCCCGGTGGTGCCGGTGGACCCGGTGGTGCGCCCGGCGGCTTCCGCCCCGGCGGTGGCTTCAGCGGCCCGCGCCCCGGTGGCGGCGGCCGTGGTCGCGGCCCCGGCGGCGGCACGGCAGGTGCCTTCGGTCGTGGCGGCGGCAAGTCGCGCGCCCGCAAGTCGAAGCGCACGAAGCGGCAAGAGTTCGAGATGCGCGAGGCGCCGTCGGTCGGCGGCGTCAGCGTTCCCCGCGGCGACGGCAAGAAGGTCATCCGTCTGCGGCAGGGCGCATCCATCAGCGACTTCGCCGACAAGCTCGAGCAGGTCAGCGGCATGAGCGTGCCTCCCGGCAACCTCGTGACCGTGCTGTTCCACCTCGGCGAGATGGCGACGGCGACCGAGTCGCTCGACGGCGGCACCTTCCAGATCCTCGGCGAGGAGCTCGGCTGGAAGATCGAGATCGTCTCCCCGGAGGACGAGGACAAGGAGCTTCTCGAGGCCTTCGACATCGACCTCGAGCAGGCGGACGACGAGGAGGACCTCGTCATCCGCCCGCCGGTCGTGACCGTCATGGGCCACGTCGACCACGGTAAGACGAAGCTGCTCGACGCGATCCGCGAGGCGAACGTCGTCGCGGGCGAGTCCGGCGGCATCACGCAGCACATCGGTGCGTACCAGGTGTGGACGGAGCACGAGGAGATCGAGCGCGCCATCACCTTCATCGACACCCCGGGTCACGAGGCGTTCACCGCCATGCGTGCTCGTGGTGCGCAGGTGACGGACGTCGCGATCCTCGTGGTCGCCGCGGACGACGGCATCATGCCGCAGACCGTGGAAGCGCTCAACCACGCGCAGGCGGCGAACGTGCCGATCGTCGTGGCGGTCAACAAGATCGACTCCGAGGGTGCGAACCCCGCCAAGGTGCGCCAGCAGCTCACCGAGTACGGTCTCATCGCTGAGGAGTATGGCGGAGACACGATGTTCATGGACGTCTCGGCGCTCAAGAACATCGGCATCACCGAGTTGCTCGACGCCGTGCTGCTCACCGCAGACGCGGGTCTCGACCTGCGCGCCAACCCGCAGCGTGACGCTCGCGGTGTCGCCATCGAGGCGAAGCTCGACAAGGGCCGCGGCTCCGTCGCGACCGTGCTCATCCAGGCGGGAACCCTGCGCGTCGGCGACCCGATCGTCGCGGGCACGGCCTACGGCCGCGTGCGCGCCATGACGGACGAGAACGGCGAGAAGGTCGACGAGGCCTACCCCTCGCGCCCGGTGCAGGTGCAGGGCCTCTCGAGCGTTCCGCGCGCCGGTGACACGTTCATCGTCACGGAGGACGACCGCACGGCGCGTCAGATCGCCGAGAAGCGCGAGGCCGCCGAGCGCAACGCCCTCCTGGCGAAGGCGCGCAAGCGCATCAGCCTCGAGGACTTCACGAAGGCGCTCGAAGACGGCAAGGTCGAGTCGCTCAACCTCATCATCAAGGGCGACGTCTCGGGTGCCGTGGAGGCGCTCGAGGAGGCCCTGCTCAAGATCGAGGTGGACGAGAGCGTGCAGTTGCGCATCATCCACCGCGGTGTGGGTGCGGTGACGGAGAGCGACGTGAACCTCGCGACGATCGACAACGCGATCATCGTGGGCTTCAACGTGCGACCCGACACGAAGGCGCGCGAGCGCGCTCAGCGCGAGGGCGTCGACATCCGCTTCTACTCGGTCATCTACGCGGCTCTCGAGGAGATCGAGGGCTCGCTCAAGGGGATGCTCAAGCCCGAGTTCGAAGAGGTGCAGTCGGGCGTCGCCGAGATTCGCGAGATCTTCCGCTCCTCGAAGTTCGGCAACATCGCCGGTGTCATCGTGCGCAGCGGAACGATCACGCGCAACGCCAAGGCGCGCGTCATCCGCGACGGTGTCGTGGTCGGCGACGCGCTGGCGATCGAGTCGCTGCGTCGCTTCAAGGACGACGTCACCGAGGTGCGCACGGACTTCGAGGCCGGTATCGGTCTCGGCAAGTTCAACGACATCCAGATCGGCGACGAGATCGAGACGATCGAGATGAAGGAGAAGCCGCGCGAGTAGCGCGCGCCCCGCTCCCTCAACCCCGGGGTGCCCGCCCCCACAACCCGGGGGTGCCCGCCCGCCGGGGGGGGCACCCCATCCCTCTTTTCTGAAGGAGACAGCACCATGGCGAACCCTCGCGCACGCAAGGTGGCCGACCGCATCAAGGAGGTCGTCGCGAAGCGACTCGACAAGGGGCTGCGGGATCCGCGCCTCGGCTTCGTGACGATCACCGACGTGCAGGTGACGGGCGACCTGCAGCACGCCTCGATCTTCTACACGGTCTACGGCACCGATCAGGAGCGCGCCGACAGCGCTGCCGCCCTCACGGCGGCGACCGGGATGCTGCGCACCGAGGTCGGGCGCAACCTCAATACGCGCCTCACGCCGTCCCTCGAGTTCATCCCCGACGGGGTGCCCGAGAACGCCGCCTCGATCGAAGCTTTGCTGCGCGAGGCGCGCGAGCGCGACGAGTTGACGCTCAGCTCAGCGGCGACCGCGCAGTACGCGGGCGACCCCGACCCCTACGTCAAGCCGCGCGAGTACGTCGACGAGGTCGATGAGGACGAGCCTGACGACGACGGTGCTGACGACCACAGCGCTGACGACGCAGGCGCCGGCGACCTCGAACGGTAGTCCGCTAGAGCATGTGAGGTAGGTCGATCGCGCCCGTCGAGAAGATCGACACGACGGCGAGTACGAGTGCGCCGACGACGATGATCGCCCCCATGCCGACAAGAATGGCGAGCCCCACTTTGACGACGAGGTCGGAGAACGTGTGACGGGGGGCCGACGGCTGCAGCGCGCTCATGGCCTCATTCTCGCAGGCGATGCTGCATAGCCGCTACAGCGTTGCAGCAGAGCCGCTACTCAGGCGCCGCCGCGGCGGTTCATGCGCTGCACCTCGGCGTCGATCGCCGACTCGGTGATGACCGTGCCCGGGCCGAAGGCGTCGATCGCCATGAACATGGCGGCGATGCCCATGCCGCCGATCGGGAAGAGCGGCCAGAAGAAGGTGTTCGGCGTCGCGAGCGCCCACACGGCGATGACGATCGCCGAGACGGCCGCCCAGACGAGCAGGAAGCGGAAGAAATCGCGCTTGGCCCGAAGGCGACGGTAGGCCTGCTTGCGGACTCGTTCCGACTCGGTCGCGGGATCTTTCATGCTCATGGGGTCGAGAGTACGCGGGCACGGTGCCGCCGTGCATCCACCGACCGATGGACTCGCGACGTCAGTCGGGCAGCGCGTAGCCCGCGCGCGGGTCGCCGAGCGCGAGACCGTCGGCGAGGAGGCTCGCGAGGGCGCGCTCTCGCTGCACGGCGTCGGGCCAGAGGGACTCGACGACCTCGGCCGGCACGGGGGTGTCGCTCTGCCGCAGTTCGCGCATGATGAGCCCGCGCACCTGGCGGTCGCTGCCCTCGAAGCGCGCCTGTCGCGGGGCCGAGGGGCCGTCGTACTCGGGGTAGCCGGCCGCTCGCCAGGCGCACAACCGCGCGAGGGGGCAGCTCTCGCAGCGCGGGTTGCGCGCCGTGCACACCGTCTGGCCGAGCTCCATCGCGCCCGCGTTGAACCGTTGAGCGTCGGCCGGGTCGCTCGGCAGCAGCGCCTCCATCGCGGCGAGGTCGGCGCGCGTGCGTGCGGGCCCGGCCTCGCCCTGACCCGCGACCGCGCGGGCCAGCACTCGGCGGGTGTTGACGTCGACCACGGGGGTGCGTACCCCGAACGCGAAAGCCGCCACGGCGCGGGCCGTGTACTCGCCGATGCCGGGGAGGGCGAGCAGGGCATCCACGTCGCGGGGCACCTGGCCGCCGTGCTGCTCGCTCATCGCCACGGCGGCGGCGTGCAGGCGCAGGGCGCGGCGGGGGTAGCCGAGGCGATCCCAGGCCCGCACGGCCTCGGCGGGGGAATCGGCGGCGAGCGCGTCGGGGCTCGGCCAGCGCGCGAGCCACTGCTCGAGCCGCGGGATGACGCGCGCGACGGGCGTCTGCTGCAGCATGATCTCGCTCACGAGAATGCCCCACGGCGTGAAGCCGGCGCGCCGCCACGGCAGATCACGAGCGTGCTCGGCGAACCACGCGACCACGCTCCGAGCAATGCCACTCACCCTCCCCAGAGTAGGTGACCCCAGTGGGCCGCCCTCTGGGCCGCCTTTTGGGCCAGATCTGGCGCGAATGGGCGCTTGGGTTCACTCGTAACCCACATTTGCGGCAAATCTGGGCCGCGCCGCGCATCGCCGTGGCGCGGCGCATGCCGCGGCGCGGCACGGCGCGGCACGGCGCGGCACGGCGCGGCTCGCGCCCAGCAACGCGACCTACCGTGGCCGCATGCGCATTCTCGTCACAGGAGCGACCGGTTACATCGGCGGCAGACTCGTGCCGCGCCTGCTCGAGGCGGGCCATGAGGTGCGCGTGATCGTGCGCGACCCGGCACGCCTGCGCGATGTGCCGTGGGCGGGCGACGTCGAGGTCGTGCAGGGCGATCTCGCGAACCCCGGCGAGGTGCGCAGCGCGGTCGAGGGCGTCGAGGTGCTCTACTACCTCGTGCACTCGATGAGCGGCAAGGGCGACTTCGAGGCGGTGGAACGGCACGTGGCGACAACGGTCGCCACAGCAGCGAGGGATGCTGGGGTCGCCAGGGTCGTGTATCTGGGCGGTCTGCATCCCGACGGCCCTCTCTCGCGGCACCTGGCCTCCCGCAAGGAGGTGGGGGACATCCTGCTCGCCTCCGGCGTGCCGACGGCCGCACTGCAGGCCGGCGTCGTGATCGGGTCAGGGTCGGCGAGCTTCGAGATGATCCGACACCTGACCGAGGTGCTGCCGTACATGCCGGCGCCGAAGTGGGTGCGCAACTACATCCAGCCGATCGCCGTGCGCGACGTGCTGCACTACCTCATCGGTGCGGCAAGCCTGCCGCCCGAGGTCAACCGTGCCTTCGACATCGGCGGGCCGGACGTGCTGCGATACGGGCAGATGATGAACGGCTACGCCGTCGAGGCCGGCCTCAAGCAGCGCCCGATCGCGAGCCTGCCCGTGCTGACCCCGTACCTCGCGAGCCAGTGGGTGAACCTCGTGACGCCGATTCCGCGCTCGCTGGCCGTGCCGATCATCTCGAGCCTGCAGTACGACGCGGTGGTCGGCGAGTCCGACATCGACGAGCTCATCCCGCCGCCCGAGGGCGGCCTCACCCGCTACCGCACGGCGGTGCGCTACGCGCTCGCGAAGATGCGCGAGGGCGAGGTCGAGACGAGCTGGCGCAACGGCGCCGTCGAAGGAGCACCGAGCGATCCTCTGCCGACCGACCCGCAGTGGAGCGGCGCGACGGTCTTCACCGACCTGCGCGAGGTGGAGTCGGATGCCGAGCCCGAGGACTTGTGGCGCATCGTGGAGAGCATCGGCGGCGACAACGGCTGGTACTCGCTGCCGATGGCGTGGGCCGCCCGTGGGCTGCTCGACAAGCTCGTCGGGGGAGTGGGTCTGCGCCGCGGGCGTCGCCACCCGGAGATGCTCGCCCCGGGTGATGCGCTCGACTTCTGGCGCGTCGAGCAACTCGACCGTGGACGGTTCCTGCGCCTGCGGGCCGAGATGAAGGTGCCGGGCCGCGCGTGGCTGGAGTTCACTGTCGAGCCTCGCGAGGGCGGCGGATCGCGCCTGCAGCAGCGCGCGATCTTCTTCCCCTCCGGTCTCGGCGGGCGCCTCTACTGGTTCGCGATCCTGCCCTTCCACGGCGTCATCTTCGCGGGCATGGCCGCCTCCATGGCCGCGAAGGCCGCGGCGAGCAAGGTCGACGAGAAAGTAACGGAACGGTAACGACTGCGCTAGGGTGGGGAGACCGCAACGAGGCGGCACCCATGAGACTCACCCGAAAGCGACGTCGATGGCGCACCCCAGCAGGACCCACCCCGCGGGATACTCCGCGCGTCGCATCGCCGCCTGCTTCACCGCCACCGTCGCCCTCGTCGCCGTCCTGGCGATCGACCACACCGCGGCGACCGTGCACGCCGCGCAGCCGCTTGGCTCTGCCCGCCTGAACGACGGCATGCCGCTCACGATCGCCCACCGCGGCGACCCGGCGAGCGCGCCGGAGAACACGCTGCCCGCGCTCGAGGCGGCGCTCGCGAGCGGAGCCGACATCGTCGAGTTCGACGTGCGCCTTACCCTCGACGGCCACGCCGTCATCGTGCACGACGAACTGCTCGACCGCACCACGAACGGCGCAGGCTTCGTGGCCGAGCACACGCTCGCCGAACTGCGGGACCTCGATGCGGGCACGTGGTACGGCAGCGCATGGAGCGGCACGGGCATCCCGACCCTCGGCGAATTCCTGCCGCTGCTGCAGCGCTCCACCGCGCGTGCGCTCATCGAGCTCAAGGGAGTGTGGCCCGAGGAGGGCCTCGCGCCGCTCGCGGCGCAGATCTACCGGCACGGCGTGCAGGATCGCGTCGTGGTCGGCAGCTTCGAGGAGGAGACCCTCCTGGAGCTCTGGCGCGCGGCCCCCAGTCTGGCCCGGGCGGCGGTGGTAAGGAGACTTCCCGCCGACCCGGTGCTCTTCGCCGAGCGCGTGGGCGCCTCGACCGTCGTGACGAGTCTGCGCTCGTTCGAGGTCGAGCCGCACGCGGTCGACGCCCTGCACGAGGCCGGCATCACCGTCGTCGTCTACACCCTCAACAACCCGCGGCTGTGGGAGCGCGCGATCGCGCTGGGGGTCGACGCCGTGGTGACGGATGCTCCGCGCCGGCATGCCCACTGGCAGCCCGCCCCGGCCGACGCCTGAGTGCTCGGCGACCGCGGCCCGCGGATCACCTGCGCAGTGCTACCGCCGCTCGAGCAGCGCCCGATACACCTCGATGCCGTCGAGGAACGCCGTGACGCGCATCCGCTCGTCCTTCGCGTGGAGGCACGCGCGCTCCTCACCGCTCATGCGGAACGGCGCGAACCGGTACACGTGGTCGCTGATGGCGGTGAACCAGCGCGCGTCGCTCGCCTGCATCATGACGTAGGGCGTCACGAGCAGGCCGGGGTGCACGGTGCGGATCGACGCCACGAGGTCATCCCACGCCTCACCCCGGTCGGGCGAGACGGGGGAGGGCTCGCTCGCCTCGACGACCTCGATGCGCACGGCGTCGTCGGCGATCGCGCGGCGCACCTCCTCGACGGCTTCCTCGACGCTCGACCACGGGGCGATGCGCATGTTGAGGGTCGCCTCGGCGGATTCGGCGAGGGCGTTGTGGGCGTGCCCGGCGCGCAGCTCGGTGACGGCGCGCGTCGTGCGCGTGAGGGCGGCGGTCTCGGCCCCGCGGCGCACGAAGACGCGCGTGAGCAAGGGCGAGAGCACGTCAACGGCGGCGAAGACGGTGCGCAGCGGCTGCCGGGCCCGTGAACCCAGGGTGCGGATCATGGTGCGCGTCGTCGTGCCCAGTCGCGCCTTCGAGGGCCGGCGGTTCAGGCGCAGAATGGCGCGCGACAGTCGCTCGGTCGCGGCGAACGCCGGGGGGCTCGCCGCGTGCCCGCCGTGCTCGTCGACGCGCAGCCGCAGGGTCGTGATGCCCTTCTCGGTGACGCCGATCACGGCGTAGTCCTCGTCGACGCCGGGGAAGATCTCGCGCACGATCGCGCCGCCCTCATCGAGCACGAGGGAGGGCCGGATGCTCCGCTCGCGCAGCACGTCGACGATGCTCCTCGCCCCGGTGCCGAAGACCTCCTCGTCGTTGCCGAAGCACAGCAGCACGTCGTGCCGAGGCGCGTGCCCGGCGGCGAGGAGGCGCTCGACGGCGCTGAGGATCGCGACGACGCAGCCCTTGTCGTCGAGCGTGCCGCGCCCCCACAGCACGGCGGCGTCGCCGTCGCCGACGATCTCGGCGGCGAACGGTGGGTGCTGCCATCCCTCGTCGGTCGCGGGCACGACGTCGTAGTGCGCCATGAGCACGGTGGGCTCTGCCGCGCCCGTCAGGTCGGTGCCGCGCCAGCGGTAGAGCAGCGCGTACCCCGGGTCGCCTCCAATTCGCTCGAGCTCGAGCGCCGCGTGCACGCGCGGGAAGAGCGCCGGCAGCGCCGCGATGAACGCCTCGAAGGGGGCGGGGTCGGTGCGGGGGCCGGGCCCCGTGGCGGGGCGGGAGATGGTGGGGATGCGCAGCAGCTGCCGCAGTGCCTCGAGAGCGTCATCGTTGCTGAAGCTGTCGCTGAGCGGGTTCTGGTACTCGTCGCGCGAACTGTTTGCGGATACGGTCGAAGCCATGCGCACCATCGTCGCACTCCTCTGCCTCGGAATCCTCACGCCGCTCGCGGCGGCCGGCCCCGCACAGGCGGCGCCCCCGCCGGTCGCGAGCACGACAGTCGCCCCGGTCGCCGCGGTCGGCGGCGCGGTGCTTCCGGCCGACGTCAACGACTTCACGTTCGACAGCTTCGAGGCGCAGTACGTGCTGGGCCGGGACGACGACGGCCACTCGACGCTCACGACGACGGAGACGATCGTCGCCCGGTTCCCCGAGTTCGATCAGAACCGCGGCCTCCGCCGCGCCATACCGGCCACCTACCAGGGGCACACGACGAGCCTCGAGGTGGTCTCCGTCACCGACGAGTCGGGCGATCCGCGCCCGTACAGCGTGGACGCCGACTCGGGCATCGTGACGGTCACTTCCGCCGTGCCGGAGGGCAGCTTCGTGCGCGGCGTGCAGACCTACGTCATCACGTACACGCAGCGCGACGTGGTCGACTACTTCACGAACACGACGGCGGAGGAGTTCTACTGGAACATCAACGGCACCGACTGGCGGCAGCCCTTCGGCGTCGTTCGGGGAACGCTGCTGCTCGAGGACGGCCTCGAGAGCGCCCTCATCGAGGGGCAGCTCGCGTGCTACCAGGGCTACAGCGGCTCGCGCGACACGTGCTCGATCACCGCTGACGGCGACACGATTGTGGCGGAGGGGCGCGACCTGCTGCCGTTCCAGAACGTGACGCTCGCGGTGGCCTTCGAGCCGGGTACCTTCACGCTCTTCGACGATTCGCCGCTCGCCTCGCCGTGGGCGTGGGTGCAGTTCGCGGCCGTGGCGATTGCCCTGGCGGCGGCGATCGCGGCCATCATCCTGCGGCGCACCCGCTTTCGGGATGCTCCGGGCCGACCCGTGATCGTGCCCGAGTACCTCCCGCCGAAGGGAGTGTCGCTGCTCGATGCCGCGGTCCTCACGCACCGCAAGTCGCGCGGCGTCGCCTCGCAGCTCGTCGACTTCGCAGTGCGCGGCGTCATCACGATCATGGAGGTCGACAAGGGCGGCCTCTTCAAACGGCAGCAGTGGCGCCTGCGGCTCGAGTCGTCGCTCGGCGTCGAGGGGGAGGAGCGCCGGCTGCTCACCTACTTCTTCGGCGGCGGGCTCGTCGGAGGCACCGAGCACACTCTGAAGGCGCAGAACACGACGCTCAGCACGAAGATTCAGAAGCAGCTCGCGCGCGTCGCGAAGTCGGTGCTGTCGCGCGGCTGGAGGCGGAGCATCCCGGCCAAGTACTCGTTCGGGCTCACGTCCCTCACGGTGGGGGCGATCGTGCTGTCGTTCATCGGCGCGGTCTCGCTCGACGACGAGGGACGCGCGGGTCTCGTGACGTTCGCGCTCATCGTCCTGACGATCCTGTGCTTCTTTATCGTCGGCGGCAACCTGTGGAAGCAGCCGCTCACGGCCGAAGGCTCGGAGATCGTCGACCATCTCAAGGGCCTCGACGACTACCTGGAGCTCGCGGAGGCCGATCGCATGCGCGTGCTGCAATCGCCCGAGGGGGCGCTGCGCGAGCCCGTGAACGCGGCCGACAGCGGCGAGCGGCTCAAGCTCTACGAGCGCCTGCTGCCGTGGGCGGTGCTCGGCAAGCACGAGAAGGAGTGGGCCGAGGTCATCGGCGAGTACTACGGCGAGGGTCAGCAGCCGGGCTGGTACACGAGCTCGCGCGCGTTCAGCGTGGGCGCCTTCGCGGCGGGGGTCTCCTCGGTGAGCACGACGCTGTCGTCGAGCTACTCGGGCTCGAGTTCGAGCGGTGGTTCGGGCGGCGGCGGGTCGTCCGGCGGCGGCGGTGGCGGCGGAGGCGGCGGCGGGGTGTAAACTCTTCCTCACGGCATTCCGCTCACCGATCGTTCCTCGATCGGGTCAGGGCGTCGGAGTGCTGCATCACGTTCGGCGGTACCGCAGCTTCAGTGGGCGGTATCGCGCAGTCACCGTTCGGCTGGCACGCACGCCGTGTTCCAGCCTTGTCGAGGAGGGGCATGGCCCAGACCGGCCAGCGTCAGAGGAAGAGCTCGTCCAAGTCGAGCGGCAACGGTTCGCGCCGTCGTCGCCCGCTCGATGAGCAGGGGATCATCCCGATCCTCGCCCGCGCCGTGCGCGAGGTGGAGAACGCCGCCGAGCGCGGCAAGGCGAGCCCCTCGAACCGCACGAAGTTCCAGGTCGCGGCGCTGCTCGTGCGCGAGGAGCGGGCCCGCGTCAAGCAGGATGCCGAGGTCGGCGACAGCGAGCGCGCCGAAGTGCTCAAGCGCCTCGACGGGCTCGCGAGCATCATGGCGAAGACCGCCGCCCGCGACACCTCCCTCATCGCCCTGCTCGCTCCCGAGGCGAAGGTCTCCGACGCCGCGAGGGCGCTGCGGCGCGACATGCTTCTCGCGTCGGGTGCTGAGCTGGAGCCGGATGACCTGCTCATCGTGAGCGAGCCCACGCCCGTCACGGCCGAGGTGGCGAAGCAGGTCGTGCCGCCGAGCGTCAAGCAGGCGCAGCTCGCGAACCCCTTCCTCGCCCCCGATCTGAGCGCGCTCTCGGCGGCGGCGTCGTCGACGGGCTCGCGGCTGTCGAACTGGGAGCTCATCGACCCGCTGTTCCGCTCGTTCGAGTACGGCGCGGGCGGCCAGGCCGCGTCGATGGAGCTGCCCGAGGCGGGCTCGCTCGTCACCCCCGGCGGCATGGAGCTCATGCGCCACCAGGCTCGCCTCATCGAGGCCGTGCGCGCGGGTCACCGCTCCTTCCTGCTCGCCGACGAGCCGGGGCTCGGCAAGACCGCGCAGGCGCTCATGGCGGCGAACGTCGCCGGTGCCTTCCCGCTCCTCGTGGTCGTGCCCAACGTCGTGAAGACGAACTGGGCACGCGAGGTGCAGCGGTGGATCCCGCAGCGCACCGCGACGGTCGTGCACGGCGACGGCGACGACCTCGACGCGTTCAGCGACGTCGTCATCGTCAACTACGAGATTCTCGATCGTCACGTCGGCTGGCTCGGCCGATTCGGCTTCAAGGGCATGGTCGTCGACGAGGCGCACTTCATCAAGAACGCCACCTCGCAGCGCACGCGCCACGTGCAGTCCCTCGCGGCCGCGCTGCGCGTGCTGCACCCGAAGGCGCTCATGATGGCGCTCACGGGTACGCCGCTCATCAACCAGATCGAAGACTTCCGCATGATCTGGAAGTTCCTCGGCTGGATCGACGACAAGAAGCCTACGGGCCGCCTCATGGCCGCGCTCGAGGAGACCGAGCTGACGCCGGCCGACCCGGGCTTCTTCGCCGCCGCTCGGCAGTGCGTCATCGACATGGGCATCGTGCGGCGCAAGAAGGTCGACGTCGCCTCCGACATTCCGGCCCGTCGCATCGCCGATATCCCCGTCGAGCTCGACGATGATCTCGGGCGGTCGATCCGCGCCTCCGAGGCCGCGCTGCTCGCCCGGCTCGTCGACCGCTACCGCCGCGTCGTCGCGGCGCGCGACGTGCCGCCGATCGGCATCGACCACGATCTCGTGCGGCTCGTGGCGCACGCCGAGCTGGAGGAGTCGAAGGGCGCCTCGAACGGCGACAACGTCTTCACGATGGTGCGCCAGATCGGTACGGCGAAGGCCGTCCTCGCGGCGGACTACACCGCACAGCTCGCCCGCAACGTGGGCAAGGTCGTGTTCTTCGCCAAGCACATCGACGTCATGGACGCGGCCGAGCGGCACTTCGCCTCGGTCGGCATGCGCTCGGTGAGCATCCGCGGCGACCAGAGCCCGAAGGCGCGCCAGGAGGCGATCGACGGGTTCACGAACGACCCTGACGTGAGCGTCATCGTGTGCTCGCTCTCGGCGGCGGGCGTGGGTATCAACCTGCAGGCCGCGTCGAACGTCGTCCTCGCCGAGCTGTCGTGGACCTCGGCCGAGCAGACGCAGGCGATCGACCGCGTGCACCGCATCGGCCAGGAACTGCCCGTCACGGCATGGCGCATCCTCGCCGCGCAGACGATCGACCTGCGCATCGCCGACCTCATCGACGCCAAGGCGGGCCTCGCGGCGCGCGCGCTCGACGGCAGCGACGTCGAGGTGACGGCGGAGGGCACCGTGCAGGTGCAGGCGCTCAGCCAGATGCTCGCCGAGGAGCTCGAGAAGAGCCTCTAGCGCGCACCTTGCCCGCGTCGCCCCCCCCCGTGACCCGGGTGGCCAGTCACGCCGTGTGTGACGACTCACGCCGAACGTTTCGCGTGATGTGTCACGAATGGAGTGACTCGGGCGACGTCGTGCGTCAGCGACGGGCGGCGAGCCGCTCTTCCGAGACGAGGTAGCGGATGCCCGCGAGCGGGATCGGCAGCCAGGCCGGGCGGTTGCGCGCCTCGTACATGGCCTCGTAGACGGCCTTGTCGAGCTCGAAGGCGTCGAGCAGCTGCCGGTGCGCGCGCAGGTCGACCTCGCTCTCGGCGATGTATCCGTCGAGGAACCCCGCGCGCGCGGCACGCGCCCACTCGGGGTCGACCGCGTCACGCGCTGCCTCATCGGCCGCCGTGTTGCGCCGCGCGCCCACGACGTAGTCGAACGAGCGCAGCATGCCCGCGACGTCGCGCAGGGGGGAGTCGGCGCGCGTGCGCTCCAAGAGGGGTCGCAACGGCTCGCCCTCGAAGTCGACGAGCAACCACTCGCCGCTCGGCCGCCGCAGCACCTGCCCGAGGTGGTAGTCGCCGTGGATGCGCTGCAGCTTGGGCCACGGCGCGTCCTGCGCCGAGTCGTACACGGCCTCGATCGCGGGCCGCAGGGCGCGCAGCTCGGGCACGTCGGAGGTCGCGATCGCGAGGCGCTGGTGCCACCCCGCGACGAAGCCCACGATGTCGCCGAGGGTCGCCTCGCGCGTCGGCAGGCATGCTGCGAGACCCGTGTGCACCTCCGCGGTCGTGCGGCCGAGGCGCTCGGCGTGCGCGGTGAAGTCTTCACCGTCGGCCGACGACTGCAGGGCGATCTGCCAGCCGTCCTGCACGCCCGGGATGAACTCCTGCGCGAACGCGAGGTGGCCGACCGACCGCTCCTCGTGCTCGTAGGGGTCGTGCCAGGCGCCGGACAGGTAGCCGAGCATCCGCGGAACCGAGCGATAGCCGGCGCTCGTGAGAGCGGTCTGCAACGTGACATCCGGGTTCTCGCCCGTGTGCACGAGGCGGAAGATCTTGGCGACGACCGCGGCCTCCGAGCCCTGGTCGTAGATGATCGACGTGTTCGACTGCTCGCCGCCGTGCACGCGCGACCGCGTGTCGGCGCGCGTCACCGACAGGCGGTGCAGCAGCTCGGTCGTGTAGAGCGGGTCGAAGGCGCCGTCGAAGAGGTAGCGGTCGTCATCCGTTCGCCCGATGAGGTACGGGCCCGCGCCCTTCGGAATGGTCGAGCGCTCGACCATCGGCACGTGATACAGCGAGGGCGGGTTGTTGGCGAGGTCCCGCACGAGGAGCACGATGATGCGGGCATCGTCGTCGGCGGAGGACGGGTCTGCGGTCGAGGATTCGGGCTCGCTCGACGGGGCGCCGTCGTACGGCGTCGTCGCGTGTGCCTGCCATTCCTCCCGGAAGACCTCGACGAGCTGCGGGATGCGCCCCTTGCCGGCGTACCACCGCTGTCGCGTCATCCAGTCGGTGAGGCACTCCGTCGTGCTGTCCATGCGACCCACCGTACAAGCCCCGCCTAGGAGAGTCGTGCGTGGAGGTACCCGTTCCAGGCGGCACTCAGACTCGCGTCGATCGGCCGCTCGACTCCGTCGACCGCGCGGATCGGCGTCACGTGCCGCACGCTCGAGACGATCCACGCGGCCTCGGCGGCGTGCAGGTCGTCGGGGGTGAGCGGCTCCATGACCGCCTGCAGGCCCCACTCAGGTGCCGCGGCGAAGAGGTCGCCCTGCGTCGTGCCGGGCAGAATGCCGAAGTCGACCGGCGGGGTCGAGAGGGTGTCGCCGCGCCGCAGCACGACGGTCGAGTTGGGCCCTTCGAGCAGGAAGCCGTCGGTCGAGACGAACACGACATCGTCGGCCCCGCGCCGCTGCGCCTCCCGCACGGCGGCGCGGTTCACCGCGTAGGAGAGGGTTTTGGCTCCCGCGAGCAGCCAGGGGCTCGTCTGGGCGACGTCGCTGCGCAGCCCCCGGTCGAGCAGCGCCACGCTGAGGCCCTCGGTGCGCTCGCGCCGATAGTCGGGGGAGGGTCGGCCCTGCGCCCAGCCGGTGAGCATGTCGTGCCCTTCGATGCCGCGCGTGAGGATCGTGCGCACCCACGCCTCCTCGTGGTCGGCGAGGCGCCGGCCGATCTCGAGCACCGCGTCGCGCCAGACGCCCAGGTCGGGCTGAGGCAGGTCGAGCATGCGGGCCGAGCGGGCGAACCGGTCGAGGTGAGCATCGAGCGCCTGCACGTGGCCGCGGCCGATGCTGTACGTCTCGAAGATGCCGTCACCGCGCGTGACGCCGAGATCGTGCACGTTCAGGTGCGGATGCTCGGCATCGGCCTCCACGAAGCCCGTCGCCGCACCCGAGCCGTCGTGGGTGATGAGCAGGAGCGGGTGGTTCGCGCTCGAAGGCGGGGTCCAACTCGAGGGCGGGGTCCAACTCGAGGGCGGGGTCGAACTCGAAGGCTGTGTCGCGCCGTGGGTCATGCCCTCGATGATGGCAGGTCGATGGGCCCTGTGCCTCGGCGCCCGTGGGTCACTCCGCGCACGCCGCGCGTGTGCACGCGGTTGATCGTGACCGCGATGATCGCGAGCACGATGATCGCGGCGGCGATCGCGACGACGTACACGACGACGCCGAGTACACCCGCGGGCCCGTCGGGGTTGAGGAACGGGTAGGGGAACCACCCGTCGAGAAACTCGATGCGCAGCAGCGTCACGGCGACCCAGATGAGCGGAAAGCTCGCGGCGAGCCACAGCGTCGACCAGCCGATGCGCACGCGACCGGGGGTGAGCAGCCAGTCGAGCGCGAAGTAGATGGGCACCCACACGTGCAGAGCCTGGTTGGCCCACACGGGCCCGACGTAGCCGTCGGCGTTGACGACATCGCGCAGCAGCAGGTTGTAGACGGCCCCGGTGACGAGCGCGTAGGTGAAGGCGGAGGCGCGAATCGCGGTGTACAGGCGCGTGTCGCGCTCCATGGCGAAGGCGAGCACGCCACCGGCGATGAGCACGACGACGTTGATCATCGCGGTCTGGATCGTGAAGTAGGCGAAGTACTCGGTCGGCTCGAACCGACCGAACGCGAGCTGGTCGGTGATCTGGGTGATGAGCGCGACCAGCACGAGCAGTCCGACGATGATGCTGATGACGCCCGCGATGTGGCGGAGGGTGTGGAGTCGGGCTGACGCTGCGGCCTCGCCGAGGGGGGACGACGGAGTCACCCGGTCGACGTTACCAACCCGTGACCTGGCATATCCAGATGCATGGGTGACAATTCGGGGTACATACCGAGCTGTCTGCGTGTCGGGATGCTCAGGCACGGGTCGATAGCCTGGCCGGATGACTTCTTCCGCATCCTCTGACTTCGGCCCTCTCGTGCTGGGCGGCAACGTCTTCGGCTGGACGGCCGACGAGTCGGCGAGCTTCGCTGTTCTCGACGCGTTCGTCGAGGCAGGTGGCAGGGCGATCGACACGGCCGACGCGTACTCGATGTGGGTCGACGGTCACACGGGTGGAGAGTCTGAGCGCATCATCGGTGCCTGGCTGAGCGCACGCCCCGGCATGCGCGAGCGGGTCAGCATCGCCACCAAGGTGTTCGCCAAGCCCGACCGGCCCGGGCTCGCGCCGGCGAACGTGCGCGCCGCGCTGAACGAGTCGCTCGAGCGCCTGCAGACCGACTACGTCGACCTGTACTACGCCCACCGCGACGACCCCGAGGTGCCGCAGGATGACGTCGTCATGACCTTCGGCGAGCTCGTCGCGGAGGGCCTCGTGAGCCGCATCGGCGCGAGCAACTTCTCGGCCGACCGCCTGCACTCCGCCGTCGATGTGGCGAAGGCGCACGGCGTCGAGCCCTTCACCGTGTCGCAGGACGGCTACAGCCTCGTGCATCGCGACATCGAGTCGGGCCTCGTGCCGACCCTGAAGCGGCTCGACATCATCGAGCTGCCCTACGGCGCCTTGCAGGGCGGTTTCCTCACCGGCAAGTACCGGCAGGGCGCGACGGTCGACTCGCCGCGCGCCGGCAAGGCCTCGCAGCTGCTCGAGACGCCGCGCAACGTCGAGCTGCTCGACGCGCTGCAGGGCGTCGCCGAGGGTCGTGACGTGAGCATGGCGGCCGTCGCCCTCGCCTGGCTGCGGCAGCAGCCGCGCGTCGCGGCGCCCATCGCGAGCGCGCGCAGCGTCGAGCAGTTGGCGAGCCTCGTCGAGTCGTTCGATCTGGTTCTCAGCGAGGACGAGCTCGCGCGCCTGGCCTAGCGAGGCTCGCGCCTCGACGAGCGCGCCCCACCCGGCCGGCCTCAGCTACGCGTCGGGGTCGGCGAGGCCGAGCACGTCGAGCATCCACGCGAGCTCGATCGCCCGCTGCGTCCACGCCGCGTACCGCCCGCTCACGCCGCCGTGGCCTGCCTCCATCTCGCAGCGCAGCAGCGCATCCGCCCCCACCTCGCGCAGGCGGGCCACCCACTTGGCCGGCTCGACGTACAGCACGCGCGTGTCGTTGAGGGAGGTGACGGCGAGGATGCGCGGGTACCGCTGCAGGTGCACGTTCTCGTAGGGCGAGTACGCCTTCATGTAGGCGTACACCTCCGGGTCGTCGAGCGGGTTGCCCCACTCGTCCCACTCGATGACGGTGAGCGGCAGCTCCGGCATGAGGATGCTCGTGAGCGGGTCGACGAAGGGAACGTCGGCGAGGATGCCGGCGAAGAGGTCGCCGGCGAGGTTCGCTACCGCGCCCATGAGGAGGCCTCCCGCGCTGCCGCCTTCGGCGACGAGACGCTCGGGCACCGTCACGCCGGTGTCGACGAGGTGCCGTGCGCACGCGACGAAGTCGGTGAAGGTGTTCGTCTTCGACGTCGTCTTGCCCTGCTCGTACCAGGCGCGACCCAGCTCGCCTCCGCCGCGCACGTGGGCGATCGCGAACACGACGCCGCGGTCCAGGAGCGACAGGCGCGGAATCGAGAAGCCAGGGTCCATGCTCGCCTCGTACGAGCCGTAGCCGTAGAGCAGCACCGGGGCGGGCTCGACGCTCACCTCGGCTCGGGAGGACCCGGCCGCCGAGTCGACGTCGAGGGCGGGCACGAGGCCGCGCTTCCACACGAGAGAGATCGGCACGAGCGTGCCGTCGTCGGCGCGGGCCCAGTCACGGCGCTCCTCGTACTCCTCCGTCGCGAAATCGCCGAGCACGGGCTGCCGCTTGAGCACCGTGATCGCGCCGGTCGCCACGTCGAGCTGGCCGACCGTCGTCGGCTCGACGAAGCTCACCCAGCCGATGCGCAGCGTCGGCTGGTGCCACTCCGGGTTGCCGCGGGTGCCGACACTCGCGAGCGCGTCAGGGCCGCCGTGCACGGGCACGACGAGCTCGTCCCAGTGCAGCTGCTCGGCCAGCGAGCGGTGCGGGTCGACGCCCTCCAGGCGCGCGACCGCTGTGCGCGGCAGCCCCTCACGGCGGTAGTCGAGCGTGAGGAACGCCGCGTAGGCGTCGACGCCCTCGACCCGGCGGCCCGGCTCGTGCGGGATGAGCGTCTCGGGCTCGCTGAGCGGAGCATCCACGGGTACGGAGACGACCGTGAAGTCGGGCGCATCCCGGTTGTGGGTGATGAGCCAGCGGTGCTGCCCGCCGATCACGGCATGGTCGAGGTCGTACTCGACGCCGTGCTCGCGCGGCCACACGACCTCGAACTCGCCGGTGGGGTCGGCCGCGTCGAGCACATGCGCCTCGCTTGTGATGCTGCTGGAGGATTCGATGACGAGCCAGCGCTTCGAGCGCGAGCGGCCCGCGCCCACCCAGTAGCTGTCGTCGGGTTCGTGGAAGACGCGCACGTCGTCGGCCGCGGCGGTGCCGATCTTGTGCCGCCACACCGTGTCGGGGCGCCACGACTCGTCGACTGTCGAGTAGAAGACGTAGCGGCCGCTGGGGTCGAAGAACGCACCGGCGGCGGTGCCGGGGATCTCGTCGGCGAGCTGCTCGCCTGTCGCCAGGTCGCGGATGCGCAGGGTGTACCGCTCGTCGCCGACCGTGTCGACGCCGAAGAGCAGCATCGCACCGTCATCGCTGACGTCGAAGGAGCCCATCGAGAAGAAATCGTGGCCCTCGGCCTCGACGTTGGCGTCGAGCACGAGCTGTTCGCCCTCGCGCGGCTGCGCGGGGTCGTCGAGGGGCGGCGGGGGAGTCCACGCCGCCGGGTCGAGGGGGTTCTCGGGGTCGATCGGCGCGGCGGGCACACGGCACTGCAGGCCGTACTGCTGGCCTTCGATCGTGCGCCCGTAGTACCACCAGTCGCCGTCCCGCACGGGGATGCCCATGTCGGTCTCCTGCGTGCGCGACCTGATCTCCTCCACGATGCGGTCGCGCAGCGGGTCGAGGTGCCGCATGCGCTCCTCGGCGTAGGCGTTCTCGGCCTCGAGGTGCGCGATGACCTCGGGGCTGTCCTTGTCGCGCAACCACTCGTAGTGGTCGAGGAACACGTCGCCGTGGTGGCGGCGCTCGTGCACGCGGCGGGCGGCGGTGGGCGGTGTCGGTGCTGGGGAGGTACTCATCGCCTCCAGCGTAGGCTGGTGAGGAGATGTCTGACTCCCCTCTTGCCGCCGGCCCGTACGAGGTGCTGGGCGTGAGCCCGACGGCGAGCGATGACGAGCTGAAGCGCGCGTATCGGGCGCGGCTGCGTGCCGCGCATCCGGATACCGGGGGTTCTGCAGCCGAATTCGATCGCGTTCAGCGGGCCTGGCAGCGGGTGGGCACGCCCGCGGCGCGTCGCGCTTACGACCTGGGCGCGGACGCCGACGGCGGGTCGCCGGGGTCGACGTGGGCGCAGTCGTCGTCGGGTGGCGGCATGCGGCGCGGCGACACCCGCCCGAGCGCGAAAGCGCACGGTCACCCTGGTGGCTGGTACCGCGAGCAGTTCCTCGACCTGATGAACGAGTGGATCGGCCGCGGCGACGGCAACGTTGACCCGTTCGACCCGCAGTTGGTGCGCCGTGCGCCGCGCGAGATCAGGCACCTGCTGGCGGCGGCGATCGCGGAGGAGAAGTCGGCGACCGCGCTGGCGACGCTCGGCATGGGCTTCACGGTCTGGCACGACGTGCTCGCGGGGCCGACGCGCGACGACAAGCTCGACCACGTCGTGCTGGGCCCGACCGGCTTGTGGGCTGTGCTGAGTGAAGACTGGGGCGAGCCCGTGCGTATCAAGCGCGGCGAGCTCATCGGCGAGGGGCTCGGCTCGGAGGAGCGCCCCCTGCATCAGCTAGCGCAGCGCGCGAAGGTGGTCGCGCGGGCGGCGAAGGTGAAGTTTTCGGCGTACGTGATCGTGGTCGAGGATGCTCAGGCTCCCGCCTCCCTCACCGAGCTGCGCTCCCTGCGCGGGGCGCAGGGGCTGCTCGTGCAGCGCTCGCGGCTCGTCAACCTCCTCCGCACGGGCCTGCCCGGTGTGGGGGTGGGCGGCACGGACCTGTTTGAGGTGCGCACGCGCCTGCAGCAGACCGTGCGTTTCGTGTAGCGGCGGTACCGCCCGCCGCGCAACCCCCTTCCGCGCGGTGGTGCGACGGGCCACGGTGGAGTCATGCCTCGTTTTCGCGCGCCCGCACGCCCCACGCCTTCCCGCACCGCTCCGGCCGAGCAGACCCCGACCCTCGTCGCCGAGCCGGGCCGCCGCCGCGCCGTGCTGCCTGCCTGGGTGGGGCACGCCGACCGCGCGATCGTGCGGCGCCTCAACCGCGGCGAGTACCACCCGCGCGTGGATCGCGGTCTGCGGGCGTTGTCTCGTGCTGCTGATCGCGGCCTGCTGTGGTTCGGCATCGCCTTCTCGCTCGCGGCGGCGGGCCGGTGGCGCGCGGGCATCCGCGGGGTCGTGAGCCTGCTCACGGCGAGCGCGGTCGCGAACCTCATCGGCAAGCGGGTGTTCGGCGGGCAGCGCCCCGACCACACGCTGCTGCCGGCGGCGCGGCGCATCCGCCGTCTGCCGACGTCGCCGTCGTTCCCCTCCGGTCATGCGGCGAGTGCTGCGGCGTTCGCGGCGGGGGTCGCGATCGAACGGTCTCTCGCGGGGGCGGTCATCGCGCCCGTGGCGGCGGCGGTGGCCTATTCGCGCGTGCACACGGGGGCGCACTGGCCGTCTGACGTGGTGGGCGGCACGCTCATCGGCCTCGGTGCGGCGGGGGCGTCGGCGGCGGTCGCGCGGTCGGCGCGGGCCGGTCGACGCGCGGTCGAGCCGGCGGCCCCGAGCATCCCGTTGCCGGCTCTGCCGCAGGGGCGCGGTCTCATCGTCATCGTGAACCCGGCGGGCGTGGCATCGATCGCGGATGCTGCGCGCGCGATCGTCGAGGGCGCGGGCCTGCTGACCGATGTCGCCGAGGTGCGCATCGGGGGTGGCCCGCCGTCGACGGCGCTCAACACGGTGTCGCTGGGGGTGTACCCGCGGTTGGTGGAGGAGCGCTCGCGGCTGGCGAAGCGGGTGGGCAAGCCGCTCGCGGCTGGCGAAGCGGGTGGGCAAGCCGCTCGGGGCGGTGTTCGCCGCGCGCCGGGTGCTGCGCGAGTCGACCCCGTTCACGGTGTCGGTCAACGGCGAGGCGGCGCGGGTGTGGTCGGTGTTCGTGGGGGTGAACGACTACCGCACGCTCGAGCAGGGGCCGCTGTGGCGGGGCAGGCTCGACGACGGCACGCTCGACGTGCGGCTGCTGCACGCTGGTGGGGGCTCGCGCATGAGCGTGCAGTCGTTCCACGCCGACGAGGTGCGCATCGCGCTGCACGACCGGTCGGCGAAGCCCGGGTTCGCGTGCGACGGCGAGGCGTCGGTGGAGCAGCTGGCGGGGGTCGTGGAGGTGGCGATGCGCCGGGGTGGGCTGCGGGTCTACGCGGGGTAACCTGGGGTGACGGGCCGCGGCATTCTCGCGTCGGCCCGGTAGAGGAGTGCAGTGCCTGAGGAATGCGTCCACGGTTTCGAGCCCGGCATGTGCGCCACGTGCTACCCGCCGCCGGAGCCTCCGAAGCTGGCGGCGACGCGCCGCTCCCCGCGCACGGCGGCGCGGAGCCTGCGCAGCCCGGCACCGGGTGCGACGGGCAAGGCCGCGGAGGTGCGGCCGCCGAACCTGCCGCAGCGCATGTTCCACGTCACGCATGTGACCAATCTGCCCGCGATCCTCGAGGCGGGAGAGTTGCGGCCGTCGTCTCAGGTGACGCCCGCGCTCAAGCTTGCGAGCCCAATCACCGATGAGTTGCGCTCGACCGCGCCGGTCGACGAGTCGCGGTCGGTGGCGGACTGCGTGCCGTTCTCGCTGAGCCCGCTCGCGGTCTGGTGGGGTGAGGTGCAGGACGGCGCTGCGGGCCCGACCTGGAGTGATGAGGCGCGTGCCGCATCCACCGTGGATTTTGTCGTTCTCGGCGTCGATCTGGCCGCCGTCGGTGATGACCTGGTGGTTTCCGATGGCGACGCCGCCGCGGTGGTGACGACGCTGGGGCGGTCGCCGGAGGATCGGCGCCGGATGCTCGCCCGCGCTGCAGCGGACGCCGCAGTGCTGCAGGCCGCGGAGGCGCTGGTGCCCGGCACGGTGCCGCTGTCGTCGGTCGCGCTCGTCGCGGTGGCGAACGAGCCGCGCCGCGACGAGGTGCGCGCGCTGCTGCGGTCGGCGGGGGTGTCGATTAAGGTCGCCGTCTACCCGCCGTGGTTCGTGCCGGTCGTCGCAGAGTAGTTCGCGCAGCAGGTCGCGCAGCGTCGCCGTGCCGCGAGATTCCTGACAGTCGCTTGCGCCTGCGCGCTCTCGTGGGGAGAGTATGTCGTGTACGGAAGACGACATGTCTCGACGTGAGGGGAACTGTGATGTCGGTGAAGAGCGTTTCTGAACGGATGATGCCTGGCTTTGTTCCGCTCATGGTGGGGGCGCTCGCCCTCGCGCTGACGGGGTGCGCTGGCGGTGCTGGTGAGGGTGAGGCTCCGGCGGCTGGTGAGGAGGTCGAGGCGCCTGCGGAGGCCGAGGGCGGCGAGTCGGAGTCGACTGACGGCGATGCGGAGGCCGGTGCTGGAGCCGATCTGGGCACGATCACGGTGGGTACGACGACGTATCGCGTGATCGAGGCTGTGAACTGCGAGCCGGTGCAGTCGAACGAGCTCACGACGGAGGTGTTCAATTCGATCGCGGTCGCGCAGTCCGCCGAGGGCGAGGACGTGCTGTTTTTCGCGTATACGCAGGAGCAGTCGGGTGCGCGGGCGAACTTCGTCGACTACCAGGGCCCGGAGGGCACGCTGTCGACGCAGCAGACCGAGGCGACGTTCACGGTCGAGGGCGGCGTGCTGTCGGGGGCGGCCGTGCTCGTGGACGACGACGCCACCGAGTCGTTCATGGCGCAGTTCACGTTCGACCTGCCGGAGGAGCTCGTCAGCTGCTAGCGGTGGGCCGCCTCAGTGTGAGTGCTAACCTGGCTAGGAGAGAACGCCAGGAAGGAGCCGGTCTGTGGAACCGATCAACATTCTGGATGCGCGCAACAACCTCTCGCGCTTGGTTGCCGCCGTGGAGAACGGCGACGACGTGGTGATCGCGAAGCGTGGCAAGCCGGTGGCGCGCCTCGTGCCGGTCGAGCAGAGTCGCTTCACGGGTGGGGCGCTCGCGGAGCACCTCGTGCGTCATCCGCCGGTGCGCGTGCGCAGTGCTGCTGAGATCGACGCCGACGTGCGCGACTTCCGCGAGAGCTGGGGCTCGTAGGGCGTGATCTACCTCGACTCGTGCATCCTCATCTACGCCGTCGAAGACGAGGGGGAGCGCGGTCGCGCCGCCCGCCAGGCACTCGCCGACCACGCCGATGCCGAGCTGGTCGTCTCGCCGCTCGTCGTCATGGAGTGCATCACCGGTCCGCTCAAGCGCGGCGACCTGGCGCTCGTCGACTACTACCGATCGACTCTCGCGAGCGCGGCGCGGGCTCCCTTCGATGAGGATGTCTTCGTGCGGGCCGCCGAGCTGCGCGCCCGGCACGCGCTGTCGACGCCGGATGCCCTGCACCTCGCCGCGGCGCAGAAGGCGGGCTGCTCGGCCCTGTGGACGAACGATCGCCGCCTCGAGCGCGCCGCGCACGGGCTCGCCGTCGCCATCGTCGCCGAGAAGCTCTAGGCCTCACGGCGCGGCAGCAGCTCCACCGAGGTGGGCGGGTCTGCTCCGACTCGGCCGACGGTGATCTCGGCGGTGCGCTGCGCCCACGATCCGGCGCGGCGCAGGGTGTGCGGGGCGAGCGTGCTCAGGGTGTCGCGCCCGGTGGCGCCGAACAGGCCGACGACGTCGAGCCCGGCGATGAGGCCAGCCATGAACGCGTCTCCACCGCCGATCGTGTCCACGACGGTCGGGTGATGGCCGGGTATGTGCAGCCTGGTCTGCGCGGTGGCCATGTCGATGCCGTGCTCGGCGCGGGTGATGACGACGAGTGAGGTGCCGGCGGCGAGCCAGCGCGCGATGGTCGACTCGATCATGGCTTCGCGCACCTCGTCGGCGATGTCTGCCGGGTCGGCGACAAGTTCGGGGTGCAGGTAGGCGAGGTCTTCGTCGCTCGCTTTGACGATGTCGCTGAGCGCGGCGTGCCGGTCGACGCGTGCGCGGGCGGCGTCGCGGTCGGGCTCGATGCGCGGGCGGATGTTGGGGTCGTAGGTGACGAGGGCGTCGCCACGGTACCGGGCGACGAGCTCGTCGACTTGGTCGGCGCCGGGCTGCAGGGCCGAGCCGAGTGAGCCGAAGTGCACGACGTCGGGCACTCCTGCGGGAGTGTCGGTGTGGTCGAGCATCCACGTGAGGTCGAAGTCGTAGCTCGGTGTTCCTCGGTCGTCGAGCGTGGCCGTGGCCGTGCAGGTGCGGCCGGCGCGCCGTGGCGTGTACACGTCGACGCCTTCGTGCACGAGTCGGCGCTCGATGGTGTCGGCGTGCCGGTCGGCGCCGAGCGACGTGATGAAGGCGACGTCGATGCCTTGGCGGGCGAGGCCGATGCTGAGGTTCATGGGGCTGCCGCCGGGCACCTCGGTGCGCGTCTCGCCGTCGAGGATGATGTCGATGAGCGATTCGCCGAGCACGAGCGCGCGCGTCGCCCTCCGTCGTTCTTCAGTCATCGGAGCCCCCTCCTCACGTGCTGGCGCATCCCCGAGCGCCGTTGACTTCCACCGTATCCGGGTATTCGTAGCCGTGCTCCGACTCGGAGTGACGTTGTCGGGGCAGTCCGCCGATGGCTACACGCTGAAGGCGTGGAAACGCTCGGCGAGGAACTCGCGGTCGGGCGCGTCGTCGCGTCGCGTCGGCAGCTCGAGCCGTTTGCCGTCCATCGCCTGCAGCCCGTACTGCAGCATGGGCCCGTCGCGGTCGGCGAGCAGCCGCTCGTTGATCCCTGATCCACCGTCCGGCTTCAGGTCGGCTGCGGTAGCGGAGCGGGCGGGGTCGCGGATGTGAGGGCGCGGTCGGCCTGCCAGCCTGTGCTGGCCTTTCCACGAGAGTCTCCGGTCGC
>NZ_VIKT02000029.1 GCF_009371975.2 Microcella pacifica
TCGTCGAGTGTTCACTTTTCAAGCGTCGATACTGTCCAATTTTCGAGCGTTGTCGACACCGGACACGACAGAGTTCAGCAGGTACCGGTACCCGTCACCGGTCGTCATCACCCTAATTGATAACGTCACACCTAGAAGGTGCGAAGTAACCGACGCGCGAGCACAGGAGCGCTTCTGTCATTTCGAAGGCGAGACTTCGCGCGATTGGGATTCGCCGGGCCATCCTTCTTCTCTTTCGTCGAACGTCACCGCAACACCGTGTCGCTGGGGTTCGTGAAATCTTCTTCCGGAAGCGAAACCCAGGTACTGCGCCATGAGGAACTCGCCGCAGCGATGCACAGGCGTTCGACAGTTCGGTCGCACGAACCGATCGTTTGTTAACGGACGGCACTGTACGTCGATCGAAAGTCGCGCCGACACCCCCTGCGAATTCGCGTCGCGGGATAGTTTGCCAGGATCCGGCGATCAGCGTGGTGCGCATCAAGGAGGTGCGCAGCGGCCTCAGCACGAGGAGCCTGCCCGCGAGGCCGACCACCCCGCCCCTAGGAACGGTAGGAGTGCGACGTCGGGGCGAGCTGGGGGCCACCCCCCGAGACCGAAAGTAGCACCGCAGCGACGATAAGCGCCACGCCAACCAGGGTGGTCGTCAGCTCCCCGACCAACGAACCGATCCATCCGCGTTCCTGGAGGTCTCGGAACATCCTTATGCTCAGCCCGAACGTTCCGTTCGAGCTGCGAACCGATCGTCTCGATGCGTCGTGGCAGACGCCTCAGCTGTCCACCGATGACCTGGAGTTGCACGCGGCCGTCGGCGAACATCTCCCTTGAGTCCATCGCCAGACGTATGAAATGAGGAGTTCGAGCAAGGGCCCGATCGACCAAGTCGTAGTCGGCAACGAGCTGGCACAGCGTTCCCTCGAGTGACACGAAGGAAACGACTGGCGTTCTCCTCCGCTGTTGGGGACGTCGGGTCGGCTGAAATAATGGCCGGGACGATACGGTGGCGAGTCAGAGCGCCGTGATCCACCGCGCGATCTCGTCAGCGAGCTCGTCGCTATTGTCTTCGACCATCAGCATGTGGCCGTTCCCAGCGAGAACAGGCAGTTCGGACGACCAGAAGGTGACGGCGGCGCCCTGATCGGTGAGCCAGGCCACGATGTCCTGATCCAGCTGCGAGGGGTGGTCGGTATCGGCTCCACCCGTGAAGACGAGAATCGGCTTGTTCGTGAACGCGTCGGTCGGCCCGATCCTCATTTGGCTCCCACCGATGTTCTGACGCTGATAAAGCATCCGGGCCGGGATCGGCCGAAGGGTGCGGCGGAACACCTCGATGCACTCGCGGGGGAACCGCCGGCTGGGTCCGATGGCCTTGTCGTTCACGAAGGCGCTTGTGGGTTCCCAGAAACCCATCTTCGGGATGGTCCAGTCGATGGCCGCTCCACGGATGGAGACCTCCTGGTCGGACTCCCTCACGATCTCGGGCACCGCCTGTACATTTCCAGGCGGGCCCGGAGCGACGGCTACGAGCCCGTCGATGAGATCGCCATGCGTCTCTAGGAGGCGGAAGCCAATCGGACCTGCCATCGAGTGCACGACCAGCACGACGTTCCGGCCGAGACCAGAGAGGAACACGCCCATCCCTCGGCACACGCTCTCATAGTCCAGCCGCGCAGACGCCGCACGATCATCGACGTGTTGGGCCGCCTCATAGGACAACCCCAGCCAGTCCACCACCAGCACACCGTAGCCAAGCGATACCAATCGTGCCGCCCAGCCCTGTCGGCCGTCGGGCGTCTCGAGATAGCACTCCTTCGAGACACCACCCCCGTGCACGAGGACGATCCACCGAGCAGGCGCACCCGACGGCGCCAGTTCGGTGTACGAGATCGGCGCGACGTCGTCTGGGCGTGAAATCGAATCCATAGCTTCCCCAGGCCTGTTAGGCAATGACGGCGTCGAGGGCCCGTGCGAGCCTCTCCGGATGCGTGAGCATCACCAAATGGCTTCCGTCGATCTCGATCGTGCGCGGACTATCAAGCCGCCCGGCCGCGGCCTGGTAGATCTCAGCGGGAACGGCCTGGTCCTGAGCGAGGAACACATAACTTGACGGGATGCTGCTCGCCCAGAACTGGTCGAGGCGGATCGGCTCAGAGGACCAGCCTGCCGGCGTTGGGACGAGCCTCGGCTCGAGCGCGGCGAGCTGCTGCTGCTCGAACGGGGACATGTCCTGCATAGACGCGGCCCAGAGCTCAGGCGGCATGACGATGGTGTTGTCGTCGGACTGACTCGCAAGCGCCTTCATCGCTGCGACCAACGGATCGGGGAGCACGTCGTTAATGGTCTCGCCGTCGCGCAGCACCCAGGCGTCGACGAAGACGACCCGGCCGATGCGCTCGGGCATCGCCTCAGCGACGAGTTGGATGAGCGGACCTCCGCCGCTATGACCGACGAGCACGATGTCGAGCTGGGTGAGCTCTCTTACCTGATCGATCAGATCGCGCGCCATCATGCTCATCGTGACGCCGGAGCGGTCCACGTCACCGTCTTCGAGACCGCGCAGCGTCGGCGCGATCACCTCGTGCCCCATTCTGCGCAATTCGTCGGCGACGCCGTCCCACGCCCAGCCGCCTACCCATCCGCCGTGCACCAGTACGATCTGCATTGATCATCCTCTTCTCATATTTATCTGCTGAGCAGAACTTGTTCCTAACTAGAAGACACAATAGCTTGCGCGGCGCCAACAGTCCAGCATGGCTCGAGCTCTCTTCAGAACGCGCCGAACGACCCCTGCACCAGGTCGCAGGGGAAAGAGACGACGAGCCTTCAGGAGGTCAGGTCGGCCAGACGTACGGCTGCCTCATCGAGGAGTGCGACGAGGGTCTTCACCTTGCGGGGAGGCAAGCGGAACACCGGGGCAGATGCGTTGATCGCCAACCGCAGCCCGCTCGCCGAGGGAACGGCCACGGCCACCGAGGCCACGCCCTCCTCGCTCTCCTCCCGGTTCGTTGCATAGCCCTGCTTCGCGACAAGATCCAGTTGTGCGAGGAGCTCGGTCTTGGTACGGATCGACTGCGGAGTCACCTGTGAGAGTTGCTCGTCGGGGTAGAGACGGTCCAATTGTTCTCGCGGGAGCTGCGCCAGGAGAACCTTTCCCGTGGAGGTGCAATGGGCCGGCATCTCCTTGCCCAACCGTGAAGCGACTCGCACCGCCGTCGTCGGTTCCGAGACTGCGAGAAAGCGAGTGGAGTTGCCGTCGAGCGTGCCGAGGTGAACCGTCTCGCCGGCTTGGTGGCTGAGTTCCTCGAGGATCGGTTGCACGATCTGCGGGATGTCCATCTTTCTCAGCACCGAGAAGGCGATCGTGGTCAACGACGGCCCTGGCCCGTATGTCTTCGTTCGCGGGTCTTGCCGCACGAATCCTCGCCATTGAAGCATCGCGAGGATGCGATGCGCCGTTGAGGTCGCGACACCCAGGTGCTTGCTGGCGTCCGTCAGTCGAAGTTCGTTCTTCTCACCGAGCAGGAGCAGGAGTTTCAGGGCATTGTCGACCGACTCGATCGGGTATTGCGGAGCCGCATCGACTCCGTCGGCTGCTCTATTTCTCTGCACAACAGAAACTGTATCGTTCCTGCCGGCCCTCAGGGCCGCCATCAAGGGCAAGGCGATCCCGTCCAGGTCTATCCGGACGCCGATTCGAGCAGCCGGCCCAGTCGTACACGAACGTCGGAAAGCGACGATCCCGCTGCGATGGACCGGCGGACTTCGACGAGAGCGCGGGGCCAATTCAGTACCACTGCCCCGTCGAATGACAGACCATTCTGAGAGTACAGAGACGCGATCCGGTCGGGTGTTCGAGGGTCCGTCACCATCTCGGGGTTGACTGCCGTCGTGCGACCGACGATGTGCAGCTTCCAGTTGAACTGGTCACTCCAGACATACTCGACAGGCAGATATGAGCGTCGGTCGTCGGGATGAGCGATGTTGTGCGCGACACAGCGCGCCTGGTCGACCGCATTCGTCCAGTGCTCAAGACGGGTGAGATCGCCGCGAACCGGATGCCGCCACCGCGCAACATCGCCGATCGCATGGATTTCCGGGGCGCCGAGTGCCGTGAGGAATTCGTCGCAGACGAGACCGTCGTCGATCTCGAGCCCTGAGTCCTCGAGCCATTCGACGTTCGGCACTGCCCCGATGCCGATGACGACGACATCACCGTGGAGCTCGGAACCGTCATCCAGGAGCACGCGGAAGTCTCCCTTCGCACCGTCGATCTGCGCGACCGTCCGTCCGAGAACCGCATGTACGCCATGCCGGGAGTGCTTCTGCGAGAAGAGGGCGCCAATCTCGTCACCGAGCCGGCGTGACATCAGGTCGCGTGTCGCCGAGACCAGGGTGACATCGACTCCGAGCCCAAGAGCGGTCGCGGCGACCTCGGCGCCGATGAAGCCCGCTCCGATGACGATGATCCTGCGATCGGGAACTAGCTCGGCGCGCAGCCGGTCTGCGTCGTCGAGTGTCCGCAGCACATGGATTCCCTCGCCTTCACCCCACGGCGACGGCCGCGCGCGGACGCCGGTCGCCACCACGAGGTCATCGAAGCCGACCCGCCGTCCATTCGCCAGCCGGAGCTCCGACAACGCACGGTCCAGACCTACCGCCGGCACACCGAGACGAAGGTCGATGTTAAGCTCGAGCGCCTCCGCCGCCGTGAGGAGCGTGACCTCGGCTGCACCTGCACCGACGAGGTATCCCTTCGACAGCGGCGGCTTGTCGTAGGGCAGCACGGGCTCGGAGCCGATGAGCACAACGTCTCCGCGATACCCCTCTGCCCGAAGCGCCTGCGCGGCCCGTACCCCCGCGATCGACGCACCGACAATCGCTGTCGTCATTCGTCTTCCACCCGGAGCGCGGAAACCGGGCAGCTGTTCGCCGCCTCGGTGACCCGTTTCCGGTCGGCCTCGTCGACCTCTGTTCTGAGCAGGATCACGACGCCGTCGTCATCGAGATCGAAATAGTCTCCCGCGGCCATGATGCAGTTGGCGTAGCCCTGACAGAGCCCGAGATCCGCTTTCACGACAGGCATGTGTCACTCCTCTCCTGCTTCTTCAGGCGTTATCTCAGGGAACATCGGTGCGAACGGTTGGGCGATCATGGCGGAGAACGTCGCCGTAGTCTGCCAGGTCAGCGCCTCGAGCTCGAGCGGATCGAGAGCGACCCACTGCCCGGATCGCGGCGACTCGATCAGGAGCCGGGAGCCGTTGCGTGTCTCCACGCGAGATACCCGGATCTCCGAGAACTCATTGGCGATCGAGATCGGAGCCCCTACCCGCTGGTCTTCGAGCCGCTGACGTTCGTCTGCTGCTGCGATGGCCGCGATGCGGTCGTCCTCTTCGCCTTCCCATTCGAGTTTCATAGGAAGATCGCCAGATTCTGTGTGCGCAAGACCGACTCGTCGACCGTGATGGTTCGGCGTGCGAGCTGCAACCCGCCGCCGACACGTCGCAGAACGTCTTCGCGGCCGGCCGAGATCACCGCGGGCTCGTGCACGTCGCCGCGACTGCGGAAAAGAAGCACCGCAGAATCGACGACGACCTCGCCCGGGACGTCGCTCTCGAAGGTGCGCACGTTCGTGACGAAGTGACGGAGCCGGGAGGGCGGATCCTCTGTCCAGGCGTGTTCCGTGAGGAAGCGGGCGACCCGCCGGCTCAGGGAGTACTTGTTCTCGTCCCAATGCGCCATGCCCGGAGACGTCGAGTACCCGGCGCCGAGCGCGGTAGTGACCTGCACGGGCATGATGTAGTGCACATCGTCGGCGATGAGGTCGAGCCAGTCCTCGTACCGCTGCTCGTCGAGGATGTATGCCTCTTCGACGAGCCACCTGTGCGTCTCCAGATGCAGGCCGTCCGAGAACGACAACGAACTCCCCACCCGCGTGGCTTTGGTCGTATGTGCTCCGAGCGGCGACTCTTTCAGTCGAACCCAGCGCGCCTCGGTCATGACAGCCCCTCCGGCATCCCCACCGACGAGATGATCAGCGCGGTCGGCTCCGTCTCGAGGTAGTCCGCCCAGCGCTCGAGCAGATGCCGCTGGTTGTACTCTCCGTAACCGACGTGGGCCACGCCCGGGCCAGAGAACGCGTCCGGTCCGAGCGGCTCCACGACGAATCTGCCGTCTTTCAGCACGCCCATCCGGCTGTTCAGCAGCAAGCGCCGCGCCATATTCCCTTTCGCGGTGTTCGTAAGGGACACCCAGTTCTCCACATCGTCCTGCTCGAACATCCCCGTGCTGCCGAAGCACATCAGGTACGCCTTGTACGACAGAGCCTTGAACTCCTCCGGTGCCGCTGCGTCGACGGCGAACCAGGAAAGCACCTCGGTCTCGTTCTCGCTGATCGGCTGCCAGGTACGGATCGAGATGAACGGGAGCACGTCGTCGCCGTCTTCCACCTTCGGCCAGTTGTGCACGAAGCTCATGTTCGGGAAGATCGAGGCCGCCGAGATCATGAAGCCGTTCTCGCCGATCACATTGAGCTGGTCCTGGGACCAGACCTCCTTCATCCGGTCGATCATCTCGTCGGGGTAGCCCACGTAGCGCAGCCGCTCCTCGAGCGTTCCCTCCGGAAGCTTGTAGGTCGTGCCTCCGCCGTTGCCCGCCCAGTACGTGTTGCCGTCTTTACGCTTCTCCGCCTTCGGTTCGCGGAAGAGGCCGATCTCGACCACCGAGGTGTGGGTCTGTGGCGTGTGGTACATGTCGCCGGCGAAGTTCTCTGCGCCGATCTTCCAGTTCGCCTTCACCCGCCAGCGCTGCGGGCCGCGGAGCTCGATGCCCGAGGAGCTCTGCTTCGTGTAGTAGTCGAGATAGAAAGCGAAATCGCCGAGGTAGTCGATCAGCGGTGGCGCATCCGGATCCATGCTGATGAAGATCAACCCGTTGTAGCTGTCGAGGCTCGGCGCCGGAAGCAGGCGGGCTCCCTTGCGATTGAAGCCAGCCTCGCCACCGTACGCCTCTTCGTGGAACGGCAGCCCCACGATTCGTCCGTCGTTGCGGTACGACCAGCCGTGATACGGGCAGCGGAAGTGCGAGGCGTTGCCCATTTCCGCCCGGCACACCTGCATTCCTCGGTGCAGGCACATGTTGAACATCGCCTTGACGGAGCCACTCTCGTCGCGCACCACGATGAACGAGTCGTCGAGCACTCGCCGCACCACGTAGTCGCCGGGCTGAGGGATCTCTGATTCGTGACCCACGAAGATCCACGCGCGACTGAACAAGCGCTCCCGCTCGAGCGCGAAGATCTCTTCGTCGTTGTAGATGTGGGCAGGGATCATGCCGCGTCTGACATCGTCGTAGATCGTGTGGTCTGTCATATCTTGAACGCTCCGTCGAAGTATGGATTGTTATCTGTCTAGCAGAAATGTACTCTGATGTGCGGAAGCGGTCAATTGGAGAACGACCACCGGATCGATTGGAGAAGCACGGAATGCAGGTGACCGACTACTCAGAGGAACGGCTGCTCGTCGCCGAGGGATGCCGCATCCTCGCTCTGCGAGGGCTCGTGGACGACATCCTGGGGCACATCAGCCTTCGAGTGGGCGAAGACTCCCTGCTCGTGCGCTGCAGAGGCCGCGAAGAACGCGGGCTGAAGTTCACGCAGCCCGACGACATCCACCTGGTCCGCCTCGATGGGAGTACCGAGCTGCCCGACGGATACTCGGCGCCGAACGAGCTGCCATTGCATCTCGCCACCCTCCGCGCACGCCCGGATGTGAGCGCGGTCGTGCACGCCCACCCGCCAGCCGTCGTCGCATTGACGCTGATCGGTGTCCCTCTTCTGGGCGTGGTGGGTGCCTACAACATCCCGGCGATGCGAATGGCTCTGGCGGGCATCCCCACTTTTGCCCGGTCGGTCTTGATCCGCTCGGACGCGCTCGGCAGCGCCATGGTCGACGCCCTCGGCGATCGCCCGGTCTGCCTACTCCGTGGCCACGGGCTCACGGCGACAGGATCGAGTGTCGAATCCGCCGTCATCAACGCGATCAACGTCGACGCCCTCGCTCGCATCCAGCTGCAGGTCCTTCAGGCTGGTGTGACGCCGGCCGCTGTGGCGCCGGCCGACCTCGACGATCTGCCCGATCTCGGACCGGCCTTCAACGAACAGCACGTCTGGCGATTCCATCTCGCCGACCTCGAACACGCCGGCCTCGGCATCCGATAGCGACCAACGATAGGACCACCGACCGATGACTACAGAAGAGCTCGAACCTGCGCCCCCAGCGCCCCTGCTCCCCCTCCTGCACGGCCACCGAATCCCGTCACTCGGCCTCGGCACCTGGCCGATGGTCGGCGATGAATGCCAGGAGGTCGTGCGCGTCGCCATCGAGAGCGGCTATCGGCTCATCGACACCTCATTCAAGTACAGCAACGAGGTCGCCGTCGGGCGGGGGATCCATGACTCCGGGCTGCCCCGCCACGAGATCTTCATCACCAGCAAGTTCAACAAGGAGTCGCACAGCGTCGACGGCGTCCAGCGCGCCTACGACGATAGTCTCGAGCGGCTCGGGGTGGACCACCTCGACCTCTTCCTCTGCCACTGGCCGGTCCCGGCTCAAGGCCGTTACGTCAACGCCTGGAAGGGTCTCGTCAAGCTGTTGGAGGAGGGGCGGGTCAAAGCCATCGGCGTCTCCAACTTCAAACCGGCCCACCTCGCCTCCATCATCGACGCGACCGGGGTCGTGCCCGACGTGAACCAGATCCAGCTCAGCCCCGACATCGCCCGTACCGTTCCTCGACGCGCGCACGAGGTGCTCGGTATCGTGACCGAGAGCTGGAGCCCGCTCGGCCGCGGGCCCGAGCTGCGGGAGAACCCGACGATCGTGCAGATCGCGGCGGACGTCGGACGAACGGCGGCACAGGTGGTGCTCCGCTGGCACGTGCAGCAGGGCCTCGTGCCGGTGCCGAGATCGTCAGACCCCAAACGCCTGGTCGAGAACCTCTCGGTCTTCGACTTCCGCCTTAGCACCGACCAGATGGCCACGCTTGCGTCCCTCGACAACGGCGAAGCCGCCGCGCGGGACTCTGACCTGCCCGAGAACGGTCATTAGTCCACCAAGAACACCAAAATCGTCACCGATCTGGTAAATTCAGCGCGCTCTGGAGACGCAGCAGAACGCCTCGCGCGGCTCCTGGACATTCGACTACACGCAGGACCGGCTCTCCGCCATCATGCGCTGCACACACGACCGCTGCCTCGAGACCGCCGACGAATACGGCTCGCCAGGCTTGCCCGGTGGACTTCGGCGACTGCGCGAAGCAACTGACCGGCGGCGAAGGTGATGGCTCGAACGTAGGCGCGATCTGCCTTGCTCGCCTCACCTTCGGCTCGCTCGACAGCCGCGTCCAAACCATCGCGAAGTCGCGTGCACTGCAGATGGCGGCGAGGGAGAGAGTAAGTTCTGCAGTGTGCCCGATCGGGAACAGGGGGTGGGCTTTAGTACCCCTGCCCGAATTCGCGAAGTCTGGGCCACAGATCGCCGCCGACGACGCCGAAGACCCCTACGTCCGCCAGCATGCCGCCGAAGCCCTGCTTGAGATCAACGAAGACCGGAAAGTCAACGGCCGCTACCTCGCCGTCAAGACCCGACAGAACCTCGCCCGCCTCACCGACTTCGCCGAACACACCCGTCGGTTTCCCTGCCTCTTCCGCCTCGATCAACGCCACCTGTGCACCCCTATCAGCGGGAGCGAGGGTCTCGGGAAGCTTCTCAAGCCGACGGGCAACTCGCTCGGCAGTGCTTGCGAATCGGCGGTACGGACGACCCAACTGTTCGCTCGTGTTGGGGTCCTGGCCGTGCCCCATGAGACGGCGGAGCTGCTCCTCGCTGACCTCACCACCGGGTTCGACGGCGCCAGAAATGTACGCGAGACCCGATCCGAGCCATGAGCCCGGCGGCGTGCTGTTCAGTCGTTCAGCCGGTGGAGCCAGTAGCCGGGTTCGCGGCGCTCGTGGGCGTAGGCGAGGATCAGGATCGTGTCCGGCTCCACCGTGTAGACGATGCGGTACGGGTATCCGCGAACGGCCTTGCTGCGGATCACGGTGCCATCGTCAGCGGTCGTGAATGGTGGGGCGGCGTTCGGCCATTGGTCGAGGTCTTTCCGGGCTTGCCTTGCTCGGTCGATGAGCGCAAGGCCGATCCCTGGCTCCTGGTCTTCGTACCAGCGCACGGCGGCGTCGAACTCCGCGACGGCCTCGGGGTGCTCTCGCTGGGCCAAGGTCATGCGGTGAGCAAGGCGCGCAAACGCTCGTAGTGCTCGTCGGCATCCACCAGATCGACCGCACCCTCACGCACCTCGGCCAGTCGCCGGGTAGCCTCGGCACGCCAGGCTGCATCGACCTCGCTCTCGTCGTCTGCATCATGGAGGCTTTCGAGCAGGGCGTTAGCGACGACCGCGCGCTGATCGGCGTCGAGCGCGAGGCCGTCTCGGATCAGAGTTGCGGTGTCGGGTGTCATGTATTCAAGTGTACGTCGAACGGCCGACAATCGCGCTGGGCGTCTGTGGCTCGGGTTGCGGGGCTGCTGTGAACGTCACGCCGACGCGACGTGCTGCTGATGCTCATAGGCCGCGTGCTGGCCCGTCATGTCGCGGGTCGTTGCGCCGCGGGTCGCGTTCGGTCGGCTCGCGGAGTTGCCGTTCGCGTTCGGCGAGTGCTTGCTGCCTTGCTTCGTGCTCGGCGCGGGTGGTTTCGATCCGTGCGGCGGCGTCGCGGATCGGTAGCGCGCGGAGGTAGTCGGCCTCGGCTCGGAGCGCGGTGGCTTGCTGGTGCGCCTGTCCTGCTTGCTGTGCTGGGTTCGGCAGTCGCATCCCGACCCGGTGGCGCATCACCGCCTGCGGCCCGTACTCGCTGACCAGCAACGCCCGGCGTTCCTGCTCGTGCCGCTGCCGCAACTCGTCACGGTCGGCTCGCGCGGCCTCGACGTGCTGGGCGGCGTCGATCACGCGGGGATCGGCCTCGGCGCGACGCTCGGCCTGTCGTGCCGCCCACTCGGGCAGGGTGTCGGTGGTGCGGGGTGGTTCGCCCCATGTTTCGCGCACCCGTGCCCGAACCGTCCGGGTGTGCTCGCTCGTCTGGCGGTGCTCCGCGCGGGCCTTGCGCCTGCCGAGCCTGCCGACGGTGGCGAGTCGGCTGCTTGCGGCGGCCTCGCGCTCGACAGCATCGAGATAGGTGGTGCCGTCTGCCTCGGCCTGCACCGTCAACGGTTCCGCGATTTCGGCACGGATGCGCGCCGCCTCGTCCTCGGCGTGGCGGAGCACGTCGGCGTGCTCGTCGTCCTCGGTCTTGTGTGTTGCGCGCTGGGCGTCGAACCTGGCAGCGGTCTGCTCCCAGCGTTCCGCCGCACGTTCGGCTCGTTCGGCTTCGGCGGTGAGGCGGGCGAGTTCTTCGGTGATGAGCTGCACGGGGCCATCGCTGACGAGGCCTTGCACGGCGTCGATGGCTTGGGCGGTGGCGTGGTCGAGGCCACGGTCTGCCGGGTCGCGTTCCATCGCCTCAACGAACCGCGCCCGCGCATCCGCCATATCAGCGGCGACGACGTGGAGTTGGTTCTGTTGGCGGCCTCTCGTCATGCCGACGTAGACGCCTGCCGCGCTCGTCGCCTCCGACAAGGCCGTGTGGGAGGCATCGACGGTTGCGCCTTGGACGCCGTAGGCGGTCGCGGCATACGACAGGTGCGCCCACTCGCTCACGTACTCGGCGGGGAGGGCGACGGTGCGGCTGTGCTTGCCTCCGCCGCTGACTTCGCGGGCGTAGACGCTGCCCTCGTCGGTCACATGCTGCACGATCCATTGCTGCCGGTTTGCCACGCCGAGGTCGCTGCTGTTCTTCCGGGTCTGGATCAGGTCGCCAGCGCCGATGCTCAGCCCGTCGCTGCCGGTCGTCGTCATAGTGTCGTCGACCTCGCCGCGCTCGACCCGCCCGGCGCGGATGTGCTCGTTCAGCTCGGTGGCCTCGTCGTTGGTGGCGACGGTGATCGCTTCGCCGTCGTGGGCGTGGGCGGTGATGTGCTCGCGGGCCGCTTCCTCGTCGGCATGCAAGGTCACGAGGCCCATCGTGGCGAGTCGGTCGAACACGTCGCCGGGGTGCTCCCGGTCACGCATGACCAACGTCAACGCCGCATACTCGGCATCGGTGAACCTGTGGAGTTCGGTCATGTCGTAGGTACGGCCACGAATCTGGGCGGCCATGTCGAGCACCCCGCCGCGCCCGACCGCCGGGAGCTGCGCCCGGTCGCCCACGAACGCGACCGACGCGCCTGCCTCGGCGGTGACGGTCAGCAGAGCGAGGGCGGTGTCCTGGTCGAGCATCCCCGCTTCGTCCACGATCACCCGCTCACCCCGCGACAGCACGGCGTCGTTTGGTGGGCCGGTGTAGATGTTCCCGGTTGCAGGGTCGGTGTCGCCGGGTGCGAGGCGTGTCCATACGCCGTCCTCGTTCCACCGCCACCCATGCGCATACACGAGCGCCGCGACGGAGGTTGCGGGCACGCCGAGTTCTTCGTGGGCGACCTGCGCCGCACGCAACGTCGGCGCAACCACCCGCGAGGATCGCCCGTGCTCGGCTGCAACCTCGATGGCGACGCCGAGCATGGTGGTCTTGCCTGCGCCCGCCGCGCCCTCGACAATCACGAGCGGGTTGGTCGAGGCGACGGCAGCGGCGGCCACGGTCTGCCCGGTGTCGAGTCCGGCGGCTTGCGCAGCGTCGGTCACGTCGGGGTGCTTCGGCTCCCGTTCCGGCGTCGCGGCGGTGAGTTGGTCGCGGAGTGCGGTCTCGGCGGCGACGACGCCAAGGCTGGTGAGGTGGGCGACGTGCTCGGGTTGCACCATGCCCGGCGGCAGCACCGAGAAACAATCCGAGGCGGCGAGTCCGGTGGCGAGGTCGATGAACTCGCGCAACTCCGCCGGGGTCGCTTGCACGCCTGCCTCGGTGGTGATGCGGGTGACGTGCTCTCGCACGGTGTGCGGTGTCCAGGTCGATGCAGCCGCCGCGCAGCGATCCAGCGCACGACTGGCGACCTGTTGCACGCTGAGGTCATCCAGCGATGCCGGCGCAACGGTGTCGGGGTGCTGCAAGCTCTCGGGGTGGTAGCCGGCGTCTCGGAGTTCCTGCTGCCACCACTGCTCGTTCTTCAAGTCCGCCGGTTTCTTGCCGGGCCGCTGGAACGCCCACGCCGCGTCCTGCATCCGAGCGGTCAACACCGGGCCGGGCGTCTCGCCGGGATGCTTCGCTTGCCACTCGGCCTCCATGCGTTCCAGGTTGCGTCTGATCTGCGCCGACCGCTTCGACATGACGGCGTTGAACGGCTCCAACTCCACAACCTCACCGCTTACGGGGTCGAGGGTCAGGCCATGCTCGGAGAGCGTGGCGGCGAGCTGGGGGTGCGCGGCGATCACCGCCGTACCGAGAGCACGGATCGCGCCCTGCTGCTGGAACAACGCCGCCGTGGTCAGCGCCCGCCACTTCCCGCCCGCCCACACCCTCGTGCCAATCTGGAAATGGATATGCCGGTGCGGATCACCCGCACGACTCGTCTTGTGCGTGATCGCGACGGTCTGCATGTGCTCGACCGGCAGCACCTCCTGCGCGCCGCGCGGCCCCGCCAACGTGACCGAATGCTGACCAAGGAAGTGCTGAATCTCCCGCGCCGCATCCCGCTGCGTCGCGTCCAACGCCTCGGACACGTCCGGGTGGAGTGCGGCGGCGACCGACAGGCTCTTCGGCGCGTTGATCGTCATCTCCGCGAACAACGGCGACCCCCGACGCACCTTGCCCGGCTTGCGCGGGGTACCCATCGACTCCCCGGTGTCCGGGTTCACCCAATCGACCCAGGCTTCGTACTCATCCGCCGACAGCGACCGAGCAGCGGTGACCTCGCCGGTCGCGTCGATCACGGCGTACTCGGCCACGGCCTGGTCTGCGCCGAGGTAGTACTCGTCAGCGCGGGAGCGGTCGGCCTCGACATAGGCGCGCGCGGCAGCACCGCTGCCGTGGAACAGCTTCACTCCACCCTTCACTCTGGCCTCCCTCACGAGTCGTCTCGTGAGAGAGGTGCGCACTACGGCCCCGCCGTAAAATACGTGCCTCACTGAGATAGGGGGCAGATGACTGATGGAGCCGAGCGTCAGCGCGAGAGCGTCGCACAGAGTGTCGCTGGCAAGAGTTGGCGTCACAAAGTTCGAGGGAACTTTCGGAGTTCGGTTCGATGAAGTGACTAGTCTTCTCGGCGAACTTCGTGACCTGATTACTGCCCGATGAGTCTTCGGGCAGCGGTGACGACGGAGGCACGGCGGCGTGCGTGTTCGGCGTCGCTCTCGGCTCCGGTGATCATGCGGGCGACCTGCGGTACCGCTGACCACCATCCGGCGAGTGAGAGCACGAGGAACATCAGGTGGTCGGCGTCGAGGTCGCTCGTTACTGTGCCCTTGGCCTGTCCGTCGGTCATGGCGGCGACTTTGTATCCGTAGTATTCGCGCCGCTCGGCCTCGTCGGGTACTTCGGTGTCGAAGACGAGCCCTTCCCAGCGCATGAGCCTGCCGAGTTCGGGGTGCTCGCGGTGGTAGTCGTAGACGCGCCCGGCGTAGTCGCCCACGTCCTCGGTTGCGAATGATTCGACGGGCACGTCGCGGGCTACCTTCGCCAGTTCCTCGCGCAGTACGGTGGCGAAAAGTCTGTCCTTGCCCCCGAAGTGCGTGTAGACGCGCTCCTTGTTCACCCCGGCGGCCTTGGCGATGCGCTCGATGGTCGTGCCGTGCGGCCCGTGCGCGGCGAACTCGGCCACCGCCGCGTCGAGGATGCGGCGCTTCCTGCCCTCAACATCCCAGCCCATCGTTCCCACCTCCCGTCTCGTGCGGTAAACCCAACGCTCACGTTGCGTCTTCGCGGTTAGCCTACTACAGTCAAATCCAACGGAAACGTTGGATTTGGAGTGGTGGTGTCTGCGAACTCGACGGAACAGATAGCGGGAGCAGGCGAGGCGCGCGAGCACCCGGCAGGGAACGGCGTGGTCGTGCTGCTCGTGGTCACGGCGCTGCTGGTGCTCACGCAGTTGTACGCGGCAATCCCGCTGATCGCCCCGATCGGTGCGGAACTCGGCTCTGATGTGACGTTCGCGCTCTCGACGGTGTTCAGCGTGTGCTATGCGGTCGGGTTCCTGATCTGGGGGCCGTTGGCCGATCAGTACGGGCGGAAGCGGATCATGCTCATCGGCCTGGTGTATCTCACCGTCGCGACCATCGCCTGCGGCTTCGCCTCCACGGTGCCGATGCTTGCTGCGCTGCGCGGGGTGCAGGGGGTGATGGCGTCGAGTTTCGCGCCGGTTGCGCTCGCGTATCTGGCCGAAGCGACCCCGCTGAAGCGTCGGGCAACGGCGATCGGGGCCATGTCGACGGCATTCCTCGTTGCCGGGATCGCAGGCCAAGTACTCGCCTCCGCGCTCAGCCTGACGTTGGGCTGGCAGTGGGTGTTCATCCTCTCCGGCATCATGCTCGGCCTCGGCATGATCGGCGTCGCCGTGCTCGTCACCGAGCCGCACAGTCGCAGAGACGATGCGAGCCTGGTGCGTCGCTTCGCCGTAGTCGGGAGGGTCGCCACACGCCCCTCGGTGCTGCTACTGAGCCTCGCGCACCTAACGCTGCTGTTGTCGTTCGTCGGCATGTACACCGGCCTCGGCCCGCACCTGACCGACCTCTGCCTGGACTCATCGCAGGTGATCTGGCTCCGCCTCGTCGGGCTGCCGGGCATGTTCGCCTCCCTCTTCGCGGGCGCTATTGCGAAGCGTCTCGGCGGCGCGGGGGTTGCACGTGCCGGGTTCGCCCTCGCCGCGATTGGGCTGCTGATCGAAGCCGCACTCTCGGCATCCCTCGCGGGCACGGCGCTGGCGAGTCTCGTGTGAGTCACTGGGGTCGCGCTCGCGGTGCCCGCGATGATCACCCTGTTCGGCGAGACCGCCGCCCCGAACCGGGCCGGTGGGATGGCGCTCAACGGATTCGTGCTGTTCCTCGGTGCCAGCGTCGGCCCACTCACTGCCTACCTGGGCTTGGACTTCCCGATCCTGCTCGTCAGTCTCGCCGCGCTCATGGTGCTCGCCGTCGCCAGCCTCACCGGGTTCGCCCGACTCACCCGCACGCCCGCTTCGGAGGTACCTGTATGACTCGCATCCTGATTCTCGGCGCGACCGGGCGCACCGGAGCCGCCATCCTCGCTCATCTCCCCGCAGGCATCGAGGCGACCGCTGCGCTGCGCGATCCGGCAGACACCACGCGGCTCGCCAAGACTGCTGCATCGCTGACCTCCACGGTCGTGAACATCGCTGAGAACGCCAGTCTCACGCAAGCAATGCACGGCATCGACGTCGTCATGAACGCGATCCGACTGCGTGAGGACATCGCCCCGACCGAACTCGTGGCCGTACATGATCGACTCATCGAGGCAAGCACCAAGGCCAACGGCGCTCCGGCCCGGATCGTCACGGTCGGCGGAGCAGGAGCACTCCGACTCCCTGGAGACAGACGGTTCTGGCAAGACCCCCGGTTCCCAGAACCCACACTGCCGCGCGGGAGAGCACACGCCATGCTGCGCGACCACCTCGAAGCGGGCAACGCAGGATCAGAATGGGCGTATCTGATCCCGCCGCCCGTCTACGAACCGGAGGGGCCGACGACAGCACGCTGGGAACGAGTCTCCCCTTCCACAGACGAGACTGCGTTCACCCGACAAGCGATCAGTTATGCCGACTTCGGAGCGGCAGTCGCGGAGACTTCCACCAAGGACGACACTCGCACGCAACTCATCGCATGGCCCAGTGAACTGACAGAAAAGCACCCGATGAGTGGATAGGCGCATCTCCCCGCCGTTGTCGGCTCGGACACGGACGACGCATCGACCTGTGGGCCTGGCGGCGTACAACGTTGTCCGGCTCGTTGTGATCCGTGACGGCACGGCCATCGTGTTCAGCGAGTTCGGACAGCAACCCGTCAGCTTTGGCGACGCGGTGCTGCTGGGGCCGAGCGTGCTGTTCGGCGTCGAACCCGAGGGGCGGGTCACCTATACGACGGTCTACATCGACACCGACATGGCGCTGGATCAGTTCTTCTGGCAACACTCCGCGATCTTGCACGACCGCCTCGACGCCCACGACTTCGCGGGAAAGGTGTACACCGAACCTGCCCAGGTACTGCACCTGGGCCGGGATCGAGCCGGGCGGTTGTTGCCGTGGCTGGACGAGCTGGTCGCCCTCACCGTCGAGGGCAAGTACCTGGAACGGTTCCATCGGATGCAGGCGCTCTGGTTCCTCATCACCGATGTGATCGCGCCGTGCATCCGCGTCTCGACGGTGCGGCTGACCCGGCTGCAACGTGCCCGCGCTCGCCCGTTCTCCGCTCGAAGTCGGGTGCCTGAACCGTTGCGTCGTGAGGCGATGCTGGTGCGCGACGCGCTGCACAGCCGGATCACGCACCCGTGGACGCTCGCGGAACTGGCAGCCCTGGTGCGGCTCTCTCCGAAGCACCTGGTGCGCGTGTTCACGGACACGTTCGGGAAGACCCCGACCGCCTACCTGGTGATGCTCCGCGTGCAAGAGATGGCGCGGCTCCTACGCGAGACGAACATCACCGTCACCGCCACCGGGCAGCGGGTGGGGTGGCGGAGCCGGTCGCGCGCGGTAGAAGCATCCACAGCGCACACCGGAGTGACACCGAGCCGCTACCGAGACATGCGCCCGCTCATGACCGACCTCCCATGACCGAGCCGGTCGCGCTGCCCGGCAAAGTGCCGGAGTGACCGGGAAACGCCCGGCCTGCTCGTCTCCTGCTTCGCCGCGACCGCCGGTGCTTGGTAGGCCGGTTCTTCCCCCTGGTTGCTCGGGGGTGGTCAGAGAAGGGAGGTCGTCATGTCGCTGCTACTCGAACGCCCGGCGACCACGCCGACCGGTCATGAGCCTACAAGGACGCCGCAGTCGCCGCACCCCGCGATAGTGCAGCCGGTCGAGCCGTGGAGTTGCGTCTATGTCACCAGCATCCGTCACCGTCGCATATTGGCGGCGACCGCCTATGACTGTGTGCGCTTCGTGGTCGTGCGCGACGGCTCGATCATCCTCACCGATGCCGATGCCGATGCCGATGCGGGCGGGTCGGCGTCGGTGGGTGATGTGGTGCTGGTCGCCCCGAACGTCGAGTTCGGGTACGAACCCGAGGGCACCGTCACGGTGAGGACAGTGGCAGTGGATACCGATTACTGGTCGAGCAGTTGTTCTGGCAGCACCTCGACGTGCTCGCGGACGGCGAAGCCGCACGCGACCTCGCAACTCACCTGTATCCCGATCCGGTGCAGGTGCTGCGCGTCGGAGAATCGCAGGCCGAACGGCTCGGGCCGATCCTCGATGAACTCGCCACACTCACCGGCGAAGACCAATCGCCGCGCGGCTACTTCCGTGCGTATGCGCTGCTGTTCACGGTGCTCGCCGCCATCGCGCCGCTGGTTCGTCACGCGCCGGTGGAGGTGCCGCCGCTGACCTCTCGGCAGCGGGCCGTGCGGGTCGCGCCTCCCCGGTGGCGGGAGTTCAAGCCGGTGCGCCGCGAGATTATGCGCACGGCGGCGCTCATGCAGAGCAACATCGCCAGGCAGTGGCCGCTCACCGAACTGGACGCGCACGCCTGCCTGTCGCCGAGTCAGCTCAATCGGGTGTTCAAGGACTCGTTCGGGGTGACGCCGCCGGTGTACCTGTCGATCCTGCGCGTACAGGAGATGGCGCGCCTGATCCGCGAAACCGATCTGCTCATCGGCACGATCACCGAACGGGTCGGCTGGTGCCACCACTGCGGGCAAGCCTCGCGCATCTTCCGCCGCTACATGGGCGTGACCCCCATCGAGTACCGGCGCTACGGCCCACCGTCCGCGAGCCGGGCGGGGCCGGGCGTCGGCATCGCCACCGCACGCGCCGACGACTCCCGTGGGAACGGGTGCGCACCTACCTACTGACACCTGCCCACACGACCGGAGGAACCCGACGATGAGCACCGCCACCACGCGACCGCGATACGCTCCGGCGCGCCTGCATGTCGGGGTGGGGGTGACGGTTCCGGCAAATTGCCGGAACCGTGCGACCAGGGCTTTTACTCCCGGCCGGGGTGGTTCCGTCGAATCGGCGGCACCACACTCGCGGGGCGACGGTCGGGGAAAATTTCCCACACCGTCCAGCCTGCGACCTCGGCCCGCTGTGCTGCTCGTTGTGGTTCTCGTGACGGTGGTGGCAAATTGGCACCACCGTCCGACCAGGAGTTTCGCCGTTGCCCCCGCGAACCAAGCCGCATCCGCTGCGACCTCACCGCGACCGTTCACGGTGGTGTCGAATCGCCACCACCGTCGGACCTGCGCTTTCGCTCCGCTCGGCTGGCCGTCACGGGCGCGAACGGTGCCGCAAAATTTGCGGCACCGTTGAGCCGGTTCACGAGGGTACCGAATCGGCACCCCCGTGACATACCCCGTTTGGGGTCGGTCGCAGGTAGCTCCCTGTGGATAAGTCTGCATATAGTACCTCAACTCGATGCCAGGTACTAGATGTCGACGTGCCTCACGAAGAATGCCCGCGAGTGGGTTCCCGTGCCTCAGATAAGAATGCCCGCGAATGGCGGGCATTATCCGAGGTATGGGAAGCAGGTTGTCGATGGCTGCGCGAGCAGA
>NZ_VIKT02000003.1:0-9802 GCF_009371975.2 Microcella pacifica
GTTGATGCCTTTCGAGTTGGGGTAAGAGACTTCTCGAAGGATCACACGGTGACCGCGTTCACGTCAGCAACGACGTGCGCGACCACCGTGGGTTACACCACTATGCGGGACTCCACTCACCGCACGCTTGTCTTCTCGTAGCCCAGTCATGCCCCAACCGCAAATTGCCCAAAATGCAACATTATTCTATGGGCAACTATGGCTGGATCCACGGAGCGCCTTGCGAGATACCTGGCGCGGGGCGTGAGCAGAGCGAAAGCGCGCCCGGCGTCCGCCAGAGGCGCCCGTCAATGATTACACTTGCGCAAAGTTGCATAACTGCATAGTTTATACCGGTGCAAGAGATCGCTCTGCCGCCGCTTAGGGAGCGGCACCGCGCCGCCACGTGGGCAGCCCTCCGCGAGGCCGCGGCGAACCTAGCCCTGGAACATGGCTTGACCGGTGCAACCATTGACGCAATCTCTGCCCGAGCGGGCGTCTCACCTCGCACCTTCTTCAACTATTTCTCGAGCAAGGAGGAAGCGGTGCTCGGCATCCAGTCGCCAGTCATGCCCGGCGGTGCCATCACCGCCTTCGATGCACGCGATACGGATCTCTTCACTCGCACTGTCCGGCTCTTCGCTGCGGTCTCGTCGACCACCGTTCGCGACCATTCGGATCTTGCGATTCGCCGCGACCTCGTCCAACGCTTCCCCGAACTGCGAGTCCACCTCACCCGGCACGTTGCCCAGGCAGAACACCTCGTCGAAGAACTCCTCGAGGACCGAGTCGCAACCGGGCGTATCAGCCTGGCGGGCGCTCCGGAGGCTCTCCCCGCCTCGCTTCGCGCACTCGTCGTGCTCGCCGGCACGACCATTCGCTTTGCGTTCGAGCGCGGCGGTTCGCTCGGCGGCATCCCATCTGACACCGACCTGGACGCTGCAATCGCACTGTTCCGCACCGTAATGGGAGAAGCAAAGTGACTCACCCAGCTGCATTGGCATCGCCGACCCAGACCGGCACATCCCGCAACATCACGCTCCTCTTTGGTGCGCTTCTTGTCACTATGCTGCTCGCTTCGCTCAGTCAGACTGTGCTGTCCAGCGCGCTCCCGACGATCGTTGGCGAGCTCGACGGCGTGGAGCACATGACCTGGGTCATCACTGCCTACCTGCTTGCGTCCACCATTGTCATGCCTGTCTACGGCAAGGTGAGCGACTCGTTCGGTCGAAGGCCGGTGCTACTCGTCGCCATCGTCTTGTTCGTCATCGGTTCGGTCCTGGGGGCTTTCGCGAGCGACATGGGAGCTCTCATCTTTGCCCGCGTCGTGCAGGGGCTCGGTGGTGGTGGCCTCATGATCCTCAGCCAGGCGGCGATCGCCGATGTCGTCCCTGCGCGGGACCGCGGTCGGTATATGGGCGTTCTCGGCGCGGTCTTCGCCGTGTCCTCCGTCGCCGGCCCGCTTCTTGGCGGTTGGTTTACCGAGGGGCCGGGATGGCGTTGGGCTTTCCTGATCAACATCCCTCTCGGCATCCTGGCCATCGTTGCCACTGCCCTGCTCCTGCGCCTTCCTGCCAAGAACAATCAGGAGCGACCGAAGGTCGACTACCTCGGCATGGCCACGCTAGGAGTTGCCACTACCGCGATCGTCCTCATTGCCACCTGGGGCGGGTCGACTTTCGACTGGAACTCGCCCACAATCATCGGCCTCATTGTCGGCGCGGTAGTGTGCGCGGGCATCTTCGTTCTTGTCGAGACACGTGTCTCCGAACCGGTTATGCCGCTCGCACTTTACCGCGACCGCAACTTCAACTTGACGACAGTCGCCGCCTTGCTCACCAGCATCGCGATGTTCGGTGCAATCGGCTACATGCCGACCTATCTTCAGATGGCCACCGGGGCGACCGCCACGGAGGCGGGGTTCCTGATGATCCCCATGATGGGGGCGTTGCTCGTGACGTCCATCGGCACCGGGCAACTGGTCTCGCGGACGGGAAAGTACAAGCTGCCCCCGATCATCGGCTCGGTGATTCTTGCCGTCGGTATGTGGCTGCTGTCCACGGTGAAAGTGGACACTCCGATCTTTGAGATCTGCGTCGCCCTTGCTGTGATCGGCCTCGGCCTCGGCTCGAGCATGCAGATTCTCACGCTCGTGGTGCAGAACTCCTTCCCGCACCGCATGGTCGGAACCGCGACCGCGTCGAACAACTATTTCCGCCAAGTCGGCGGCAGCCTCGGCTCCGCCGTGGTCGGTTCGGTGTTCGCCGCCCGGCTTACCTCGCTGCTTGCCGAGCGGCTGCCGCAAGCAGGAAGTGGAGGCGGGAGCGGCAACTCGCTGACCCCTGCGGCTGTCAGCGACCTGCCTGACGCGCTCCGACTGCCGATCATACTTTCGTACAACGAGGCACTCATGCCGATCTTCATCTTCATGGTCCCCCTCGCCATCGCCGCCGCGATCGTCTTGTGCTTCATCGTCCAGAAGCCGCTCTCCACTCGCATTGAGCAGGAGATCCTCGCCGAGGCGCTCTCGGAGGGACAGCTCCTGCCCCCGTACCTGGACGACGACCGGCGCTAGGGCATTGTTCCTATCCGGTCTGGTGCTTGTGGATGCGAGACGGCAAACCGGATTCCAGGTCGAACGCCGCGTTCATGTTTGAGCGGGCATGAACCGAGGCTTCGCGCTGACCAGCGTCGTGGTCGGCCGTGCGGCCGGGCGCGATTCAGCTCAAGGACGCTCTTCAGGACACGTGCGGGGTGGCGATGCTCGTTCCTACGTCGCTCCAGCCAGGTTGCCTATCTCCGCGGGCGTGAAAAACGAACTCTTGACAACCGATCTTTAGTGCCGGTTCGAGCGCACGAGAAAGAGACCATCATGCCCGGTCTTCCTCATCTAACGTCTGCGGCCTCACATCAGGATGGATGTACTCTCCTCAATTCGCTTTCGCCAAACCCTTCAATATTGACGTCTATCCCCTCTTGCAGATCACAACGCGTTTGCGATCACGAGACCGACGAGCACGGCGCTCGCCGCGGGACCACTCGTTGGCGTGGTCGGCAGGATGCCGAGGTCGGCGATGTGCAGACCTTCGATCCCGTGCACGGCACCGCGGCCATTGACGACCGACGTTGAAGGGTCGGTGCCCATGGGCGTCGTGCCGCAACTGTGCAGCGCTGTCGAAAGACGGCCGCGCATCCAATCGTCAAGGGCATCGTCGTCGAGACCACCTTCGAGCGATGGATACTCCGGCCGTACGCCGATCTGTAGGAGTGGCTCACTCGCGAGTAGGGCGGCAGCGAGTCGCGCGGCGACCCGTAAGCGCGCGCGATCGCCAGGGGTGCGAAGATATCTAAAGTCGAGCCGTGGTATCCCGCCACTGTCAAGCAATAGCTGGCCCGGTTGCTCTGTGCGCAGCGCAGAGACCAGCACGCTGAGGCTAGTGTCACCTGTGTCGCTGTCGAGCAGACGACCCATGGGACGCAGCACTGAGAGCACCTCGACGTCACCGGGCACGTCCTCCGCGCTCGTCCCGGGGTCACAACGGCTGGAGCCGTGCACTACCACCCCAAGCGTCGTCTCGGTCGGGTGGTCCAGCACCTCGGTCGGCACTCGAAAACGCAGCTCGAGCTGCGGGTGGTCGTGTAGTTGCGCCCCCACTGGCAGATCCCGCACGACGGTCGCGCCCGCTGCGCGCACCGCGCCCGGTGGGCCGACACCGCTGTGCACGAGTAGCTGTGGAGTGGCGATGGCACCGGCGCACAACACGACGCGGTCAGCCCTGATGGCCTCGACCGCGTCGTCGACGACGATTTCGACACCGGTCGTCTGCCCTCCTCGATTGAAAAGAACGCGCGTCACGGTGCATCCGCCCCGGATGGTGAGCCCTGAAGTTGGGGGCTCTAGCCAGGCGCGCGCCGTGCTCCAGCGCTGCCCGTCGCGAGTGTTTGTGGGCAACGCGCCGACTCCGGGCGGCGGGTCGGGGCTGGCGTTCTGGTCAGGGACAAACGGTAGACCGAGCTCTACTCCAGCGGTGAGCAGTGCGGCGCTGAGCGGATGGTCGAGGGAGCTGCGTGTGATGGGCATTGGGCCCGAGCCGCGATGCCCGTACTCGCGGTCACCTTCAATCTCGGCCCAGAGCGGCAGAGTAGCCGAGGCGCTCCAGCGGTGGTCGGCCGCGACGGCGGCCCAGCTATCAAGGTCGCGACTGCGCGGGCGCCTGAAGTAGGCGCCGTTGATCGCCGTCGAGCCGCCCGCGACGAGCCCGCGCACCACCGTGTGATCGCGACCCGGCGTGAGGGTGCCGCGGTAGCTGACCGCGAGTGGATGCCCGGGGACGGCCGCGGCGAGGCTCGAACCGTCCCGCGTCGAGTGGGGTGCGGGCACTGGGCCGGCCTCGAGCAGCAGCACGCGCTCGCCCCTTTCAGCGAGTCGAGCCGCGAGCGGAGCACCCGAGCCTCCCGCCCCGACCACAATCACATCGGGCGCGCGAGGGGTCATCAGCGCGGGCCGGGCTCGTCGAGCAGCATGAGGTCGCGAGCGGCGAGGAAGCCCTGGTCGAGCAAGTCGCTCAGTGATGCGTCTTCGTGCTTGAGCCATTGCTCGTAGGCGGCGATCGAGACACCGAGACACACCCAGCCAATTGTTTGGGGCAGGAGGCCGCTCGGCGAGGTGTCGAGTCGCTCGGCGACGAAATCGGCGATCACCTGGCGCCACGACTCGTAGCGGATGGTCGAGTGCGCGACGAGGGAGGGCACCGTGAGCAGTAGCGTCATCCGCTCGCGGTGATACTGCAGTTCTTCGGGAGGTGTGCGGTTGAAGACCACGATGGCGATGCGGAGGGTGTCCCTCAACGGGACACTGCGCGGCAGGGAGTCGAGGTGCTCGCGCATGCTTCGCAGCATGTCGTCGAACTGACCCCAGGGCAGGTCGTTCTTCGAGGGGAAGTATCGGAAGAAAGTGCGGCGTCCTATGCCGCAGGCCGCGGCGATCTCATCAACTGTGACCTGATCGAAGCCGCGCTCGATGAACAACCGCAGGCCCGTGTGGCTTATCTCGGCATGCGTTGTGGCGGGATGACGCCCGATGCGCACCACGGGGTTGGCCGCCGCGTCTACGAACTCACTCAACTCTCATCACCTGCCTCTTCCCTTCGGCACTGAGTGCCACTACAGTACTGAGCACTGGGAGAATCCGACACCGATGTCAGAAACCCTACGCGGAGGAGCATGCCATGAGCCACGCCGACAACCGACCTGAGGCCCCGATCGACGAACTTGTCGACGAGGAATCGCTCGTCGAAGAAGTCTCGATCGATGGAATGTGCGGGGTGTATTGAGCCCCTCATGGACTCCATCAGGCTCGACGCCACACTCACAGTTCACCCTCGCGTCTCGATTCGGCCCGAACCCTTCGGTGCCCTGCTGTACCACTTCGGCACCCGACAGCTGAGCTTTCTCAAAGATCGCGTGCTGCTCGATGCCGTAAGGGCCTGCGACGGCACCCGCACTCTGGCTCAGGCTCTCGCCGAGGCTGCCGTGCCCGATGCTCAGGTTGAGCGTTACCGGCGCGCCGTCGCGACGCTAGTGCACTCGACGATGCTCGAGAGCCGACCCGCGAACGAGGTGGCGGCATGACGCTCGTCGCCCCATCGCCAGTACAGACGTCGCCGGTCGCCCCCGCTCGCACCTCGAGCACCCTCATGGGCCACTTCGAGGCCGGTCTGGATGCTCCCATCTGCTTGACCTGGGAGCTCACGTACGCCTGCAACCTCTCCTGCAGCCACTGCCTCTCGAGCTCCGGTCGACGCGACCCGCGCGAGCTCACCACGGAGGAGTGCAAGGCCGTCATCGATGAGTTGCAGCGCATGCAGGTCTTCTACGTCAACATCGGCGGCGGCGAGCCGACCGTGCGCAGCGACTTCTGGGAGCTCGTCGACTACGCCACCGACCACCAGGTGGGCGTGAAGTTCTCCACCAACGGCATCAAGCTCACCCCCGAGATCGCCCAGCGCCTCGCCGCGAGCGACTACGTCGACGTGCAGATCTCCCTCGACGGTGCGACCGCCGAGGTCAACGACCACGTGCGGGGCCCCGGGTCGTACGACACCGCCATGCGCGCGATGCAGAACCTCGCCGACGCGGGCTTCCGCGGCTTCAAGATCTCCGTCGTGTGCACACGGGAGAACATTCCGCAGCTCGACGAGTTCAAGGCCATCGCGGATCGCTTCGACGCGCAGCTGCGGCTGACGCGCCTGCGCCCGAGCGGCCGCGGTGCGGACGTGTGGGACGACCTGCACCCCCTGCCCGAGCAGCAGCGCGAGCTGTACGACTGGCTCGTCGCCCACGGAGAGGGAGTGCTCACGGGCGACTCGTTCTTCCACCTGTCGGCTTTCGGCAGCGCCCTGCCCGGTCTCAACCTGTGCGGTGCCGGCCGCGTGGTGTGCCTCATCGATCCCATCGGCGATGTCTACGCCTGTCCTTTCGCGATCCACGACGAGTTCCTCGCCGGCAGCATCCGCGAGCCGGGCGGCTTCGAGGCGGTGTGGCGGGAGAGCGAGCTCTTCCAGCGGCTGCGCGAGCCGACCGGCGGCGGGGCGTGCGCGAGCTGCTCGTTCTACGACTCGTGCCGCGGCGGCTGCATGGCGGCGAAGTTCTTCACGGGCCTGCCGATCGACGGCCCCGACCCCGAGTGCGTGCGCGGCTTCGGTGAGCAGCTGCTGGCCGAGCGGGCCGAGGATGCTCTGCCGAAGCCCTCGGGCGACCACTCGCACCGCACTTCGCCGCCGCGGCCGCGCGGCGGGGCGGGCCCCGTGCCCCTGACTCTCAGCGTCCGACGACCGGACGCACCCCCGGCGCACGCCTGCGCCGAGAGCCCGCTCGCCGGGTTTTCACCGACGACGACCGCCGCGGGTTGCGCCTGCGGCACCGACCACTAGGAGCCGCCGCACCCGAGACCACACTCGAGCCCAGCACGCTCAGCGCCTCACACACTCGCCTCACCCACGCCCGCTCGCCTGCCGGCGTGGCTCTCAGTCGTACCCGAAAGGACATCTCATGGGAATGCTCGACGGAAAAGTCGCCCTCATCACGGGCGGCTCGCGCGGCCAGGGTCGCGCCCACGCCATCACGTGCGCCAAGGAAGGCGCCGACGTCATCATCATCGACACCCTCGACCAGATCGAGTCGGTCGCCTACCCGATGGCGCAGCAGGCCGACTTCGACGAGACCGTGCGGCAGGTCGAAGATCTCGACCGGCGCATCGTCTCCGTCGTCGGTGACGTGCGCAAGCAGGCCGATCTGGATCGAGCGGTGTCGGAGGGCATCGCGAGTCTCGGCCGCATCGACATCTTGATCGCCAACGCCGGCATCTTCTCGCTCGCCCCCGCCCACGAGCTCACCGATGAGCAGTGGGATGACATGATCGCCGTCAACCTCACGGGGGTCTGGAAGTCGGCGAAGGCCGTGCTGCCGCACATGATGGAGCAGGGCGGCGGATCGATCGTCATCACCTCGTCGATCAACGGCATCGAGCCCGGCGCGAACTACGCGCACTACTGCTCGTCGAAGTTCGGCGTCGTCGGCCTCATGAAGACACTCGCGCTCGAGTACGCGAACCACGGCATCCGCGTGAACTCCGTGCACCCCGGCGCGATCTTGACGCCGATGACGAGCTGGCAAGGCGCCTGGGACATGATGTCGGGCAAACCCGCCGGCGAAGGCACCGAAGACGACATGCTCGAGGCGGGCTACCACTTCCACGCCCTCAAGGGCAACGGCTTCTTGAGCCCTCAGCGCATCGCCGACGCCGCGCTGTACCTCAACTCCGATCTGGCCTCCGCCGTGACGGGCGTCACCCTTCCGGTCGACGCCGGGCACCTGCTCATTCCCGGCGTAAACGCGTCACCGGTGCGCGCTTAGTCGCCCGACACCAGACGTCACCGCGCCGCGCGGTTCGCGGCACACCAAGGTGCGGCAAACCCGCACCCAAACAGAACGGAGAACGCAATGGGGCGTTTAGATGGAAAAGTGGTTTTCATCACGGGTGTCGCCCGGGGGCAGGGTCGCAGTCACGCGATCCGGTTCGCCGAGGAAGGCGCCGACATCATCGGTATCGACGTGCTCGAACCGATTGCCGGGTCTGTGTCCGACCCCACGACACAGGCTGATATGGAGGAGACTGTCGCCGCGGTCGAAGCTCTCGATCGGCGCATCATCGCGACGAAGGCCGACGTGCGCAGCCTGGAGCAAGTCAAGAAGGCGGTGGATGACGGGGTCGCCGAGCTTGGGCGACTCGATGTCGTCCTGGCGAACGCGGGAGTGTCGACGTTTACGGGGCCGACAGAATCGTTGAGCGAGGAGGCATTCACGGATCTCGTGGATATCAACCTCAACGGCGTCTGGCGCACGTGCGCCGCGGCTATCCCTCATATCAAGACTGGTGAGCGTGGCGGATCGATCATCATGACGAGTTCCGCTGCTGGACTAACGGCCCTGGCAAACCTCGGCCACTATGTCGCGGCGAAACATGGTGTCGTCGGCCTCATGCGAGCGCTCGCTCTCGAGCTGGCCCCTCACAAGATCAGGGTCAATTCCATCCATCCGACAACGGTAGACACTCCCATGGTCAACAACGAGGCCACGTTCAAGCTCTTCCGGCCCGATCTCGACAAGCCCGGCGTTGACGACTTCCTCGAGGCGGCCAAGGTCATGAATGCTCTGCCCGTGGGCTGGGTTCAGTCTGTCGACATCTCGAACGCGATGGTCTGGCTCGCCTCGGACGAAGCGCGCTACGTCACAGGCGTCACGTTGCCCGTCGACGCCGGAATGCTCGTCAAGTAGATTGCGACACCGACGTCGCGGCGCCCCGCACTGCAGAACCTCGCTAGGCGGGGCGCTTTTCACACACAAATCGAAAGCAAGGAGATCATCATGGGACGGTTGGACGGAAAAGTAGTTCTCATCTCGGGCGTCGCTCGCAGTCAAGGCCGCAGCCATGCGCTGCGGTTCGCTGAGGAGGGGGCCGATGTGATCGGCTTCGATGTCTTGGATGAAATCAAAGGCTCGGCATCGGGACCGGCGACGCAGGCCGACATGGACGAGACAGTGAGACAGGTCGAGGCTCTCGACCGGCGCATTATCGCGACCAAGGCCGATGTGCGCGATTGGGCGGGGGTGAAGGCCGCGGTTGACGACGGCGTGGCCCAACTCGGGCGTCTCGACGTCGTCCTCGGCAATGCAGGTGTGTTCACGGCGCCGTCGCTCGCCGAGGACATGGAGGACGACATCTTCATGGACACTCTCAACATCAATGTGGCCGGCGTCTGGCGCACGGCGAAGGCGGCGATCCCCCACCTCAAGAACAACGCGAATGGTGGCTCCATCATCATGACGAGTTCCGTCGCTGGCCTCTCAGGGATTGCCAATTTCGCACACTACGTGGCGTCGAAGCATGCTCTCGTCGGACTGATGCGGACATTGGCGCTTGAGCTTGCACCGAGTCAAATTCGCGTGAACACGGTCCATCCGGGGACGGTCAACACCGTCATGGTGATGAACGATGTCCTCGCCAGAGTATTTCGGCCAGACCTTGAGAACCCGACTGCTGATGATGTCATTGCTGTGGCACAGCAGATGAACCCCATGGGTGCCGACATGCTCGAACCGTACGATATCTCGAATGCGATGGTGTTCCTCGCATCCGACGAGGCGCGTTATATCACGGGCGTGACGTTGCCGGTCGACGCCGGATCGATGGTTCAGTGACCGACGCCTCCACCGTCTCGGCGAGCCGTGACCGGGTCGCCGGGCACCTCGTCGGGCGCGAGCG